>JAAEQD010000212.1 GCA_024231855.1 Candidatus Zixiibacteriota bacterium
AATGCGGTAATGCCTAATAATAGCATCGATGAATTATCACTGTCATCGTATAAGGGCAAATATGTAATACT
The DNA here is from genome assembly GCA_024231855.1 of Candidatus Zixiibacteriota bacterium. GTDB lineage: Bacteria > Zixibacteria > MSB-5A5 > UBA10806 > 4484-95 > JAAEQD01. The sequence goes on from JAAEQD010000212.1 coordinate 72, forward strand.
GTTTTTCTACCCACTCGATTTTACTTTCGTCTGTCCTACGGAGATCATTGCTTTCGACAAGAAACTGCAGGAATTCAAGGATCGGAATTGCGAAGTTGTCGGTATATCGATCGACTCGGAATACTCGCACTGGGCATGGAAAAATACGCCGATTGAAAAGGGAGGAGTCGGCAATATCCAATATCCGTTAGTTGCCGACATCACCAAGGATATATCCCGCGACTATGGAGTGTTAATCAATAACGCCGTGGCTCTGCGAGGATTGTTCCTTATCGACAAAGAAGGTGTTGTAAGACATGCTATCATTAACGATCTTCCGCTGGGACGTAATGTCGACGAGGCATTACGGATAGTCGATGCACTGCAATACTCTGAAAAACATGGAGAAGTATGTCCGGCTAACTGGGAAAAAGGGCAGGATGCGATGAAAGCTACCGCTAAAGGTGTTGCTGAATACCTCTCTGCACACGCATAATATTTACCTATTGAAAATCCTCCCTTATTCCCCAATAGGGGAGGAAAAACTTTAATATCAACAATAATTAAAAATTGTTGAAAGGAGACAGAAATGACTGAAAAGCTGCAAATTTATAAGTGTGAAAAATGCGGCAACATGGTTGAAATCGTGCGCAAGGGAGCGGGTACATTGGTATGCTGTAATCAACCAATGACATTGCAGACTGAAAATACTACCGACGCCGCTATCGAAAAACATGTTCCCGTAATTGAGAAAACCTCTGATGGTTTTAAAGTAACGGTTGGAAGCATCACTCATCCCATGCAGGACGACCATTTTATCGAGTGGATTGAAGTTGTTACAGACGATGACAAAGCATATCGTAAATTCCTGAAACCCGGTGATGTGCCTGAAGCGGAATTCTGTATCGATACAGATAAGGTAACTGTCAGAGAGTTTTGTAACCTGCATGGTCTTTGGAAAGCTTAGGCTTTTATACTGTTGATAAATCAAGAGGAGTTTAGATGGATTTAGATCCGGTATTATTATCACGACTGCAATTTGCGTTAACTATAGGCTTCCACTTTATATTTCCACCCATATCTATCGGCTTGGCTTGGCTCCTTGTTGTAATCGAAGGTTTCGGTTGGAGAAAGGATGATGAGATTTGGGAAAGGATGGGAAGATTCTTCGGCAAACTACTGGCACTTAATTTTGCTATTGGCGTAGCTACCGGGATAGTCATGGAATTCCAGTTTGGGACGAATTGGGCGGAATATTCGAAATTCGTAGGGGATATCTTCGGAGCGCCTTTGGCGGCGGAAGGAATATTTGCGTTTTTCCTCGAATCCGCTTTTCTCGGATTATACATCTTCGGCAGAAACAAAGTATCCAGGGGTGTTCATTGGTTTTCTATTCTTATGGTTGCAGTCGGTTCCACGATTTCGGCGTTCTGGATTCTTGTTGCCAACTCATGGCAGCAGACTCCGGCCGGTTACGTTTTACAAAACGGACGCGCCGAACTAACGAACTTTTGGGATGCTGTTTTTAATCCATCGACTATGATACGGTTCTTTCATACGATGGATGCCGCCATTATAACGGGAGCATTTTTCGTTGCTGGTATTTCGGCTTATCTTCTGTTGAATAAAAAATTCGTAGATGGCGCCAAGAAAACTTTAAAGCTCGCCCTTATTGTCGGTTTTGTCTCTTCGGTACTGGAACTGTATCCGTTTGGGCATGAGCATGTTGTCCAGGTCGCCTTCACTCAACCGGAGAAATTCACTGCACTTGAAGGCCTATATGTCGGTCAGACTAATGCGCCAATGGCGATTTTTGACGTTCCGGAGGATTCGATCGAATCTGGTACTCCACCTAAAATTCAGATTCCCGGTATGCTGAGTTTATTGCTCTATCAGGATGTAAATGCTTATGTACATGGAATGAATGATTTCAATCGTGATGAGATACCCCCCGTTTTCCTGACCTTCGTTTCATTTCATAATATGGTAATATTGGGACTGTTCTTTATTGCATCAACGGCAATTGGACTTTTCTTATTGCGAAGGAAAAAGCTATGGGGAAGCAGGTGGTTTTTAAAACTGCTTATAGTTTCGATACCATTACCGGTCTTAGCATGTCAGTTTGGATGGGTAACTGCCGAAGTCGGACGTCAGCCCTGGGTAGTATATAAAATCCTAAAAACATCTGATGCGATTTCCCTGACAGTATCTGCCGGTGAAATACTGTTTTCAATTATTCTTTTCGGTTTGATATATATTATGTTGGGGACACTCTATTTATATCTAATGTTCAAGGAAGTTAAGCATGGACCTCAACCGATTAGTGCTGGGGAGGTGAAGCCATGATGGATCTGAATACAATTTGGTTTATACTGATTGGCGTTTTAATTGCCGGTTATGCGATTTTAGATGGTTTTGATTTCGGAGTAGGAGTACTTCATCTTTTTGCCCGGAGCAATCACGAACGGCGGATATACATGAACGCCATCGGACCTGTATGGGATGGCAACGAAGTATGGCTTTTAACGGGAGGTGGAGCGTTGTTTGCCGCATTTCCGATCGTTTATGCTACTGTCTTCAGCGGTTTTTATCTGGCTCTTATGCTTCTTCTGACTGCATTGATATTCAGAGCGGTATCGTTGGAATTCAGAAGCAAAATAGACTCTCAAAGCTGGCAGAAATTTTGGGATTGGTCTTTCGGTTTGGGAAGTCTCTTATCATCAATCTTATTTGGAGTGGCGGTCGGTAATATTTTAAGAGGCATTCCGATAGATGAGAACGGCGCTTTTACCGGCTCTTTTGGGGGATTACTGAATTCATATTCGGTTATAATCGGTGTATTAAGTCTGGTTATGTTTGCAATGCACGGCGCTATATATCTTACTTTGAAAACCGAGGGAGAGCTTCTTGAGAAAGCTCGTAAATGGGCATCGGGTTTGTGGATATGGTTCATCATACTTTATCTTTTTGCAACGATTTATACCGTTTTCGAATCTCCATTCCTCTTCGAGGGAACCATGTCTACCCCGCTTTTCTGGATATTTTTCTTGCTTTTTTTAATATCTGTCATATTAATCCCAATATCATTAAAGGGAGTTCGTTACGGTAGAGCTTTCTTATATTCATCCGTGGCGATTGCAAGCATTATCGGCGTTTCGGCTGTAAGTCTGTTTCCAAGACTGGTACCTTCCTTGACAGATTTGACATATAGTCTCACCGCATACAATGCTTCTTCAACTCCGAGGACTTTGAAAGTAATGCTTATTATGGCTCTGATTGGAATGCCCTTAGTAATCGGCTATACCATATATATATACCGCGTCTTTAGGGGAAAAGCGGTGATAACGGATGAGAGTTATTAACATGGTTTATCTGCCAAGAATTTGCGAATTTTTTAACGTTAT
>JAAEQD010000213.1 GCA_024231855.1 Candidatus Zixiibacteriota bacterium
ATTTGACATCCGTAGGTGTTATCAATACCGAATACGAGGTTATGGACGTGCATGTTTTTGGAGATTACGCTTACGTTACTACCCGTTGGTGGGAATCCGGTACCAGCGACCTTTACGATGAAGTATTGATTTACAATGTTTCAAACCCGATGAGCCCGGTTTACGTTGCCAGTTTTAAAGCCTGGTTTGATTTACCGGTAAAAAGTATTTTTGTTGAAAATGATCTCGCTTTTATTACCTATGGTGGAACCCGCACGATTGAAGGTTATTTTATCAGCTTCGGCGGCGTGGAGGTATTCGATATTACGAATATCAATAATCCGTCTATGATCACCGATTACTTTACTTATGATGATAATTATCAAGATGTGTATGTGGATGGCAATTTCGCTTATGTCGCTCACCGCAACGATGGATTAATCGTGTTTGACGCTACTTATATCCCAACAATTTTTGTCGTCGGAGAGTATGACACTCCCGGATATGCAGAGCAGGTAATTGTCAATAATGACCTCGCCTATATAGCAGATAGAACCGGCGGCCTTCAAATACTTGATATTTCAAATCCTGAAATGCCGGCATTCGAAGGTGAATATTACAACAGCTTTTCTGTCAACACGATCTGGCTGGACGGTGATTACATCTACACAGAATCTCCATACTCCGGTGTCTATGTGGTTGATGTTCTTGATCCGGCGATTCCCTTTCTGGAAGGAACTTATGAAGTTCCCTATTTAAACGAGGATGTTTTTATCACCGGAAACTACGCTTATGTGGCGCAGGGACGTGACGGATTACAGATAGTTGATATTTCAAATCCTTTAGAGCCTACTCCGTTAGGTAACTATTCCGATGTGGATTTGAGAGTACTGAACGTTATCGTTGGGGGCAACTATGCATACCTTTCGTGCTTATATGATGGAATGCAGATAGTCGATATCAGCAACCCGAATTCTCCAACTTGGGTAAGCACTTACGATACACCAAATCAGGCGTTGAAAATCTGTCTTGATGGGAATTTAGCCTATATCGCCGATGGCAATAGCGTACAGATTATTGATGTAACAAATCCAGCCAGCCCTTCATTCACCGGAAGTATCTCATACCAGGGATTAACAGAAGATATATGCGTGCAGGGCAACTATGCTTACGCAGCCGTTAATGCTTTTGGCATGCGCATTATAAATATCTCAACACCCTCCAATCCGGTTCTTGGGGGAACTTACAATACTACAGGATCGGCAAGCGGTGTAGTTGTATCCGGAAATTTGGTTTTTGTTGCTGACGGCTATTTCGGTGGATTAAAAATTGTCGATGTGACCGATAAAGAAAATCCTTCTTTAGTACAACACGTCAGAATGCCGGGGATGACATCAAGTGATGTCGCCGTCTCCGGTGATTATGCTTATGTTGCCGCATCAGACCTTATGGTAGTCGATATAACAAATCCTGAATACGCCAGCATCGCGGGTAGTTACATAACTCCTGGAAACGCTCAAGAGATAGCCCTTGCGGGTAATAATATTTATATTGCAGATGGCTCTTCCCTGCTGACGCTCGATTTCGTCCCTTCGGATGTTCATCTCAGCGTTATACCCGAAGACCTTTATCTGGAATTTCCTGCAGGCGGTTCGTTCTTCTTTACCGGTAAGTTGAAAAACAATACAAGCGAATTTCAGACCGGCGATGTCTGGATTATGATTGGACTGCCCAACGGAACTCAATACGGCCCCATCGAACAATGGAGCGGTATTCCTCTTAATCCCAACGAGACATTAACGTATCCCGGCATCGAACAGAATATTCCGGGAAGTGCGGAGGAAGGATTTTACTCGTACATCGCTTACGCCGGAGTCTATCCGAACTACGTCATTGATTCATCTTCTTTTGTATTCAGGATAACGGGATTAGTCAGTTCCAGCAGTAATAACGATTGGAATGTCAACAGATGGTTCGATGAAGGTTCTGCGCAATTACCGCAGGTTGCTAAATTGAATAGCAACTATCCGAACCCATTCAATGCTCAAACAAATATCAGTTTCGATCTGCCGTCAAATGGTAAGGTGAAACTTGAAGTTTATAATGTTTTAGGACAAAGGGTAGAAACATTAAAGGACGGTTACCTTGAAGCCGGTAATCATATCGTAGAATGGAACGCCGCCAATTACTCCAGCGGAGTTTACTTCTACCGTTTAAGAACCGG
>JAAEQD010000214.1 GCA_024231855.1 Candidatus Zixiibacteriota bacterium
GATACGTGTATTTGCCATAAGTTTATCCCTTTCTTCAGTCTAATTATAACATTAATTATAACACCACAAACATAATTTTAAATTTTGTACCTCCATCGCGTTTTAGTTCGATGGTGCCATTAAGTTGCCTGACCAGGGTATTGACTAATCTCAAACCCAATGACTTTGTTTTACGGAAATCCAGCTCTTCCGGAAAGCCGATCCCATCATCGCTAACTAGCAGGACAAACCGACGATCAGCGAGCGGTTGAAGGTCGATTCTGATTTGACCCGGTTGACCGGCTGGAAAAGCATATTTAAGGGAATTTGAAAGCAGTTCATTGATAATCGAACCGCAAGGAATAGCCGTATCAATGCCCAGAGTCACATTGTCAACCTTGATCTTGAGTTTGGTTAAACTCGAATTGACCCCATACGCCCGGAATAAATAGGTGGTCAAGTCTCGAACATATTCGGCAAAATCAATCCGGGCCAGGTCTTGGGCCTGGTACAATCTCTCGTGGACCAGGGCCATCGATTTGACCCGGTGCTGGCTTTCCTGAAATATCGC
>JAAEQD010000215.1 GCA_024231855.1 Candidatus Zixiibacteriota bacterium
ATGGTAATGCCGGGAGATAACGTAACGATAACCGGTGAGTTGATCACCCCGATCGCGATGGAGAAAGAGCTCCGCTTCGCTATCCGCGAGGGCGGTCGCACGGTCGGCGCCGGCGTTGTCGCAGAAATCATAGAGTAAGAGGTTAACAGTGGCTAAAGATAAAAAACGACCGATCGTCATTCTGGCCTGTAACACCTGTAAAAACAGGAATTACAATACGACCAAGAATAAGAGAAAACATCCCGAACGGGTCGAATTTAAAAAATATTGCCCGACATGCGATACGCATGTTATGCATAAGGAAACAAGGTAAGGCCTAAAGGACAGTAGCTCTAATTGGTAGAGCGCCGGTCTCCAAAACCGGATGCTGGGGGTTCGAGTCCCTCCTGTCCTGCCAGGAGAATTTATGATAAACAAAATAGTGAAGTATTTCCAAGAGACGAAGCAGGAATTGATCAAGGTAGCTTGGCCTTCCAAAATGGAGCTTCGTGATTCCACGATAGTCGTGGTCGTGCTTTCGATAATTCTATCATTGTTTATAGGTGTCGTTGATTACGCCTTGACGAAAGCATCAACCTTAATCTTCAGGTAAGATTTATGGCATTACGATGGTATGTGGCTCATACTTACTCGGGCCACGAGTATAAAGCCAAAAAATATCTTGAAAGCGCCGTCGAGGCGGAAGGTCTGAGCGATCAGTTCGGACAAGTTTTGGTTCCCACCGAAGAAATCGTGGAAATGAAGCAAGGCAAGCGATCCACATCGGTGAAGAAATTTCTGCCCAGCTATATCCTGGTCGAGATGGAACTGAACAAACAGACCCAGAACCTAGTCACCACTACTCCCGGCATTACTAATTTCGTCGGTGCCTCCGGCAAGCCGGTTCCTTTACGGAATAGCGAAGTTACCAGAATACTTCAGCAGGTTGACCGATCTAAAAACCGGGATGTGCTGGATATTCCGTACAAAGTAGGCGAAGCGGTCAAGGTCGTGGATGGGCCTTTTGCCGATTTTTCGGGTACGGTCAGCGAGATTAATCCTGAGCGTAGAAAACTGAAAGTAATGGTTTCAATTTTCGGGCGTCCAACGCCGGTTGAACTCGATTATCTTCAGGTAAAATCACTTTAATAGTATAAGGAGCTGTTGTGGCAAAAAAAGTTGTTGGCAATGTTAAACTGCAAATTCCGGCGGGTAATGCCACGCCTGCCCCCCCTGTAGGACCAGCTTTGGGGCAAGCAGGCATCAACATCATGGAATTTTGCAAAGCCTTTAATGCCCGAACTCAATCGCAGGCAGGACTGATTATCCCGGTTGTGATAACTGTCTATGCCGACAAGTCTTTCACGTTCATCACCAAAACTCCGCCGGCGGCAGTGCTTCTGAAAAAAGCGGCCAAGCTGGAAAAAGGATCTGGTGAGCCGAACAAAGAAAAGGTTGGCAGAGTATCAAGAGCTCAGGTCAAAGAAATCGCTCAATTGAAAATGCCCGATCTTAATGCCAATACGATTGAAATGGCTGAAAGAATGGTAGAGGGCACGGCCCGGAGTATGGGGATTGAGGTTGAAGGTTTAGAGAGCTTGGAAGGTTAAAGAAAATTATCTTGGATCTGAGAAACCGATCAGCACAGGTTATTGTTAACTTTTTAGTAATAAAGGTCGTTATGGGGAGACCGAGGAGTAAAGTTTGAGAAGAGGAAAAAGATACAAAGAGGCGGTAGCGAAAATCGATAAGCTGAAAGCTTTTACCCTGGCTGATGCTCTTAGAATGATTCGCGAAGCCGCTAAGGTTAAATTCGATGAGACGCTCGAAATATCTTGTCGTTTGGGGGTTGATCCCCGGAAAGCCGACCAAATGGTCAGGGGAACGGTGGTTTTGCCGCATGGTACGGGCAAGAGTATTCGAGTCCTGGTGTTGACCAAGGGTGAAAAAGCCGCCGAAGCCGAGCAGGCCGGCGCCGATATGGTCGGTTCCGATGAGTATATCGAAAAGATAAAAGGCGGCTGGTCCGATGTGGATGCTATTGTAGCCACGCCGGATATGATGAGTAGCATCGGCCGGCTGGGTAAGATATTGGGTCCCAAGGGGCTCATGCCCAATCCCAAGGCCGGTACTGTAACTCAAAATATTGCCAAAGCGGTAAATGATTTGAAAGCCGGTAAAATAGAATACCGGGTTGACAAGACCGGCAATATTCACTCCGGAGTTGGCAAGCTTTCATTTTCGGATGACCAGCTTATTGAAAATTCGAAGGCTTTTCTTGGGGCAATTGTCAGGGCTAAGCCGACTACAGCAAAGGGGACCTATTTGAAGAATGCTTCAGTGTGTTCGACCATGGGTCCTGGAATAAAATTAGACACTACAGAAGTTTTGACTTTTGGCAGGTAAGGTTGATATGCCGACTAAAGAAAAAGAAAATCAGATTGCTCTTCTCAAGGAGAGATTTGCAGACGCTAACAGCGTAATTGTGACCGATCACACCGGTATCAACGTTGCCGATATGACTGTTTTAAGGCGGGATCTTAGAAATTCCAATGCCGAATTCAGAGTAGCGAAAAACACGCTGTTACGTATCGCGGCCAAAGAGTCCGACCTGGAGGATATTGCCGAGTATTTTGTCGGACCAACATCGATGGTCTTTGGTTTTGATGACCCATCCATTCCGGCGAAAGTTATCCACGATTTCTCCAAAAAGACCGATATCCCTAAGGTTAAGGCGTTTATCCTGGATAATCAGCTGCTAACGGTTGAGGATTATAAAAAGATCGCTCTGCTACCTTCGAAAAACGAGGTGCTGGCGATGGTCATAGGCGCTGTTGAAGGACCGATTACCGGATTCGTGATGACCCTGGATGGTGTAACCAGGAATTTCATCGGGCTTTTAGACGCATTGGCTGAAGAGAGAAAGTAATTTTTACGGTAAAAGGGCGAAGCTTCTGACTGATGGAATTCGCCACTTATCCAACGGTCCGTCCGATTAACCGTAGAAACTAAAAGTGGCCGTATAGACTGGAAAAAACTAACTAAATAATGGCAGAGGTTGAAAATGTCGGATAAAATTGAACAAGCCTTCGATATCATTAAAGGCATGACAGTAATAGAGTTGGCGGACTTATCAAAGAAAATGCAAGATGAGTTTGGCGTTTCTGCCGCCGTCGCGGCGGCCCCAGCTGCTGCTCCGGGAGCCGGCGCCGCAGCCGCGGAAGAAGAACAGACTGAATTCGATGTCGTTCTCGAAGCTATTGGCGACAAGAAGATTCAGGTTATCAAGGCCGTCCGCGAACTTACCAGCCTGGGCTTGAAGGAAGCCAAGGAAGTTGTCGACGGCGCTCCGAGTAATGTTAAAGAAGGTGTGGCTAAGGAAGAAGCAGAGGCTGCCAAGGCGAAGCTGGAAGAGGCGGGTGCTTCTGTTCAGATTAAGTAGTTTTCTAATCTTTATAGAGAGCATTCCGGGAGGAACTTCGTGAGTTCTAATAACGGGACTGAACGTGTCTCTTTTTCAAAATTAGAGACAGTTCTGGATTTGCCGCATTTGCTGGCTGTCCAGACACAATCTTTTAATGAGTTTTTGCAGGCGCGGATCGTTCCTGAAAAAAGGCGCGATCAAGGTCTGCAAACAGTATTTCAATCAATATTTCCAATTACTGACGTCCGCGAGACTCGATCGCTGGAGTTTGTGAGTTATTCTGTCGATGAACCCCGGTATTCGATAGTCGAATGCCAGGAACGCAACATGTCTTACGGGGCGCCGCTTAAGGCGACTCTCCGACTGATTACCCGGGAAACTGAAGATAATGATGATTCCGAGAGCGCCAAGGTCAAGGATATCATCGAGCAGGATGTGTTCCTGGGCGAATTGCCTTTGATGACTGAAAAAGGCACGTTTATCATTAATGGCGCCGAACGAGTGATTGTAAGCCAGCTTCATCGTTCTCCGGGCGTGTTTTTCGATGAGACCATACATCCCAACGGCAAGAAACTATTTTCGACAAGGATAATCCCTTATCGCGGATCCTGGGTCGAATTTACCCTTGACGTGAATGACATTATGTATGTTCACATTGATTCGCGCCGAAAGCTGACCGCTACTACATTATTGAGGGCGATTGGTTATTCATCCGATGAGGACTTGATTGGAGCATTCTGCAGGGTGAAGGAGGAATCGTTTTCGTCGAGAAAAGTACCGAAACTGATTGATCGCTATACCGCCGCGCCAATTGTCGATCCGTCGACCGGTGAGGTCATTATCGAGGCGGGGGAGAAACTCTCTGAAGCCGACGCGACCAAACTGATTGAATTGAAAATCTCCAAAGTCAAGTTGGTCGATATCGATCTGTCACGAGAAGTTCCGGTCATAATCAACACTATCACGAAAGACAAAAAAGATAAAATCCGCAGTGAAGAAGACGCCTTGCAGCGACTGTATTCCCTGATTCGTCCCGGCGATGCCCCCACCAGCGAACTGGCTAAGAGCCTTTTAGATAAAATGTTCTTCAACCCCAAACGGTACGACCTCGGCGAAGTCGGCCGCTACATGATAAATCAGAGGCTTAATCTGGATATCCCGGTCGAACAAACTGTGCTCGACAAGAAGGACTTTATCTGCATTGTTGAATACCTGATCGATCTGCGCAACGGCAAAGGGGATGTTGACGATATCGATCATCTGGGCAATAGACGTTCCCGGTCGGTCGGTGAACTTCTTGGTAATCAGTTCTCTGTTGGTCTGTCGCGCATGGCCAGAACGATCAAAGAGAGAATGAGTCTTCGCAGCGATGAAGCGCCGACGCCACACGAATTGATCAATGCCCGAACCGTATCTTCCGTTATAGACGCGTTTTTCGGCTCATCTCAGCTATCACAATTTATGGATCAAACAAATCCACTGGCCGAGCTCACGCATAAGCGGAGATTATCGGCTTTGGGACCCGGCGGTCTGACCAGGGAAAGAGCCGGATTTAAGGTTCGCGATGTACATCATACGCATTATGGTCGGATGTGTCCGATTGAGACCCCGGAAGGTCCGAATATCGGACTGATAACATCTCTGGCATCTTATGCCCGGATTAACAAATATGGTTTTCTGGAAACGCCATATCGCAAAGTTATCAAGGGTAAGGTTACCACCGAGATCGAGTACCTTACTGCCGATGTCGAAGACCGTTACCTGGTAGCTCAGGCCAACGAATCCCTTGAGAAAAACGGCAAGTTTACCCATGAAATCGTCACCGCCCGAAATCGCGGCGACCTGATGCCGGTTGATCCGGTTAAGATCGCTTATATGGATGTTGCGCCGATGCAGCTTGTGTCGGTGGCGGCTTCACTGATTCCGTTTTTGGAGCACGATGACGCTAATAGGGCTTTAATGGGTTCGAACATGCAACGTCAGGCGGTTCCACTTCTTGAAACGGATTCGCCGGTGGTCGGAACCGGAATCGAAGGCACCGCGGCAATCGACTCATATGCTGTTGTTACGGCTAAAAGGGCCGGAACCGTGGAATTCGTAGCCTCCGACCAGATTGTTATCAAGCCGACTCTTTATGGTCAAAGCAAGGCGCTGGATATTGGTGAGTTAGATGAGTATCACCTTATTAAATACGCCCGCTCAAACCAGGATACCTGTATCAGTCAGAAGCCGATCGTCAAAGCCGGGGAGAAAATCGCTGCCGGTCAATCGATTGCCGATGGTGCGGCTACCGATAACGGTGAATTGGCGTTGGGTAAAAACGTCATGGTGGGCTTCATGGTCTGGCGCGGATATAATTTTGAGGATGCTATTATAGTATCTGATAGAATGATAACTGACGATGTCTTTACTTCTATTCATATCGAGGAATTCGAGATTCAGGTTCGTGATACTAAAAGAGGCGCCGAGGAAATCACTCGTGAGATCCCGAATGTCTCCGAAGAGGCCCTGGTGAACCTTGATGAAGCTGGTATAGTCAGGATTGGAGCTGAGATCGAAGCCGGAGATATTCTGGTGGGCAAAGTAACTCCAAAGGGCGAAACCGAGCTATCACCTGAAGAAAGACTATTACGAGCGATATTTGGCGAAAAAGCCGGCGATGTGCGTGATGCTTCGCTGAAAGCGCCCCCGGGCATGAGGGGTATCGTTATTGATACGAAATTGTTCTCCCGCAAGAAAAGGTCTGAAGAGGCCAAAAAGCAGGAGAGGAACGAGATCGCCCGTTTAAAGAAAAATTTCTCTATGCAGATCGATTATATTCTCGATTTGCGCAATAATAAATTAGCGGAAATCCTGAATGGTCAAACGGCTCAATCGATTCGCGGCGATAACGGCGAAATTGTCGTTAAACCGGGCACCAAGATCAATGATGATTCATTCGCTCATTGCAAGAGTCATTATTTGATTACCGATAAAGGTTTTGTAGCTGACGAAAAATTAAGCCATCAAGCCTCCAAGCTCTGTTATCAGGCCAAAGAATTGATTATCAGGAAACAAACGCAACAGGAAATAGAAATCGAGAAAGTCGTTCGGGGAACAGAACTTCCGCCCGGAGTGGTTCAATTGGTCAAGGTTAAAATCGCTACCAAAAGGCAATTGTCGGTTGGTGATAAGATGGCTGGTCGACATGGCAACAAGGGTGTTATCGCCAAGATCGTACCTGCCGAAGACATGCCTTACTTGCCTGATGGCAGGCCACTTGATATTCTATTAAATCCGCTTGGCGTACCATCCCGTATGAATGTGGGTCAGCTTCTGGAGACTCATCTTGGTTGGGCTGCACAGGAAATGGGTTTGAAGATTGCCACGCCTGTTTTCGATGGCGCCTCGGAGGCTGAGATTAAGGATTATCTCAAGAAAGCGGGCTTACCCAAAACAGGTAAATCTGTTGTCTATGATGGCCTTACGGGCGAACCGTTTAACAAGGAAATTACTGTTGGTTGTATATATATGATGAAACTTTCGCATCTGGTTGATGATAAAATCCATGCTCGGTCTATCGGGCCGTATTCACTGGTTACTCAGCAGCCGCTTGGCGGAAAAGCCCAATTCGGCGGTCAGAGATTCGGCGAAATGGAAGTTTGGGCGTTGGAGGCTTACGGAGCCGCCCATATTTTACAGGAGATGCTAACGGTGAAATCAGATGATGTATCGGGCCGTTCGCGGATTTACGAGGCTATCGTTAAAGGCGAAAACCCACCGGAACCCGGGGTGCCCGAATCATTTAATGTATTAGTTAAAGAATTGCAATCATTGGGACTTGATGTCGAGCTTATCGAGAAATGATGATATCGAGGGGATTTTTAATGTTAAAGCAAAGGAGACTTTGAGTGGTCGATCCTTTCGCTAAGAACCAAAGGAAACCATCGGATTTTGCGGCGATCAGAATCCAGTTGGCATCGCCTGAGACTGTTAGAAGTTGGTCGTTTGGCGAGGTTACTAAACCTGAAACAATAAACTACCGATCCTTCAAACCGGAGCGCGAAGGCCTATTTTGTGAGAGGATTTTTGGCCCAGTTAAGGATTGGGAGTGTAACTGCGGAAAATATAAACGTATTCGTTTCAGAGGCATTGTCTGTGATCGATGCGGCGTAGAAGTAACGCAGTCCAAAGTGCGGCGGGAGAGAATGGGGCATATTGAGTTGGCCGTTCCCGTTACACATATTTGGTATACTCATTCGTTGCCCTCGCGTATCGGGCATCTTATGGGTATGACAGTTAAGGCATTGGAACGAATAATCTACTATCAATCGTATGTCGTTATCGATCCGGGAAATACCTCATTGCAATATAAGGAGATTATTTCCGAGGAAGAGTTTTTCGAATTGGAAGATGCCGGCAAAGAATTTGTCGCCAAAATGGGCGCTGATGCCGTCCGGGATTTATTACGCGATCTCGATATCGAGGAATTGGCAATCTCGCTGCGTGCTCAAGTTAAAGTTGAGACATCAGTACAGCGTAAAAAAGACACATTAAAACGACTCCGGGTTATCGAAGCTTTCCGCCAGTCGGACAACAAACCGGAGTGGATGGTTATGGATGTCATTCCGATTATTCCGCCCGATCTTCGTCCCCTGGTTCCTCTTGAAGGAGGCCGTTTCGCGACCTCCGACTTAAACGATCTTTATCGTCGTGTTATTAACCGAAATAACCGACTGAAGAAATTAATCGAAATAAAGGCTCCCGAAGTCATCTTACGGAATGAGAAAAGGATGCTTCAAGAGGCCGTCGATGCTCTTCTGGATAACGGCCGCCGTAGCCGTTCGGTGCGTGGCGATTCCAAACGTCCGCTTAAATCCTTATCCGATTTGCTTAAGGGCAAACAAGGTAGATTCCGTCAAAACCTGCTCGGTAAAAGGGTTGATTATTCCGGCCGATCGGTGATTGTCGTCGGTCCGGAGTTGAAACTTCACCAATGCGGTCTGCCCAAGAGTATGGCCCTGGAATTATTTAAACCCTTTATCATTCATAAGCTTGAAGAGAAAGGTTATGTCCAGACCGTGAAATCGGCCAAACGTCTGGTTGAACGTGAACGCTCCGAGGTTTGGGATATACTGGAAGAGATAATTCACGATCACCCGATAATGCTGAACCGGGCACCGACATTGCATCTTCTCGGAATACAGGCATTCTATCCGGTGCTGGTGGAGGGCAAAGCTATTCGTTTGCATCCGCTGGTTTGCGCCGCTTTCAACGCTGACTTTGACGGCGATCAGATGGCGGTCCATGTGCCGCTCTCATTTGAGGCCCAGCTTGAAGCCAGGCTGTTGATGTTATCAGTCAATAATTTACTGTTACCGTCATCGGGCAAACCCGTTGCTGTACCGTCCCAGGATATCGTACTTGGCTGCTATTTCCTGACCAATACTCGTTCAGGCATAAAAGGCGAGGGTAAAACTTTTGGCACTACCGATCAGGTAATATTTGCCCATTCCGTCGGGGAAATTGAACTTCATGCCGTGGTCAAAGTACGTGTCGATGGCGTGGAAGGTATAGTTGAGACAACGGCCGGTCGGATAATATTTAATGAAATCGTCCCCAATGAACTTGGTTTCTATAACGAGATCGCTAACAAATCAAACCTGGAAAAACTCGTATCGCGAGCCTATAATGTTTTGGGAATGGCGCCGACCGCCCAATTTTTAGACAGACTCAAGTCTCTCGGGTTTGAATATGCTACTCTTGGCGGCATTACTATTGGTGTTGACGATCTGGTGGTTCCGGGTGAGAAAGTTAAGTTGGTCAAAAAAGCCTACAAAGAAGTCGAAAAAATTACGAAAATGCACAAACGCGGGTCGATCACTAACGGCGAACGTTATAATAAAGTAATTGACACCTGGACGGCAACTAACACTGAGGTTACCGAAGCCCTATTTAGCAATTTAGCCACGTTGGATGAAGGTTTCAATCCTGTTTATATGATGGCCAATTCCGGCGCTCGAGGTTCTCAGGATCAGGTCCGCCAATTAGCCGGTATGCGCGGCTTAATGGCCAAACCTCAGAAGAAAATCGTGGGCCAGATTGGTGAAATTATCGAAACCCCGATTATCGCCAATTTCCGGGAAGGATTAACGGTGCAGGAGTACTTTATTTCGACTCACGGCGCCAGAAAAGGATTGGCTGATACGGCATTGAAAACCGCCGATGCCGGTTATCTGACTCGCCGGCTGGTTGATGTTGCTCAGGATGTTATTATTACCAAAGTTGATTGCAATACTATTCTGGGTCTGGATGTATCGGCTTTGAAAGAAGGCGAAGAGGTAATTGAGTCGTTAGCCGATCGTATTCATGGCCGGACAGCTCAGGAGGATATCATTCATCCCATTACCGATGAGGTTTTAGCCGAAATCGGCGAGATGATCACTGAAGAAGCCGCCAAAAGGATTGAAGATTCCGGACTTGAATCGGTTTACATACGTTCGGTACTCACTTGTGAATCCCGTCAGGGCGCTTGCGGAGCTTGTTATGGTTCGAATTTGGCTACCAATAGAAAAGTTGAAATTGGTGAAGCGGTTGGTGTTATCGCCGCCCAATCTATCGGCGAACCCGGTACACAGCTAACTCTGAGAACCTTCCATATCGGTGGTACGGCATCGGTTATTGCCGAACAGTCGAAGATTGAAGCTCGATCTGAGGGCAAAATTGTGATGGATAATGTTCGCGCTGTGAAGGGCGAGGAGACAGGCTCACAAATCGTACTGTCATCCAACGGTGAGATCAGAATTGTCGATGAGAAAGATCGTATCAGACAGAAATTCTCGGTTCCATATGCCTCGAATTTAAGGGTTAAAAATGGCCAGAATATCGCTAAGGATGACGTAATTTTCGAATGGGATCCGCATATAAACTATATTCTTACGGATAAAACCGGTACCTTAGAATTTGTCGATATTATCGAAAATGTAACTTATAGAGAAGAACTTGATGAATCTACTGGCTTGTCTGCCCGCGTAATTATCGAGCAAAAAGATAAAACGCTCAGGCCCCAGATGATGATTACCAACGATAGCGGCAAACGTATTGCCAATTACCCGATTCCTACCGGCTCGAACTTAATCGTCAAAGATGGCCAGAAAGTCAAGGCCGGCGACTCATTGGTGAAAATCCCTCGCGAGATCTATAAGACCAAGGATATTACCGGTGGCTTACCCCGGGTAGCCGAGCTGTTCGAAGCCAGGCATCCCAAAGATCCAGCGGTAGTTACCGAGATTGATGGCGTCGTCGAATATGGCAAGATCATCCGCGGAAATCAGCAAATTCTGGTTCACGCCGAACATGAAGAGGTCAAGGAATATTTGGTCCCGCATGGCAAGCACATGAGAGTCCATAACGGCGATATTGTCAGAGCAGGTGACAGGCTGTGCGAAGGGCCGATTGACCCCCATGATATTCTGAAAATCAAAGGGCCAAATGATGTACAGGAGTACCTGGTTAATGAAATTCAGGAAGTCTATCGTCTCCAGGGCGTGAAGATAAACGATAAACATATCGAAACTATCGTCCGACAGATGTTACAGAAAGTTAAAGTAGAGGAGATCGGTGATACGAATTTCCTTGAAGGCGACCAGATCGATAAGATTCGCTTTAATGATGAGATTCAGCGTGTTATCGCCGAAGGTGGTGAGCCGGCGACATTTACGCCGATGTTGATGGGTATTACCAAAGCGGCCTTGTCGACAGAGAGCTTTTTCTCGGCGGCCTCGTTCCAGGAGACCACGAAAGTGCTGACCGAGGCTGCTATTAATGGCAAACAGGATAATTTAATTGGCCTGAAGGAAAATGTTATTATTGGACATTTAATCCCGGCCGGAACGGGTTTGAAGAAATACAAGAAACTGGAAGTAATCGAGGATGAAGAGCCGGAAGAGATCGAAAAAGAGACTGAAACTATTGGCTAAAAATTCCTTGACATTGGATTTTTGAGAATTATATTGATAACTTATTTTTGATTTACGGAGGTCTAATTGCCGACAATTAGCCAACTAATAAGAAAACCGCGAAAAGCGACGCCGACAAAGCCAACCACACCGGCACTTAAGGGATGTCCTCAGCGGCGGGGGGTTTGTACGCGGGTGTACACCTCGACGCCGAAGAAGCCGAATTCCGCCCTTCGCAAAGTTGCTCGTGTCCGATTGACTAGCGGTATAGAGGTGACGGCTTATATTCCGGGAGAAGGTCACAATCTCCAGGAGCACTCTATTGTCTTAATCCGGGGTGGTCGTGTAAAGGATCTTCCGGGAGTACGCTACCATATCATAAGGGGAACCCTTGATACGGCCGGCGTGAGTGATCGTAAACAAAGCCGTTCCAAGTACGGCGTCAAAAAACCGAAGAAATAAAAACTGCTGAGGTTGAAGTGCCAAGAAGAAATGCACCGCAAAAACGCGAAAAAATGCCGGATCCCCGCTATAATCTTACTCTGGTCGCGCAGTTTGTAAATTGCTTGATGGAGCGGGGCAAAAAGCAAGTTGCGGAAAGAATTTTTTATGATGCCATGGATGTCATCCAGCAAAAAACAGGTCAACAGCCGTTGGATGTTTTTCACAAGGCTTTAAACAATGTTAAACCTTTATTGGAGGTAAAGTCCCGCCGTGTAGGTGGCGCCAATTACCAAGTGCCGGTCGAAGTCAGACCCGGTCGCAGAACGGCTTTAGCTATCAGATGGTTGATAGGTTATGCCGACAGTCGGTCGGAAAAGACGATGTCCGATAAGCTAGCCAATGAGATCCTTGCCGCTTCCAAGAACGAAGGCGCGGCTATCAAGAAAAAAGAGGATACTCATAAAATGGCTGAAGCTAACAAGGCATTTGCGCATTTCCGTTGGTAGGTGGGATTAATTTGTATCTAGACGATTCTTTTTACATATTTGGAAATTAAAATAACCGGATAGCGTCCACTGCGATGTGTTGACCCGGAACGTTTTGTTTCCGAAAAGGGTCTGTCAGGCAGTGGATTTTTTTATGCAAATGAGTCTGGAAAATACTCGAAATATCGGGATTATGGCACATATAGACGCCGGCAAAACTACTACTACCGAGCGCATTCTATATTATGCCGGCCGGACTCATCGCATTGGCGAGGTTGACGACGGCGCTGCTGTCATGGACTGGATGGACCTCGAAAAAGAACGCGGTATCACGATTACCTCCGCCGCCACTACTGTTTTCTGGCAAGATCATCGAATCAATATAATCGATACTCCGGGACATGTCGATTTCACTGTCGAGGTTGAACGGTCATTACGAGTTCTTGACGGCGCGATTGCCTTGTTCTGTTCTGTTGGCGGTGTCGAACCTCAGTCAGAAACAGTCTGGCGTCAGGCCGATAAATATCATGTCCCCCGAATCGCTTATGTCAATAAAATGGATCGTGTCGGAGCCGACTTCTTCGGAGCCGTGGAAATGATGAAGAAAAGACTCGGCGCCAATGCTGTTCCTATCCAGATACCAATCACGACCGGTGATCTTTTCACCGGTATTATTGATTTGATCAATATGAAGGCGCGAACATTCAACGAGGAATCTTACGGAGCGGAATTTTTCGATGATGAAATTCCCGAATCGTTGATGTCATTGGCGAATAAAACACGTGAAGAACTGTTAGAGAATCTTTCGGATTATGATGACGAGCTGATGGGCAAATTTATCAATAATGAACCGATCGAACCGCACGAGATTATCCAGGCTTTGAGAAAAGCTACTTTGGATTTGAAAGTATTTCCTGTCCTATGCGGATCATCATTTAAGAATAAGGGCGTTCAGAAACTGCTTGATTCGGTCACTGCTTTTCTGCCATCGCCTCTTGATTTACCACCCATTGGAGGCCTGGACGTTCAGTCGAGGGAACCGATTTCGAGAAAATCATCGCCGGATGAGTCTTTTTCGGCCCTGGTCTTTAAGATAATTACCGATCCGTATGTCGGAAAACTCACTTATTTCCGTGTTTACTCCGGCAAACTCAAGGCCGGCTCATATGTTTACAATTCCAAAACCGGCAAGAACGAGAGAATCTCGCGCTTATTATACATGCACTCGAACAAGAAAAACGATGTACGCGAAGTGATGGCCGGCGATATTGTAGCCGGAATAGGTTTTAAGGCAACATCAACCGGCGATACGATTTGCGAAAAGGATAATCCGATTACACTCGAGCAGATGGTGTTCCCGGAACCGGTTATCTCAATTGCTATCGAACCGAAAACCAAAGCCGATCAGGAAAAGCTGGCCACCTCTCTGGCGCGTCTGGCCGAAGAGGATCCGACTTTTAAAATTAAACAAGACCAGGATACGGGCCAGACTATTATCTCGGGTATGGGTGAACTTCATCTTGAGATTCTTATTGATCGCATGGTAAGAGAGTTTAAAGTATCGGCGAATGTCGGCAAACCCCAGGTCGCGTATAAAGAAACGATTACAAAAAAAGTAGCATGCGAAGGCCGATTCGTCAGGCAAACGGGCGGACGCGGTCAATTCGGCCATGTCAAACTCAAACTCGAACCCCTGGAGCCGGGTACCGGTTTCGTTTTCGAGGATAAAACTATCGGTGGATCAGTACCCAAGGAATTCATTAAGCCGGTTGAACTCGGTATTAAAGAAGCGCTGGATAACGGTATCGTGGCCGGATATCCTACTGTTGATGTTAAAGCTATTCTTGTCGATGGCAGCCATCATGAAGTTGATTCCTCGGAATTGGCTTTCCGGGTTGCCGGATCGATGGCTCTTCAGGATGGAGTCAGACGAGCGTCACCGACTCTTTTAGAGCCGGTAATGGATGTTGAAGTGGTTGTGCCGGAAGAATATATCGGTGATATCATAGGCGATTTGCAGTCTCGTCGAGGCAAAATCGAAGGTATTGCTCAACGTCCCGATGCCAAGCTGGTGGCCGCTGAGGTTCCGCTTTCCGAAATGTTTGGTTACGCGACGAAATTGCGCTCGCTTTCGCAAGGCAGGGCTGTTTATTCTATGCAGTTTTCTCATTACGCGAAAATGCCGGAACAGGCGTGCAAGAAAATAGTCGATCGAATGAGAGGTTATGTTTATCAAAGATAAGAGATGTAACTTTGAAAGCTTTGAAGATAATAGATAATTCAAATAAGGTTAAGGAGTGGACTGATGGCCAAGGAGAAATTTGAGCGAACGAAGCCGCACGTTAATGTGGGTACTATAGGTCACGTTGATCATGGGAAGACGACTTTGACAGCGGCGATGACGATGGTCCTTTCGCGTAAGGGATCGGCGAGCGTGCGTGATTTTGATTCGATTGACAATGCTCCTGAAGAGAAGGAGCGTGGTATAACGATTGCGACGGCGCATGTTGAGTACGAGACGGACAATCGTCACTACGCGCATGTTGACTGTCCTGGTCACGCTGATTATGTGAAGAACATGATCACGGGTGCGGCTCAGATGGATGGAGCGATTTTGGTAGTAAGCGCGGCGGATGGTCCGATGCCTCAGACTCGTGAGCACATATTATTGGCTCGTCAGGTAGGCGTACCTTACATCATAGTTTACATGAATAAGGTAGATCAGGTTGACGATCCGGAGCTTTTGGATTTGGTAGAGCTTGAAGTACGCGACTTATTGACTCAGTATCAGTTTCCGGGAGATGACATACCGGTAATTCGTGGTTCGGCTTTGGAGGCGATGACGAAGGGTCCTGACATGAGTGTGCCTTACGAGGATGATGCTTTTAAGAGTATCCGTGAGTTGATGGACGCGATTGACAGTTACATTCCTGAGCCAGAGCGGGACGTAGACAAGCCGTTTTTGATGCCAGTTGAGGATGTATTTTCGATAACGGGTCGAGGCACGGTTGGCACTGGTCGAGTAGATCGCGGCAAGGTCAAGACCGGCGATCCGGTGGAGCGAGTCGGAATCAAGGAGACCCGCAAGACGGTTGTCACGGGTGTAGAGATGTTTCGTAAGTTATTGGATTACGCGCAGGCCGGCGACAATGTGGGCTTGCTTTTACGCGGCGTGGACAAGACGGAGCTTGAGCGTGGCATGGTAATCGCGGCTCCTGGCAGTATCACTCCTCATACGAAGTTCAAGGGCGAGGTTTATGTTTTAACCAAGGATGAAGGTGGCCGTCACACGCCGTTTTTCAATGGTTACCGTCCGCAGTTTTATTTCAGGACGACGGATGTGACGGGGACGGTTCAGTTGCCCGAAGGTATTGAGATGGTAATGCCGGGAGATAACGTAACGATAACCGGTGAGTTGATCACCCCGATCGCGATGGAGAAAGAGCTCCGCTTCGCTATCCGCGAGGGCGGTCGCACGGTCGGCGCCGGCGTTGTCGCAGAAATCATAGAGTAAGAG
>JAAEQD010000216.1 GCA_024231855.1 Candidatus Zixiibacteriota bacterium
AACGCCATAATATTACAGGAAACCGGCTCGGTAGGTCTCATGGTTACCGCCGCGTTCGACATCCATAAGAGCTGGATCGCGGTCGAAATAAAACTATGGACTGCGGGCGGGCGTTCCTATTCCCTAGATTGGAGGCGATTGGAGGGGGAAACCGATAATCTGCAATCAGAATCCTGGAACGCGGTTCGAAACATCATCGAGAACGAAAACTGGAAAGCGGATGACGGGAAAATTTACAATGTCGTGATTTCGTTGATAGACGCCAGTTACCGTACTGACGATGTCTACAATTTCGTATCGGAATACACGGACAACGTTTTCGCGATCATGGGCCGCGAGACGCCGGCGAAAACCGCTAAAATGCCTCAGTTCAGCGATTATCAGAACAAAAAATACGGAATAACGGCCTATAACGTCAATTCGACGATCTACAAGGACCGGTTGGCCGCCAATCTGCGCAGGGACTGGAACACGGGCGAGCTTCAACCCATCGGGTACTGCAATTTTCCCTCCGAATACGGGGACGATTTCTTTCGACAATACGAGGCTGAAGAGAAAAAGGAAAAAAAATATACATCGAAATCGAAGACGCGTTTCGTCTGGTCTCAAAAACCTAATAGCGAGAACCATGCCTGGGACTGCGGGTACTATAATCTAGTCGCCGTGGACATGGTTTGCTACGAGATAAACAAATATTATTTAGAGACGGAACGCATAGACCACAAGGCGTTTTGGGCATATATCGCGGAGAGCAAACTTTTCTATCAGGATGCCGAATGAGACGCGAGAACTAGAAAAAAATTTATCATTATAGCCGATTATGAAACAAAAATTTTTGGAGAACTTAGATAGGTTCCGCAGATCGATCTATCATATCAACGAGATACCGAACGCCATAATATTACAGGAAACCGGCTCGGTAGGTCTCATGGTTACCGCCGCGTTCGACATCCATAAG
>JAAEQD010000217.1 GCA_024231855.1 Candidatus Zixiibacteriota bacterium
CACGCGGCGTTGCTGCGTCACCCTTTCGGGCATTGCGCAATATTCCCTACTGCTGCCTCCCGTAGGAGTCTGGGCCGTATCTCAGTCCCAGTGTGGCCGGTCACCCTCTCAGGCCGGCTATACATCGCAGCCTTGGTAGGCCGTTACCCTACCAACAAGCTAATGTACCGCGGGCCCATCCTCGGGAGATAGCCGAAGCCATCTTTGATTACTCCAGGATGCCCTGGTGTGATGTTATTCGGTATTAGACCTCCTTTCGAAGGCTTATCCCCAACCCGGGGGCAGGTTGCCCACGTGTTACGCACCCGTTCGCCGCTTTACTCTCCCGAGCAAGCTCGGGATTTCTCGCACGACTTGCATGTATTAAGCACGCCGCCAGCGTTCGTTCTGAGCCAGGATCAAACTCTCCGTTTGTTTTTAGCTCTATGAACTTAAATTGCATCACCAAAGATGCATTGTTCGGCTTATAAAAAAATTTGGGGCTGTGCTTAAAAAAGCACAGTTACCCGCACCTTTACTAAATTCGTGTGCGTGCTATTCGGTTTTCAAAGAGCTTCGTTTTTTCGCTAAAAAAAGCCTGCCTTGATTTCTCCGGCAGACTCCTAAAATAGGAATATTTTCCGGCTTGTCAAGTCAAAAATCAACTTTATTTATTATTTTTTCGATTTTCTTTTTCGTCAAACTACCTTTCCTATCTCCTTATCAGACGCGAAAATATGATTCAAATCGGCCCCTGTCAAGTAAAATCGAAAAACTTTTTTTTAAATAACCATTAAATATATCGGACCTTCAAAATATTACTTTAGATTTGTCCCGTTCTGAAACGGGCGCTTCCCTCTATTACCTATGAACTCCGTTATCCAGCCAAAGGTTTCCGCTTTCCGGACTGGGAGTTGTCATAATAAACTATATATTGACATATCGGACATTATATACTATATTTAAAGCTAGAAGGTTGTTCTCATATTGCGATGAAAAGAGTGAAAAACGGACAAATTGTAATGCAAATCATTAGAATAATCCGGATAATGGCTGTAATATTGGTCGTGGTCGCAATCCAATCGTCAGCTATAGCCGAAGATTTCGAGTATATAGGTTCCGCCCTTTGGAGCGGGATTTCAAATATCGAATTCGTCGATCACCACGCGGTCTGTTCCTGCCATAACGGCTTAATTGTTTTAGATTTCACAGATATGGATTCGATATCCGAAACCAATAGCCTTTATATTCCTGGTAATAATGGCCCAATTGTTGTGGTAAACGATATTGCCTACTTGCCAAATTTCGACAACGGTCTATATGTTGTTGATATTACAAATCATGTTAATCCTCAGATAGTAAATCAATACATTCCGGAACACAATGCTGATCACGTTAAAGTTTATAACAATCGCGCCATATTAAAAACGTTTTCTGATACAAGTACTGTATTCGAGTTCCTGGACATAAGTAATCCTACTGAACCATTACAGCAATCATCGTATGATGCGGGTGATGGCTTCTCCACTATTTATATTGATAACAATTACGCCTTTATTGCTTCATTAAACAATGGCCTGATTATATTGGATATTTCAGATATTAGCAGTCCGGAATTTATAGGAATCTTTGATCTTGGCTATCGCATTTACGATATTATCACAAAAGATAATTACGCGTATATCGTGGGAATGAATACCAACAGACCATTTTTGGGGGTTCTGATGGTGGTTGATATTTCCGATATTTATAATCCTACTCCAATACGTACTGAGTATTCGACTGGTTTACTTGGGAATCTCCACATAATTGATTCATTCTTTTATATTCAAGAGAATTACGGCGGAGAACCTGAAATACAAATACATGATCTTACCGATCCTACGAATCCAATATACTTATGTTCTTTTTATCCGGATGTTTATTTGGGCTACAGTTATAACATTTCGGGTGATACAATGACTATATTTAGTTCCAGCGGTGTTGAAATACTAGATTCTCAAAATCCATGCGAACCTATTTCCATCGGAAATTATAGTACGTTTTTCTCTCCACTACGAACTCTCAGATATAATGATTATTTAATAGCTAATACACGATCTCCCGGAATTCACTTCTTTGATATTAGCAATCCGGTTATCCCAAATCACATAAATATAATTGAAATGGATCCTTATTCGTCTATGCAGTTAGAGGATAGTTTATTGTTTATATTGGATACATTTGATGAATTTAGATGTTACAATATAGCAAATCCTTCTGAGCCAGCATTACTAGGTCAATTCTATTTAAATAACGACTCTAAATTTGTTGTAGATGATGATTTAATTTACCTTATCGGCGCTGAGCAATTCAGTATTATTAATATATCCGATCTATTTAATCCAGATACTCTTGATAATCTCGAGATATCCGGGGCGTTCCTGAGAGATATTATTAAGCTCGGAGATTTCATATATATATCCGTTTACGACACTATTGGTGCCGGAATTGAGATTATTAACGTCACCGATCCCACAAATGCAGTTAATCTGGGACGTTATGAAACGGGAGCAGATATCCGTGGTATCTCAGTTTTGGGTGACTACGCTTATATTACTATAGAAGACTTATGGTACCAACGTCATGAATTACATACTTTGGATATATCCTGTTTGGATGCGCCGGAATTGGTAAGCCAAATCGAGATTTCATCACATCTTGCAAAACCTTATGCTTATGATGATCTCTTAATTGTCAATACTTACTCTGATAGTATATTGCTATACGACATTTCTAATCCAAATATTCCCTCCTTTAACACTTCATTTAAAATCGGCAGAACCTACCAGGTCAATGATATACTCTTTTTGTCTGATTATATTTATATAGCCACTATGTATTCGCTATTTATCTATCGTCTCACACCCACCGGCATCGAACAGTTAGCTGAAATCCCCGCGGATTTCAGCCTCTCCCCCAACTACCCTAATCCCTTCAACGCCAGCACGACTATCCGATATAACTTGCCTGTATCATCCCGGGTCAAGCTCGATATCTACGATATCCTCGGCCGTAAAGTTCAGACTCTTTTTGAGGGCAGCCGACCGGCCGGCGAATTTTCGCAAATTTTCCTTGACAAAAACCTACCATCCGGTATATACTTCTACAAGCTCACTGCCGGTGAGTATCAGAGTACCCAAAAGATGATGCTCATCAAATAGAAACAAACTTCACGTAATTTAATATTGACAAATTAATACATATAAGGTATCTTTTTATTAGCATTTTAACGGGAGGTTAAAATCATGAGAAAATTCCTATTTAGCAGAAGCGCTATTTGCTTTGCCGTATTATTCATTGCCATCACGGTCAACGCGCAAGGTATTGATTATATCAACTCGTTCTACTGGTCGGGCGTATCCGATGTTAAAGTCAACGGCAATCATGCTTATTGCGCCTTCGATCCGGGGCTGGTCATTCTCGATATAACCGATATCGAGGAGCCGACATTTGTAAGCAGGTTATATATCCCCGGCGATAACCACCATATCGTATTGGCCAATCGTTGCGCCTATATTTTCGGCGATGATGACCAGCTTCGAATAATCGATATCACCGAGCCTGAAAATCCCTGGCTCTTAAGCGAAATTCCGATCGACGCCGATGTTGAGAATATCTGGGTTGATGAAAATTACATTTATGCCGCGGCGGGGCATCTGGGAATGCTGATAATTGATATTTCAGACCCGGCCACGCCTGAGATAATATCCCAATTTGATACCGAGGGCACCACGAAAGCGGTTGTCGTGAGAGGCGATATAGCTTACATCTCGGAAAGGCATACCTATCCCCAATCCAGACCTTTCCAGGTAGTGAATGTTATCGATAGATATAATCCCGGCCTGGTTGGGTATATCACTGACGATATCGGCTGGAACTTCGATCTTGTAATCGATGGTGATTACGCGTATCTGGCTAACGGGTCTAACGGTTTAATAATTATCGATATATCTAATGGCACTCATCCGACGATTATTACTTATCTGGATGAAATATCGGCGCCCACCTGTTTATTTAAATTAGGCGATTTAATGTTTACCGATTACGGCTATGATACCTTGAATGTTTTTGATGTATCCTCGCCATTATCGCCGGAGTTGGTCGGCTTCTACGAAATCGGCTCGTATATGAGGGATTTCGATATTGCCGGAAATTACCTGTTCGCCGCCGTTCACGATTTGTCTATTCTGGATATCTCGGATATCGCAAATATCTCAGAAATATCCCGATACGAATCCCCAGGCGAGATTTCATCCTCTTTTATAGTCGATAATTATCTATATGCTGCTGAAAGGTCCCGGGGGTTGCGCATTCATAGCCTGACCGATCCGGAGAATCCGGCCCAGGTATATCATCTCGAACTACCTCTATACTATTATAACTATCATCTCGATGGGGATAACCTGTATGCACTCTGCAGCAATGAATTGATCGTATTCGATGTTTCCGATCCAACATCACCCGTTGAAACTTCTAATTATACTTTCGATGAGGGCTTCTTTCAAATCAGCGTTGATTATCCTTACATGTATCTTACATCACAATGGTTAGGTGTTTCCGTCTATGAGATAATATCTCAGGATAGCGTAGAATATATCAGGGGTTTTAACTGCGACTACATCACTTTCGACGCGGAAGTTGAGAATAGTATAGGCTACTTTTCCCAATGCTTCGAACTGCTCATTTATGATTTAACCGATCCCGCGGACTCGGTACTGCTAGCCCGTATGGAACCTGTGGCTGGAGCCGGCTGGCTCTTTAAGCATGATAATTATATCTACACCCAATGTGATGAAGGCGCGCGCGATATGAGAATCTCTATAATCGATGTCGCCGATCATTCAACTCCCCTGGAAATTGGTCAATTATATCTGCCGGGCCATGTAGCCGATATTCACTTTGATAATGACCTGGCCTACTTCGCGACTTATCCGAATGGCCTGGATATTTACAATATATCCGATCCTTATAGCCCGATCTTTTTAGGCAGCTATAACACTCCCGGCTACATTCAGGAAGTTAGTAGTAGCGGGAATTATATCTATGTCGCGGATGGTAGATCTATGATCGTTCTTCATCTGACAACGACCGGCATCGAACAAGTTACCGAAACCCCTAGGCAATTCAGCCTCTCCCCCAACTACCCCAATCCCTTTAACGCCATCACAACAATCCGATACGACCTGCCGATATCATCCCGGGTCACGCTAGATATCTACGATATCCTCGGCCGCAAACTGCGGACTCTTCACAACGGCCCTCAACCCGCCGGCTCGCACTCCCTAATCTGGAATGCTGATGGTCTCTCATCAGGAATGTATTTCTACAAGCTTACTGCCGGCGAATATGAGCAAACCGAAAAAATGATATTGCTCAAGTAATGTTTAGTATTTCTGCAAATATTCACCATGTCGTTGGGTCGACTGACCCAACGACAATATTGTCGGGTGAGGCCACCCGACAACACAGGAAATGCTCAAGTAATATTACATGTTTCAGTAAAAAATAATTGTCAATTCAACGGTTTTTATATATATTATTCTCGGAAGCCAACAATAATCTGACACCGGGAGTTTGCTATGAAAAAAATTGTAATAATGATCATTACAGCAATGCTTCTGGTCGCTATGCCGGCATTTGCTTATCAAAGCCTGCAAGAGGTCTTTGACCAGGCCAATGGTAATGACGAGTACCACAAGTACATCCAACTCGATCCGGGCATGGAATATCATGGCGATCTGGAAATTCCGCCTGGTTTGGATGTCTGCATCGAAGGCAATGGAGCGATCATCTGGGGCCTGGACAGCCATAAAGCCATCCGCGTTTTAGCCAGCCGCCTCGATATCTCCAATTGCATAGTAATCGGCGGCAACTACGGGATTCATTTTGATACCATGTCAACCGGTTCGATTAGTAATAATACTATTGTAGGATGTAATTATGCCGGTATTACGGTTTGGTTTCACGATTTTAATGCCAGTATGGAAATATGGGATAATATCATTATCGAGGGACAGGTCGGCTTGTTCTGTGTTGAGGCCCAGCATCCTGATTACATCGGTTATAATACGGTATATAATACAGATGGCCATCGATACGCCGAATATTGCTATGGCTGAGGCGGTACTGTTGAGCCGTTCGACCCTGGTCAGGGTGATCAAGAACTCGATCCGCAATTTATCGATAGAGACAACAACGACTTCCGTCTGTTATACCGCTCGCCGTGCATTAGCTCGGGCAGATATGACAGCGATAGGGGCGCGATTCCATTTGGACAAACCGATATTCATGTTGTAGAAAACCTGCCGGAGAATTTCGAATTATTGCCTAACTATCCTAATCCATTCAACGCCTCAACGACTATCCGATACAACCTGACCACATCATCATCAGTCAAACTCGACATCTACGACATCCTCGGCCGTAAAGTTCAAACATTGTTTGAAGGCGATCAGAACGCCGGTATGCATACTGTCCTTTTTAATGCCGAAGGTTTTTCATCTGGTGTTTATTTCTATAGACTTACAACAGAAGGATATGAGCAAACCGAAAAAATGATCCTTTTAAAATAATTCAGTCTGAACGGACGGATATTATGATAATCAGAAAATTTATCGGATTGGCATTCATTTCATTGTTTATCACATCGTCGGTTTGGACTCAGGGATTCGAATACATCTCTTCGACACTATTCTCAAGTGGCCTTAAATCGGTTCAGGTCGAAGGTGATTATATCTACTGCGTTGGCAACCATACCTTTGAGATATTTTCAATCGACGAT
Organism: Candidatus Zixiibacteriota bacterium; assembly: GCA_024231855.1. Taxonomy (GTDB): domain Bacteria; phylum Zixibacteria; class MSB-5A5; order UBA10806; family 4484-95; genus JAAEQD01. Next base: position 6,803 of record JAAEQD010000217.1, read on the forward strand.
TCACATAGATTTTCGCTTATTGGGGGATATCCGCGTGGTGGCTATGATTTGCAAATTGTTGGCCAATATGCTTACATTGCCGATACTCGGGGTCTAACAATCTTCGACATTTCTGACGCCTATAATCCAATGCCATTAAGCTCATATACTACGCCTGGTCAAGGCCTAGGAGTTCACATAAACGGTAATTACGCGTACATCGCCGATTATCCTAATAACCTTCAGATTCTTGATATATCCGATCCACTCAATCCGGCATATGTAGGACAATGCGATTCGCTTCAATGGATCGAGGATGTCTTCGTCAGCGGTGATTACGCGTATACGATCAATGAAGATCTTGGAGTTTGCGTGATAGACATCAGTGATCCTTCCGTACCCTACTTGATCACCTGGCTGGATTCCTTTGCGTGGGCCGTGGATATCAACGTGGTAGGAAATTATGCTTATGTTACGGATAATATATTGGGAATATCGATATTAGATGTAACGAATCCACATAATCCGACAATTACTGGAAGTTTATTTATTCAAGGAAGCCCCAAGGAAACAGTAATTGATGGTAATTACGCGTTTATTGGTGGTAATAATGATCTTACTATTGCTAACATAGCTGATCCCCACAATCCCTTTTTTGTCGCCGAAATCGATACCAGCACTTCAACTAAAGGATTATGTATTCGCGATAATTATGTTTATACTGCCGGTAATCACCTTCACTTAATAGATATAAGCGATATCAACAGTCCTTTAATTATCGGAAGCTACAAAAAACCAGGGAATCTGCTTGATCTTGCTATTAATGATGATTACATATATGTCGCTACACGGGATGGGTTGGAGATAGTCGATATCTCAAATCCAAATAATCCCGCGCCCGCGGCCAGTTTCGATGTTCAACATCAAGCTCGCGATGTGCGTGTTGACGAATCAATGGTTTTTTTGGTCGATACTCACGATGGTCTGCTCGTATTCAATATCGACGATCCATCAAATCCCGAGTTGGTCGCAAATTTCGACCTTCCCGGATATATCACCAGCGTAAATATATTCGATGATTACGCGTACATAACAGATGATTCGCTCGGATTAGTGATAATTGATATTTCCAACCCGTTAGAGCCAATTCTGGCCGGAAATAATGAGGATATCAGGGAAGGGCATAGCGTTTGCGTATCGGGTAATTTCGCTTTCGTTGGCGGCACGGATGCGAGTTTTCACGTTGTAGATATAACAAATCCTGGCAATCCCGTTGTGATAGCGGAATTACAACTGTCAGGACAACTACGATCGACGCAGATCAGGGGGAATTACGCCTACATCGGTGCTGCATATTATGGCTTGCATATTATTGATATCTCCGATCCATTTGATCCCTGGCGCGTAACAGCTATCGAAAACCTCGATCATGCCGGTGATATGTATTTTGACGATAATTACCTATTTCTTTGTAATGGCGGATATGGTCTGGTTGTATTCGACATTACCGATCCCGTTAATCCCGTGCTGATTGATTCGACTGGTAGTCATTATACAACGCACGATGTTGTAGTCGATGACGGTAATATCTATGTTACTGAGTATACATCGCTATTAGTGTACAGATGGTCTCCCACGGAAATCAATCAAGAAGCATTAATGCCTGGATATTTTCACTTAAGCCCTAACTACCCTAATCCCTTCAACGCCGCCACAACGATCCGTTACAATCTGCCTGAACCTTCCGTTGTCACACTCGATATTTACGATATCCTCGGCCGCAAAGTGCAGACTTTGTTTGAGGGCAGGCAGCCGGCCGGCGAGCATTCGCAAATTTTCCTTGACAAAAACCTACCATCTGGTATATATTTCTATAAGCTCATTGCCGGGGAGTATCGGAGCACCCAAAAGATGATACTCCTGAAATAGTAACAAACTTCGCGTAATTAAATATTGACAAGTTAATACATATATGTTATTTTGCTTTTAATCTATCAAGTGGGAGGATTTATCATGAAAAGATTCTTATCATGCACGAGTCTGATTTGCCTGGCGCTTTTATTCATTGCCGGCACAGCCGCCGCTCAGGATATCGAATATGTCAATTCCCTGTACTGGACAGGAATCGCGGATGTCAAAGTTCAGGGGCAATATGCCTTTTGCTGTTTCGATGCGGGACTGGTCATACTCGATATTTCCAATATTAATGAACCGACATTTGTCAGCAGAATCTATTTTCCCGGCGATAATCATTCTCTCGAACTAGCTAATCAATGCGCCTATATCTTTGGTGACTATAACACGCTTAAAACCATTGATATTACCGATCCAGATAATCCGGAGCTACTCAGCGAAATCGCCATCGATGCTGAAGTCGAAAATATATGGGTTGATGCTGAGTATATTTATGCCGCGGCCGGCCGGTTGGGAATGTTGATCATTGATATTTCCGATCCTGCCGACCCGGAGGTTATTTCTCAATTCGATACGGAAGGAGTATCAACATCGATCGTTGTCCGAGGAGATATTGCCTATCTGGCGGAAAGGTTTGTTTATCCATTATCTTATCCATTTCAGGTGATCAACGTTATCGATAGATATAACCCCGAGCTGGTTGGTTTTATAACCGATGAAATAGGCTGGAATTATGATTTAATAATCGAGGGTGATTATGCGTACCTGGCAAATAGTTATGCCGGCTTTATCATAATCGATATTTCAAATGGAACGCATCCGATTATGATAAGCCAGTTGGAAGATATCACGTATCCACGCTGTTTATCAAAGCTTGGAAATTATGTATTTATGAATTACGGTTATGATTCCCTGCAAGTATATAATGTCTCAGACCCCCAATCGCCCGAACTGACTGCTATTTATGATGCTAATTGCGGGACCCGAAACCTTGATATTCTCGGCGACCATCTTTTCATCGCCACCGCGGGCAAATCTTTGCCAATACTTGATATCTCCGATCTGGAAAATATCCATCAAGTGTCTGAATATGAAACAAATGGAAGCACCTCGCATGTGTTTAAAATTGACCAGTATCTCTACACCTGCGAACCAAACTTAGGATTTCGCATACACAACCTGATTGATCCCGAAAATCCAATTCAGGTATCACAATACGATCTTCCATCCTATTACTTCCCTCAGGACATTTCAGACGATTACTTATATCTATTTAATCGTTCAGAATCGGGCATATTTATTATTGATATTTCTGACCCCCTCCAGCCGGGAGAGCCGATATTTCATTCGTTAGAGAGAGATTATTTCGATATTTGCGTTAGTGAACCGTATATATACCTGCCGACATTCAATGAGGGAATAGACATATATGAAATAATCTCACCTGACAGCCTTATGTTTTTAAGAAATTTCCAAACATCCGTTTTCTATTTCGATATAGAGGTTGAAAACGATATCGGCTACTTGTGTCACGTCGCGTCATTAGATATCTATGACTTTTCGAATCCGTCGGATTCGGTTCTTCTCGGCAGTGTGCATCCATCCGTTGGGCCATCGAATTTTAGTGTCAGCGACGGTTTCGTATATACTTTGAGTGAGGATGGCGGGCGCAACGGCAGAACCTCGATAATCGATGCCACCGATCCGACTAATCCTCAAAATATTGCTGAATTAGACTTCCCGAGTTACGCTTATTATAATTACGTGTGTGATGATCTGGCGTTTTATGGAATATACAAACAGGGTTTATTTGCATATGACGTCTCCGATCCTTATCATCCCGTTTTTGTGGACGATTACCCTACGCCAAGTCATTCAAATCAAATATTCCTGGATAACGATTACATCTACATCGCCAACGGCAGTACACTTCTCATCCTCCGCTTCACTCAAACAGGCATCGAGCAAATCGCCGAGATC
>JAAEQD010000218.1 GCA_024231855.1 Candidatus Zixiibacteriota bacterium
ATCCAATTTTGTTGTTACTAATTATTTAAGTATTTTAATTAAAATTCATTTAAACGGAGGTCAAAATGAAAAAGATTGTTCCCTTAATTATTATTCTGTTACTAAGTACTTCATTAACTTTCGCCCAGGACGCTTCTCTTCTTATCTATAAGGGCGATTTTGCAGAAGGAATGATTACCTGGCCCTGGGGATATCTGGAAGATCCAGTGCCCGTGCGCGACACCGGCTATACTCCGGGCAGCTCGGCCTTGCGCTGGGTCACCTACGACGGTGGTGGGTTCCAGGGCGTCTTAATATATTTTGAAAGCAATGTCGGTGTCGATTTGTCATCTATTTGGGAAACCGAATCAGTCTATTTCAAATTAAAGGCGCCTAATGGCTTAGCAGAATCAGAAGCGCTGTTTGTTTACATATATGACTCGAGAAACGCTGATTGGGATTATACCGTATACCATGAAGTGACTAATTTTCATGATATCGATGACGGAAACTGGCATCAATTCAGCATACCGCTCAGCGAATTTTTAGTCTACGTCAACGATATCGATCCAACCGATATCGTTGGGTTAAGCTTTGAAGCCTCGGAAAGCGGGATCATCTCAGAGATGCATATCGATGATGTTTGGATCGGCGATCCGGAAATTAACATCGACCTGATGCTTTTCGATGGGTATGTACTTACTCCAGGTGTTAGTTTTGGGGCCTGGGGATTTTCAAATAACAATTTAGTAATTTCACAAGGAGAGGGCTATACTCCCGACTCGAATGCCATTGTCTGGGAAACTTCCAATTGGAACTGGCAGGGCATGAGCTTCACATTCGAGCCCCAGGACTTTACAGATAGCTGGTCAGCCGATTCCTTCAAAGTCAAGATCAAAGCGCCGCCCGGTATTAATGACCTGGCCCTGGTCTGGTATGATTGGAACGATTATACGGCCACAAAGCTTTTAGATGAAAGCGTCGTTATCTGGGATGACACCTGGAAATCTTTAGAAATTCCCTTAGTCGATTTCGAAACGGTTGAAGATTTCGATGTCAGCACGATCTATTCCATCCAGATCGAGGCGGCTGAAGAAAACCTGACCATTCCGGAAAGACTCTTAATTACTGATATTTGGAACGGTAATCCCACAATTTATGCCCCCGATGATGAAGCGCCACCTCCGCCCGACAATGTTTCCGCCTATGTCGATCCCTCGTATGACTACATTAATTTTATCGCCTGGGATGATGTTGCCTCGGAGAGCGGGGAAACGTACACTGTCTATGCCAGCCTAATCCCGATTTCCGATATTACTGGACCCGGTGTATTTGAAATGGCTATAGATATCGCCGAAGGTGAAAATTTGGCCCTCCATCGAATTTATTATCCACTTGCCGATGGCGAGGTAACATACTTCTATGCCGTCACCTGCACCGATGCAGCCGGAAATATCTCCGAGACTTTTAGCGCCGCTGCGGAACCTCTCACCAACGTTGGTAAAGAACGGGCCATAATTTCCCTTAATCCGGCAGATTTCGATTTTGCTGCCGACGGTGAATTTTACGAATGGGATGATGCCGGTATTGCTCCCTATACCTTAGACCCTGATCACAATCTCTACACCGGAACTATCGATGGTCCGCTCGATTATTCTGCATTTTGTTATGTGGCAATGGATGACGAAAACCTGTATGTAGCCTTCGATGTAATTGACGACGTATTCTCATGGCGGCCGGAAAATACAATGAGCTGGTGGGATGACGAAAATATCGAATTTTACTTTGGACTTTATGAATTCGTTCATCTTCATCCCGGTTTCTCGAGGGGTGAGGAACCGGATCACCGGTTAGTGTTCTTACCCGATGAGTTGTTGTGGTTTTCTGGAGATGCGCTCGATTTAGGTCCGGGAAATTACTATTTTGAGCCATTGGGCGCTTCCGATTATGTCGTCGAGGCAAAAATACCGTTTGAGCTAATTCGGCAAGATGAAGATGTTCCGTTCACGCCGGAGCAGGGCATGGCCATCCCATTTGAAATATTTGCGGCCGATGCCGATGTTATCGACGGAGGCAACGAATCCAGACTCCAATTAGGTGATAATCCGGCCCTCAATCCCTGGGGAGCAGGACAGGAAGTCTGGACATTCGCCTGGGTCGGCATGCCGGATATGCACCCGGATTCTATCGAGGAGGACCTTCCCATAGCGGCTAAAAAAGATTATTTGGGTTATAACTATCCTAATCCGTTTAATCCGGCGACAACTATCGAGTATGCCATCTCCCAGGACGGTCAGGTTGGCTTAGATGTCTATAATTCGGCCGGGCAAAGAGTGGCTGTGTTAGTCGATAAACATCAACCG
>JAAEQD010000219.1 GCA_024231855.1 Candidatus Zixiibacteriota bacterium
ATCTAACGCTCTAAAGATGCGTACATTGCATATAACTTATTTCTGAACAAATTAATTCTAGATAATATTTGTATCTATATCACATACCCTAACGGAACCAGTTGGCCCAATATAACATATAGGAGGACATCCATTAGGCTTGTTTAAAATGTTTGAAGCTCATTTCCTGCAAAATCATTTATATTTCAAGGCAACTATCACACATCCTGTAATACAGATAGAAAAACCAGGTACTACCATAGGAGTTGATATCTTCTTAAAAAAGTCTACACAATTCTTTACACACTTTTCATAGTTAAAATCAAAACCGTTGCCCCCCCCTCCTGGACCTGGTAGAGGGCCTCCAGGTTTTAGATCCCAATTTGTATTGTCATTCTTGAACCTTCGTTTGTTTTCAACATAATCAACCCACCCGACCGCTAACAATGTGCCCAACATTACTGCGCCAAAATATTCAAGCTTGGCGATTCCTTTCCCGAAAGGATCAGTTAACTTGATAGGGATATTATATACATACCGATATAGGTTCACATCCCTACCACCAAACCCAATCCTATCCTCACTCAGGAATCTACCAATACTCGGATCATAATATCTTGACCGATAATAGTACAAACCCGTCGTGGTATCGTATTCCCTTCCAGTGAACATGAACCGGTCGACGATGCCGGGGTCGCTGCCGTTTACTACCGGATTACCGAAGGCGTCATAGTCGATGTGCGCCTTGATATTTCCATTGATATCGGCAACATCTCGCACGGAGCCGAGATTATCAGTGAGATACCAGACTGTGCCCTCCCCTGGCTGGTACCGGGCCAGAATCTCGTCGATCTTGTTACCAAATAGATAACGTGATTTTACATTGCCCAATTCATCAAAGTCAAGCCAGGCATGTTTATCGGCATAAACGGTATAAATGGCTTCGTTGCCTTCCAGGCGACCAATACGGCGGTCCATGACGTCATAGATGTATTCGACGCGGCTTAATTCTGTGGCTGTTGAATCTTCGATTACTACCGCAGTCATCCGATTTCGATGGTCGTAGGCGTAGATGGTTATATCATTGGTGATTACATCGGTTTTGCTGATTATATTCCCTTCGTTATCATAACCGTAATTGTACTGACCGTCGGAAA
>JAAEQD010000220.1 GCA_024231855.1 Candidatus Zixiibacteriota bacterium
GTAAAGCGGCCCTGGCCTATTTGCCAAATACGTTCGTTGCCCGATTGTTAGATACCATCACATACACCCAATTTACGCCCCATACCATCACCAATCGCATGGATTTTTTGGCCGATCTGGAAAAAACGAAAACGCGCGGCTGGTCGCTCAATCAAGAAGAGTTTACGCGGGGTATCGTTTCCGTCGGCGCGCCCATTTTTTCGGGCGATCATGGCGTTGCCGGCGCTATTTGTGTGGATATTCCCACCATCCGCATCGAAAATGAACGTTTTTTGAAGCAAGTGGCTCAAAAAGTTGTCCACACTGCGCAGGAGATCTCCGATATTGGCAGCTATCATCACTTGGAATAGCGCGAACTCCCTCATCCCTAGAAGTTCGATTTCCCTAAGAAATCGGGATTCTATGTTTCTATCTGTTATTTGACAATATAATAATTGCGTTTTATAATAACGCAATTGCGGAGTAAGCAATCATTAAACCTATCTATTATATATTGATGATAGTGTATCTTCTTGACAAAAGGAGGGTACTTTATCGGTATTAAACTATGTCGTCTCATGAATTAATGTAGTATTACCGTCTGTTTTAATCAAACTGCACAGGTTTGATCAGGCAGTTATGTATGAAATCTGTTAGCGTTTAATCAACACCGAATGTGAGGAGAGAGAAATGAATAAAAAATATCTCGTGATTTTATTGCTGTTCTTGATGGCGGGGATGATTTTGATTGCTTGCGGCGGAGCGGATACAACAGAAGACGCGGCGGCGCCTGCTGATACAGAAGACGCGGCGGCGCCTGCTGATACAGAAGATGCGGCGGCGCCTGCTGATACCGATTCATCAACCGAAGTGAGTGGCGAGCCGGTTTATATTGGCGCATTGCTGCCCTTGTCGGAACCGGGCGCGCCGCAAGCGGGGCAGCTTATTTTGCGCGGCATCGAGTTGGCGGCAGAATATGTAAATACGGAATTGGGCGGTTCGGTAGATGGCCGTCCTGTGGAAATCGTCGTCGAAGATGACAAAGGTACGCCCGAAGTTGGCGCATCCGGCTATCGTCGCTTGGTGCAGGAAAAAGGTATTATTGGCGCGACGGGTTGTTACCACAGTTCCGTTTGCCTGGCGGTGATTGAGGTTGCCAAAGAGTTGGGCGCGCCTTACATCATCACCCAAGGCTCCAA
>JAAEQD010000221.1 GCA_024231855.1 Candidatus Zixiibacteriota bacterium
CAAGACCGCAATGCGGTCAGCCCTTGATAATATCACCCAAGTATATCGGGCAAGAGCGTATATATATTGGGCAAGTATATCGGGCAGGAGCGTAACGTTAAAACACTATCACTCTAATCGTCTTTCAAGTCATAAATGTGATCGAACGTTCCCCGATTAACCAGACTAACCAGGGCGCCAACCACCTTGGGATCAAAAGCTGTACCGCTGTTTTCCTGATAGAAATTTATTATCTTGCTTTTAGTCCAGGCTTTTTTATAGACCCGCTCCGTAGCCAAAGCATCAAAAACCTCCGCTACCATCAAGAAACGACTATTGAAGTGTGTTTCATCCCCTGTTAAACCTCGTGGATACCCCTTGCCATCCATTCTTTCATGGTGTTCATGTACATACCGGCTAACTTCCCGTAGAGATGGAATAGGCGCCATAATTTTATAGCCAATATCGGGATGAGTTTTCATGATATTATATTCTTCATCCGTCAGTTTATCCGGTTTGAGAAGAATCGAATCGGGTACCCCGATTTTTCCAACATCATGCAATAAAGCGGCCAGGCGAAGCGCAACATCATGAGATTCATCTATATCCAATTCGCGGGCAAACGTTATAACCATATCCGAAACCCGCTTGGCATGACCCTGAGTATACGGATCTCTAGCTTCAAGGGCATTTGATAATGATTTAACCGAATTTATCAAAAAATCCTGGAGTTCAATAGTTCGTTCATTGACCTCCATCTCAAGATTTTCCTGATATGACTGGTTCTGTATTGCCAAACGTCGATAATGCAAAGCTCGAGATAAAGTAACTTGCACATAATCCAAATTAAAAGGTTTGGTCAAATAATCATAAGCCCCAAGGCGGATAGCATCGATGGCGCTGTCTAGAGTAGGGCGGCCAGTCATCAAAACAAAAGGAGTCAGAGGAGAAGTTTCCAAGGCAATTGCTAAAAGATCATGCCCCGTAACCCCGTATGGCATATATATATCAGACAGAATCGTATCATAAACGTTCGCTCTATTCCGAATCCAAA
>JAAEQD010000222.1 GCA_024231855.1 Candidatus Zixiibacteriota bacterium
GCCTGGTTCAGGAAAAATCGCCAGCATTTATTTTACTGTTTCACAGATAGATAGAGATAAGAATATCCGCTTTTTAAGATCACAATTTCCTGATCTGGAGCGAGATTTTATATTTGCATTTTGGAATCACCGGGCTGAAGAAGTAGAATGCAATTTTAGCCTTGAAAGTATTAGACTTAGGTAGAGAACAAGATTTAACTTCAAGATAAATTTGATGCCTTATACTCATCAAGGAGGATTAGGATGAAAAAGATGTTTTCAAAATTTATTATAATCTTAGCGCTATTATTGATGACCGCAAGCTATTCTTATGGTATAGACAGCTGGGATGATATATTAAATAAATATGGTTTTTTGGATGAGCCTCAATTAAGAGCCTTATCCTATACCAAACCCCCTAATGATACCAGATTTGCAAGCGGTTCATTTGGCCTGGATGGTGAATATACTAATGTTGATATGCTATTGGGCAATCTGTTTTTTACGGCCGTAGATCTTCGAATTCAAGGCAGGAATGGTATGAACATAGAATTTGTCCGGATGTATAATAGCAGTACCGCGGCAGTCGGGAGTTCTACCGAAAATGAATTTTGCGTGGGATCCGGCGTAGATGATTGGTTCCTCGGGTCGGGCTGGCATTGGCCTAAAGGCTGGACTATAGATCCTGTTCAAGAAGACGCAACAATTAATTATGGGAATGGCGCTTCCGAGGAACTATGGATGCGTGGAAGTAGTTTTAGAACCAGAAGTCGTAAAACACTATCTTCTAACAAAAAATGCTTGATGAATATTGACGGTAGTGGTACGGTGTATGACTTCGAATATGATGGTCCGGGTTCTTGGGACGGCAATCATACTACTCAAGAATACGATCCTTCCGGAAATTCAATCTACTATGCGCATGAGCATTCAGTACCGCTTATCTCCTCAATGACAGACAGTTCAAGATTTGTATGGTTTGAATACTCGTCGGTTGATTCATCAGCAACAGCTATGGGTACAACGAGACTGAAAAAGATTAAATATCTGAATTGGGAAGATGACACGCTTGAAATAAACTATTTTTATGATCTTGACGATGACGATACAACTTATATGGCAAGCCAAAATCCCCTCGTTATGGTTGCTTATCCCAATGACGATACGGTCCGCTATGCTTACACCGATTCCGCCAAGTATGGGGGCGGTTATGAGAATTTTAGTTATCTGAAATTATCGGAAGTTATCGTTCCTTCAGGCGATACGATTAAATATGATTGGGAGGTTTTTCGTGAGACCAGGGATATGGGCGAGGGCGAGGATGACAGGTATTTTTGGCATGTTAACGTATCTTCAATCCGCATCGCGCATCAAGGCGGCGACATTGACACAATAGATTTCGATTTCGATTATAATGATCAATGCTTAAACATTGATGCCATATATTCACATGTGATGTTCCCCGATAGCTCCGCAAAAGTCTATTATCATTCGCCTATTCATCCAATCGAAGCAGGAGATTTCCAGGATGCCGGTTTGCTTGACAAAATACTATACTTTGACAAATTGCCAACTTCCAATCCGGACTACGCTAATGCTGTATACGCATTAGAAGTTGGATTTGATGGAAAAGGTATGGAAATGATTTATAGCGGCAATAAAGATTCGTGTGGATATTTTACTGATACTTTAGGTATTGATGTCATCGAAACGCCAGCCGTTTATATAACCGCGCCGGTCAGATGGGCTTACACAGAATCATATGACTGCATACCCGGTGATGAGCCATTGTCCTATTCATTTAAACCTCAAACTGTCATGACTGGATTCAATAGTGATTATGGGAAATTTCAAACTATAAGGACAGACTCCAGGCAAGTTGATAATTACTATGCCAGTTTCATTTACAATAGTCCATGGTTGTATTCGGATAGTATCAAGACCATCGGTTGCGAAGGGGCGGATGAAGATACTGTAGTGACTCATTATCATTGGGATAGTGTCGAACGTAAACCCGATACCGTTACAGTTGTTGCCGCCGGCAAATCTCAAAAATCTATATATGATTATGATGATTTCGGTAACATGATTATGGCTATAAAACCTCTTGGTGATACTACCTGGTATGAATACTCGGTTGATTTGGATTCTATATTTCTTACCAGGTTATACAATACCACCGACTATGATTTCCTCAATAGGTTTTACCATCTTAACTCCGGGCAATTAGAGTACAGTGTAAACCCAAATGGCGACACAACTTATTTTTATTACGATACCGAAAACAGATTAATAGCAATCCAAAAACCTATGGAAAGTGCTACCAGCGCTTTTTATAAATACGATGTAGCTAACAGAATCGTAACCGATTCAGTTATGCTCGATTCTTCACTCAGTAGAGTATCTTATCGATATGCCGATGGTCTGGGAAGAAATTATAAAAACAGAATAATAGACGAGGAGCATGATTCGGTTATGACATGGTCGCGATTTGATGAAAGAAATCGTGTCATCAGTTCGGCCAGACCTTATAGTTCATCCTCCGATACGATCTGGGTCGAATATGAATATAATATCCTGGATAAACTCGTTAAAGCAACATACCCTGATGGTGAATCCGTTTCTGCCGGTGATTCTACCGATAGTGATTACCTGTATTCCTACCAGAATGACATATTGGGTAGGGAATCTCTCCGGATGATGGATTCGACCATGAAGGTTATTAAGATAGTTTCCGATACACTATTCAAGGACACTGTCGAGTATTCCTATTATCCTTTTGGCAGAGTAAAAGAGCTGACCGATCCGCGCGGTTTGAAAACCAAATTCTGGTATGATGGTTTTGGCAATATCGTCAGCGATAGCTCCGCCGATGAGGGTCGGTCTTACTATTACTTCGATTCCCAAAATAGGCTGAGATTTACCAATGATTACGAGAATAATTGGACATATGTAAAATACGACTTACATGGCAGATTAGTGGAGTCAGGAACTCACCCCGGTATTGATACCACTTATGTTGATACACTGGATTACCCCGATTCCGCGACCGCTGTATTGTCAACGTATAAATACGATTCATACAATTCCGGTTACGAACCTACCGACAGTTCAGGTTTTGGGCCTTTGAGCGCGTTAGATAATCCATATGGTAAATTGACGGAAATTGATGATAAAAGCGGCAGAACCTGGTTCTACTACGATGACCGGGGTCGACTTGGCTGTAGAGCGGTTCAGATAGATGGGCTAACCGATACTCTATCGATGTTCTATACATATGGCGCGGGCGATCAATTAATCGAATTGACTTATCCCGATTCAAGCGAGATTGACTATGAGTATTATGACACCGGTCGCTTGAAAAAGATCCCCGGCTATTTCGATGTTGACGGCGCTGTGGGAGTCGCCGGTTTCGAGTATGAACCATGGGGAGCGATATCGAAGATGAATCATCATGATTCTCTCTATACTACCACATTCGAATACGACAGCCTGCTGATTAGGCCAACAAAAATATTTTGCCAATACGATACCACCAAACTCTGGGGACAAGCGTACTCGTATAATGACGCGAGAATGATCGATACGGTCAGGGCATTGGACGACTCCGGAGATCCGTTGGAGCTCGAGAGAACTTATGAATATGACTATCTCTACCGCCTGATCGATGCCGGAATCGATAGCAGTACATCGATCCGATATGGATATGATCAAAGCGGCAACAGATCCTACAAAGTTGTTGATGGAGCGACCACGGATTCGGTGCACTACTATTTGCAATATGACTCTTTGGTTACTTACGACTATACACCTTATGACACCGTCGAGCTTTTAATCGAAGGCGCCGGCGGGAGTGATTCGGATTATCTCGACCCTAACGCGACAGATTCGGTTATCTGGTCTTGCTCTTTTGGCCCCGACAATTATGGTTCATATTTCAGAATTATTCAGGATGGGGATACTCTTGTGGATGCCAGTATCGACAATAATGGAAGGTTCGCGCTTTCATCAAGCGAAAGAGTATATATTTATTTATACACGCGGTGTTCAAAAAAGGGAGAAGGCTGTAATGCTGCTGGAACGGCGATCTTCTATCAACGTAATACGAACGTTGAATATACCAATTTTACGAATAAAATCAACTACGTTACCGGTCAATCCTCCGGTAATTATCAATGGGACGATAATGGCTGCCTGATAGAAAACTCCGAAGACAACACCGAATACTTCTTCGACGCCTTCAACCGTCTTGATTCTGTCGAAGTCGACGGCGTGAAAAGGCTTGAGTTTTTGTACGATGCCAGCGGCAGAAGAGTGAAGAAGATTTCTTATACAGGTACTCGAGAGGAATGCGATTCGGCTGACATCTGCGACTCGGATTATAACACCTGGTGTGAACCAGATTCCGGTACCTCGTTTTTCGTTTGTGGGGACGCAAATGGTGATAATTTATGTATTGGCTCCGATATAACATTCCTGGTTCTTTATCTCGGCGGCGGTCCAGCTCCATCAAATCCCAAATCTCGGGGAGACGTCAGTGGCGATGGTCTCATTACCGGACCCGACGTTACATATCTGGTCAACTACTTCCGCGGCGGCCCCGATCCCGAATGCTGTTACTGGCTCTGTAACGACACGCTTGAGACTTACTATATATATTCAGGCAGCCAGGTGGTTGCCGAATACGACCAGGACGGCGAACTGGTTAATAATTATTTGTACGCGGGATCCCAAAGACTGGCCAGGTTCAATGGATCAACCAAGCAATACTATATCAACGATATCCGCGGTTCCGTTGCTCAGATTAGAGGTACTTCCGACTTGGGCACGCCACCATCGTCTTCATCGTTAAAATATTACCCGTTCGGAAGTGTCCAGGCTCAAAGCGGTAGTTCGCATTTGAAATACACCGGCAAAGAGCAAGATGATTATTATGGCTTTGATCTCTACTACTATGGCGCGAGATACTACGATTCCGACCTCGGCAGGTTTATTTCACCGGATCCGGTGCGGAATTATTATAACTTGTACAGCTATTGTTACAATGATCCGATTAACTTTTACGATCCGGATGGTAGAGATCCAGACCTGCGTGATCCTTACGGAGATAGATGGATGTATGAAGCTGGCGGGGCTGTGATTGGCGGTGTACAGGTAATCCTCCTAAATATTATGCTACCAGTAGGAGGGCCTTGGTTTTGGGGATTGTTTGGCACTTTGTCTGGTACAGCAGCAGGCTTCATCGGCGGCGAAGCTTATGATGATCGAACAAGGCGAGCACTAGACAATATAGCCCAAGCATTTGGTGTTAATTTAACTAATACTGCAAGTTATAATCAATTCATACAGTTTTGTATAGATAAAGATATACCTTTGGATGAATTAAGAGGTAAAAGTTATGCAGAAATCAAGGCAGCTCTGGAGAAAGCTGGACTTCTGCAAAGTGAAAAAGAAAAAAATGACGATAGGAATAATCCTGCTCCAGGAAGTCTCGATTATTATGATGGGTCTGATCCTGATGGCGAAGGGCCGGATATGCCTTATTGGAGTTTTGATTCAGCATATGGTGGGGCCCCAAGATAAATGTTGGACATTTTGAAAATAGTTGTGTATTCTTTTTGATGAGCCAAAGAAAAGGCATATAACAAAATGAAAACAACGGACTTTAAAGTGAAAAAAAGACACTTTATTTTCCGGAAGGCATTTATCGCGGCTGCCTTTTGTAACTTATAAGGATTTTGGAGGAAGTTAATGAGTGAAACAGACAGAACCAAGCTAAATAAAATTGAGAAGCGGAAGTTTATTTTTCGCTATGTAATTTTATATGAATTACCGGCATTAGTAATTAGTTTGCTTATTTATATTATGAGTAAGCTACAATTAAGATATATAACTGAGCTGATTCCATTTAAACTGTCTATACAATTGTCAATAATTATTACACTCGGCATTGGAGGTATTATCATAGCAAATGTTGAATGGAAAAGGCGCTTAAGAGAAAAACGCGATGATCCTGATTAGCTCAAAATATTCCGAAGTAAACAATGAGTGAAATTGATAGTATCCCGGATCGGATTAAACTGTTCTATACCGGCAAATGTTTATGTGAGGAACCGTGAACGTTAATAGCGTAAGCACGGTTCAGTGAGTGGAGAGGGACAACTGGGACATTGTTGAAATTTCTGTGGGCAACAGACGTCCTCGTCTGCCCCTATGCTATAAAAATGCTCGGGCAAACCGGGAGGTCTGCCGTACAAATATACTCTTATCCTAGTCGATAATTAACGTAGCCCCCAATAGATAAAGATCCTCAATAATATCAATCGGAACGCCTTCATCGGTTCTTATCATTCCATCGGCTATTTCTATACTAGCAGTACCCGGTGCCAGGCCGCTAAATACTATTTTAAAAAGCTGGCCGCAGCCCCACACGTTGTCATTTTCCTCGGTTTGTACCCTACCGATACCCACACTTACACCGCCAGGTATTGCTTGATAAAGCAGCAGAACATTATCATCTCCCAGCAGGTTTGGTTCAGCCAGCATTACAGTATCGACCATTACAATAGTAGTATCGAATATCAAATCCATGCTAATAGAGAAAACATCTTCGGCGCCATCTAAATTGACAGAAAATAATCCTTGTTCGCCTATGGCTATCGTGTCGGTGGCGGGATTGATATAGATCTCAAAATTGGGGATATAATATAACGCCGTATCTGAAACAGCTTCATTTCCCGCGGAATCAAGCGCCTGTACGAAATATCTCAAGCGCCTGCCCCAATCCAGTTCCGGGACGATGGCATAGAATGAATCAGCTTCATTAAATGTGTCCAGCGGGAAAAAATTATTCAGGATGCTGTAGTAAAACCCTACTGAGGCTAAACCCGAACTTGAATCAATTACGGTAGCCGATATGATGATGGACTCATTCCGCATTGGCTCTTCCGGAACTCTGGATAGATTAGTAACTGTCGGCGGATCCAAATCAGGAGGATCATCATTTGTCGCTTTTTTGCCACAGCCAAGCATGAAAACGATTAATGCTATTGATATGATTGACGCGCGTTTCATAATCTCATTCTCTATTTTAAAATAGTCATACTCTTTACTTCAGAATAGTCGGAGCAACTGAAAATATAGTAATATATACCTGATGAAACCGGCGCTCCATTATCAGATTCACTATTCCAGGCGGTCTCATACTTACCGGCATTGTGATACCTCGCGATGAGTTGCTTTACCTTTTGCCCCAGGACATTATATATAACTATCTCGACGTCCGAGTCTTTCGGCACGTCATATCTTATTACAGTTGATGAGTTAAAAGGATTAGGATAGTTTTGAAATACTTGATATCGTTCGGGCAGCGTTGGATTAAGAAGTCGCTCAATGAACGATCTAATATCTGCCAATGGTCCTGAATCGGCGTATTTAACCTGATTGTAGATAAGACCTATTACATCTCGATTGGCTTCCACATCAAAATCGGCGATGTTATAACCTGCAGAAATCGAATCTCCATGAGTACGATCCCAATTACCGCAAATCGCGTGAAAATCCTGTATATCGATCCTACCACTGCCATCAGCATCAGATTGGAATGGTATCGATTCTTCCCCCATAGGATAACTATAGCAAGTCCAGTCAATATCGGAATATAGCCTTGGCGGGACATCTACATACCAATTTTCAACTAAAGGTATTATGTCCAAAGCTTCTACTATCCCATTATTATCCATATCGCCCGGCCACACTTCTGCAGAACCTGTAAACGCGTAGGTACTTTTAAACATTGCCCCTCTTCTATCGGGTGTCCAATTGCAGGCTAGAATGTGATTGTCGTTGGTAAAGCCGAGACATCTGACCTTTTCACAGGCTAGGCCAGAGTTAAACTGAATCCAGGTGGTACCATTATCCACCGATGCGAAAACGCCGTCATCACCTGTTGCTACAACAATAACATCATCGCTGTTGATAGCCACCTCATAGATGTACATCCCATCGAAACCTTTGTAATCCCAAGAGTCACCATTATCGATAGATAAGTATAGACCATCTAATTCCGTTCCGGCAAAAACTTCTCCATTCGAATTTACATTCAAGGAAGTTTCATAGCCCGGTGGATCCGCCACTTGCTCCCATGTATCGGTGTTTTCTATCGACCGAAATATTCCGTATTCAGATCTTGCATAGATGTACCCTGTTGGACTAAAGGCAAAAGTTCCTATATTATAACAATCCGCCTGGACAATCCAGTTGTCGCCATTATCAATTGATCGATAAGATTCAGATTGTCTGATACCCAGGTAAATATCATCATTATAATGAACTCCTATGCCCCTTGCCGGAGTCGAGACACCCATGATATGATCCCAATTAGCGCCATAATCCAAAGAACGAAAAACAGCTTCATTATAACAAGAGACAAAAATATCTCCAACGCTATTCAATGTCATATCAAAAATATAGACGCTTTTCAATCTTGTAATGGTCCAATTCTCGCCGCCAGTATCCGAGCGATAAACTCCGTCCGGATCACTTCCGGTATAAATTACACCGCTACTATCCGTGCATATATGAGCTAATTTTGGTGTAAATGGTCCAACCGTTGTCCAATTCAAACCATTATCTGCGGATATCTTTAGTCCATTTGCTAATGTACCGGCCCATATTATTCCTTCATCATTAAAGGCAATTGACTTGATAGTACAATATTCCAGACCTAATTGAGACCATGAACTCCCATTATCGTTTGAACTAAATATGCCATAGTTATATGAACCGGCATAAATAGTACCGTCATGATCGGTGGCTAACGAAAAGAAATTATATCCGCTTAACACAGGTTGCCAAGTCTCGCCTGTATCTGGAGATTGATAGATAAATCCCGTACCATAAGGCCGGAAATCTGTACATGCTATAATCGTGTTATCTTCGCCGAGTGTAATAGAGGTAATCCTGGAACCTGATAAACCAATATGATCCCAACTATCGCCATTATTGACTGAGCGAAAAACGCCTCTATTTGCAGTTCCAGCATAGATTATGCCATCCTCATCCATTATAATTACATGTATTGAGTCAGATAATAGCCCGACCGGAACCCATGTATCGCAATTATCGGTGGTTCTGAAAATCCCCCAGCCATAAGTCCCGGCAAAAACATGGTCACTACTATTTATAGCCAGGGCTTTTATCCAAGGATTATTCAAACCGCATCGAGACCAATTGTCTCCACCATCCGTTGATCTCAATAAAGCATCGCTGTTCGTTCCAGCAAAGATATGGCCTTGAGAATTTATAGCTAAAGCATATACTCTATTGTCTCCCATGGGTTGAGACCATGATGCGCCATTATCCATAGATCTAATTGGACCGGCAAAAATATGCCCTTCTTGATTGATCGCAATTGCCCTGAATGTTCCAGTATGTGGCCCGTTTACAGCGCGCCAGAATTCTTGTGATAATGCGGGGATGCTATATAAACAGAGAATGATAGTAACTGAAGTTATCCTTAATAACCAATAGGCCCACATCATTTAAGCAAAAGTCTCCATTGATACCTGCAAAATACAAAGCCGCTTAATCTTTGAAATCTTCAAAGACTGATTGTATTTATAATATAATAAACACTGTATATTTTTCAAAGCCATTTGTATACTAGCGTATTGGGCTTTTTAGAATATCATGAAATTTGTCATAGAGTTTATTAACAGACCTTGTTTATTATTTCATTGATTAATATTGATATGGTAAATACTCTTAAGTTTATTGTTAATCATCCACCGATTTTTATTAACGATTACACCGAATCAATAATAGGCATTAGCCCAGCATCCTTGCCGAGCTTTTATTGAATTTAAATAGTATTTGCTATTCATAATAGTATAACACTATGAATTATAGGCTATTAGGTTGCTTGAACTGTCTATAGATCATTTGGTTTCAGGACATTGATATTAATTAGAGAATTTGATTTAACTCAAGATTAAGCCGCTGTATTTTCAATAATCCAGTTGCGGAACTCGTCTCGTAGACCCCGCTTTAGACTTGGAATGCCCCGGTGATTGCCGGGGCTTTTCTATATATAGTTGCTTCATAATGAACAAATCACTATATTTAAGCGAAATGCACAATGAATGACGGGAAAAGCGGCCCATGTCCGAAATTGATATTGCCCTAGAAAAAATCGATATTCTCGTAAGAGACTTTAAAAGACATGAGTCTCATTATAAATCTACCGCTTATAACGAAGCCGAAGCGCGCAAAGACTTCATTGATAAATTTTGGATTGCCTTCGGCTGGGATGTGAACCATAAAAAGCAGACCAATCCTTATGAGCAGGAAGTCAAAGTAGAACGGAGTGTCGCAGTTGGCGGCAATCAGCGCCGTGCCGATTACGCTTTCTATCTAAAGCCCAACTATCACGATGTGCGTTTTTTGGTTGAAGCAAAGAAACCTTCAGGAGAACTTGCGACCAAAGAGAACTATTTTCAATTAATCCGATATGGCTGGAACAGCAACACGCCGCTTGCTGTCCTTACAAATTTCGAACAGTTTCACATCCTCGACTGTCGTTATCGCCCGGACTTGGAAACTGCATTAAGCCGTACAATCAAGAAGTTCCATTATACCGAATATACAAAACGTGAGAAGCTTGCGGAAATTTATTGGATATTTTCACGTGAGGCTGTTGCTGACGGGGCGATAGAAAAACGCGCTAAGGAACTTCCCAAACCGCGCGGTAAAGCGATCCAGCGTGGATTATTCCCCGGGGGTTACCAGAGCATCGATGAATCATTTCTTACCGAACTAGATGATTTCCGCACATCCTTGTCCCGCACCTTTAAGAACAAAAATCCAGAGCTTTACAGCGAGACGTTGACTGAATTAGCCCAACGCACTCTCGACCGCCTCGTCTTCCTTCGTTTCCTCGAAGACAAGGGGATCGAACCGAAGCGACTCGTTGAATCCTTCGGCGAAAAGGGCACCGTATGGGGTGATTTTATCAAGACTAGTCGCCGCCTCGATGGCATTTATAACGGCATAGTCTACAAACGCCATGACATACTTGACGGCTCTAAGTTACGCGTGGATGACACAGCCTTTGGTAACATTTGCGAAAGTCTTGCCTACATCAATTCTCCATATGACTTTAACGCGATTCCGATCCACATTCTAGGTTCGATTTATGAACGTTTTCTCGGAAAAGTTATAGTCGCCACGAAAAAACGCGCTAGGGTCGAGGAGAAACCGGAGGTTCGCAAAGCAGGCGGCGTCTATTAAACTCCCGAATATATTGTCCGCTATATCGTCGAAAACACCGTTGGCAAACTCATCGCAGGTAAGAAACCCAAAGATATCGCAAAAATGCGCTTTGCCGATATCGCCTGCGGAAGCGGTTCGTTCTTGCTGGGCGTCTTCGATTTACTGTTAACGTATCATGGCCACTATTACAACGAAAATCCACGCAAAGCCCGTAAAGGTGATTGTATTAGGCGCGACGGCAAACTTTACCTTTCATTGCGCAAGAAGCGGGAAATCCTGCTTAATAATATTTACGGAGTTGATATTGACGCCCAGGCAGTTGAAGTCTGCCAGCTCTCCCTTTACTTGAAACTCCTACAGGAAGAGACAGAAGCCAGCGCCCTCTCACACCAGACAGAGTTCCAAGAAACCTTATTACCGGCACTCAACAAGAATATCGTTTGCGGCAACTCGCTCATTGGAACAGATATTCTAGACGGACAGCTATTCCCGCGAGAAGAGGAACGTAAGCTCAATCCGATGAACTTCGAAGATGCATTCCCCGATGTTATGAAGTGGGGTGGATTTGACGTGATTGTCGGCAATCCACCATATGTTCGCCAGGAATCACTTGGAAAAACTTTTAAGAATTATGCTCTAGCAAATTTTAATACTTATGCGAGTACGGCCGACCTATACACTTATTTTATTGAACGTGCACATAAAATTCTTAAAGCTAAAGGTCTATTTGGTTATATCGTTTCGAACAAGTTTATGCGAGCAAATTATGGAAGACCGCTTAGGGAGTTTTTAGTAAGCAAAACAAAAATCAATCAAATAATTGATTTCGGGGAACTTCCGGTATTCATAAATGCTGCGACTTTCCCGGCGATACTGATTACAGGTAATATACCGTCTCGGAAGCAAAAATATACACATGCCGCAATAAAACGCCTAGACTTTGACACGCTTTCGAATGAGATTATTACAAATGGAAAGCAACTGGACGAATCGGCTGTCAAGGCTGATTGCTGGTCGCTTGTAGAACCAGCAAAACAAGCTGTTTTTAACAAGATCAAAGCCCAAGGTATACCACTTGGTAATTATCTAGCGACAAAGATTTGCCTTGGTATAAAAAGTGGTTTGTCCAAAGCGTTTATTATAGATGGTTCTACCGCGAGCTCCATCATTAAAAAAGACGCACAAGCAAAAACGGTTATCAAACCGTTTGTCTTAGGGGATCATGTCCGGAACTATTACATACAGAATAAGGACCGCTTTTTGATTTGCATTCCAAATGGTTGGACAAGAGAAAAAGCAGGCAAAAATGCTGGATGGAGTTGGTTTGCCAATAAATTTAAAGCATTGGCATCACATTTGGCTCAATTTGAACAGAAAGCAAGAAAACGTTGCGATAAAGGCGAATATTGGTGGGAATTGCGCCCTTGTGATTATTATAATGCTTTTGAAAATCCCAAAATAATTTATCCCGACATAGCCAAGGAAAGTCGCTTCAGCTTTGACGAAGAAGGCTTTTATTCAGCAAATACGACTTACATTATTCCATCGGCAGACATATATCTACTTGGCATTTTAAATTCAAAATTGATATTTTCATATTACAAGAACATTGCGGCTGTTCTTGGTGACGCCGACAAGGGTGGGCGTCTGCGCTGGTTTACTCAAAATGTTATTAAACTACCGATTCGTAAACTTAATTCCAAGAATAAGGCCGATATGAGAAGCCACAAGGAAATTGTTTCAAAGGTAAAAGCTATTTTGGAGGCAAAGAAGCATTTAGCAAAGGCGCAGACCGACAAAGATAAAACCTACTACGAAAGCAAATGCACAACACTTAATCGGCAAATTGATCGCCTTGTTTATAAGATTTACAATTTGACTGGAGATGAGATCAAACTGGTGGAAGAGTCTGCCAATTAAAACCATGAGTCTTTGATTGATCAACTGAATATATATAGGCAGCTATTTCAAGAAGATCATTACATATAGCACCTAGGTTTTGAACGAGCTTGTCACTAATATTCCAAGGCTTAATAAAGACATTTTCATTTGGACGGATGGAATTGAGCATTCTGGCATATCGA
>JAAEQD010000223.1 GCA_024231855.1 Candidatus Zixiibacteriota bacterium
AATAAACAAATAAATAGCATCAATTGTCAAGCCAAATCCTAAATTCAATAAAGCAACAGAATTAACAAAGCCCGGAAAGATTCCGTTTTGATCTTTTATACGCTTATAAAGCTCTAACTGTTTGAGCGTGTTATACAATAAATCTTCGTATACCAATGAAATGAATTTTAGGGGAACGAGATGTAACTCGCAACTACTCATCATGCCATACAACAGGAATTCCTTCTTCGCTAAACATGGCTTCAATACATTTCTTGCGCGCTACATTTGTAGGACGTTTTGGGAAAATAATACCCGGACAAACATCTTTCCCTTCCCCTAAAGCGGTATACTCACCATTGATGATTTGCGATTCAATGTAGTCCCATATCTGTTTTATCTGTCGCCGGGCATTTCTTCTAACGGCTTTATCAGTCATACGATCCCAGTTGGACGCTTTAATTTCTACTATGGCTATTACTCCGTCTTTCTCATCATCATTCACAAAAACATCGACTCGGCCTTTGCGCCCGGTTAATTTCACTACGCCTTTTTCAGGGATTACAGTCCCTTCGGCTTCTTGAGCCCATTCTGCTTGAATCTCCCGGTGGAAGGCTTTTCCGCGCCGAAGTTGTTCAGGTTCTTTTGACATAGCCATTTAATAAGATCCTTAATTTCCCATGGTTATTCAAGCTTTAAATTCTTCACTTAACACCTCCCCGCATACATCACCCACCACTCCTCATCGCCTCCCCAACATTTCAGATTGATTTCTGGACGTGAGGGGGTATAATTTAGCGTATTAATTAAGAATGTAACCGTTGAAGATTTTGGGCTCCCCCCCTTATTCCAATTGACCATAATTATTTATTGGACTATATTAATAAAAAATGTGAAGTATAAAATTATGTTAAATGGAGGAATAAATGTTATCAATATTTCAAAACAATCCAGATAAATTATTATCTCAAGCTACTGAGATGAAAGATAAAGGCAAATTTGATAAAGCAATTGAAAAGTTGAAAAATGCATATATCGCTATAGCTAAGTCAAAAACGATTTATCCCATTGGTACATTTTTAAGACTACCTATTTATCTTCAACAAGCAAACAAAAATGATGAAGCTTGGAAAGAATTTAATAGCTTACTGTTGAATGGTTATGCAAATCAGATTAAAGATCCAGATTTAATACCTATGGATCACTGTGCGATTTATGATAAAATGCGATTATTTCTTCAACGAGAAAAAAGATTTAAGAAAAGTATAATATTTGGAATTTATTCATTTATTTCATGGGGAATTGGTTTGTATTATCAAAATAGAAAGGATGAGTTAAAAATATACATATCAAATGAAAATATGGATAAACAGATAAGCAAATTATTAAAGAAAGCAAAAATTATAGATAAAAAAGATGAGATTATTAATATAATTTACACCCATATCAATTTATTACCTAAAATAGATTTTAAACAACTTGGCAACGAAATTAGTCTGATAATAACTGATTGAATTCATAACAATTCACGATAACTGATTATGTTTTCCTTGGTTTAACATTTAGCATATCGGGAATATCAGGCTCATTGGGCCACTCCTCGATAGATAAGCCCACAGCGGGTACGTGACGCGCTATAATCGCCGTCATTCGGGCACTACCGCGATTATCCCTGATAATACTTAAGATACTTCGCATAATTGACTTGATAAGCTTGAAAACATAGCCGTTCATGTGATAGGGAAGACCTACTAAAACTTGGAGGTAATTATGAAACTCAAAACAGCCATCAGGCGCTTTGAAACACAGCTTATCGCCGATGGCAAGAGTGATCACACCAGAACGGCTTACCTGCGGGATATCGGATTGTTTATGGGATGGCTCGCGGATAAGGATATCAGCAAGATCAAACCCGATGTTATAGCCCGGTTCTTTGTCTCCGATAATGTTAAGCTTTCCAGCAACGGCAAAGCCAGAGCGGCCATCTCGGTCAATCGTATTAAAACCTCGATCAGGACGTTTTTTAACTACCTTGTCGAGGCGGGCTACCTGAAGCAGAGTCCGGCAAGGCTGATTAAAGCGGCCAAGACCTCCAGGAAAGTCCCCGAGACGCTGGTTGACGACGATGCCAAGCAACTGCTAGATACCATCAAACAATCCAAGTCCGAACTGGCCAAGCGCGATCACGCCATAATATCGCTTTTGCTGGCCACCGGAATCAGGCTCAGCTCGCTTTGTAACCTCAACTCCGGCGATGTGATGATCAAAAAGGGAATCATTAAGATCACAGCCAAGGGTGGGCGAGAAGAAACGGTCTTTATTAGCCCCAAACTCAAACAGGTACTGCGTAAGTATCTCGCGGATAGTACCAGTAACGATGCTCCGCTTTTTCAATCGCGGCATGGCCGGAGACTGTGCCGCAGACAGATCCAGATGAGAGTCGCCATGTGGCTTAAGGCATCGGGGATTAACAAAGGCTCGGTCCACACCCTGCGACATACCTTTGCCACCAAGCTTTATGACCGGACTCGCGACCTCTATCTCGTGCAAAAAGCCCTCGGTCACCAGCAGATCACATCGACAGAGATATACACCAAAGTCTCAAACCGGAGCCTTCAAAAAGCGATCAACCTGCTTTAAACTTTTGCTCTACCGAAGTTCAATATTATCCTTCATAAGTATAACGATATTGCCCGATTTTATACCAGTAATTAGACCAAGGTCTAACGCATTAGCCCAAACTTGAATATGCTCTATGTTTAAACAATTTAAATGGTTACGGGGTATTCGGCCCGGTATCCGAGCATTCCCGGTCTAATTTCTATGCCGGTGTTGATTTTTCGGTATTTTGGGCTAATTTGGTATAGCGCATAATACCAATTATACGAACGACTTACAAATATAGATCAGAACAGTCGTTCTTATTTTAACACCAATACTAATCACTCTCTTTATCTATCTTCTGATAGCCTAAAAGATTCAATCTGTTTTCGAATTCCTCCTTCAACTCCTCTTCGGTTTTATCCTCATCATCATATACCGTCGCTATACCATGGTCTAATTCTCCTTTGGGCACTTGATTTAAAAATGCCTCCAACCTGATCAACTTATCGAGGTCGCCCAAAGCCATCTTGACTTTCCCTTCGATAATGGTTTTTGCCAATTGTGCCAGAGCTAACTTAACCAACTGCTTGTTTCGAGTTTTATCCTCAACCTCGTCGCTTATCGCCCTGGAGGCCATGGCTCTGGCTACCTCGGCATTGCGTTCGCTGATCCTCAGCTTCCAGTTAAAAGACTTGCTCCAGAGCTTCACAGAGGCCACAGAGACATTTAACTGCATGGCTACCCTTTTAAGACTACGGCTTTCGCCAAGCGAGTAGTACAGCTCATACGCCTTTTTATGATGTTCCTGCTCTTTCACATCAAGTTCCTATATTTGTTGTGAATTGACGGCAGATATCCATCAGGGCTTTGCCTCTTGATGATTTAGCCTCTGTGCTGGCCATACTGACCGCGATAGCCTTCTCAATCGGTTCGGGATCATCCACTACGAATGTTAGTATCCTGGGCTTGTTGATCTCCTGCTTGGCGGTCTCCTCGGCTAAGAACGCTTCCAGGCCGTCCGGCAACTTCAGCAGTTCGAGGGAATCCTTCATCTCATCCATTGTGTACGGCAGTTGAGTCTCAAGGTCGGCCAAGGTGATCTCTTTGGATAGATCGAACACCAATTCAGATAACAGGTTCGGCAGGCTCTGGCCCTTCATCTCGTTTAAATTGATAGTTAGTATCTTGGCTCGTTTATCGTCAAGGTCGACAACCACGCAGGGGACTGTATCGTACCCAAGTTCCGAGGCTATACTCCAACGATGATAACCGCCGAGGATTTCGAATATATCATCTTTGGGTCTTACGACAATCGGTTCGACGAAGCCTTCTTTCTTGATATACTCCTTGAGTTTGTGCCTCATATCGTCGGCCATCCGATTCGGATTCCAGGGATTGGCTTGAAGTTTACCCACAGGTATGTTTTCTATATTCATCTGTTTCCCCTCGCGTATATTAAAAGTTCTTTATTATTCTTTTTGCGTTCTTCACCGGCCAGGCTGTTTAGATGGGTGTATTTAAACTCTTCGGCGATAACATCCTTCTTGAATTTCTTTATCAAATCGGTCAACTGGTTCAGGTCTATTCTTACATTGCCGTATGATATCACCCAGATCGGGAAACGTTTTGAGGCCACAAACAGCTTCTCCAAAAACTCGAAGGCATCGTCACGGCTGAAAACGCTCGGTTCCGTCTGGATCATTGCCCCGGCCAACATGCAGTCCAGTGGGCTTAGAGCCTTCTCATACGAGCCTGTCCCGGCATATGGTGGATCGAGATAGATGATATCGCCTTGATCTATCTTATCCAGAGTTTTGAATATATCATCATGATAAGCCATGTTATCCTGGCCGTTATCGAAGACACCGCGATTAACCTGCTTCATTATCCGTTCGAGAATTTGCTTGGGATGGCCGTATATCTTACGATTAATAACGTCCTTGACGTAGTTGGGATTCATCTCGTCCCAATTACCATCGGCGATTTGATGCATGATAGTCTTTGCCCCGAAGTTGCCCATCGGCCTTATCCGCAGGATATACTTTATAAACATGAGAAGCAGTAACCAGCGCTTCGGTGTACCGTTTTGACTTAGGTT
Organism: Candidatus Zixiibacteriota bacterium; assembly: GCA_024231855.1. Lineage (GTDB taxonomy): Bacteria > Zixibacteria > MSB-5A5 > UBA10806 > 4484-95 > JAAEQD01. The sequence goes on from JAAEQD010000223.1 coordinate 4,682, forward strand.
CGCCATGGCGTTGTCTAAAAACTCGGCGTGTTTTTTGGGCAGGACATCCGGAGAGAAGTTTTTGACGATAAAGCCGGATCGATCATCAGCCGGCACGAACAATCGAAGCAAGTCAGAATCTTCGAGTTTGAGACTCTTGTTCTCGATCAGCGCCTTGCCGACGATATAACTCCGCTGCGCGATATCATTACAAATAACTCGGTAGCCCTTCGCCTTTGCCATCAGCGATACTGAACCGCCGCCTAAGAACGCGTCAATGAACACCGGCGCTTCACTCGGCTTCGGTAAATACTTGAAGATATGGCCCAGCAGTTTTCTTTTACCCCCGAGATACGGGGGGAGGGCTTTTAATGGGGTCCACATGCTAAATTTCCTTTATTTTCGAATATTATAATTTTGCGAGTTATAAGAAATGGGTTGGCGGGGCTGATATTTTTCAAACAACCCCGCTGTTGGTTGTGCGGATGATAAAATAAACCAAACAACAGTATAAAAATACTGTCAACCGAATTGCCTTTTACGTCGATTTTGACGACGGATTTTTCCCATAGCCTTTTAATTTTCATAATTTTATGGATGGGTAATGTTGGTAGTGAGTGTGTGGTTGATGGTAATAAGTTAAAAGTTAAAAGTAATAAGTATAACTCTATCTGAATTATGAACGAATTAAATTTCAAATTTGATATAATCAAAATTATCTCACTCCTGTCTGAGCTTCAATTATTGTATCAACGACCGAATATCTAAAAATATCAGGTTTGGGTTTACCGTTGGCGAATTTGGGTTTCGTATCTCGAACTAAAACCTTATACATCCTGCGCGGGAACACCTTGGGAGCTAACTTCTCGCGTTTATTCGGGCGACGTCCTGTAGCTAACATCCATTGCTGGTAATACTTGAGACGAGGCTTAATCTTACCCCTAGGATAATTGCAGGCCATAAATAGTTCAGTGCCATCATGCTTGCCATCGTGAATCCTGAACTTTATGAATATTTTTCTCGCACCACCAAAGCTCAATGCGGCTTCTGTTTTGCAGCAAACGGCGTCATATTCGCCTTCAGGAATCAGAATGTTAAATTCCTCTGCTTGTGGGATTGTAACCGACGTTTCGATTCTTTTATCTTTTTCTACGCTAGTCATCTCAGCCAATTTGTTTGTGCTATGACAAAGGATCATAATTCGCCAAAGGTCAATTCTCCTTTATCTTCCTCAAAAGTTCCTGTACCGCCGGATGCGGCGAAGAATTAAGCCTGGAGCCTTCAGTTTGACCTTGCTCAATTTTTTTTATAAAGCGCATTCTGATCAGGTCCAGATTCCTGCACAATTCCCAGACAAGATCATCTTCCAAACTATGGTTGGTTGCCAATCTGCCAATAAGCAGGGCTTCTTCCCTAAATAGCGTGCTTACTAATTCTTCCGATATTTGGTCACTTTTCATATTACTTATCTCCTCTACTCTTTAAAGGGGGTGTTTATCATGATTTGGGGACAACTTTTTAAGGAAATCTTCAACTTTTTTTACAGCTCGTTGTCGGCGCTTCTTGGCGGCTTCATATCCAATACCCAGATCAAAAGCAACGTTCTCAAGTGTGTCATTGCGAATAAATGTATTTACCAGTATGTGATAATCTAATTCATCAATCACTCCATGCTTTAAGCATACCTCGTACTCATTGATATTTTCATAAAATACAATACCAGGGTCTACTTTTATCTTAAATATTTCATCGATTTTATCAACAGTTAGAGATTCGAGACTGGTATCAGTTTTATTGCGCTTAAAATTTGATATGATAGTTTGATAGATATCATGGTAAATATCGTTATATATTTTTAAGGAAATGGGAGCTTTCCTCTCGGATAATTTAATCCTATTTATCACCTTTAAAAATGTTAAATATATATTTTGCCATAGATCATCTAAGTCTCTGTCCCTTATCTGATAAATGAAGGTTAATTTCTTATATATTATTTCAAGAAGAGGCCAGAATATCGCCGTAAGGACAGTAGTCCATCCATCATTTGAGGATTTCTGCATTGTATCAAGGATAGCCCTGATAATAGTATCAGAATAATTACTGCGCAGTTCATTAACAGGTAGGCTTTCAATCAGTTCTTCCCATGAACCGAATTTCTTGGTATCCGGGTGAAGCCAGTGAAGTCTTGCCAATAAAATCTTGCAAGCCCTCAACTGGCAGAATATTTCTCTCCGAATATTCTCTTTTTGCTTATAAAACGAGTCGTGTTGCTTTTTCATGCAACACTACTTTATTAACTAAAATGGTAAGATTGGGGTATTATACAGGTAATTTATAGGGAAGATTTAGGTAAGGCGTAACTTGTTGATTAACTTATTATTGGTTCGATTAAACAGTATTTGAAATCTTGGGGCGGAGAAAACTCGAATCCTTTATATTCTGCTTCAATGTTTTTTTGCGGTTTAAAACAAATCCAGTTCTGTTTTCCAATCCTCACGTCAACTTTTTTTCTGGCATTTTTAAAATGCTGTAAGGCTGCTCTATAAGAGTTAGTATGGTTTTTCAAGGCTGTCATTGGACGCATAACCCCTTTATTTGTTATGTATTCCCTTAACAACATATATTCGGAAAACGTTAGTGTTACAGGCCCAATTAATTTGTCATTCTCTTTATGCCAAGCTTGGCTCGTGCATCCATCTATAAAAATATCGTAATCATCAATCGAACCTTTTAGTTCTTGATAGCCTTCTCGCCTTTTACTGTGTGTTTCATCACGAGTAATAACCGTGCAGTATTGTTTAATCGGTGTCGGGGGGGCTTTCGGGCCATCGGATTGAGCTTGAATTGATTGTTTATTCTTGTCTGATACCTCCTGTTTTTGAACAGCGATATCTTTCTTTGCATTGTTAAATTGAAACCATTCCTTTATCATCTTAACATCTTCAATATATGATTCAGCAACTTCAATAAGAAATCTTCTATCCTTATCTGAACAAATTTCATGTTTATCTATTTTAATTAATTTTACAGGAGGAAATAATATTTTAATGTAGTCATTAATATCTTTAGTGTAATCTGCTGGTAATTCCGGAATGTTCATATTTAAAAATTGCTTTAAATTTCTACTGACTCCTTTCAAACTTTTCAACATCAGATTATATTCTTCATTGCTGATTTTAAGATATTGTTCTATAAGTAAGTTTCTTACTCTACCGGGTCTGCTTAGGTAAAGATTCCTCGCAAGATCATTACCCCCCTTAAGTAAATACTTGAGAGAAGAGAACGATGCATAACGACTAATCTCGTAGAACTGGTATTGCGGGTTAGATTCAAATCTGGGAAGGTGCTCTGTCAAGGAATCAATAAATAGATCAATAAAAAATACCAATTCATTTTCGATATTATCTTTTTCCATTAATGATTCCCCACATGAGCAATCTTAGCCATCATTTAATTCGCCTAATCCGATAATTGCAATATAAGGATTTAATAGCAAATAAAAATAAAATTTCTTGTCCCCTGATCCATCAAAATACCCCCTTTATAATAGTAGAGGGTATGATGAAGGATTTAGGAACAGCAATAAATACGAAAAGGGCAACCAGATTATCGGTGGTTTGCTCCCAACCAACGCACTCCCAACAAGACCACCTCGAGAACGCCCTGAGAACCTACGCCACCTGGCTGGTCCGGGCTGCAGGCCGAAAAATGGCCGATTCTACGCCCGATAATAGCCCCATAATTGACTTGACTTCCGAGGGGAATAAGTGCAGTAATGCGTTGGTAGATAACGGATTAAGCGGAGGAGACCAATGATCATAAAACGCCATAACAGGAAAGCTTATATTGGCCGAGATCCTATAATTAGCTGGTTCGCGGCTGATGCAAGAGGGAACTTGCTGGATTTCGATGTTAAATCGCGGAAGGAAATAACTCAATCATTAATCGAAATGGGTTTCAGACCGGAGAATATTAACAATCAATGAAATCTGCTGTGAAGACATCAATCGGTTTTAAACCGGCGGTTGGCTATCTGCGAAGATCCACCGACAGGCAGGAGCAGTCAATTGGCGATCAGAAGAAAGCGATTGAATTGTATGCCCTTACCGCCGGATACGAGTTGGTGGATTTCTATATTGATGACGCTATCAGTGGAGCCTCCTCGGAAGGCAGGGCTTCGTTTTTAAGGCTTATAGAAGATTCCAAACATAAAGACTGCCCATTTCAATATGTTCTGGTTTATGATGTTAAGCGGTTCGGCAGGGTCGATAACGATGAAGCCGGATTTTACAGATATCAGCTTCGCCGGAAAGGTATCGAGATAGTATATGTCTCCGAGGGCTTCAACGGTAATGATACCGATGATTTGCTTCGGCCTGTCAAACAGTGGCAAGCTCGACAAGAATTGAAGGACTTATCCAAGGTGGTTATCCGGGGATTGCTAACCAGAAGTGAGGGCGGCTGGTGGATGGGTGGTGTTCCTCCATATGGTTATGATCTCGCTTATTACAACAGCTCCGGAGATTTTATCTGCATCGTCAGATTCATGGAGGATGGTTCGCGGAATATTTATGACGCCGAGGGCAGCCTTCAAAGGGCCATACCGAAGGGTGAGAGTTTAGCATTGTCCAGAAAGGATCGCTGTCGATTAGTATCGAGCTCACCAGATCGGGTTGAAGTTATAAAGAATATTTTTGACTTGTATTTAATAGAAGGTTTAGGCTATAAAGGAATCTCCCATCGACTCAACAGAAACAATATCCCCTCGCCTCGATGTAAAACAAAAGGTAACGGCAAGCTAAGCCAATGGGCCAGCACGACGATTATGGCCATGCTGAAGAATCCGGCTTACACCGGAGATATGACGTGGAATAAAAAAAGCTACGCCAAGTTTCACCGGATCTCGGATAAGCGAGCTCTGGCCATGAAAAACCTGCCCGGTAATGAAGTATACCATAACAGCGAAGAGGACTGGATCGTTCACAAGGATGCTCATCCTGAATTAATTGCGCGGGACAGATATAACCGAGTCCAGGCGAAGATTAGGGCAACCGCTAAACATGGTTACGCCAACTCCTACCGATGCGGCAACGGGGCTAAATCACCATACTTGCTGGTAGGTTTGATTAAATGTATGAACTGCGGTCACAACTGGACCGGTCATAAAGCCATCAAAGGCAGAAAAAGATTAGATGGTTCAAACGCTGCATATTATTCCTATACTTGTAACGGCTATATAAGCAAAGGTAATTCTGTTTGTAATTTGAATGCTATCCCCAAAGATGCAATTGAAGTCTGGGTGATGGAAGTCATCGGCCAGATGTTAATAGAATACTTCGATTCTGATAATCTAAAAATATTACGCCGAATGGTCGAGCAGGAGATAAATGCTCTTATACCAGATATTGGAGCTGAACTCGATCAAATCGAACATCGCTTGGCTGAAATTACCAAAGCAATCACCAACCTCATCGATAATATTAGCGATGTCAACCGTGAATTTGTCGATAAGCGGATTACCGAGCTGAAGCGGGAGATGATTGAATTGGAAAAGCGAAAAGCACAGTGTGAATCGGCAGGCGAAAAGAGATTGGAAACCGAGCGGATTATTGATGAAGCGATGGCTATGGCCGGGGATTTCAAACAGGTACTTGCCGAGGGATCGGTTGAAGAGAAGCGATTATTTATCCGGGCTTTTTTAACAGGCATCAATTTAGATCCGCGGACCGGGGAGGGGGAAGCGCGATTTATACTGCTTCCGGGTCTGAATAAACTGTGGCAGCCTCAAAATCTGCCGGAATTGTATGAAAATCCTGCCAAACAGGCACAAAAAAATCCCGAAATCCGGGAAATGTCTTCACGGTTGGTAGTAGCGGCGCAGGGACTTGAACCCCGGACACGTGGATTATGATTTCTCGGACGGGATTTTCACTAACTCGTTACGGTTAAGCCCATTGCATTGGCCCACAAGGAATTAGCTCATTTCCGACCTACACTTTTCAACACCAGAAAGCACCAGAGAACACCACAAATATACCACTGACTGTTGTCGTATTGTTAACGCGGAGGAAATCTCTTTGCTCATATGCCTTTTTGGCACGGTAGGCTATGACGGGATACACCCCAGACCATGTGAATGCAGCCAGTTGTGATACTCAAGGTCTAGTTTTCCGCGTAAAACCACCAGATCATCCCAGTAAGCCACCGGGAGCGCTCTGTCACATTTTGAACTTACAAATGCATCACGTCAAGGGAACAGTGAAAAATTGTCTGTCCCGTAAATTATTAACTCTTTATCATTACTCGATATACACTTTCTGAGGGGTTGATATTTGATCATATATTTTATCGGATTGATTACAATTATATTATAATTTTGTTAAACTCTGTTCCACTGCATCCAACCGTAGATAATTGTCAATGCCAAGGTGTAGACCAGGAGAACATAAAACCACTTTCCGGCAAATTTAGGCGTTCGTACAGGTGCTAAATTAAACAATGGAAATACCATCAATAGTACATAAAGGATTATTGAAAAAACTGTATGATTAATAAAACCTTCAAACAAAAACACAAAAGCAAGAATAATAATATTGTTGTCTAGTGCCAGTCCCATGTAGGTTTTATTGTCAATCAGGCCGAAAATGTTGAAATAGCTCAATCGTATAACACTGGTAGCGACAATAAGAAATGCTCCTGGTAGGAACCATGGACTGAACTTACCATAGCTTAAGAGAAAAATAGCGGGGAATACTCCAAAACTTACAATATCTATCAATGAATCGAGCTGGCCTCCAAAAGCCCTATGGTGATCTGTTCGTCCCGTAATTTGTTGAGCAATGAATCCGTCAGCCCAGTCAAATAAAACCGCCCACAGAATTCCAATTATCGCAACTGGGAAATTGCCCAAAATAGCATAGTAAATACCAAGCATTGCACATAAGAGGCCTGCAAGCGAACAGATATTGGGAAGATCCCTGGCAAAAGAAAGCATTGTGGGTTGATGTGGTTGTTGAGGCTCGGGATTTGTCATTATTTTATACTTTTCCGTTTTTTAAGTCCATTACATCAATTAATGCTTCAACTAATTTACAATTCTCTGCTTCTGTGCGGCTGGCAATCCGAAGATAACGATTAGAATCCGGTTGAGTTTTGCCCACACAATCCTTTATGTACATATTATATTCAATAAATAATTTTTTCGTAATTTCAGGAGCGCTTTGCACATAATCGGGCAGGCGACAGAAAATAAAGTTTGCAGCAGGTTTAAAAACAATCATACCTTCTATTCCACAAAGTTTTTTATACAGACTGTCTCTGTCGGCTCGAACTTGTTCACAACTTTCAATAAATTCCCGTTTGTAATCGGGTAAAAGCCGCAGAAACTCTTCTGCAAATCCGTTAATATTCCAAATATGCACGCCGTTTCTTACAGCTTCAGCGAATTTAGAATTTGCAGTCAACATATAACCGATCCTAAGTCCGCAGATACCGTAGGCTTTACTCATGCTTTTAAAAATTGCCATATTCGGGTAATTCTCGATTTCTTGTCCCAAGCTTATTTGATCAGGATTCTCTGCAAAATCTAAAAAAGATTCGTCTATAATCAGCATACAGCTATGTGTTTCAAGTTCTTTTGCAAGCCAAATGAGATCGGGCTTGGGAATTAACATTGATGTAGGATTATTCGGTGTTACCACAACCGCTACATCAGCTTTTACTCTGATCGCTTCCGTAACAAATCTATCTACATCCAACTGGAAAGATGGGAACTCAAGCGGAAATTCGACTACCTGGCCTGAAGGCGCGGCATTGACATATTCATTGAAAGAAGGCACGGGAACGATTAACTTACATGATATGTGACCGGATACTATTTTTATTAATTCAGAAGCTCCGTTTCCTACAACAATTCTTTTAGTGGGTTGGTCAATTATTTTGCCAATAAGCTCAGCAAGAGCATCTTGTGCCACCGGATAATTTAGAACAAGGTCGTGAATTTGATCTTTAAAATCTGTAAAAATAGCCTCCGGCGGGAAATAAAGATTGTAAAGATAGGCATGATCTATAAAATTATGCCGATAGTAACCACCGTGTTGACTAGAGATGAATTTGTATTTTTCAGATTGATTCTTATAATTATTTTGTGACATTTAAGACACCAGTTGTTTCCTGGGGGGATGTTACAGCACTGATTAATTGCATGTTAAAAAATATCGGGATGTGATAGAGTAACAACCTTCGCGGTCATATAATTATCTGATGAAAATAGTTTTTCAGCCTTTGTCAAATCTTCGATAGTGTCTATTTCATACCATGGCTTGCTATCAAAAGAGACCATTTCAAAAGAGAGGCTGCCATCAGCAATCATATCCTTAAATATGGTTTCATAATAGTCATTTACTTCGCCCACTGAAATACGCTTGTCTAATTTTTTTATAATACGATGCCACGAAGCAAGTGAAATGCTATAAATATTAACTGTCTTGTATTTGATTTCACCAAAAGAGTCCTCATTTTCCGTCAAAAATGCTTTAACCCGATGAAATTTATTGATTGTTACACATGTTCCATTCATCCAGTATTGCATCTTTGCAACAGCTATTCTGTCAGGATATAGCATGGCCTCCAGAAGTGATTTATCAAAAACAAGATCACTTTCGAGTAGCAGAAATGGCTCATTTATAACTTCACGTGCCATCCAGAGAGAATAGATATTATTGGTCGTCTCGTATAACGGACTGAAAATATAATCGATTGCGATGTCGCCGGCCCGATTTCCTAGAAAATCCCTAATATGGTTCTGCTGATATCCTGTAACCACGACCAGCCGCTTGAAACCATGCTGATTCAGATTGGAGATTAGCCGTTCGAGTATCGACTTGCCATTAACCATTGTTAGGCATTTTGGAGCATTCTGCGTCAAAGGATAAAGACGGCTACCTATTCCGGCTGCAAGAAGTAATGCTGTGGTTACCTGTTCTCTCTGGCGAAAGCTATTGTTCAAATTTAAATCCTTTCCTTCTGCGTATATTACGGAGGAAATCTAGTCCACGGCCTCACAAATTATCAAGCAAGTATTTACATTAGGAATATAACTAATATAATACAACACTTGTACATCGCAATGTAGTCTATTGAATAATTAATGTCAACAAGATTTAAGGAAAAGGCAAAATGCCGGCCGTCTGCCATTCTCTCTTCCAAAGCATATTAGACCTAACTAGCCCAATTTTCCCTGCGTCTCTTTCTAACAATTTTCTAACATAACAAGCCATAACACCAGACAATAGGCCCAAGTTAAGTTGTTGCTGTTATTGCCTATTAGTGTCTGGTGTTATCTGTTGTTAGGACTTTTGAACAAGATCCATACCCGAAGGTCGGGGGGCAAAGCGGGTTGTGAGTATATTAATATATTTTGGGACAATCTAATTGGGCTGATAATTTAGATATCCGTCTTAGCCCTTTACAAAACGATTGATTTAAGGCAGCTCACCAGGGCGGCAGTAAATCTCATGGTCGCACCGGTTTTCCGCTTCGGTACGATCATCGATGTCTTCGAATTTAATCCCAAAGCGACTACCGAGCTGTTTGACATATTCAATTTTACTATGGTGAGAAAATTTCTGAGATTCGATTACAACCGGCAGCCCCCGGCGAAAACTGAGACTTTTGTTCCGAAAAGGCTTAACGACCTATTCTCCCTTTAAGCCCCGGGATTTTTGAATTAACCCAGGGCGATCAGGGTATTTTTATCGGGGCTCACATTAATCCAGTATCTCCAGCAAAGCCCTTTTACCTTTCTTGGCTGAACCAGCGGCTATTAGTGTTCTGATAGCCTTAGCGGTCTGTCCTTTGCGTCCAATAACCTTTCCCAGGTCTTCCTGAGCAACTCTTAACTCGTAGACCGTTGTCTTTTCACCCTCAACCTCTGAGACTTTGACATTATCCGGGTGGTCAACCAGAGCACGAGCGATGTTTTCGATGAATTCCTTCATATTCGCCTCCTTCTACTGATAGCGGTACAGTGTGAGCTTCTTCACTCAGCCTTTGCGGTTTTCCTCTTTTTCTTTTTGGTTTTCTCTTTGCTATTCCCGGATATCAACATATCTGAGACATCCTCACTCTTTTTTGTCTTTTGATATTTTTCCATCAAACCAGTCTGTCTGAAGAGGCTGGCAACGGTATCGGAAACCTCGGCTCCCTCGTCAAGATGATGGTAGATCCTTTCTTCTTCAAACTTAATCGTGCCGGCTTCTCAACCGGATTATACCAGCCAAGGATTTCAATAAACCTTCCGTCTCGAGCTTTGCGGGAATCGATCGCTACAATCCGGTAGAACGGCCGTTTCTTGGCCCCCATTCTCCGCAGTCTAATTTTGAGTGATACTTATATATCTCGCAAAAAACGAGGCCGCTGGATGTTATTTCAATGGTCTTTTTATATCCCCAATAGCAAACTTGTTGTCATATGGTTGTCACGCCCTATACCATGTCCTCTATGATTCCCCGTAACCTATTGCGGGATATATAGCGGCGCAGGGACTTGAACCCCGGACACGTGGATTATGATTCCACTGCTCTAACCAGCTGAGCTACGCCGCCATCAAAGCCTTAATTTATTCGGCAGTTTGCGTTTGTCAAGAATTTCTTTTATTGTATCGGCATTAATCTTGACTTATTTCATTAATATGTTATCATATAATAAGGTGTATAACTCGTTATGCCCCAATTAAAAATCGCATATTTTCAGGACCGAGCCCAGGAGGTTGCTATGAATAAGGATAATAAGGCAAAGATTAACCGTACCGGTTTATCTAGGCGTAAGTTTTTGGGCCTGGCCGCGGCCGGATCGGCATTGTCCATGGCGAATCCATCGGCCCTTCTGGCCCGCAGCGCTCCGGCACCAATAAATCCGGTTCTGACCGATTATGTCGGGCGTTTATGCTATAATGAAAACCCCCTTGGGCCGTCACCGATGGCCATTCAGGCCATGTCCGATGATCTCGATATGAGCCATCGCTACCCCGACTGGTTCGCCGAGTCTCTGAAGGGCGATTTGGCCGATATTCATGATGTTTCTGATAACAATGTGATTGCCGGCTGTGGCGCCACCGAGATTCTTCGGCTGTGTGCCTTCGCTTTCGCCGAATCAAACGGCAATGTGGTCGCGCCCAATCCATCCTATAGCCAATTCCCGGCCGATGCCGGTTTCCTTGGCTCTGATGTGTATTATTCAAGCCTCAATGATGACCACCGGATTGATCTCAATGATATGGCCGATCGGGTTGATAACGACACGACCGCGGTTTGTATAACCAACCCTAATAATCCGACCGCTACTGTTTTAGCCGCCGATGATATCGAAGCGTTTGTCGATGACCTTCCGCAGGGCGTAGTGACGATTATCGATGAGGCGTATCATGATTTCGTGGATGACCCGAATTACGAATCGGCTATCGATCTGGTCAGAAGAGGCAAAAATGTCGTTGTAATCCGAACGTTCTCAAAAGCCTATGGACTGGCGGGCGCGCGAATCGGTTACGGTATCGGCAGGCAAAGTCGGATAAATGATATGCGCGCCTGGCAAATCTTCTCGACTGTCTCCCGCCCGTCTCTCAATGCCTCCCGGGCGGCGCTAGATGATATTGACCACATCAACGACACGGTAACACTGAATAATCAGGCTAAGCAGTATTGTTTCGGCTATTTTGATCTTTGGGGGCTAAGTTATATACCATCGCAAACCAACTTCTTCATGGTAGCCACCGAAATGGATAATTCGGACCTTGCCGCCGCTTTATCATCCAGGGACTTCTATGTCAGGTATGGCTGGGGGATGGATCATCATATAAGGGTTTCCACCGGTACGATGGAGGAGATGGAGGGATTTATCGATGCCATGTATGATATCCTGAACCAGGTGCATGCCGGCGGCTATACTATACCGCTTGTGACCGCTCTCGATGGCAATTACCCAAATCCATTTAACAGCACAACCCGAATATCGTATTCGATAGCCAAATCCGGCCAGGTGAAAATTCAGATTTTCAATATCCGCGGCCAGCTGGTGAAAACCGTTGTCGATAGCTATCTGCTAGCCGGCAAACACGCTTTCGAATGGAGCGGCATCAATCAGCAGGGCGCGCCGGTGGCCTCGGGATCATATTTTTACCGGATGACCGCAGGCGATTTCGCGCAGACCCGGCGGATGATTTTGGTGAAGTAGGATTTTGTCACGAGTCTTGAGTTACTGGCTTTCTAATTTATAATTAATATACGAACTCTTTAAATCTGGCTATTATTAAAGTATACCCCTGAGGAATTCGGGTAACCGTATAGAATCAGCTATCATACATCCTCCACGAATATCACTTTCACCGATTTGGTTAAGGCGCGTCCCTTATGTTTATGCTCTTCGCCACCGGGAATAAACACTCCATCGCCGGATTTATATACCTGCTTTTCATTCTGGAATTCGATCTCAAACTCACCTTCGAGGACAAGGCCATAATGGCCTTTTTCACACCAATGCGGCGGCATCATCTTTGTATATTCGATCAAACGCATCTGTTTGCTGTCATGTTTAATGATTTTACACTTTACGCCTTCCATCGGTTGTTCCCATTCAACATCATCGAAATCGACTTTATATTGTAGCATAGCAGCTCCTTGGTTATAGCTCAATCCGTATTATATGGTATAGCGATAATCATCTAAAAGCAAGTGGTCACTCTCGAAATCGACCCTGGAAATCCTTAAAAACACCTGCTATCCGCTGCAATAGTATTTTTTTAACAAATCACTTTCTTAACAAAAAAATTCATATATATTCACCTGCTATGTATGATGAACATATTAAAGGATTAAATTCCTCTCAGCAGCAAGCGGTTCAACATGGCGAAGGACCGTTATTGGTTTTAGCCGGCGCTGGGTCCGGCAAAACCCGGGTGATCACGCATAGAATCGCCCATCTAATAACCAACGGCAAAGCCCGGGCCGATAGAATTCTGGGTGTTACTTTCACCAACAAGGCCGCCGGCGAGATGAAGGAACGAGTTATCAACCTTCTGGGCGATGTCGGCAAGTACGTCTGGCTGTCGACATTTCATTCGTTTTGCGCCCGGCTTTTACGTCAGCATGCCGAGATGCTGGGCTACAAGCGCGATTTCACGATATACGATTCCGCCGACAGCGGCGCTTTAATCAAACGTATAATCAAAGACCTGGGTTTGCCAGAAAATCAACCATCCCCGGGGCAGGCCCAGAACGCGATCTCGAAAGCCAAGGATAAGCTGATCTCTCCGCAGGAGTTTCTCGAATCCGCCGATGATTACATTATCCAAAATATCGCCCTGGTTTATCAGCAGTACCAACGTCAACTGAAAAGAAACAACGCCCTGGATTTCGATGATTTATTATTCGCCACAGTAGTTCTTTTAGAGAAATTTCCGAAGGTGACAGCGTATTACAACAGTAAATTCCAATACCTTCTGGTGGATGAATATCAGGATACCAATCACACCCAATATCGATTGGTGAAACTTCTGGCCGGTGAGCGCAAAAATGTCTGCGTGGTCGGCGATGATGATCAATCGATCTATGGCTGGCGCGGCGCCGATATCAGCAATATTCTCAATTTCGAATCTGATTTCCCCGGCTGCAAAGTAGTCAAGCTGGAGCAGAATTACCGGTCGACCGATGTCATACTCGAGGCGGCTTACGAGGTAATCCGTAAAAATAAAAGCCGCAAGGCCAAGAAACTGTTTACCGATCAAACCGGCGGCGATTATATCACCTTGATGATGTGCGGCGACGAACGAGACGAGTCCGGTGTAATCGCCACAAAAATTCAATACGCCCTGTCTCAGGATAAGAGCCCCTCCGATTTCGCCGTGATGTATCGAACCCACTCACAGTCGCGTTCAATTGAGGATGCCTTGAGGGATTCAGGAATTCCGTATATAATTGTCGGCGGTACCCGGTTTTATGAGCGCAAGGAGATCAAAGACGTTGTCGCCTACCTGCGACTTCTGGTAAATCCCGCCGATACCGAATCGCTGGTAAGAATTATCAATGTGCCCAGGCGAGGCGTGGGCAAGGTTTCAGTCGACAAGCTTTTAAAAGCCGCCAATGAGCAAAATATACCGGCTTTCGATCTGCTTAGCCAGGCGGATACGGTTGGTATCAAGGGCAAAACCGCCGCCGAATTGAATAAACTCTATGAAACGCTGACAGCCTTATCGGCTAGGCTGGATGAGCTGCCCCCCAATGATCTTGTCGCCAGATTGATCGATAAAAGCGGCTATCTGGCGATGCTGGAAAAAGAGGATACGCCCGAAGCCGATGTTCGAATCGAGAACGTAAAGGAGTTGGTAAACGCGGTCATAGCATTTATGGTCAGGATTGAAGAAGAGCAGGAGGAGGATCAGAATCCTACCCTGGGCGGTTTTCTTGAGGAGGTCGCTTTAATCAGCGAAATCGACAATTGGAATAACAAGGATTCGGCTGTCGTACTGATGTCACTTCACGCGGCCAAGGGCCTTGAATTCGATACGGTTTTCCTCACCGGCATGGAACAGGGGCTATTCCCCATGATCCGCGAAACATTACTTCATTCTCCCGACAAGGAAATGGAGGAGGAACGCCGTCTCTGTTATGTTGGCATAACTCGCGCCCGCATGAAACTGTATCTGTCGATGGCTGGCTTCAGACGTCGCTTTGATGGCGGTAATATTACATCGCCATCAAGTTTCCTAAACGATATCCCGGAAAATCTCCTCGAGGTCGAGCAGTTCAACTATTACAATAACGGTGCCGCCAGAAACGTAACCAATAGTTATAAGTCGAATTATTCCAATAATTACAAAAAGAAGTCGCAAGCCTACAAGGAAGATATCTATCCCGATTACGAGGATGAAAGCGACGATATCCTGAAAATCGGCATGACCGTATCACATAATAAATTCGGCGTAGGCAAAATTGTCGATAAAGAGGGCAGCGGCGAGGCCATGATGCTGACTATTAAATTTGGTGGCGGCACGAAGAAAATAATGCCCAAGTACGCGGCCATTGAGGTTCTGGGAACCTGATGTCTGTTAATATCTTATAATAATTCAACCGATTTGCTTTAGATGCGAATCGGGGAAAATTATATACTTAAAGGATACTCGGTCGATAATTAAATTATTGGAATTTGAGAAAATCTTGGCGGTTAGAATGTAGGTACGACTGAATAAACAGACCAACCCTTGATTTTTAATCCAAAATAGATTATTTAGATATACTATGAAATCGCATGAAATAAGACAAGCTTTTCTGGATTACTTCGAAAAGAACGATCACCGGGTGGTTAAATCCTCGCCGGTGGTCCCCTTGGATGATCCAACGCTTTTGTTCACCAACGCCGGGATGGTGCAATTCAAGAACACTTTCCTGGGCGTCGAGAAGCGCGATTATTCCCGCGCCACATCATCACAAAAATGTATCCGGGCCGGCGGCAAACATAACGACCTGGATAATGTCGGCTTCACAGCCCGCCATCAAACATTTTTCGAGATGCTGGGCAATTTCTCATTCGGCGATTATTTCAAGGAAGAGGCGATCCATTTCGCCTGGGAGTTCGTGGTCAAGGTGATGGGTTTCGATCCATCACGCCTTTATGCCACCGTCTACACCGATGATGATGACGCTGAGAAACTGTGGAAAAAAGTCGCGCCGGAGCTGGGTGACCGAGTTTTACGATTCGGCGAGAAAGATAATTTCTGGTCGATGGGGGAGACCGGCCCTTGCGGCCCCTGTTCAGAACTTCATTACGACCGCGGCGAGGGTATACCCGGCGAATTAAACGGCGAGGGTGACCGGTACATGGAAATCTGGAATCTCGTCTTCATGCAGTATAACCGCGATGACGCCGGCAAAATGACGCCTCTGCCTAAGCCGTCAGTTGATACAGGCGCCGGGCTGGAGCGTTTCTGTATGATAATGCAGAATGTCGATTCCAATTACTCAACCGACCTGTTCGCGCCGCTTCTGAAGAAAGTTATCGATCTATCCGGCAAACCCTATGATTCCGGTCCTGATGGCGTATCCCATCGAGTGATCGCCGACCATGTGCGGGCGCTTACGTTCGCGTTGGCTGATAACGCCAATATCTCAAATGAGGGGCGTGGCTATGTGCTCAGGCGGATACTTCGACGGGCCGCCCGGTATGGCCATCAGATCGGCTTAACCGAGCCGTTCGTATATAAAATCGTGCAGCCGCTGGTTGATTTCATGGGGAACGTGTTCCCGGAGATCAAAGCTCAGCGCGGTCATATCGAGCTGGTTATCAAAACCGAGGAGGAGCAATTCTCACGCACGCTTGAAACCGGGATCGCCCGCTTCGAGGATATCGCGTCGAAAGCCGATAAGGTAATTCCCGGTGAAGTTGTTTTCAAGCTATATGATACTTATGGTTTTCCGGCTGATTTGACAGAGATAATGGCGCATGAGAAAGGTTATGAGATTGACTGGCCTGGATTTAATAAAGAGTTGAAGGAACAACAGGAGAGAAGTAAAGATTTTCGTCAAGCAAAAGAAAGTTTGATTGAGAAAGTAGGATTTAGAAGACAAATCGGAGATCCGGAAAAACAACAAACAAATTTGAGCACATTTAGGGGTTACGATCTCGAAACATTGCCGACAACTGTTTGGTACATCGAGAATGTTGAAGGATCAGAAGTTATCGTATTAGAAGAAACTCCTTTTTATGCTGAAGAAGGTGGCCAAGTAAGTGACAAAGGGCAAATATTTAACGATTCATTAAAATTTGAAATTGAAGAGGTTGTAAAAGGACCGGATAATGAAATCTATCATTTAGGGAAATTGATAGAAGGCAATTTACCGAATAATGACAGATTCTCTGTTACCGCAGAAATCGATCACGCCCGCCGGGCCGATATCAAGTGTAACCATACCGCTACTCACCTTCTCCAGAAAGCCCTGCGCATGGTGTTGGGCGATCATGTCCACCAATCTGGTTCAGCAGTGCATCCAGATAGATTCCGATTCGATTTTACTCATTTCAAGGCGATGACTCCCGATGAGATCAATGAGGTAGAGGCTATAGTAAAAGATAAGATTAAAAGCGGTTTGAAGGTGTTTACGCCTGAAAATGATGATTCTTTAAAAGGTCTTACTGTAGATAAAGCAATAGCGATGGGGGCGATGGCTTTATTCGGCGAGAAATACGGCGATGAAGTCCGGGTGGTCAAAACCGGTGATTTCTCGATGGAACTCTGCGGCGGCACGCATGTTGACAACACCGCCGATATCGGCCGTTTCTTTATCATTATCGAAACCGCTATAGCCGCCGGTACCCGGCGAATTGAGGCTATAACCGGCACCAAAGCCGATGAGTTTTTCCAGAGCCAGGCTGCCGATATTGCTGAATTGGAAAAACATCTCGAACATAAGCCAGAAGAGGGGGACTCAAAAACCTCAGCCCGCGTTAAAGAATTGCAGGGGAAAATCCATCCCCGGATGCTAGTAAAGGAAAATCTCGATTCGAAATTGAATGATTATTTGGATAAGATTAAGAAACTGGGTAAAGCGAAATTAAAGGAAATAGAAAAAGAAATATGGGAAAAAGTTACTAGAGACCCAGATCTTAAGTTAAAATCAGAGAATTGGGAACTGTTTGTTTTCATCATTGAAAACGCAACACCCCAGGAATTAATGGTTTCTGTAGATATTTATAAGACAAGTTATAGAGATAAAACGATTTTGACAATTTCATCTACTGATGGTAAATTTGCTATCACCGCGCCGGAGTCTGGTTTTGCCAATGAAGTCAAGGATCTGTTGGTCTCTTGCGCCGGTGCTCGTGGCGGCGGCAAACCGACTATCAGGGGCGCTATGCCTAAAGATAAAATAACTGATGCCCTGGAAGGCTTGAAAGAGAAGTATTCCGCATGACCGTATATCAAAAGCTTTTAGACATACGCGAACAGAAGGGCTGCGGCTTTCTGGTCCTTCTCGATCCTGACCGCAAATCACCGGAGGCTCTGGCTGAGTACGTACAGCAGTGCGAAAAAGCCGGCGTGGATGCTTTCCTGTTTGGCTCATCGCTGATGATCGCCAACCATTTCGAAGCCACTCTGAAGACTATAAAGCAGGCCACTGATAAGCCGGTAATCATATTTCCCGGTTCCTCCTCGATGGTCAGCGAGTATGCCGACGCGATTCTTTTCTTATCGTTAATTTCCGGTCGCAATCCCAATCTTCTAATCGATGAGCATGTCAAATCCGCGCCCATTATAAAGATGATGAATCTCGAAGCTATCCCTACCGCTTACATGCTGATCGAATCGGGTGTGCTGACATCGGTTTCCTACATGTCCAACACTTTGCCGATTCCGCGAAATAAATCAGATATAGCCTGTGCTCATGCTTTGGCAGGCCAATATCTGGGCATGAAGCTTATCTATTTGGAGGCCGGCTCCGGAGCCGAAAAACCGGTGCCCCTGGATATGATTACCAAAGTCAGCGAATACGTGGATATCCCGGTAATTGTCGGCGGCGGTATCACGGATGTTCAGTATGCCGGGGAGGTCGCGCGAGCCGGGGCTTCATACGTTATTATAGGTAACGCGCTTGAAAATTCGCCGGACATGGTCGGTAAATTCGCCCGCGCGGTTCATCAAAGATAAATATTATGATTAAAGATATCAAAGACCAACTATTAGAATCCGCCGCTATTAAAAAGCAATTGGCGGATAATTATACCGAAATCATTGCCGATGCCGCTCGCAGGTGTATCGAGGCTCTAAATAATGGCGGCAAGATAATGTTTTGCGGTAATGGCGGATCGGCAGCCGATAGTCAACATCTGGCAACGGAACTGGTCGTTCGGCTTGCCCGGGAAATCGAGAAACGTCCGGCCTTGCCGTCGATTGCCCTGACCACCGATACATCTATCCTGACAGCCTGCGCCAACGATATTGGTTTTAATCTGATTTTCGCCCGGCAGATAGAAGCGCTGGGCCGATCAGCAGATATCCTGATTGCCATCTCGACATCCGGCAAATCTCCGAATATCCTTGAGGCGGTTAAAGCCGCCAGGGATAAACAGATATACACAATAGGACTTACCGGCAAAAACGGCGGCAATCTGGCCGATACTACAATTGCCGTGCCGTCCGAGGATGCCCAGCGTATACAGGAATCTCATATCGCTATTGGGCATATTATAATCGGCCTGATCGAACGGGAGATTATTAAGCATGGCTATACCGGTGAAGCCCAGCGTAGCTAAAAATTCCATAGTTATGCTTTCGGCCCAGGTAGTGATTAAGCTTCTCGGCTTTTTTTTTACCCTGTATGCCGCCCGTGTTCTGGGCGTCGAAATATTCGGCCAATATGGTTTTGCCGTTGCCCTGATTACTTTCTTTAGCGTAATCTCCAGCGCCGGCTTAGACACTTATCAAACCCGCCAAACAGCTTTTATGATCGGCAATCAAAGTATCGACTCGCTTATGACTAATTCGTTTTTAGCCAGGCTGATGGTTAGTATAATGTCTGTCCTTATTATCTATTTAATATCGATATTTATCAATAAGCCTTTGTCGTTTAAAGTCTTTTTGATGCTCTCGTCGCTGGCTATGGCGGTTAATTTTTTGATGGGTAATTTTTCCAGCGCCCTCTTGGGACATGAAAGATTCAAACTGTATGGTGTTCTGGCGATGGGATCTCAAACGCTGGGGACTATTCTGGGATTGTTAGCTCTCTATATCGGTTTGGGCTTAATTGGCATTGGCATCGCGCACTTTACCTCAGCGGTTGTGGCGACAATAGTAATCGGCTTGATAGTCAGCCGTCGGGTATGCCGTTTCAGATTTGGCGGTAGTTTGGCCGGTGCCGCTGAAATCCTGAAAAAGGCGGCGCCCCTGGCGGTAGCGGCAATCCTGACCACAATTTACTACAAGGCCGACTTTGTCATGCTTTCATTTATCAAGGGAGATACCGCTGTTGGCTATTATAACTCGGCCTACGCGCTTGTTAATGGCTTGCTCCTGGTCTCAACATCGTTTTCAGCGACGATTCTTCCCCGGATGTCGGGTTATTTTAGGAGCGATGAAGCTAAATTGAATCAACTTTATAGTAATAGCTTTAAGTACATGCTATTTATAGGATTAGCGGCCGCTTTCGGAGCCACATTTCTGGCTAAGCCGCTTTTTATCTTAGTCTATCCTGAATCTTACATGCCGGGAGTTGACGCGCTAAAAATCCTGATCTGGGCGCTGGCTTTAATGTTTGTCAATATGATTCAAAGCGCCCACCTGATAGCTCGTGATTTAAGTAAGCAATTGATGATTATAACCGGTATCGGGGCGATTATTAACATTATTCTGAATTTTATCTTGATCCCCAGATTTAGTTTCAGTGGCGCCGCCGTGGCCACCGTTGTATCCGAGGTATTGGCAGGTATCGGTTTTTTCCTGCTTCTAAGGCGTCATCTTCCATTAAGTCAATTGTTATCATGGCTGGGACGGCTAATCCCGGCAATTGCGGCTATGAGCCTGTTTTTGATTTTCACACCGGCGCTGAATGTAATTCTGAGGATAATAGGGGGCGCGGTTATCTTCGCTGTCATATTAACGCTTTCAAAAGGACTTACACGTCAAGATTTGGATTATTTGATAAATCTTTTGCCTTGGGGCAAAAATTGAATAAAATTGCGATATTCTTTAGTGTTAATTAACAATAGATTACAAAAATCGCTTGACTTTTAAGGATTATTATTTAATTTCGGATGTTGCTTTAAGAACAGCCTTAGGGCTGAAATTTAGGGGAAGGAATGATGGCCAGAAAATTATCGAAGAACGAAGAAAGCCTCGGATTTGGAAAGCTTAATTATGTTCTCATGGCTGTCGGTCTGGGCATGATTGTCCTGGGCTATATCCTTCTGGCGGTTGGCGATATCACGGGCGCGCCGATATTATTAGTGATTGGTTATTGCGCGGTATTGCCGACGGCGATTCTAATATCGCAGCGATCGAAACAGGGTTCAGCTGGTACCGATCCCTCTATCGAAAAATAGCGTACTAGTCGCTGAGTTCTTTAAAATAGAAAATAATCGCAACGGGGTTGTAGTTCAGTTTGGTTAGAACGCCTGCCTGTCACGCAGGAGGCCGCGAGTTCGAGTCTCGTCAACCCCGCTTTAAGATACGACCGGACCCTTTGGCAAGAATGTCAAAGGGTTTTCTGTATGTGGGATAAAGAGTTCCGCGATAGAATGTGCAGTTCGATAGTATAGTATTCAGTAATTTCCGTTGTTCTTCCCGAGATTCATGTAAAAACATATCGTAAGCGGAGTTAGCGAGTTCTAAAATGGTTGCCCCTGTTTTGTAGTAATTTGAATTCGCCAATTCGTAGGATTTGATTTTATGCTGAATATCTATCAATTCATGTTCCCATTCGCTGGATTTTCTTTCCCAGAGCGATTCAGAGATTTTACAGCTTAATTTGTCCTCATATGCTCGATCCAAAAGACGTTGAATATGATTATGTCGCTTTTGTAGAGAAGTTATCGATGAGGTATGGAATTCTTTCTTGTCTTTTTGGCTTTCGAGTAATGCTTGTTTGATATCTTCAACAGCATGTTCACCTATTCTTATCCGTTTTACAGCATCAGCAAGCAGATGGCCTAATCTTTCTTCTCGAATATAGACATTATCACATTTACCTCGAAACTGAGTGCAGTGATAATAAATATATTTACCTTTCTTAATCTCGGGAGTCATCGCGCAGCCGCATTTTCCACAAGAAATGAATCCGGCAAACGCGAATTCCCGTTTTGTTTCTTTTGGGTGGTTTGATTGGGCGAAAACCCGCTGAACATCATCGTAAAGCGTTTTGCTTATTATAGTGGAGTGTTTACCGAGGTATCGTTTCCCCTTCCAAATAAAATCACCATAATAAATTGGATTATTAAGAATTCGATGGATTCCGGCTTTATTAATTGTATTTGAATTACGTGAAAATAAACCAGATTCTTTTGCTTTTATAGACAGTTGCTCCAGCGAATATTGTCCAGATGCATACCATTCAAATAGACGTTTTATAAAGGGACCTTTAATCGGATCGGGTTCAATCAGCTTAGATTCCTTATTGCTCGTATATCCTACTGGTGGTCGAGCAGGCCATTCTCCCTGTTCTGCCTTTTCTGTTAAGCCTTTTTTGACCTCTTCGGATAAATTGTCGATGTAATTCTTTGCCATTAATACTTTGATACCATGCATAAATTTTTCCGAAGATTTTGAGTTTTTGGATAATACTGAGCCTTCTTTTACAAAATGTATTTCAATATCATATTCATCGAGAATTACCCAATCTTTAATATTTCGATATAATCTGTCTGTCTTTTCAACCAAAATAGTCTTACAGGTTGGATTGGATTTCAGGAATGAAAGCATATTGCCAAAACCTATTCTACCGGTCTTTTTCGCGGTCTCAACGTCGATATATTCAGCGACTACCCGGAATCGCTTTTCAAGAGCATACTTTCTAAGCAATTTCAATTGGGATGGTATTGAATAGCCCTCTTTCTCTTGCTCCTTTGAAGAAACCCTGGCATATATGACACAATTCATTTTTCCAATCCTTTTTTGCCAATAAGCTTCCTGATATGATAAGACTGAATTTTATTTGGGTATTGATGCCGATTTAACCATCGATTGATAGTTACAAATGACACACCCAATAAATCAGCTAACTCTTGCTGTGTGATCCGATTATCCAAGCGATATTCTTCCAGTTCTTCAATGAGTTTCTGTTCTTTTTGCATATATCGTAATATATCGTTATATAATTAACAAGTCAAGCTTTATTTTTTGCTTCTGTCAGAATTTTTATAGCTTTGTTGATTTCGTCTTTTTGATTTTGGTTCTCTTCAGAAGGATTAAAACTCATGGTTGATATTACCTCTTTTACTTGATATTCATCAAGATTTCCATAAGTCAACAATGTGGTTCCAACGAATTGATGGCCAAAATTTTGACTGATTGCTTTCATCTGCTCGGCATTTCTGCAATTCTTCATAGCTATGTGTATTGCTGCATGTCTAAATGAATGGGGCTGATAATAATCGAGACCTGCGGTAGATGAACGCTTTTTTAGTATTTCGCGAATTCTTCCGGCGCTTTTCCAGAAATGAGGTTCTACCTTTAATGAAGTAAATGTCAATCCGCCTTTGATTTGCTCAATCTTATTTCGAGGGAAAAAGGGGCTGGTTGGTGCATATAGTTTTTCTTTGAGTAGATAATAATGCCATTTGGTAACATATGATACTAATTGATCATCAAATTGTAGTAACGTAGAATGGATTAACTTGCCAAACTTGGTTTCTACCCCTTTTTGTGGGTCTTGGATGATTTCGAGAGTTTCTTGATCAAAACAACCCAGGGGAAGTGTGCTAATTGCTTTATCTCTCATTCCGCTTAGCAATAAAAATGCTATTAAGGCTCGGTCCCGGCGGTCGATTTCAGTTTCAATTTTTATTGAATCAGTTAACCGCTTAACATATTCTAATGAAGGAAACTTGACTGCTTTTGGCGTAAGAGCTTCTCGAACTTTTTTCTTTTCCAAAGTCAAATACGATACCGTGTCCAGATTGATTTTTGATTTATAGCCTGGTTGGCCAGACAACCATGAAAAAAAACTCTTAAGATGGCGTAGATGGTGATAAATAGTTGTTGTTGATAGGCTTTTTCCCTTTCTTTTTCTCTCACAAAGCCACTTTTTAAAATTAATGGCTTTTGTTTGGGAAAATGCCTCATAGTCATTATGTCGAGCAAAATCTTCATACAACCAAATGGCTTTTTCAACGCTACAAATTGTCGATTCCGAAAATCCCGAGGCCTCTCTTAATCGCTTGATATATCGTCTCTTCAATTTCTCATTATTTATATTTATTTTCATGATTATTGACCTCCACGATGTCAGTGTTTACGATAGGTTCTAAGTTACCTATTAGAGATCGCTGTCAGGGCGTCATTGACAGGTCATTTGGTCCTATCAACGCTTCACACCAATGATGCTGCCTCGGCTATCACCAGGCTAATCAATATGAATATCGAACCCTATCTGATAGCTTCATCCCTATCGATGGTTGTAGCTCAACGCCTGGTCAGATTGCTCTGTCTGGACTGCAAAACAGAATATGAACCATCTGCTCTAGAGCTGGAGAAGCTGGGATTAAAGGCAGATACTAATCATCGCTTTTATGCTCCTAACGGTTGTGATAAGTGTTTGGGTACAGGTTATGTAAGCAGGTCTGGGGTATACGAAATATTGCCTATTAATGATGATATATCATCGCTTATATTGAATAACGCACCTTTGAGTGATTACAGAAAACTAATTCATACAATGAGTTACGGATTGCTCAAGGTTAATGCTATCGAGCTTTTAAAGTCAGGTCAAACTTCCTTTATTGAAATCTCGACTTTATAACTAATTATCTATAATACAATTATAAAATAGTTAAGAAATTTCAAAAAAACAATTTGACAGATAAGTATATCCTTTTGTATCATTTAATCCAGTTAGGCAAATAGACCAATAAAAGTAATACGCCTAGTTCGTTGCTACGGTCGCTACAATAAGTTTATTAAAAGATTAATAACTAAATAGTTGTTTCATTGGGGGGTGAGGAGGATGTTGTGCATAAATCTCAGTTTTTTGGCTCAATTGTATTAATAGCTATTCTCTTGGTTTTACTAACACCTTACACAGGTTTTTGTGTAGAGGCAGAATCGAGCTATCAAGGTCTGAATATTGGCGGTGAACAGGCTCAAAATCCTTTTCAGTCAGATGGAGTTTCCTCTGATGACGTGAATACTTTTACCGGCAATGTTGAACTTGACATGCAATTAGTATCATTGCCCGGACCTAATGGTTTTAACTTAGAGCTTGGGATAGAATACTGCAGCGAAATAGAAGAAATGGTATATCAGAATAACGATAGGACTCAATCATCCTGGTTAGGTGTCGGCTGGAACCTGGAAATGCCGGCGATAGTAGCAGATTTGAATGGAACGGTTGATTATAATGATGATAAATATTTTTATAATTCTCCGGGTGAAGGAATGATTCCCTTAATCCCGATCGTAACAGATCCTGAACAAGATGAATATATGCTCGAGCGTTTCCAGCCCTGGAAAATTAAGCGGATATTTGGTCAGGAGCAGAATAATGTTCAGTATGTAATCAGTTGGGAAATAACCAGAGAAGATGGCTCGATGTTAATATTCGGCGATAATATCGATCCAAATATTCCAAATCCACTAGGATTTGATTTTGACGCAACCAGAATAGCCCTGGGTTTGGAAAACAGCATTTTAGCAATAAAAACCAATGTCGATGAGACTGTTATTTCGGAAATACGGCATGTTTCTTACCAATGGGATTTAAAAACTGTTAAGAGCGTTGATCATCAAAATAGCATCACTATATGTTACGGACAACAAACCAAATTGGGATATAGCGAAGGTGCTTCAGTGAATGAATACTTTACAAGGTGCTCTCATCCGGACACTATAATCGACGCGATTGGAAGATCAGTCGTTTTCTATACTGGTATCCGCCTGCCGGGAGAATACTATAACAAAATGCCACATTCAAATTTCGCCCGACATGATTCGGTTTACCTCGACAGCTTGGTAATGTTTGGCTGCGACGGCGATTGGCTCGGAAAATATGATTTTAGTTACGCGTTATCTAATGTCTATGAAGAATATCCTTATGATTTAAAACGTTATTTAACCGGGATCTCATATTATGCTTATAATGATAGTACTGTTCCAACATTAAGGCTTGACTATTATCTTGATCAGGAGCATGCCCCCGTTGCTGGATTGTTTAAGGGTAGTGATAATAACGGCCCTTCAACAGAAGATTATGAAATGCATGTTATGAATAATTTAATTGATTATGATATATTTACTCAAGATTATTTATTGCCGAATGCCATAAAGAATAGTTTTGGTTTGGATCTTGGGATTGCTAAAACCGTTGATCGGATAAAAATCTATGATAACGCCGGTACTGGAACCGCCGGTACAGATCATGAAGTCACTATTCTATATGGAGGTAACAATAGTGATTGGACCGTCCTTGAAACCCTGGATCAAAGCTCTATAGATCGAATAGATGACTGCTACTGGATGATCCCATTAACAACTCCCACATCAGCGCGCTTCTGGCGTGTTTATATCGACGGTCAATTAAAGGTTGATGACTTACCCGTTTATTTTACGGAAATTAAAGCGTATGACGAGGATCCGGTTGAAGATCATCCTTATTTTGGCGCTTTAAGATCAATCAGGTATCCTGGCGGTTCAAAAGTAGAATATGGATATGCCAAAAAATCACTCGAATACGCTCCGATTGATACAAATGTAACCGTTTTATTGGAGGACTCGTCTGATCCGTTTATAAGAGAGCAGTCTTCGGAATACTTCATAGCGCAAAGACGCGTTAGTAATGCCCACCTGACAGTTCATTATTGGGATGGCTATTGGCGCCAGATTACCTTCAACAACGTTGAACATTATGCATGTGCCGGAAATTCTTTTGTATTTACTTCAAATGATCCGCAAGATTTTACCGTACACATATATGAAATCAGAAACGGCAAATTAGAGAATACTAACAACTTCGAATGCGGAGTCCCTAATTCTCCGCGAAGAAGTGGTACGGAAATTTGGGCCGGACAGGATTGCTACTATCTAAGGGTCACCCCGGAAAACACCGCAGTATATCCAATAGCTGCACATTTTCTGGTTAAACATAATGGTCAATGGTTGAAAGAAACTAATAATAGCTTCCACCTGGGCCTTTGTGTACCTTGTGACAATACTTCGCATCGTGATAGCGTTTTCGTAGGTAAAGATTACTTCGTAATTGAAAATAATCTGAAGGATTGGGAAGCTAATCCACCACATGGAGAATGGCAATGCGAGCGGAGAATCTACGCCTGGAAATGGAATGGCGTTCCTGGTTCAGGCGGTACAGTACAACATCTGTATACCGGAAACAATATGGATATGAATTTCTATTTTATTCCTTCGGATGATTATTTTGTTATTTCCATGGGCTCGGATGATTACTATGCATGTGAGCATTCTGGAGATCCAAATAGTGGACATTGGAGGCAAGATTGGACTCAAACAATATACTTGTATTTATGGGATACTGTTAGCGAACGCTGGAATGAACATGAAGTTGGCTACGTTGAAGATTTTATGAGAGAGGGAAATTGGCATCAGTTCCACCCAGGATCCGGTTGGATTTGGCTAACAGCTCAGCGAGACTTTTTTGCCTATGCCGTAGATAACAGGCCGTGGAGGGATGACCACCAGGACGGATGTTTCTGCAGAATAGTAAAAATAAATCGCAATGAGGATGGCAGCAATGGGTCTGGTCCTACTGATAGAACGATAGCTATCCAAGAATTGGACTGGGGCAACAAAATCAATGTAACATCCGGTCCTGATTATGTGGCTATAATTGATAATCCTAGAGGCGAACTTAAAATTTGGGAATGGAATGGAAACAGCTGGAGTTCGACGGAAATTCCATTAGCTGTCGACCCCCATTTAGATGATTATGTTTATATGTGGCCATCCGGCGATCATTTCTTTTATGCCATTCCAAAGCAACCTGAATGGTTGACCTATAAAGTTTTTTGTGCTTTTGAAAAAAATATAGCTGGTGAGGAATCCGAATGGCATACGGCGTTCGTAGAAGAGTTTGTTATACCAGAACCCGATGATGAAAGAGATTTATATTTTTATGGAAGTAATAATCGATATTCTTATGATCGTAATGGCTCTTTTCACCATGGATACAGCACTAGTAAGTTCGGGGAGGGTCGTATTGTTAAGGGCTATAAATTTGATAATCCAAATGAGAGTGAGGATGACGATAGAAATTTCGACCTATATACTTTTAACCAAACCGGTCAAAGCTTTGGCTTAGATATTGATACATACACTTATACTAATGATGTATATTCTGCTATAAGTAATAAAGAATATGATGATGGGGATTTAGTAGAATCAACTTATGATATTCTATCAAGGTATTACGATTTTGATTTTGACTGTCAATGGGAATGCGGTAATGTCCAAGACTATCCGTGTATCTCTAAAACCGTGTATTCCATTGATGATAACGACATTACCGGCACAACCTGGTACTACGATTACTTTGATGGTACTTGTGATGCCAGTACTCAACGGGCAAAATATCACAAGAGTGTAGTAGAATTACCCGGCGATGGCGCTAACGGCAGTGTAGAAAATTATTATTACTGTGGCCTTTCACGGACTGTGTTTACTGATAATCTGGAACTCCCGGACCTCACCGAAGAAGAGCTGGGGCTTGGTTTTCTTTTAAACGGTGTCCCATATAAAACTTATATCAAAAACGCCGTTGGAGCGATTATTGATTCATCGTTTAACTATTACAAGTGCAAAGTCCCGGTCCATATTGACGTGGGGAATTATCCGACTATTATTCAAACCTACCTGGATAGTACTTTTACCTGGACCGACACGGTGGAGATCTGGACGAAATATGATTACAACAGCTTTAACGATCAGGCTTACAAGATCCAGCAGTTTTACAGACCTGATTATTGTAAAACAACGGAAATACATTATGCTTACAGTCAATACTCAGAAATGTATGATCGAAATATGCTGACACAACCTTATCAGGTTGATGTGATAGATGAAGACCTAACCGATCCCGAAAATCCTATTCGGGTTACATTGAGAAGCTCTAAGACTGAGTGGGAAGAATTTTCGACTCCCGCAAGCTGTATTTATCCCGCCAGGGAATATGGACTGTTAGATGGTGACTGGGCTTTACAGAGGGAAATTATTGAATATGATAGCCGCGGCAATATAATAAATGAACTGGACGCGTTAGGAGTTGAGATAACATATCTCTATGATGACGCGGGCATTTTCAACACCGCTAGCTTCGTGAATGCCGATCCGTTATATGTGATGTATCCGCCATTGGTAAATTATTGCGCCGGCGATGGGAGTATGCTTCATGACGGGGTATATACGTCCGAGGGCATAAATGTTATATGGATTGATAATCCGGGTAAAATACCTGAAAGCAATTCCTGGGAAGATGAATATGGTTATACGGATCCCCGCGAAGATGGAATTGAGATATTTGGAAATGCCGGTGATTATATTGAAATCTGTCACCCCGATGCCGATATAATGCCATTTGAAGGTGATTACATTTTGAGATTTGATTATCGAATTAAAAGCGGAGGAATAAACGCGGTAGCCGGCATTGACGAAGTAGATCCACCCATTAATTGGTATTCATCCGCTTTTGATGAAAACGGTCTATGGCATGTGGCATTTATTGAAGGTACCTGGTACGAGGGATCTCAAGATAAACTATGTATAAAAATTATCTGTGATGAAGACCTTACACAATATATGCTCGATAACTTGGCATTTTATCCCGTTAGCTGTCTGGCGGCCACCAAGAAGGTCAATTATGATAAAGGCAAAGTGATTGCCGAAACCGATGATAATGGTTTTTCGACCAGGTTTGTTTATGATCTTTATAACCAGCCAATAGCCGTAACGGATCAATATCGCGAAAATATCACTTCAACAGATGTTTTCTATATGTTTGAATCTGAATCGATTGGAGATTTCGAGGAATTTGAAAATTTCCCGAATTTTACTTCATCTTCAACTTATCCAAACAGAAATTTATTAATTAATAGCGGATTCGAGCATGGCAAGTTCGGTTGGTCTGTTAACGAGGACGAACAGTATTTCCGAACCGAATTGTATCATGATTCAGATAACTGCGGGCTATGCGATAATCCTGTTATGGGATCAAAACTTATGATCATTGACCCCCCTACTTCGATGGCTGCGGAAAGTTACAGTTTTTCTCAAAAAACAAGAACCGGAATCATCAGGGGCGATACAGATTATACACTCAGTTTAAACGCCTGGGATCACAATGGACCTAGTAATGCTATTATAACCTTATTCGTTGATTGGCATGATAGAATGGGTGGCCGGATCAGTACCGAGGATGAGCATCTCACGCTGGGTAGCGAACCGACTATGTGTTTGAAATGTCAGTTTACATTTACATCGCCCCCGAATGCCGTGTCCGCCGAGATAACAATTGATGTCGCATCTCCTACCGGGGCTTATGTAGATGCGTATTATTTCGATCAGATCGAGTTTATAAAGGCTTCGGAATATGTTCCGAGTTTGGTAGATATCACCTATAGCGATGGACAGGGAAAGAATTTACAGAATGTCAGTACTTATAATACTTTAGATGCTCCCGATTTCGTTAGCGCTAAATCGTATGATGAATTTTTCAGAATTCAAAAGGAATATAAACCATATGAAGTAGTGCAGGTAGGTCATAGATATGATCCGAATTTTGATTCAAATGCGGATACTTACTACAGCGAAAACGGACCGGATGATCATATTCCTGATTGCGGCGGTGTGCCTTACAAGAAGTATCAATACATGGCTAATCCAAAGGGGCGGCTTGAAGCAGTTTATGTCCCGGGTGTCGATTTTATTGATAAACCAACAACATTAAGATTTGGCACGAACATAGCTCCCATAAATGGATATGAAGCAAAAACCCTGAGTAAATCTATTACTATCGATCCGGGCGACTTAGTATCAGTAGAATATAAGAATATATTCGGCCACACTATCGAAACCACCGCCGATTCGGTACAGGGTGGTTTAAACCTCACTACCAGATATGAAGTCAACATTGCAGGTGATGTTACGAAAGTTACTCCCCCCTTGGCAAGTGAACTTCAGGATCAGAATGATCTTAATTACAGTGATCTGGAAATTACCAATGCGTACGATACGTTTGGCCGGCAGTTGAGAGAATCCAGCAGCGATTATGGATTGAGTAAATATATCTACGATGCTGCAGGGCAACTGCGTTTCTACCAAAACAGTAAACAAAAAGAGAAACTGGATTGGACGGAAATAGTCTATGATGTACTTGGCAGAGAAATTTTGCGAGGCCGGATATCACAGGCGACCGATCCCGATCCTGAATTGGAGTATTTATCATGGTCGGAAAGCGGAGAAGTGCTGCGCTGTCTATATGATTCATACAGTTTATCACTATATGAACAGCCAAGAAAGTTGTCTACTCCAACGGTTACCGACTTTATGCTCGATACTTTGAGGGTTAGAGGCAAATTAATCGTATCCGACAATGGTAAAAATAATCCCGGAACCGACGTGAGAAAATTCTATACCTATGGCAATAACGGCGAACTTCTTTGCGAAGCGACATTTATCGAGGGTCTGGACTCGGAGAATAAAGAGGTTTATTCTGAATATGATATTTCCGGTAGAAAAATCCGGCAGGAATATCCTGAAAATGTCGGCGAAGATACGCCCCTTCTGGAGATGGAATTCGGTTTTGATGAAAGGTCCAGATTAGAGACAATTGACAAGTACGAAGGAGGAGTGTTCGACCATCGACTTGCAAGTTACAAATACTTCATTGACGGTGCGGTAAAAAGATGTATATTAGGTGATGATTTACAAAAAATTGATTATTTTTATAATGCCCCCGGTTGGTTAACCGAAATAAACGGAATCGAAATCGGGAATCAGGGATTAGACCCCGATCCGGACGATAAGTTCAAAATGAGACTAGGATATCATCAAGGATACCGAATTACTGATGATGATCCTATTCAAAGCTTCCCGGTCAAGTTTAACGGTACTCCGACCTGGGCGGTTTATCATTACCATACGGCCACAAGCGATGACACTCTTGGTAACACATTCTATTATGACGCGGCTAATCGCCTGATTGAGGCCAAATTCGCTAAAAAGGATAATGAAGCACATTGGAATTTTATTGATATTAAGGACGGCATGCGATTTGAGTACGACGCCAATTCCAATATCAGAACCCAGATGAGATATTTCTCCGGGGACGCGGATTATACGGTAATGTCATACAATTACGGCAGTTCGCCCTATACAAACAGACTTAAATATATTAGTCCTATTCAATCAGACTATAATTATAAATATGATCCTACCGGTAACTGTATGCGCGATACATTTCGGGGCAACGCGCAATATTTTTACAACTGGCGCAACATGATGATGGGTTCCAGATGGGACAGCGCCATTGAAACCGAGTACTCTAATCTTGAATTCACTTACGGTCCGACGGATAATAGAGTAAAGAAAGTTCTCAGCGATATTCAATGTGATGAGAATTATTTGAGCCTCGTCACTAAAAAACCATTCCAAACCTGTATACATGATGATGATTGCGCGGGCCTGGATTGCTGTCCGTTTCTACCGGGTGATATGAATGGTGACGGTCTTTTCAATAGCACTGATGTCACTAAATTAGTAAGTTTCCTCGGAGGAACAGGCTCTTTGCCTGATACGGCAATGAGGATGGACACAAACTGCGACGGTTTAATAGATGGTACGGATGTCACTACAATGATGAATTATTTTAAGGGTACAGGTACAGTAATGTGTTGTTACTGGATTGAACCGGATACCACATCCACTTACTATGTTCACGATACGGGAGTGGAAGCGACCGAATTTTATAAAGGTGGCGAGTCGGTGGATAATGTCTGTTACGTTTATGGTCCGAATGGACGGATAGCGTCATTCAATGACGGCGAAGGACCGTTTTATTATCTTGCCGATCATCTAGGTACCACGCGAATGGTTCTGGATAAGAAAGGTAAGGTTGCGGCCGATTTATATTATTTGCCCTTCGGTGACGCCAGCCCTAATTACCCAAATAACTTCTCAATTCCGGAGGTTACTTTCAGATTCTCCGGCAAAGAGCTTGACGACGAGCGCGTAGATGATATTATAGGCTTTAACCTTTACTACTTCGGAGCAAGATATTACGATCCTCTCTCTTGCCAATGGAAACAGGTGGATCCAAAAGCGTATAAGTACCCAAGTCTATCACCGTATAATTACTGCGCTAATAGTCCGGTTTTAAAATATGATCCCGATGGCCAGGACTTTGATGATTTTATAGTAGAATTTAATAATGTGGCATTTCAAATTGGACCGACAATTAATAATGTGGCATTTGAAATTGGACCGTTCTTTACAGATTTTGGATACGAATTTAGTGATAAAGCAACTTCCAGAGCAATGGGTATTGCTAATCTTACTGTGGGATTGGCTACAGAACCGCGTCAGACAGTCTTTAATATCTCTGCTGGTCTGAAGTATACAGTAACACATCCAGATGATATCTTACGTCAATACATAACTGACATTTCTAATAAGTGGGAATCGGGCGCTTACGGATCTGTATTTGGATCGGTTGGTTATGATATTTTAGAAGCTGGGGCGTTTTCGAGGTATGCTTCTGCCATGAGTAGTTTATCGAAACCACTTTCCTTACCAACAACTTTATCGAGGACAAGAAGCTTTACTACCCCCCCAATAAACACGGGGAGCCAGGGGAAACACATTAAAGGACACAATAACTTTAACTTTCGAAAGGGCCGTAGCATATTGACAGCTAATCCTTATGATTTAGCTCATAAAGCTGGAACTGGGGAACCTGTTGGTAATAAACTTCGTGGTATGGCTGGATTTAAGGAAAGAGTTGATTTCGGATATAAAATTGGTTATTATGTTAATAAAAAAGGTGGTCCACCAATGGAGACAACAAGAGGAATCATACACTATAACCAAGATGGTTTGATTCATATTGTTCCAGCGAGGCCGAGGCCAAGATGACAAGTGATGAAATCGAATTTAGATGTGATGTGCTTTTAACTTTTCAAGTTGCATTATTAGGTATGGTTGTGCCATCCTTGAGAGGGGTAACTGTTGGTTGGGATGAAGATAGTATCACTGGGATATGTTTCTATGATTGTGATATCACCGATGAAGAAGTTGAAGTTGCATCCCAAATTGAAACAGAAATCTATGCCAGCTTTCCCGACCATGAAGTGAGCGTAACAGCTGTAAAATATCCAATGCCTAATAATTTGGAAATAAAAGTATTGGAGGCATGGGCGTATTGTCGAAACGAATACGGACCATGGACTCAAAGTAGGGATTAGCTACGAGAGGTAGTACTGCTTGAGGTTTTATTAATGAAAGCCCTATGGATGAATTTGGTCTAGTAATTTTAAATAAGCAATTGTAATGCGTGCTGTTAAGGAAAATCTCAGTTAGGAAATCCGATTAGCTGGATTATAATGATTGATTCAAAAAGCCAGCAAAATATGCCTGGATTAAGTATAGGCGCCATTCTAATGGGATCGAAATAGGCGAGGAGTCGTCAATGTTAATTACTGAGATCCTACAATCATTAAAGGAGGTGATTATTACAAGGATTTATTTACGCATTGGTTGTTCGTTTATAATTCTGTTAAGTAGTATTGCTTTCGGCCAGCCGCCGCTTATGTATGCCGATCAAGATGATATCCTGCCGGTTACCGCCGCATATGCCCCCGATACGAATTTCACCCTGATGAGCTATGCCCTTCCCAATAATCCAGAATGCGAGCTTATTTACAACAACCATCTTTACCTCGGGGCAGGTTCGATCTTGCAGGTTTATGAGCTTGGCGAGGATGGTATACCGATTCTAACCGGGCAGGTGAACACGCGGGGACTAATGTACGAATTCGAACATGATGGTCAATATTTATATATCGCCAACTCCTGGAACGGAATATCAATTTATGAAGGCAATAATTTTATCGATCCATCGGAGGTTGGCCACTATCAAACCGATATGGCGGTAGGCCGGATATGTGTCTCTGGCGATTCCCTTTATTATATGGCCGGCGAGGGTTTGGGTATATTGAATATTCAGGATAGAACAAATCCGTTTTTAGAACGACAGATCTATCATTATGCATATGAATTATATGGGAGTCTAGTTAATGATATTTGCGTATTCGATCATTATTTATTATCGATGGTTCAACACGGCGCCCCTAATTATAGGAAACTTATAGCTATATTCGACCTGGATTCGGCCGATCCGATACCTGACCAGGTTGATAGTATATATATATCAGGTAATACTGGCGTTAAAGATTTAAAGCTCATAGATGATATTTTATATCTCTGTACCAGCGATAGCCTGGCCATTTATGAATTTAATCCGGGTCCACATCCGGTACATTTGGGCAGCGTACCGTTTGAGGGCGGTTTTTCCGGTTTTGATATGGAATATAGGAATCGGACAAGGTATGGGTATTTATGTCATGCGGATAGCTATCCGGGATCGGACAGCGGTTGGTCTAAAATATATGAAATACAATTGAATGATCTTAATAATCCCCAGGTTTTGGATAGCTCGGTAATCGTCCTAAATACATATTATTATGATCTTATCCAAAATTATGAATATACGTATGCTATTTGCAATCATGGCTTCTATATGGAAGGCTATGATCCAGGCCTGTACGTTTATGAATGGGATGAAGGTAGGGGAGGCGAGGTAATTCATCATGACCGGCAGTATTCTTTCTGTAAATCGGTAGCCGCGAAGGGTGATATAGCCTATGCCGGTACCTACTACGAAAACATCACTATCCTGGATATGGTTGACAAAACTAATCCTCAGATAGTTGGCGAGATACCGGGATTTATCTACGCAATCCAGATGAAAATCATAGACGACAGATTATATGTCTTGACTCCGGCGAAACTTACGATATTCGACATAACAGATCCATTTGTGCCTGTCGAACTTGGCAGGCTATACCTGCAAACAGGCGGGTACAGTATTAATTTCCATATTCATAATAATCTGGTTTATATCAATTACTGGTGGTTATCACCACAATTGTATGGCTGCGTACTGATTGCCGATATTTCCGATCCAACCGATATGACTGTTTACTTTGATGGGGACCTCTATGGTGCGCCCAACCCGTCGCATCTCAATTATCCGATACTCTTCTTGCTTGGTTACGGTGGCCATATGACGATCTACGATGTGTCTGATTCCACCGATCCTTACTACTATACTACTGAGCAAATGAATCACGGATCATCCTCCTGTTACGCGCGCGATACTCTTCTTTATATGTTTGGTTCTTGTTATCAGCTCTGGGATATCTCAAATCCCCGTGATCCTCAATGGATACAACATTGGAATATAGGTGCTCGATATGATGATGTTCAATTGGTGGATGGCAAGCTGTTCATGGCGGATTTCACGACCGGTAGCGAAGTGTTTGTTTGGGATATAGATGAAAGCCCGCTGGAACCGTATCATGTCGGCTATTTCAGGAGGGATGTTTCCGGCTTTATGTCAATCGACTTGCCATATGTTTATATACCCGGTGGAGAACATGGCTTGATAACGGTCCGATTTGACGATCCGACTGAAATAGAGGATAAAGAAATACTGCTGCCTGAAGCGACTGATTTCATGACAGCTTACCCAAATCCATTTAACGGTACCATTAGTTTTCTCTTTAACAAACAATCTACTGATGT
Source organism: Candidatus Zixiibacteriota bacterium (assembly GCA_024231855.1). Lineage (GTDB taxonomy): Bacteria > Zixibacteria > MSB-5A5 > UBA10806 > 4484-95 > JAAEQD01. Next base: position 41,238 of record JAAEQD010000223.1, read on the forward strand.
TAGCGAGCTAAAGATTTATGATGTAGCAGGCAGGTTAGTTAAGTCGATTGATATTTCCAATAACGATTTATCCTCGCCTGTAGCCTGGGATGGCACGGACGCCGATGGTGTTGGGGTAAGTTCGGGGGTGTATTTTATTAAGCATAATGGTGTCAATAGTACTCTAACAAAAAAAGTCGTATTGCTTAGATAGTAATATATAATTAAAAGGAGATAATGATGAGTAAATCGTTGCTGACCATGGTAGGAATGTTAGTTTTAATAAGTGCGGCTTTTGCCGGACACAATCGATGTTCCTTTGGAAGTTTTGAGGAATTGGGAAATAATCAGTTCGCCATTAGTATTTCTTTAGCCAATCATGATACGCTGGGCGGTTTTCAGATTCCGTTTTCATTTGAACATGAACGAATTGACTTGGATTGCGATTCGATTAGTTTTATCGATAGCCGATCCGGTAATTTTGATATGCTTGATGCCCAGATCAATAATGAAAATAAATCAATACTAATTATGGGAATTTATCAGGTAAATCCTGCGGTAGATCAGATTCCGCTATTGCCGGGACAAGGATTGGTAGCCAGGGCCTATTTCACCGTAAACAATCCGGAAGAAATTAATGAACGCTTAAAGAAACAAGTTAGGTTTTTCAAGAAAAAATTCAATCCATCCGGAAATAATGCTGAGCTGGGATTCGCCATTTGGACACCTGATGGTACCGTACTAGATGGCATATATGAAAATAATGTGATTGATATCGATGAAGAATGAGCCCTTGCGACTTACCATTGAGCAGATAAAATATTCAAGAATACAGGCGTGCTACCGGGCCTGTGATCATAAGAAAGTATAAGCTAGGCAATAGTTATTGGTTATATAACCATCAAAGTTACCATAACTTCTTGATCTCCATATTGTTATGTTTTGTTAATTGTATCAAAACAGATAAGCGTTGGGGCCTGGAAATCAATATATAAATTTAAGTTATACTCTCGATTATGCAGCCGGATTTTCAATAATCCAGTTGCGGAACTCGTCTCGTAGACCCCGCTTTTTTAATGTGGGCGTTAAAATTATACAGCTTGTTTATCTTTTGTAGTGCAAGTTATTTCATTAAGTAATAACCCAATTGGTTCGTAACTTAATTAATATTTTAGCTTACTAGAGAAGCCAGTGGAAATTTAATATGGAGGAATCTTTATGGCAATTCCAACAGCGTATATGACATCCTTAAAAAGGCTTCCTGGGATATTTGAAGCCATCAAAACAGCGCAAGCACCTGAAAGGTTTACTAATCGTTTTCTAGCATAATTAGAATTCAAATCCAAAGGCGACCGATTGGTTATTAGTCTCTTGAAAGCTCTAAACTTTTTAGATGATACAGGTAAACCGGTTCAGAGATACTATGACTATCTTGATGATTCTCAATCAAAAACAGTTCTTGCTGATGGGATTAAAGAAGCATATGCTGAACTTTTCGCAATCAACGTGAACGCTAATGAATTAAGCAAACAAGAAATAGTCGGAAAACTCAAAACACTATCACAGGGACAATATAAGATTGGCGTTTTGAATCATATGGCATCGACATTTATTTCATTGGTATCTTTAGCTGATTTTTCAAAAAAGAAAATTAAATCGAAACCAGTAATTCCTGAGAGTAAACCAATTAAAAAAACATTTGAAACTCCCATTATTCCAAAAGATCAATCTTTAGAACCACAGGACTCATCCTTTCCTAGCTTAGTCTATAATATCCAGATCGTTCTACCAGAATCTCGTGATTCAGCGGTATATGATGCAATATTTAGAAGTTTAAAGGAACATCTTCAATGAGCATTAATGGACGGAATGTATACGAATTTATATACAGAGGACATTTGGCGAAAGATGGAGTAAGTAGGGCATTAAAATCTACATACCAGAAACCCGATGACCAAGCAGCTCAATTTTCAGCAATTCTATCCCTTGATTTGCTAGATAATGACATAGTCCAGTCTGCTAGGCAAATGTCAGTTGTATACACAGCAGTTGCGGCATTCGAGAATTCAGTTCGCGATCTCATTTCTGAAATTCTCCTAGAAGCAAAAGGAGAAAACTGGTGGAAACTTATCCCCAAAAAGATACGTGAAAACGCTGAAAAACGCCTTGAAGAAGAGAAAAAGGTTCGGTGGCATACTCAACGTGGTGAACACCCAATAAATTACACCACCTTAGCCAATTTACTGGCAATAATGAGGACAAATTTCGACTGTTTCGAGCCGCACATTGAATCTATTGAATGGGCTGCAAACATCTTTGATGCAATTGAAAGATCGCGAAATGTAATTACGCACAGCGGGGTCTTGCAGAAAGAGGACGTTCAAAGGCTTGGTATCTACATTCGTGATTGGATCAGACAAGTTGGTGTTTAAAACTGAAATTTGCTCTGTACATGGTCCAAGTCTTAAGGATAATTCAATTAAGTAATTCCTCTGGTAACCTTATTTTATTTTACTCCCTTCCATTTCATTAATATATCAAAAACCAGTTAAAAATTCCGAATTAAAAAGCCATAAAGGTTTGCCAAGGGTGAGCCGGGGCTTTTCACGATTGTGTCAGTTTATATTTACATGCTGTACTGTAAATTACTGAATATATATAGGCAGCTATTTCAAGAAGATCATTACATATAGCACCTAGGTTTTGAACGAGCTTGTCACTAATATTCCAAGGCTTAATAAAGACATTTTCATTTGGACGGATGGAATTGAGCATTCTGGCATATCGA
>JAAEQD010000224.1 GCA_024231855.1 Candidatus Zixiibacteriota bacterium
ATTCGATACCACAATATCGCCCACTGTCAAATATGGTACCAGCGTCCCGGCCAAGCCGGTGAATATTATCTGTGATACATTGAACCTGTCAATCAATATCTGGGCGCAGATCGTAGCATTAACTTTGCCTATCCCGGATTTTAGAAGCACAATATCCTGTCCCATGAGGTTTCCGGTATAATACTCCATTTTGGCGATTTCCATGGATTGGAGATTCTCCACGTTGTCCTTTAACAGGGCAATCTCCTCATCCATAGCTCCCATCAACCCGATCATAGTTCACCATAACCCTTGAGTACTATTCCGGCATATTCTTTCGCTGAAAACAGTGAGTGATCACGATAATTGCCGCACTGGTCCGGCGATATACCGGGTACATCTTCCCATTTAGTATCAATTATATTCTTTAGTGAATTAATCAGAGCATTTTTAACACTCTTAGAGTCTATATCTCCCCAGGATGATAAATAAAAGCCTGTTCTGCAGCCCATTGGAGAAATATCGATTATATCGGGGAGATCGGTTCTCATATAGGTGGCGAGAAGATGTTCAAGCGTATGTATGGCGCCAGTAGGGATTGCATCAGAGTTCGGCTTAATAAATCTTAGATCGAAC
>JAAEQD010000225.1 GCA_024231855.1 Candidatus Zixiibacteriota bacterium
CGCCGACCAGGATGATATCGATCTTGGTATAATCTATCGTGGAACCGGCGACGCCGAGATGCTCAACCGGGCTATCGGCCGGCTTTCCATGGAGATGTTCAAGAAAGCTACCCGGCTTCATTTCCATCTTTCCGAACATGTCGGCTCGTTCAGCCTGGCGGCCACAATTGAAGAATATGAGGAGATTTTAGAGAAAAATATATATGATTTCGTCATAATCACCGAAATGCTGGGGGCGGCTAATATCCTGGGCAGCTATGATCTTTACGAGGAATTCAGAAAGCGCGTTACCGACAGATTCTTCTTCTCCATGACATCCAAGGAAAACCGCTATCATGAGGGCTACTTGCGCGGTATACTCGGCGAGATAAAATCGCTTCTAACCGGTATCAGACCCGAAACCGTGATTAATCCCAAAGATCAGGGATTGCGCCCGATAAAAACCCTGCTCTCGGCTTTGAAACTCGTTTACAACATAGATCAGGTCAATGCCTGGGACATCATCGAGGGCTTGAAAACGAAAAATCCCGAGCGCACCCAGCAATATATCGACCTTGAACAAGCGTTGAGTTTCCTGGAGCTATTCCGGCATCTCTACCAAATTATGGTCGTCCAGGAGGAAGATATCAACCTGGGTGAACAGGGGATCGAGGCGATGGTGGCCCAAATAGCTGAAACCATCGGTTTCGAGCGAAAAGGAGTCGTCTCGGCTAAAGATTATATGTTGGTCAACTATTATGAGCATCTCGATAAAAGCATGAATGCTATCGAAATATTAACCGGCGACCTGGTTAAGCATCTTCACCGAATCAGCATCTTCAAGCCGATATTTTCCTTAAACAGCAATACTAAAATCGGTTATGAAAGCAACCTGGCCCTGGATTTCGCCAAGTCCACCCGATTCTTTAAGGGAATCACCTACTGGGACGATTTCCTGGAAGAACTTAAAGATGAAGATAGTATTTTTTACGAAGGATTCATCGAGAGTTTCACCGACCTTCCCGAACGGCTGGCCAAACGGGTGGCCAAGGTTTTTGTCAGCGGCACACAACATAATCCCTCCTCGGTGCTGAGATTTTTGGTAGTTATAGGCAGGCGAGCGGAAAACGATCAGGCCAAAAACGTTTTTGAAAGCATGAGCAAGGCTTTTATCAATGAATTGGGCGGACTAACAGATGCCTCAACCGCCCTGACTTATATCGTAAACGCTTATCCGGGTCATCTAAATAAATTTCTGGCGATGATAGATCAGGATTCCCTCGGGAGATTCGCCGCTATTGCTACAAGCAAACCTCCTATCGCCGAGTTGTTGCCGGTCCACAAGCATCTGGTGGCGTTGGTTAATCTGCACAACCAGAGCAGCCACTTTTTCAAACGCCATTTCTTCCCGACGCTCAACAAAAATCCGAAATTCATTAAAAACCTGCATAATATCGAATTGCTCAAGGAAATCACCAGCGGCTATTACAGCGATCTGACTAACCTGCAGACCCTGAAAGAACGGTTCGAGCAGTTAGGCGATTACTATGATCTTGAATTCGTCAGGATCAGCTTGATGGCGATGAAAGGCGTGCCTTGCGAGATAACCGATGCCGAATTCACGGAATTCTGTGACAACTATACTCTAACACTGTATGGTTATTGCCAGCAGGATGTCCATCTTTCGCTGGGTTATTCGATGCATACTCACGATATGTTCGCCCTTTATGCCACCGGCGGCCACGCCCGAGAGCAGGGTTTCGACGATGACTACGATATGATCGTTATCCTCGATTCGGACGACCAGGAACAAATAGAATATTGCAATAAAATCGTCGGCAAGATGAATTCCGAGATACTAAAACGCGGCATCCTTCCCCATCACCGCTTTGCCGATCACTTCGGCAGCTACGCGATCAGTTTCGCCCAGATGGCCGACTACCTCTCTAGCGAAGGGACCGATAAATTTATCGATCAATCTCAGCTTCTCTCGTCACGCATGCTGGTTGGCTCACGCAAACTCGAACGTAAACTTCAGCAGGAGATTATCAACCCGCATATATTCTCGCGTGGTAAGGAATATATCGAATACATGAAAAACGAGATAAAATCTCGTCATTCGGTTCTTGATGACGATCACAGTGATGATATAAAGGAATGCCGGGGCGGCTTACGGGATATCGAGATGCTTTTATTGATCTACAAGACCAAGCACAAGGTCCGCGATCCGCTGTCGCGAACGTTTTTACACTGGCTGATAAAAACCGAGAAAAAGCACGCGGACAAATTCCAGTATGTCGAACAACATCTCAATTTCATAAAGAATCTGCGTGATTTGTACCGCCTTAAAGTGGCCGCGCACAATGTAATCAGCAGAGAATACCTGCCGCCGGTCGCCGAAAGCATGGGCTACGGCAATAGTGAGAAAGCCTGCGAACGGCTCTACCTCGAATACATAGCCCGCACCGAAAAAGCCGCCGCCATAATCAACAAGCTGATAGACGCGGTGAAGGTGTAGATCTCCGTTTTCACGGGGATGGCAGCTGTTGTCGTAGGGGCGTATCGCATACGCCCGACGGGGCGAGGACGTGATGAGGTAGCCTACCCAACAGAATAATATTATTTAAAAATTGTATCTCCCAGTCGAAAGTAGGACAAACATTCCTGTTTGTCCGGGCAAGCAGGCGCCGAAGGTGCGGAGCAACGCTTGTCCTACCCTGTTCATAGGGTAGCTAATAAAAAAGAGCGCATAGCAATACGCCCTTACGGAATCATCTGTAAAATATTTTTACGCCGATACTGCCAGCTTCTCTAAAACCTTATCGAATTTGACCTTGTGCATGGTCAGGCCGACATCTTTGGGGGCCATCCCCTGGGCCAGGCCCAGCAGTTGGAAATAGTAGACAACCGGTATATCGAGTTTTTTCTTAAACTTGCGGCCCTTGAGGATTTGCCCGATATCGAACTCATCGAAACAGGTCGGGCAGATCAGGCCCATGCAATCGGCTTTCTCCTCTTTGATCGAACCTAAAATATCCAGAACCATGCTGTCGGGGATATCCTCGTTGAAACAGGCCCGGCCGCAGCAGAGTAATGTCTTCTTGTGATGAACCGGTTCGGCACCGATTGCTTTCAGCAGGTTCTCGAGGATAGTCGGACGATCGGGATCATCCACTCTCATTATATGGGATGGTTTCAGCAGATGGCAGCCGTAATGCACCGCTACCTTGAGGCCACCTAACGGATTGACCACGGTCTCTTTGACTTTATCGTAGCCGAAATCATCGCGAAGCACGGTTACCGCGTGTCGGACATCTATCGAGCCTTTGAACTCCTTGCCGATCCTGGCCAGACGTTCGTTGATTTTAGCCTTGAGCTTCTCATCTTGTTTCAGATGGATATTGGCTTCCGAAAGCGTAGCGGTACAGCCGGAGCAGGTGGTGATAATATCGTGGCCTTTCTCCTCGGCCAGGCAGATATTGCGGGCGGCAATCGTATACCATTTGATTTTATCGCGGGCCTGGAAATAGATCGGATCGGGACAACAGGTGAAGCCATCAACATCTACCAGCTCAAGGCCGATTTTAGCCACGGATTTTCTCACCGCCGATTCGAAATGCGGGTATTTGGTAGTCATCATGCAGCCGAAAAACGGAATGTATTTCATATCATCAATCCTCGATAATCTTGTTTATCTCATCAATCGCGTAGCCCTTGAGCGGATCAAGTCCGAGTTCTTTACGGCGTCGCTCGGTAACCGATGTTATCCGGGTGGTGATACCATCAGTAAGAACCGTGTCGGAGACATTCGTCACCAGTTCGGGCGCTTTGCCCTCTGCCACGCACATATTTTTCATGGCGATTATAACATCCACCGGCCTCACTTCCTGCGGACATCTTTCCGAGCAGGTGTAGCAATTGGTGCAATTCCAAATCTCCGAATCAACCTTAATAAGCTCTTCCTCGAAACCCAGAAGCGCTTTCAGGATAATCAATCGCGGATTAAAACTATTGGAATAGATACTGGAAGGGCAGTCGGCGACGCAAGCGCCGCACTGATAGCAGTAATTGTGACGGAAACCCTCAGCCATGCCGTTTAATTTCTCGCGAAAAGAAAAATTGATACTTTGCTTCTCGGGTGCTTTCAATTTATGTGGATCGTTCATTGGCACCTCTTGGTTATAGATGATAAAACAAATAAGGCAGCAGGCACAGGTGTCAGATCAGGATGAGTGCTGTCTCATCTATATATTTAAATATATTATTCTTTAAAGTCAATGGTTTTTAATAAAACATGATTAGCTAATAGCGTATTCATGGATCGAATATTTCATCTTTCGAAAGTAGCGTTTTAATAATGATTTTATACTTAAAGACAACTATATCGCTGCTCGCAATCTGCATCTATTCTCATCTACCCCTGCTTGTCGAATTTTATATTATCCATATTATTGCGAATTTATTATTGATTTCCCTTTAATGATAATATAAAATAAGCGATTATAACTCAAAGCGTTATTGGCCGCGAAAACTTGCCAATCGCTTTTGCCAGATATGAAAGTAAAATAAACTCATTTCATGGACTAAGTAGACAATTTATTAATTTTGCTTGAATACCATAACTAATAACGGAGAAAAATGAGATGGTAAGAAATCTATTCATAATAGCTTCTATTTTCCTCGCAATTGTTTACGTGGAATCAGGGGCTCAAGCTACGCGTCATAATGGCAACCTCCCGGTCGTTACAGTGGGCTTTGTAATCGATGGTCCCTGGTCGAATAACGATGAAATAGCGAGCATATTCCAAAAAGAAATACTCGATATCACAATCGGCGAATATGATATTCGATTCCCTGAAGACAAATCAATCGTCGCGGATTGGACGGTTGATGGAATCGAATCGGCTTTCGAGCAAATGCTTAATGACAATGAAGTTGATATCGTATTAACTTTGGGCGTGATAGCATCGCATCAGGCAGTCAAGCGCGATCGACTGCCAAAACCTGTCTTTGCCCCATTCATCGTTGACGCGCATATGCAAAACGTCCCGTCAAAGGATGGCACCAGCGGTATAAAAAATCTAAACTACTTGACGGCAATATCGAATATCGCCAATGATCTGGAGATATTCCTTGAAATCGTGCCTTTCGAAAATATCGTCTTCCTGATTAACAAACCATTCTGGGAATCGCTGCATGAATGCAAATCCGAAATGCATGGAGCGGAGCATCTTGGATTAACTTTCACCCAAATTCCGGTTAGCGAATCCGCTGAGGAAGCGTTAAAAGCAATTCCCGAAAATACCGAGGCGGTCTACCTGGGAGTCCTGCCGCTTCTTGGCCAATCCGAATATGAGAAACTGATCGCGGGCTTAATCAAAAAACGGCTCCCAAACTTCGCCCTAACCGGTATAATGGATGTTGAACGAGGCGCTATGGCCGGTGTCATGACCAGACAGCTTTTCATACGCCGTGCCCGACGAATTGCTCTGAACATACAGCGA
>JAAEQD010000226.1 GCA_024231855.1 Candidatus Zixiibacteriota bacterium
GCCAACGCAACAAGAGACATCCGCGATATGATAGTTACCATTTTTGGAATCGCAGAACATCGGCAGGCAATCGATATTACCTTCGCCCTCATAGCCGCCCTGGATATTGCAGTAGGTGAAAACAGGTTCGGCTGATTCGTGATTATATATTTCATCCGGACTATTATTCCAGCAAATCGAATTAGTAACTACCGGATGACTGGATAAATACATGTTGCCTATTGCCCCACCAACATATTCAGCGATATTGTTGGCGATAGTGTTATTAGTTATCAAACAGGGAGCGCCGATCATAAGCCCGCCCCCGTTAACCGCGGAATTACCTACTATAATATTGCTCTCAACAAAAGCATGATCGACAACAGTCATCCCGCCACCTTCGCTGAGGGATGAATTACCGATGATGATATTATTCGTTACTGTATCTTTGCTGCACATAATCCCTCCCGGCCCAAATAGATCTCCGCCCATATTTCCAGCGATATAGTTATCGTCAATTAATCCACCGGCGCTACCGGAACCATTACCAATTCCACCGGTTCCCCTGGTTCCTATATTGTTTTGGATTAAATTAGATATGATTTTCACTTCATACCCATTAAAACCTATCCCACCGGAACGTTCTCCAGTATTTGATGTTATTTCATTATTCATTATTGTTAACCTACAATTAATGCAATAAATTCCTCCTCCAACGCCATCAAGTGCTATATTATTACTAATAATATTATTCTCAATAAGAGCATCTGAGTCGTAAATATAAATTCCCGCTCCATGACCTTCATAAGTATAAACCTCATTGTTTATAATTTTGTTATACTTTATTGAAGGATCGCTATCACTACAATAAATCCCACCCCCGCGTCCGGTAAGGTAACCGTTTTGAATCGTGAAACCGGTAATTACCGTTGTACTATCTTCATAATCATCAAATGTAACAACTCTGCCAGAGAAATTGGCATCTATAACTGTTGTCGAAATATATGAAGTGTCATCCGTTGTCAGAAAGAGTGATCCCAAAACAATACTATGGCCGTTGAAATTGATATTTTCGAAATATGTTCCTGGCTGGACCAAAACGGTGTCGCCATTCGAGCTGGCATCTATACCCTGCTGGATAGTAGCCTGATCAACCGGAACATTGATTATTGTTGCCGATACCGCAGCAAAACAAATTACTATAAAAACCATCGCTACCGAAAATACCCTGGACATAACATCCTCCTTAACGCGGAAAATCTTTGGTTTTCAAAAGCAATATTTTAATGAATATCAAAGTCGCAAATTCATTGATATCTTAGTATCTTTTATTAAGATACGAAACAATAATATGGGTTGTCAAGTATTATATTACAGGAAATCCGTTTTTCAAACCACTATCTACTCACACCCGGGCCAGCCCTCGGGGGCTTCGGCGGGCAGATCATCAGAAGCAATCCAGGCGGGCGGATAATTCCGGCACCAGCTTAAGCTGCCTCTGCCCTTTAAGTAATTACGTAATTTCGTAACATCGCTGCCGATAACCCGGCAATCTCCATTCACATCGCCTGAAGCGTAATAACCTCCCTGAATGCAGGGATCGGCCAGGCCCTTGAGATACCTGGCGAGGTACGTTACATCACTGCCAATAACTTGAGGTGGCCAGAATCCGTTAAGCATATTTACATCGCCAAGAAGATAATCAGAAGCGTAACAACCGATTCCGAGGGCGCCAATATCTTCACCGCCATAGCCGGTACCGACGCAACAGGAAACGTCAGCTAGATGGAAATCGTCATCAGCGGCATTACAAAACATTGGATTATAATCAATATTGCTCTCGCCGGGCCAGCCGCCCTCGATATTACTGAATGCAACAGACAAATGACCTCCATCCAGGAATATTGAAGATCCCTCGTGAGCTGTATTATAAAATATCAAACAATTATAAATGTGACAAGAATTGCCGTTTAAATAAATGCCCCCTCCGCCGTAAATATAATTATCGGAAGCCGCTATGTTGCTTACGATTGTGTTGCTGGAAATAATACCATGACTGTTCTGTATGTATATACCTCCAGCTTTCGAAGCCGCGATATTCGAATAAATGGTATTGTAAGTAATATTATAATTAACGCAATTCCAGCAGGAAATCCCTCCGCCCGGAAAACAGAAAGTTTCATTGTAGCTAATTATATTATTCGAAATAGTCGCGTTAATACCGCTGCACAACACACCTCCGCCCTCAGTGCTATAATTGTTGCTTATCTCATTTCCTGATATAATTATATAGCCCTCACCACAGAAAATACCACCACCGCTGCCGGAGAGTGAATCGGATGAGAACGCGATATTGTTGCTAATTACATTATTTAGTATTTTCGCGTTGGTTAATTCAATAAGCACCCCGCCGCCACGCTCTTCCGCGTAATTATGTATTATCCAATTGTTTTCAATTACCGAATTTGAAGAATGACAATAAATACCTCCCCCGGATGATTCATTTCCGGGTATCTCGTCGGCAGCGGCATTATTCATTATGAAATTATTTCTTATCCCCGGATCCGAATTAGTACAATAAATGCCGCCGCCATTGTTGGCTAAACCATTACAAATAGTAAATCCACAAATTAATGCCGTACTGTCTTCTTCGCTCTCGAAAGTCACTACCGAACCCGCTGAATCGCCATCAATAATAGTACTTGATATATATGAGGTGTCCCCGGTTAGAAGATAATGAGATGCCAGGATAATATTGCGCCCAGTAAAATTGATATTCTCGACATAGGCGCCGGGTTGAGCCAGGACCGTATCGCCATTTGAGCTGGATTCTATGCCCTGCTGAATTGTCGGGTAATGTGCGGGTATTTTTATAACATTAGCTTGCGCGATATAACATAATACAAAAGCTAAAAATGGTAGTAGTTTCTTGATTGTCATGACTTTACTCTTTCTAAATTTCTATTCCTCGCAGTTTGGCCAGCCTTCGGGTGCTTCGACAGGCAGGTCATCCGGTGTTAGCCAGGCGGGCGGGTAATCGGCACAATATCTGTATAGATCACCTCCGGTGCGGAAGACATGTACCAATCTTGTTACATCACTCCCGATAATTATGCAATCACCATTAACATCGGCCGAGCACCAGAATCCATCCAACGGGCATGGAACACTTGATGGCATACCTCTGAAGTAGTTAACGAAATAGGTAACATCGCCGCCGATAACTTGCGGAGGCCAGATGCCATAAGCCATATTGACATCGCTGGGCAAATAACTTAAGCCATCACAGCCCGCACCAAAAGCGCCAATATCCACACCACCCTCACCCGCGCCGATACAAGGCGAGTTTGATGATAAATAAAAATTCTCATTACCGATATCGCAGAAAACGGGATAAGCATCGATATTGCCCTCGCCTGGCCAGCCGCCTTCTACATCGCAATAATCTACGTTTCTGCTTGGTGAACTTAAATAATCATCAAGTTCGTTTTCTTCAGCGGCAGAGTCCGCCCAAAAAATGCAATTTATAATATTAGCTTGATCGAACATACCATGAATCGCTCCGCCCGCTGAATCAGCTTTGTTTTGGAAAAATGTGGAATTAACAATATCCAGGAACCCATCAAACGCATAATAATCAATTGCTCCGCCATATCTAAACGCGCGGTTTTTAGTGAATAAACAACCCGATATGTATGGCGCGGGGTGTCCGTATTCGACGTATATCCCGCCGCCATTATTCCCAGCTATGTTTTCGCTTATAGCACATGAAATCAAATTTGGTTGCTGTGAAAAATAACAACCTCCGCCATCAATATTTGCAAAATTCTGATTTATTATACTATTTGTCACATTGGGAAAACGATCACAATAAAATCCGCCGCCATAATCGGCGGTGTTTGATATTATACTGCTATTGGAAATACGCGCGGAAAAGTAGGGGGCGCCATCCCTTTCATAGATTCCTCCGCCCTCAACGGCAGTATTATTTTCAATTACGCAGGAATCTACAACTGAGGTATCGCCAATTCCATGAATACCACCTCCTTGTTCAGCGATATTTCCTCTGATTACACAAGATATCAAATACAGAGTCGATCTTTTCCAGAAAAGCCCTCCGCCATATTGAGCGTAATTATAAATAATGTTATTATGGCTAATCTTGGGATCTGTATAGTTGCATACTATTCCGCCACCGCTATCAGCAAAACCATGCTGTATAGTAAAACCAGTTAATAAGGTCGTACTGTCCTCCCCACTCTCAAAAGTTATAACCGAACCGGCTGAATCGCCGTCTATTATTGTCTGCGATACGTATGAGGAATCCTCAGTCGTTAGATACAATGAACCCAGCACAATATTATGCCCGTTGAAATTGATATTCTCGAAATAGACGCCGGGTTGAACCAGGACTGTATCGCCGTTTGAGCTGGAATCTATGCCTTGTTGGATAGTAACCTGATCAACCGGGACGTTTATTATTGTTGCCGATACAGAAGTAATACAGAGAGCAATAATGGTTAATGTAAATACTAATGCCCTGGACATAATTTCTCCCAAACGCGGAATTTTTTCAGTTTTCAAGAGCCGAATTCGATTGTTATCAAAACCTGAGAGTCAATGATTGCAAAATTCTAAGAATAGGATACTAAAAGTAATCTTGGTTGTCAAGTATTATTTATTGTAGATCGAGCAGACTAGATAAATCCGTATCAGCTTCATCATGCGGTTTTTGGTCTGGCGTGAGTCGGGCGTGTACTTCTATTTTAACAATAACATCTTTTTCGTCTCGATATTATTAGCTGCTTGAAGCTTATAAAAATACATCCCCGTGGAAAAATCATCCGCAATCCAGTTTACTTGATGATAGCCTGCTATCTGTTGACTGTTTACAAGCGTACTAACCTTGCGGCCCAGTATATCGTAGATTTCGAGCGTTACTCGCGATGGTTTCGAGAGGGTGTAGCTTATCGAGGTGCCAGAGTTAAAGGGATTAGGATAATTTTGGAAAAGGGAGATTGATTTCGGAAGCGGAATGTCATCGGCTATTTCAGTTAAGGGATAACCATAAGTGACAAAAGCATAATCATAATTCGGCCAGCTGTCGAAGACATCGTTAATCCCGGGGTAATCTGAATTTAGACTTCCTCGCCAGACATATCTATTCTCAGGAGATGGGGACAATTGATCGCTTAATAGTTGAATTTTATGTGATTCCCCCGGCGACAACTCTGCGGGATCGCTTAATCTGATCTCTAACCAGCCGTTTAACGGAGTAAGATTTTCTGAAATGGTATCCGCGCTGATTAATTCATCACTATCTGATAGAACCTGGAATATCAGATTGCCGGGAGCGCCGATTTTTGAAACAAACAGTTCAATTTCAATCAAATTGTCTAATGTCGGGAAAAACTCCTGCCATCTGATTTGTGTGCTATCAAACCAGAAACCATAACTGGAGTCTCTTTGACTCTGGTCTTCGACGATTGGAATACTCTGGTCAAAGTACAACGCCCCCATATCAGAACGTGTTTCATCGGGATCCTCCGGTGTTGAAGGATTGCCGGAATCGATGCAAGGTGACCCGGATTGAAGATGAAAATCGAAATCATCCTGATCGACAAAAAGCGGATCAGCATCTATATTACCTTCTCCGTTCCATCCGCCTTCAATTAGAGAAAATGACATTATAAAATGAGCCTCATCAGATTTACCTAATTGCGGATTATCATCCGCTTGATTCGCATATATAATATTGTTTACACCTTGAAAAATATCATCATCGCAATAAACTCCGCCGCCGTTTTCAGCGTTGTTAAAGACGATTGTATTATTGCGGCAATAAATACTATTGTTTTGACCTACGTAAATTCCTCCGCCATAACCTTGAACAGTATTATTATAAATAATATTCCGATTTAAAACTCCACTAAAAAAGACTGAACGAAAACCACCTCCGATATTATTCGAAATAGTATTGTCCGTGATTTCAGTATAATCACCATTCCAGTAAATCCCGCATCCGGTATTTCCGTCTATTATATTTTGCTGAATAAATACCGAACTATTTTCAATATAAATTCCCCCTCCGCGCTGTAGACATGAATTATTAACAATCTTATTTATCTCAATAACGCCGGAGGAATTTAGTAACGCAATAGCGCCTCCATCCTGATTCGCTTCATTTTGTTCGATTACATTCGAAAAGATGTGATAGTAACTATCATTTCCATGAAATCCACCGCCGCTGGCGAAATAACCGTTCCGCACTGTAAATCCCATGATTACATATGGATGCGAGTCATGCCCGTTCATGTAAAATACGGGACCTATGCCGCCGCCGTCGATAATTGTCTGATCAATAAAAAAAGTATCACCTGTGGTGATAAACAATGAAGCTATAATCAAACCATCACCGTTCAGTACAATATTCTCCTCGTATATCCCGGGATGCACCAAAATCGTATCCTGATAATGATTGTTAGGATAATCAATTCCCTCTTGAATCGTAGGAAAGTCAGCCGGAATATGTATTGTTGCAGCTGTGGCTGGAAGAAAACCGGCGATAAGGCATATTAATGTTTTAATAGTTAGCTTATACAAATTGTCCCCCTGCAAAATGATTATTAGTTTCAAATTACATTCATAAAGTATACTAAAGAAATCAAAATCTTGCACTATTTAAAATTACTACCAAAAACAATATGAGTTGTCAAGTATTATATTAAATTGAGCCGTTAATTTCAGCTCCCGCTTACTCGCAATTGGGCCAACCCTCGGGCGCTTCGGCAGGCAAATCATCCGGTGTCGGCCAGGCGGGCTGGTAATCGGGACAATACTGCAGACTCGTCGTGCCTCTGAAATAAGTTACCAGTTTAGTAACATCACTGCCGATTACCTGGCAATCACCATTAGCATCCGCTGATAGCCAAAAGCTTTCGATCAAACATGGCGGATTTTCTTGAAAGCCCCTGAAATAGTTCACCAAATAAGTCACGTCTCCACCGATAACCGTTGGCGGCCAGACGCCATTATACATATTAACATCACCGGGCAAATAGCTTAAGCCTTCACAGCCAACACCAAAAGCGCCGATATTCATATTGCCTTCGCCAGCTTCTACGCAACAGGATAATAGATCCAGTTCATAATTTCCTTCAGATGGATTACAGAACATCGGATCGCAATCAAGATTGCCCTCGCCCGGCCAGCCGCCCTCGATATCGCAATATGTTACAATTGGCGAACTATCAAGCGAGTAGATTTCGTTACTCCCCAGATCAGAAATATTATCCCATAGTATTGTATTGGTGATAACCGCGTGCGAGGAATCCACGCAACCGATTCCGCCTCCCTCGAGGATAGAAGAATTCCCGCTTATCGTATTATTGATAATTGTCGGAACTGCTCTTTCGGTGCAATAAATACCGCCGCCGTTTTCGTTGGCGATATTATCAATTATCGTGTTAAAGCTGATAACAGGGTATGACTCACTGCAATAAATACCGCCGCCGTTTCGACTGCTAGAATTGCCGATTATTTGATTATTTTCAATCGTAGCATCGGAAAAATAACCGCATAAAATGCCGCCACAATCAGTCCCCGCGATATTACCACTTATTGTATTGTTCGCGATATAAGGATTTGCATATATCCCGCACGCTATTCCACCGGCTCCGCCCACGGCGATATTCCCGGATATAGTATTATTGGTGATTTCCGGAGAAGACTCGTTGCAATAAATACCGGCGGCGTAACTAGCTGAATTATCGGAAATCGTATTATTATCTATTACGGCAAAGGAATAATCCATCCATATGCCACCGCCAGCACTACTGGCTGAATTCCCGCTTATTGTATTGTTGGTAACGGTGGCGGTGGAACAATGATTAATAGCAATTCCGCCGCCCCAGCTAGCGGAATTATTAATGATTGAATTATTATTAATTATAGGCCTCGCGTTAGCCATGAGCAAAATTCCCCCGCCATGCCAACCTACAGTATTTTCGCTTATAATGTTGTTTACGATAATCGGGCTGGATCCCTGGCAAAAAATTCCACCACCAATTTGATTTGCCGAATTTCTTGTTATCGTATTATTAATAATTGTCGGAACTGCTCCTTCAGTGCAATAAATCCCGCAGGCATCAGAACGAGGTCCTGTATACCAGATCAGATTATTACTAATCACGGGCTTACCGCTGATAATATCAATCCCAATATCGAAGCAATTCTGGATTGTAAAACCAATCACCATAGCCGTGCTGTCTTCGTCATCGTGAAACTTTATGCCTCTATCTTCGCCATTACCGTCAATGATAGTGCTATCAATATAAGATTCATTCCCGGTAGTTAAGAATAGCGATGCAAGAACGATATTGTGACCGTTAAATTCGACTTCCTCATAGTAAAGGCCGGGTTGGACTAAAACCGTATCTCCATCAGAACTTATATCTATACCCTGCTGTACTGTTGTTCGTTCATCAGGTACGTTAATTACTGTTGCCCACACGTTTATATAAAAGGCAATGGAAATTAGAACTGCAAGTCTAAGGCACCTCATAACAACCTCCCGGATACTATTTAATTTTCTGTGCTAACAAGTGTTGAATTACTTTTCAACAGAGATAAAAGATAAAAGTATAAGCTTCTGATGTTAATATATTACAAAGTAATATGGGTTGTCAAGTATTATATTAATTCTGTCTTGATATAGAACTAAATATTAATCAGCTTCATCATGCGGTTTTCGGTCTGGCGCCAGTCGGTCAGCCAGGTTATGGCGGGACGGTTGAAATCTATCGGGGTTTCGGCGGTTTCCGGGAGACGTTTCAGCCGAAGTTTTAAAAATCGCTTGCTGACATTACTCCGGCTGAGATTCGTTTCGGTAAACAGATGTTCGATCATCACCTTGAGATCATCGGTTGATTCGGTCTTTGCCCGTTTCATGACATCATAGATATTGCCGCCAAGCATACCACCGCCGGCACGGCTGAAATCGTTGGCGATATCGATCAGCTCGCGGAACCTTTCGGTTTCGACATTATACCGGGCCAGAGCGTTAGTCAATCGTTGAGAACCGCTGTACTCGGCTACCGCCTCATCGGCTTTGAATTCAACTGTCAGAAGGTAATCGCTGGTGAGTTGCGAAATTATCGGCCGCATGCCCATTGCCATCCAGGCCACCGGATTGAGCATTACCAAAAATCCAACATCCAATAAATTATCCGAGATCGTTTGCAGGCGATAGTCTAGTTTTCTAATAAAACAGGCCGGCGGATCATCGCTTTCCTCATAGAACGCGAACTGACGGGCCATGAGAACCTTAAGATCGCTGGCTAATAAAAGCTCAAGACTTGACATGCCTATCTCGATATACTTCGAGCAATCGGAGAATACATCTTCGAATGTTTGGACCTGTTCTTTTATTTCGATCTCCGAGCCCGGGGTAATACGAATATCCTCGATTGGTTCAAGTTCGAAATGATCGCTTAACTCCAGGATCATTTTATGCAATGTCGGTTCAGCTTCAGGTAAAATTGGCAGATAAGTTTTTAATGATCGCATCGGTTTTCTGAATGCCACTGTCAAGGCGGCGATTCCGCCAAGACTGATTACGATCAAGACAATCGCGGCAGCCATAGGAAGTTCATCGGGTAGAGTTTGGATAGCCGACCAGGAGTAAATTAAAACCAGTGGAATGGAGACGGCTACGACGGAGATCGAGATGAGATAGATAACCGAAAAAGATTTTAACGATATCAGGAATAGTTGTTCCGGGAAACTGTTATCGGTTTCATTTCGGCTTTCATAGCCGCGCCAAAGACGGCTGCCGATGAAGAAGCATGACAGCCCCAAACAGGCAAGTATGGCCAGCAGGCCAAGATTAAGGGTGATCAGAAATTCCAGCATAATTTATCCCTAACAGATTCACATCTATTTAATAAGTCGGAAAAACAGCGGAATCTTTTAGCATTGTTTCTGGTTGGAGAGAAATGAGTTGTCCCAGAGCTTCAAACGCCGACCACAATTGAGCTATTCCGAATCGTATTGAATCAATGAGAAATACGGGAATTTGGCGATTTTAGACATGCCGCCCAAAAACGACAGCTCTATCATCACCCAGATTTCAGCCACCTCGCCACCCAGACGTTCGACCAGTTTAGCGGTTGCCTCCAGAGTGCCGCCGGTGGCCAGAAGATCATCAACGACAAGCACTTTCATGCCTTTAGTGATTGAGTCTTTATGGATTTCGAGGGTGGCCTGGCCGTATTCGAGATCATAGGATTCCGAGATAGTCTCGGCCGGCAGCTTGCCGGGTTTGCGAGCCGGGATGAAACCGATACCCAGCCTGTCGGCAAGGGCGCCGCCGAATATAAAACCTCTCGATTCTATACCCAATACGGCATCGAGGTTTTTATCCTTATAACGGTCATGAAGATGGTCGTTTACGGCCTTGAAGGCCGGGCCGTCCTGAACCAAAGTAGTGATATCGCGGAATACGATGCCCTTTTTGGGGAAATCCGGCACATTTCTGATTTTCTGTTTAAGTTGTTCCTGATTCATAATCATCCTTTAAAATGTTATTCTGAAACTTTCATATTCTCCAGTAAATTTACCCCATTCCAGTTCAATATTAGAAACATGGCCCGAAATGGGTCCTCGATTGATCGTTTTTACGAAATCATTAACCATACCCTTTGGGCCTTCGGCGATGAACTCAACCCGGCTGTCGGGCAGGTTTTTGACCCAGCCTTTCAGACCGTGTTGAACCGCGCTATCCTGGGTGAAATACCTGAACCCGACTCCCTGTACCCGTCCTGAAACATAGCCATGAACTTTGGCGTATTCCGCCGTCAACTCTCCCCCATCGACAGCTTGACCGCCTGTTCGGGTGTTCGAGCGCTTATCACGCCCTCAATATCCCATGAGTTATAGCCGATAACTTTCTTACCGGCATCCAGCGCAAATGCAATCTCGGACAGAGTGCCATAACGGCCGTCGATAGCGATGAGGGCCTCGGCGGTATTGATTATTATCTTGTTGCGGGCGGTGCCCATTCCGGTGGCGATAGGAATCTGAACATAATCATTGGCCGAATCGATATCATCAGACGGTAACACCCCAACCGTGATACCGCCGCCATCGCCAGCTCCCCGGCAGGCAGCCTCCATTATGCCACCACGGCCGCCACAGATAAGGATAGCATCCCTCCCTGCAATAAGCCGGCCTACCTGATAGGCGAATTCGAGGTTTTTGTCATCAGCCGCATTGCCGCCTATCACGCCTATGATTCGCTTGCCTTCCACCGTACTATATATATTGCAGGCAGATGGAGAATGTCAACAGGAAAGGTATTTAATTGGCCAAATGGCGGAAGCGGACATTTCCCGCGAACCATTCAATATTTTCGCGTAAGATATTCTTCTATTAGACCAACCGAGTATTTATCGCCCTCATCGGGATAATTATAAACAAGTATTTCGGCGGTCTTAATCGCGGCGAGGCGAAATAAACTTATCGTCTCCCTTAAAGCACGAGGGAAATCCTCGGCAGAGTAGGTCGCGTAAGCTTTGCCCAAACCATCAACGAACTCAAAATTGGCCCATCTCTCGAAAAAGCGACTGTCATGCCAGACATCGTAATCCAGGCCGTGCTTCGCCCGAGCATGCCAGGATATCATCGATAGCAGTAATCGTTTCATATAAGAATCGCACACGGATTTCGCGTAAAAAAGTTCGCCCCGTTTAAACTTCTTAACAGCCAATACGGCATGATAAAAGAAATCATTTACGCAATTATCAAATTCTGCCGGCGATGGATGATTTGGCCTGGGCTTGTCAGGCAAATTTTCGCCGATTGCCGCCAGCCTATCATCTTTATCGACCAGTATTCTAAAGCCCCTGTAAAGCATAAGCAAATCATCATCATTAAGTGTGTGGTTGTTGAAAACACTAAGCGGCGTAATTGGGAAATCAACATCCAGACCGCCCTCAAATAATACCCGCCGCTCAATCCCTTCGTCATTGGGTGTTTTTTCCAGGAATGTCAGATAATGTTTTCCGATGTTATGCAGCCACCTCGTATCATTAATATATCGATCGGGATCTGATGTGATAATCGGCAAGTCGAGATCTGACCACTCATCCCCCGGTATGTCTTTGCGGGCGCGTGAACCAATTATAAACGCCCCTCTGATATCATCCTGCTTTTCCGCCCATTTGGTGAATCTATCTATTAATTGCTCGAACTTCTCATTAATGTCGCTCATTGTTTCTCCCTAATTTATCTGCAATTCATAGATATATTGTATTGATAAAGATCTTAAATCAAGCTATTTTGTTCCGAAGTTCTAATTAACTAACGCCGAGGAAACATTAGATGGTCGAACCATTCAGTCAACGTGTCAAAGATATAATCAAGAAAATACCGCGGGGCAAGGTTGCTACCTATGGGCAGATCGCGGCATTTGCGGGCAGCCCCCGGGCGGCCCGTCAGGTGACGCGGATACTGCATTCATCATCGCGCAAAGACAAACTGCCGTGGCAGCGGGTGATCAACGCCCAGGGCAAGATATCGCTCAAGCCCGGCAACGGCTACGAGGTGCAGAAACGAATTTTAGAACGCGAGGGCGTGAAGTTTGATATTTATGATGTGATCGATTTCGATAAGTATTTGTGGAAGCCGGAGTAGGTCAAACATTCTTGTTTGACAGGACAAGTAAGAATGCTTGTCCTACTGTTTTTGCGGATTTTGTGGGCGGCACATACCACATGTGTCCCTAAGCCAAATTTGACATCGACCGGACACATATTATTAGTCCTTACCTAAAAACAAATCCGGTACTTGAGGAAGAGCTAGCCATTGGGCGAATTTATTATAGGTTTTACCGAGTTTTTGACCATAATCGAGAGCTTTATCCGCACCTGATATTACTTTATTGAATTTAGAATCCTTATCATCAAGTTTATTCAGGAAACCTGACAACTGATTTAAGGCTTTATTGATACTTCCTTGTTCTGAGTTAGGCGTAATTTCTAAAAGATCGGACTCAATGTTATCTAATTCTTTGGCTAAGTTACTATCAAGTTTCGCGGCTTCATGCTTGAACTGGTCAAAACTGCTTTGCAGTTGAGGTAATTCAAATTTTAAGTCTATGGTGATATTAGTTTCTTGAACTTGGGAAAATTGTTGATGAAATTCTTGTTTAACCTGAAGTATTGTTTCGCCATATTCCTTTTTTGATTTTAATGTTTCTTCCTTGCCTTCAATACCCGACAATAACTTACCAATGGAAACATCATCGACGCTTTCAGGACACGTAACGACGCTTTTTCCCTTAAGATCGAATTTAATTAAAGTCGCATAGTCGTAATAGCGGGGAGTTTCAGCTTTGGCGCATATGTCGCAAATACAAGGAACCAGCTCTTCAATTTTCAATTTCTTGAAACTCGTGTTTATAATTTTTAACGAATGCCTTACTACCGAAAGGTAATCTCTTTTCGAATCATCGGAAACATAGATAGATATTTTCTCATCTTCCTCATCAGCTTTTATTACTGCCGTTGAATTAAATGAATCATCATATAAAACAACGCCGGTTCGCCACTGCAAGCCGGTTTTAATATCTTCATGCATTTTAACGATGAAGCGTGGCATAATGGATTTCGGTAAAAAGTCGTACCTAACAACAATCCTAATCGCGGTTCCATAGTCAAAATCGAAGGCAGGTTGGGAAATATCGAGAAGATCGGGGATTAGAACGCTTTGGGTATCTAGTTGATAGCATAATTCGAATTTTTTCATTAAATCTATAATATATTTATATTTGTCCGATGGATAATAATATTTATCATTCTTTCTTCTTTTCAGTAATTCATCTAAGAAAGATAGTTTCAATACTCCTTTACATTCCGCTAGTTTCTCCGAATTAATGATTTTATAAACCGCTTCAGTAACCCACCTTGGTTCTAATACATGAGTATCCAGAAGCTCGAAATCTTTAAAATGAAGAATAATACCCAGATCATTCAAAAAGTCGACGAGTATATCTTGTGTCGATTTCTCGGAAATATTATTTTCTTCGCAAATTTTCTTATACTCGGCAAATGAAATGAAATTCGTGGTCATATCTTCCAGACGCGTTTTAACATCAAACCAACTTTTAGCCCAGGTTGTTTGCATCATTTCTACTTCGGATAATTCTTTGCTTAAGCCTTGTGAAAATTCATCAACTCCTCTCCCATCGGCGCATGATACCCGATGAAATCCTTTAATAGCTTTATACTTATCCTGTAAAAACACTCTATTCACATCATGCCCAGGATTCTCATCTATTTTATTGATCACGACCAATATTTGTGAATCGCCGCCGAAGCTTTCGATATGCTTAAGCCAATATTCCGCTTTCTCATCTTTTCTGCCATCGAGTACCAGAACGTATAGCGATCTTTTTGATAAGAAGAACTGATGGGTAGCATGCATTATTTGCTGACCGCCAAAATCCCAGAGATGAACCTTTACATCAATACCGCTTTCAGAAATATGCCATGGTTTAATTTTAATTCCATGCGTCTGTGGTTCGGAGATATTAAATTTCTCGCCAAGTAGCTGTTTAACAAGCGATGTCTTCCCCGCGCCGCCATCACCTACTAATATAACTTTTACTTCATTTAATGGCCGTTTCTCGCCTTTGAGTGATTTGAAATATTCTCCGATTGCCTTGATGCCTTTTTGGGCAATCTCCATCGGCGGGGATTCCAACGGATTGCGGTATAGATCTAATATCTGCAGGTTTTTTAATTCGGCGATTGTATCGGGCAAAGCGGTTAATTGATTGTTGCCTAATTTTAATATTTGCAGGTTTTTCAATTCGGCGATTGTATCGGGCAAAGCGGTTAATTGATTGCTGTTTA
>JAAEQD010000227.1 GCA_024231855.1 Candidatus Zixiibacteriota bacterium
TTGAAGCAATGAAACTGATGAATGAAATCGAATCTGAGGTCTCCGGCAAAGTTGCCGAAATAAAAGTTGAGAATGCTCAGCCGGTTGAATTTGGGCAGGTTCTTTTCCTGATCGATCCCGCAGGATAGTTATTAATCTCGGGGAGGCCAAGATATGAATCTTAAGAAAATGCTCATCGAAATGTTAAATCGGAAAGCGTCCGATCTTCATATACGGGTAGGAATACGCCCGCATCTGAGGGTTAATGGAATGTTGGAACAGATTGCGGTTGATCCGCTGACAATAGATGATGTTGAAGCGGTTGTTGGTCAACTTCTCAATGATAAGCAGTTGGAACGATTTCGCCGCAAAAATGAAATGGATTTGGCTTTGTCAGTTGCCAAGCTGGGACGTTTTCGTATTAATATGTTTCGCCAAAGGGGAACATCCGGTATCGCGATCCGTGCGGTCAACACGATTGTTCCTACCTTTGAAGATTTAAATCTACCGCCTGTTATTGGTAAGTTGGCAATGGAACGACGGGGGTTGATTGTCGTTACGGGTACAACCGGTTCGGGTAAATCAACAACGCTGGCCTCGATGATCGAACATATGAATTCAAACCGGGTTGATAATGTATTGACCATTGAAGATCCGATTGAATATATATATAGAGACAA
>JAAEQD010000228.1 GCA_024231855.1 Candidatus Zixiibacteriota bacterium
GCTTATGCTCATTCTCGACACCGATTCTTATGGTAGCGAGACTAGCTGGGATGTCATCAATCATAACGATCCCGCCGATACTATTGCCTCAGGCGGCCCGTACGCTTCGCTTTCTCATTTTGAGGAACAGATATGCATGGGTACCGCTGATTGTATTGACGTCTATATCTACGACGCTTATGGCGATGGTGGACCCGACTACGATATCTTGCTCAATGACGTCTCTCTGTTCTCCGGCACCATAGCCGGCTTCGGCGAAGCCTTTATGAATATCGGTAACGGCTGTGTTACCATTGTTGGCGCTTGCTGCGACGATGTCACCGGCATCTGTGTCGATGACGTAGCTGAAGATGATTGCCCGATAGAAAACCGCTGGGTTGCCGAAACCCTGTGCGCGGATATCTATCCGCCATGTGGTGTGCCATTAGGCTCCTGCTGTTATGATGAAGGCATACTTCCGGCCTGTGCTATTAATACGCAGGCTGAGTGCGACGTTCTCGGCGGCACATGGACTGAAGACGGCACATGCGCTGATTGCCCGATGTGTGTTGATGCTGACTATGACAACGGTCAACCGTTCGATGATTACGGTTCACCGGCGTCTCAGTACATCAACGACTTCCCGATTTCAGCCGAAGCGGCCGATGACTTCTTCCTGCCCGGCTTGGGCTTAACCCAGGTTATGATGGTAACCGCCTGGACAACTCACTGGAACGGTCCGGCTAACCCTTCATACTATGATCATGTCAATGTAACTATCTATGCTGACTATGAATTTGGTACTCCGGATACATCCTGGCCCGCCGGTTACATGGGCGATGATGGTGTGCATGTAGAGTTCGAAGCCGGCGGCGTTGTCTTCACCGAAGACGTCACCGATTTCACTTACTGGCAGTTGCCGCGCGATTGTACCGGTGACTTATGGCAGTTAAACCTGGCCTTAAGCAATTGTATATTAGATCTCGGCACGAAATACTGGATTGTGGTCCAACCGGATATGTCATTCTCAGGTGTCGGCCAATGCGCCTTTGCCCTGTCCGACATGAATACCGGCGACGCGGCCAAGACCAACTTCCCGTATCTCGGAACACCGGCCTGGACCGAATTCGACGGTAACGCCGGAGTCTGCGATACGCTGGCCCCTGAAGGAACCTTAACCGACATGGCGTTCTGCCTGGACATTCAAGAGCCTGAATGCGAACTGATCGATCCTCCTTGGGAGTCAACTGATGTCTTCATGGACAATTTAAACGATTCGTATGCGCCACCCGGTGACCCTCGTGGTTCTCAATGGCATGAATTATGGCCGAATTATTGCACTAATTGGGATTTAACTAGTTGGCTCGACAATGGTGATAGTACTTTAAGTACGGGCGATTATGTCGATTTCACGGCTGCTGCCGCTTCCTGCTACACGTTGGAGGTCGTATACATAGGCCCGACAGTAATCCTTACCAATATAATGGCCCCGGGCGACACTATTTATATGGATCAACTCCAGGTAGATCAAGCTGATCCATTTCCGCCGGTTACGGATGTGCTTCTCTCCCAATGGAAAGGGATCTGGCCCGTTCAAGCTCAATGTCTCTGCGACCCGTGCGAGCATCCTGATGGACCCCTGGCATGCCCATGTAACTGGATGGTTACGGGCTGGGAAGATAACGGAAATGGTGTCCTCGACTCCTGCGATTATATCGAAATGACCTATTGCGACATGCTAGGAGGCGAAACCGTAATCGAAATATTCCATGTAGAGGGTATTGCAATTGATATCGTACTCAGAAAAATCCCGACAATCAACCAGATTCAGGATAGCTTAACAGTCGTCGGCATTGGTGACGATTGTTGGCCATCGCCTTACGATGGTGAACCTGTAGCTGTAAATGGAACGGTTGTAGCCATTACTCAAACTGACTCTCTACACCCGTATCCCAACTACTTCCTGCAGGATTGTGCTACTGAAGACTTCAATGGTATCTATGTTTACGATGATGCGCATGGTGATATGGCACTTGGCGATCACGTGACGGTTTCCGGAGAAATCGATGAATACTACGGTCTAACCGAGCTTAAGAACGTTACAGGCCTGATCACTATCCCCGACGCCGATGAACCGTTATGCACGTTGGTAGTAACCGACTCCGATGAGCTATGGGAATGCGATCCAACCGCGGCCGATGGTGAAAACCTCGAGGGCGTGTTGGTCATGCTTGAAAATGTCACAGTTTCGTCAACGGCTAGCGGCGGCAGAGCCTGGGTGAGAACCGCAGGCGCCACCGATTCAGTCGAAGTTGATGATGACCTGTACAAGTATGGCACCGATCAGCCTGAACCTTGGGAAGTGGGCGCGACGTACGACTACATTGTAGGTATGGTTCAATATACCTATGGGAATTATGAACTCTGGCCGCGTTTCGCAGCGGATGTTGCCGAGCTTGGTTATCAATACCTGCCCGGCGACGCTAATATGGGCTTTGGTACTACTGGTTTATGGCCGCCGAGGGTTGTTGGCGGTGACGTGACCTATCTGGTTAACTACTTCATTTATGAAACCCATACACCCGGCTGCTTTATCGATTACGGCGATAGTTTATTCTTCATGTCAGGTGATGCTAACGGTGACTGCCAGGTTATCGGTTCAGACGTTACCAAATTGGTGAATCATTTCCGTTTCGAGTTACCAGATTCAGTCAAGGAAATTGTACCTTGTTCATTATATACTACGGTGTGGCCTGATACGGCAGTTATTCCTGAGGTCCAGCCCGATGGTTGGCCTCCATGTGATCACATTCTTAATCCTCCGCCTGCCTCTACTCCTAAAGTTATACCTAATGGCTTGATCAAGTAACGCTAATGAATAATATGGTCGTTCGTCTTCTGACGAACGACCATACCAAACTGGTTTTACTTTGAAAACAAAATAGATATTGTACGATCATTTCAAACTAGAGGACTTGAAAATGATATTCCTGATTTCCCTTCCTCCTGTTCGCCCGCTGCTAATTTCAGTTCGCTAATCCTTAAACGGGGACGTTAAGCGGAACGTCCCCGTTTCCCTTTGGTCAACATAACTGATTATTAATCGGTTGAACCTACGTTCCCCAGGATACTGCTAATCTCAAGTCAATTGCATAGACTGCCGCAATTATGACATATAATAAAATATTAACTTAATTGTAAATCGTCTCTGAGGATGTAAATCCAGAGAGTGCCCTCACTCGTGGAACAAGATCATATTGACAATTTGAGAAAATGTATTGTATTTGATATAGTGAAAGAAATGAATCGTTTTCTGGACGTTCATATGAGAAATCTCGGTTAAAACATCGTTGAATTTTGTATTTCTCATATAAATCGGTGCGAAAAACAATTATGAAAAATAGAAAAGCAAGTATGCATAAAATGATCGTAGTTAACTTCGACAATCAGGGGAGGAAAAAATGTTAGCCAGGAAATTTAGTGTATTGAATATAAGGATAATGACTAGTTTCATTATTTGCATTTTCGTGATTGTGCCACTATCAGCCTATGGGGAGACTTTCGCAAAGGAAATGTTTGATATCGACCAGGACGGCTTTTTTGAATCTTGTGATGATTTTAATTTCAAAACATTACCTTCGGATTTTCCCATCGCGCTTGATACCGGAGATGTAATCCATACGGTACCGGCTCCCGTATCGGGATGTCAAGGATTAACCTGGGATGGTGAAAACCTCTGGGTATCGTCCAACCATCACGCGTTCCATTATAAGGTCAGCCCGGTTGATGGCGCGGTTCTGGCGACAATTCCCGCTCCGAATGATTATGTGGAGGGGCTGGCTTGGGATGGAACATATCTATGGTCGGTTGATAACGACGGAAACGGCGGAGACGGAGATCATGTCTACAAACTTGATCCATCAACCGGCGATATCGTCGAATCATTTACATCGTCAATTACGTGGACTCATGGTATTACCTGGGATGGTGAATACTTATGGTTTAATGATTTCAGTACGCACATGATCTATAAGGTCGATTCTTCCAACGACCAGATTCTGCACTCCTTCGCGGCGCCCGGAGACCAGTCAATCGGTTTAACCTGGGATGGGGCTTATCTCTGGAGCGATAATTTCAACACGGATAGCTTATATCAGATCGATCCTGCCGATGGATCAATCATTCGCATGGTCAGATCGCCTCATACTAACCCAAGGGATATGGCCTGGGATGGACAATATCTTTGGGTCGTCTCATGGGCGTCGTCCACTATTTATCAGGTTGATATCGGTCAAACATCGGTCAAAGATACAGAATTATTGCCTGAACGATTTGGCTTGGAAGGCAATTATCCAAATCCGTTCAACGCCAACACTACGATCGAGTACACACTACCTGAAGCTTCAAATGTGACTCTGGAAGTATACACCATACTCGGTCAAAAAACGGCCACGCTGGTTAATGAATATCAGGACGCCGGACATCATACGGTCAACTGGCAGGCAAGTAATATTACTTCAGGGATTTATTATTATAGAATCGTTGCCGGCGATATTACTCAAGCCAGGAGGATGTTGTTACTGAAATGATTTAGATGGTTAGGTACATAGAATAATTCCGGGCGATCCGCGGACCGCCCTTTTTTTATTCGGTCCCCTCCTGCTTGCCAATCCGTATGAACCTTGATCTACCGATCCATTGAAGGAACTCATCGAAAAAATACCGCCATAATGTCAAATCCGGCGCGGAATTTAGGATTCCAGAATATGATAATTTCTATTGTCAGATGCCGCAATAATCATTATATTAATGCAAATTGTGGTCAGTTGGGGCAAGGGGCTATAACATGCCTTCAAACTTTGAATTAGTTTGGGGATTATTATCAACAATAATTATATTCATTATACTAACGTTAAGTATTATTATTTTGATAGCTCGGTTTAGTAGCAGGATTGCGCTATCTAAGAATATGTTTAAACTGCTATTTGATCGAACACGCGATATGCTGGTTGTCATAAATCCCAAGGGTGAAATTATTACAACCAATAACTCAATTCAGGATGAGCTTGGTTATTCCGGCAAAGATCTTTTAAAAAGGCGTATTACTCACATAATCTATAAAAACGACCAGCGAAGATTCGCGACTGCTATCAAGGCGCTGTTTGATAAAAGAGGTGAGTTTCATAGTCACCTGA
Source organism: Candidatus Zixiibacteriota bacterium (assembly GCA_024231855.1). Lineage (GTDB taxonomy): Bacteria > Zixibacteria > MSB-5A5 > UBA10806 > 4484-95 > JAAEQD01. The sequence goes on from JAAEQD010000228.1 coordinate 5,175, forward strand.
GCCTCGTAGACAATGACGGCAGTATTATCAATATCGAGGCCATCTGTTATACGATTCAAAATCCAAATCTATTAGCGATACTTAACTTTCATATTCTACCGCAAGTAGATGGATCATAGAAAACACTGACCGCGCTCACCCCGCGACAACTCCAGATTTGCGAACTTATTGGAGAAGGTTTGACTTCTAAAGAGATCGCGGGGCAATTAAATATATCACTTAATACTGTTAACAAGCGTCGAAAAGACATCGCCCGAAATTTAAAGGCGCCACCGGGGGAAAACCTTACTAATTATATCAATAAATTGCTAAGTCAACGATAGCTACACTTAATAATCACCTACATTTATACAAGCGGTTATGGCTGTGCAAGGTTAGTACTATCACTATTTAATAGTAGATAAATAACCATTTTTTGGTTATTGACGGATAATCCAATTAGCTTAAATTCTTCTAATAGGGCCATGCGACAGGGGGGCCAGGGGGCTTTAATATCTCACAATCCACGGGGAGGACCAGAGTGTCCGGTCAGCCAATAACCAAAGACGAAAATCCACAGGCTATATAGGAGCAACCCGCAAATGACATTATCAATGATTCTGAACGATATTGCCATGATACCACACATCGATTCAACGAGTATCCGCGTAAAATGCTCAAAAAAGACTCTTCTCGCGTCGGCTTCCTGACGAACCTTTCGAGTTGTGAATCCCATCTAATAAAAAGACTCGGGAACATATACATAGAGATGCGTTTATGTGAATTAATATTAGATAATTAAGGATTGGGATCTTCCAGTTTAGCTGAACTTAGTTTTCGCCGGATATTCTCTATATGTTTTCTAACGGTGACAGCGTTTATATCAAAAATTTTTGCATCATCCTCTCTTGTGATTCCTTTCTTTGTTCGCCAGTAAACTTTTCGTTGCTGAGAGGTTAATAATGGGAACGCGTCAGATATTTCCATTTCAGATTCCTCAGCGCCACATTTACTAACATAAAGGCCTACCGCGTACATCAGATAGGCGATCATATTTACAATATTATGAAGTACCCAGGGCCAAACCAATTCATAAGCATTAATAATATCCTGGAATGCCACATAGATAATATTGCACGACGATATTGCCAGTAACGCGGATGATATCCAAAAAGCCGGCCGCTTGAATATGTCACCCCAATCACTCTTAAAAAGCTGGAATAAAATATAAGATGTCACACCCGCATAGATTATATAAGCTACAGTAACAGGGAAATAACTGTATTCCGTAAGCTTTCCCATAATTATACTGCTAATTAAACTGAGCACAATAAAACCGAAAATGCTCAACCTGAGAACCCTTCTAATCCGCGCACTTCCAACTAAACCGGAAAATACAATAACTAATAATACATATTCTAAAGGTATATAAAAATGATATATCCAAACACTATTAGCAGAAATAAAAGTTCGATAGAGACCATGTGTTTCAACAAGACAAACAATCCAAAGCAGCCAAACTAAAACCTTCAATGATTTTGGTAAGCAGCGGTAGCGGACAATACCGACTACCGCTGGAATCAGGCAAAACACTAAATGGATTGATAATATTATCTCGTATATATCCATTTTTAGCTATTTAAATCACTGGGCTTCCCGCAATTGGGGGGGCAATTGCTTCCTATTTCAAATATCTCCCCATCCTCCATATCATCGCCATTACTATTGACGCCGACCAGAACCAGGCAAAATTTACTATTTGCATTCAGGCCATAGTATATACGTATACCTTCGCAGCCCTGTTGCTCTAAAATATCACCAAAGCATCCCTTGTCGAATAGCTCACCCTTCAACTGCGTTCCTGACCCGTTGTCAAAACTGATACTACCCGATCCGGTCGCGTCGCGGAAATCCTTGGTTATTGTAGCGGCAGCCTGCTTGGTTATTGTTGATCCATGTGTCATTTTGCTCCTCCACTTTAAGTTAAATTATGTTGTTTTTGATAAGCTAGCAATGTAAAACTATGCTATCTATATGTCAATTGATTTACGATCAACTGATACTTTTTGTTGCATAATGTACCTTCGGATATACTACTCAGGCAGACTATTATGGAGTTTGTTTATCTTTAACCGGACAATCAAGGGACGATCATTCCCGTAGGCTTCTACAAGCTACCGAAAAAAACCAGAAATCGAATATCCACTCTAAGCGTACAAAATAAAAAAAGCTCCCGCTTGTCGTTCAAAGACTTACGGAAGCCAAAATTTATACGTCCCCAAGGGGATTCGAACCCCTGTTGCCGCCGTGAAAGGGCAGTGTCCTAGGCCAGGCTAGACGATGGGGACCAAGACTTGGGCAATATATGCGAAATTAGTAATGTGTCAAGAAAATATTTTAAATACCAGCACATCACTAACTTATTACCATTATCAGTATATCGGAAATATTTGGGCGGGCTATAGTATCGCCAGCGAATCTAATTGGACGCGGGCGGTATGAACATCCTCGACCGAATCATCCGCTCCTGACATCACGGATAAATACGTAAGCAATGCCTGTTTTTGCTTCTCTATTTTGCCCGCGTCTCGGTACAACTGCGATAGCGCGAACAATGAATATGGATGATTAGGATTATCTTGAAGATTGTCCAACAGCGTATTTTCAGCGTCATCCAGCCTACCGGCTTTATAGAAAGCTTCACCCAGTAAAAACTTTAACATAACCTTACCTGGTAAATCACTTTCTTCAACCAATTCGCTAAAACCGGTAATCGCTTCATTAAATTTGCCATTCTCGAGAGCCAATTTTGCCTTAACCAGGTCAACCTGGAATACCATCCCTTTCATATAGTCTTCGCTCTTATCGGATTCTTTGGCATCGACTAAAATGCTATCGAGTATAGATAGATTGTATTCAACTTTGTCAAGCATCCCTATATCGGCGGCGATATAGCTTTGAAGGCAACAGGTATATAACGGATTCGTTTCAACTTCCAACAGCTTATCCGTATATTCAATTGCTTTATCTGGCTGGCCGGCCAGGAAATGGGTTAGCGCGATTTCCCTCTCAAGCTCTCTGGCCATTCCCTCGCTTCTCGCGTTATCCTTAGCGCTTTCATAGTAACCGATAGCATCACGATATTGGCCGATAAACCTGTATGCCTGGGCCAGATGCATCAGGACAAAATCGAGGTTTGGCTTTATTTTAATGGCTTTTTCAAACTCCTTAATCGCCTCATCATACCGCCCCATATTCATGAGTATTTCACCATATGAATCATGAGGATTAGCTTCGTTACTGGCAATCATCGAGTACTTATTAATAAAGGAGATGGCCTCGTCGAAATTGCCATTATAATAACTAAGATAGCCCAGCATGTTATAAGCGAGGGCGTCGCCGGGGTCCATATCAATTATTTTCTCATAGGCTGATATCGCCTTATCCAAATTCCTGGCCTTTTGCTCTTTCTCCGCAACGAATCTAAGCCCCCAACCATCATCAGGAAATTTAGCGATATATTCATTTATTGCTTCTTCGACGGCTTCTCTTTTTTCATAAATATTGGCTTTGCCAATTGTAATTAGAATCTGTTCCCGTTCGGTAATTAAGGCAAATTTCGACGCGGCTTTATCAATCATCCGTTTAGCTTCTTCTTTACGGCCGGTTTCAAAATAAAGCGTGGATAAAGCCCCATAGGCCATAGCGAAATTAGTATCGATACTTATTGCCCGTTCAAAATGTGGAATTGCGTCATTATAATAAAGCTTCTTATTTGTCGCTTCACCGATTTTATAGGCCTGGTATGCCTGATCCGAGGAGGTGGTAACTTCCCTATCACCCCAAAGAGCGTAAATCACGGAGAATATAATCAAAGCTATGAAAATTATCAGAATTGATTTCCTGGCCATCTTTAAAATCCTGTTTTTTCTACCCGGTTAACGAAATAAACATCTACTCCAATATATTAAATATCGTTATCTTTTACCATAAGTTTAAACATAAAATAATCCATCTCCATTAATAAATAACGATATTCAGGAAAAATAGTTGCATTTATTTTGACCGATTCCTATTTTGAACCTGTTACGAGATAATATGTTAGATCAATATATCCAGTCTTCTAACGACCTGACACATGTTGGCTAAAAACGCCAGCCACGGAGATCATCAACAAAATGTTTGGCGGTTGTATCGATTGTCAAAGGTGTTACCGAAATCAGATTATTTTCGATAGCGCCAAAGTCGGTCTCCGGCCCCTTGCCGGTGATTCTAACCGTCCCGCCGATCCAATAGTAATTCGCCCCTCGCGGATCGCTTTTCTCGGTTATCACATCATCATAAACTCTTTTACCTAATTGAGTTATAGCATACTTACGAACATCGACCTTTGCCCCC
>JAAEQD010000229.1 GCA_024231855.1 Candidatus Zixiibacteriota bacterium
GCTTACCGCCCAGTTGCGGCTATTTGAATTGCAGATTGAAAGACTCGGGATGTTGAGAGATTACAATAAATCATTGGCGGCTCTCGATGAGATCGTCGGTGTTAGTTACGGAGGCAACTAAAATGAAAGCAACAATAATCTACTCGATGGCCGCCTTGCTTCTGGGTTTTGGAGCATCTTATTTCATATTCGGCGGCCATCAAGCGCCGGAATTATCGGGTGACGCGCCATCACAACAGCAGTACACTTGCGGGATGCATCCCGAAATAATATCCAGCGAACCCGGTTATTGTCCTATATGTGGAATGAAACTTACGCCTAAAAAAGACGGCTCCGGTTCGGCTGAGGGCTCGATTGTTATAGACCCAACGACGGTTCAAAACATGGGACTAAAAACAACCAAAGCGTCAAGCCGGCCGATATCCAAATCGATCCATACCTTCGGTAAAATTAAATACAGCGAACCTTTGGTTCAGACGGTTAATATCAAGATATCCGGCTGGGTCGAGGAGCTTTTCGTCGATTACGAAGGGGCAATCGTTAAATCGGGTCAGCCCCTATTAAAGCTATATTCGCCGGAACTTGTCGCGGCCCAGCGTGAATACCTTGTCGCTCTGGAGAACAAACAAAAGTTATCTACCAATTCCATGCCTGGTATGTCGTATTCGACGAGACTATTGGATGCCTCCGCTATGAGGCTTCAAAATTGGGATATCTCATCCGAACAAATCCAGAATCTGGCAGTTACCGGCGAACTGACCAAATCGATGATTGTCAGGTCGCCATACGATGGCGTTGTGATTTCTAAAACTATCAATACGGGCAATTACCTGAATGCGGGCGCGGAAGCTTACCGGATCGCGGACATTTCGGAAGTCTGGGCTGTCGCCTATATTTATGAGCAGGATATCCCATTTATTGGTCTTGGCCAGAAAGCTAACATTGAGCTGCCTTATTTGCCGGGTGATGTTTTCGAAGCCAAGGTGTCTTATATCTCCCCCTATCTCGATAAGAATCGCCAGGTAGAGGTACGTTTAGACATATATAATCCGGATTTTAAGCTAAAGCCGGAAATGTACGCTGAACTATCATTCGAGTCGCGGATACCGGGGAATCGAATAGCCTTGCCCTCAAAAGCCGTGATCAATTCAGGCAAAAAAGAAATCGTATATATCGCCGGTACCGACGGGTCCTACGAACCTCGAATCGTGAAAACCGGAGCGGTCGGAAGCGATGATTATATTGAGATAATCTCGGGTGTAGCCGAGGCTGAGGAAGTGGTTGTCTCCGGCCAATTCCTGCTTGATTCCGAAAGCCGATTGAATGAATCATTGGATTTTACCCATCAGCATAGTCATGATGACGGTATTCAGTCCGAACAAGCAAAATCGGATGACAAAGATGATCATTCCGGACACAATCACGATGATCATTCAAAAACCAAGATCACCGAAAGCAATGACATGCCGGGTATCTACACCTGTCCCATGCCTGAACATTTTCACATTCTTCAATATGGGGAAGGTAAATGCGCCGACTGCGGTATGGACCTGGTAGCGGTGGAGGAAACCGACAATACCGAAGTTTACCACTGCCCAATGGCTGAATGTCAAACAGTCTCTAATGAATCAGGCCGCTGTCCAAAGTGCGGTATGTTTTTAAAGCAGATGGATAAACCGGAAGCAAAGTCTGATGACGCGGTTGATCATTCCGGACACAATCATGGTGATCATTTAAAATCCGAGGCCACCGAAAGCGCCGGTATGTCTGGAATCTACACCTGCCCCATGCCCAGGCATTTTCACATTCTTCAATATGGGGAGGGTGAGTGCGCCGAGTGCGGCATGGATTTGGCTGCCGTGGAGGAGACTGACAACAGCGAAGTCTATCATTGTCCTATGGCTGAATGCCAGGTAGTTTCGTCCGAGCCGGACAGTTGTCCCAAATGTGGTATGCATCTGACTAAACTCCAATCGGATAAAAATCATGATTAATACTGTAATCGAATACTCGGTTAAGAACAAATGGCTGGTTCTATCATTAACCGGTATCATTATGGCTTTGGGATTATACGCGTTCAATGAAATAGCCGTCGATGCCATCCCCGACCTCTCGGATGTTCAGGTTATTATCCAGACCGGCTATGGCGGCCAACCGCCGCAGATAGTCGAGGACCAGGTCACATACCCGTTATCCACGGCGATGCTGGCGGTACCCAAGGCTAAATCGGTACGAGGTTATTCATATTTTGGGCTGTCATTCGTATACGTGATATTCGAGGACGGTACGGATATTTATTGGGCCAGAAGCCGGGTGCTGGAATCTCTGAGCGCTATGTCATCGAGATTGCCCGATGGTGTCGCCCCAGAACTGGGGCCGGACGCCACCGGTGTTGGCTGGGTTTATCAATACGCGTTAGTGGATAGCTCGGGTAAACACGACCTGGCAGAGCTAAGGTCACTTCAGGATTGGTTTCTAAAATATGAGCTGGCAACCGTTCCGGGTGTTTCCGAAGTGGCATCCGTGGGCGGTTTCGTTCGCCAATATCAAATCGAGGTCGATCCCCGAAGACTCGAATATTTCAACATCCCGCTATCTCATGTTGTGATGGCCATAAAGAAATCAAACAGCGCGGTCGGCGGCCGGCTTCTGGAACTGGGTGAAACCGAATTCATGATCAGGAGCCTGGCTTATATCGGTGATCTTGATGATCTTAATAACATTCCGGTTCATACGCCGAAAGGCGGTCCGCCGGTATTGTTGTCATCGGTCGCCAATATCCAGTTCGGGCCGGAACTAAGACGCGGCCTGGCAGAGCTCGACGGCCAGGGCGAAACGGTAGGCGGAATTATCGTTATGCGCTGGGGCGAGAACGCCAGAGAAGTTATCACCGGAGTTAAAAGCAAATTGGCGGAACTTAAATCAGGACTTCCGGAAGGAGTTGAAATAGTACCGGTTTATGACAGGTCCGGCTTGATTGACCGGGCGGTTAACAACCTTCAGTTTACCTTGCTTAAGGAGATAGTGGCGGTAATGCTCATCACCTTGCTTTTCCTGTTTCACGTTCGTTCGACCCTGATTGCGGTGTTCACTCTTCCCGCCGGTGTTCTGATCTCGGTTCTGTTTATGCATATGCTTGGAATAAATGCCAACATAATGTCCTTGGGAGGAATCGCCATCGCTATCGGGGTGATGGTTGACGCGTCGGTGGTAATGATCGAAAACGCCCACAAGCATCTCGAGCGTGATATCGGGCGTAAAGACAGGACACAAATTATAATCGATTCGGCTAAAGAAGTCGGCCCGGCATTGTTTTTCTCGCTTTTAATTATCACGATCTCGTTTCTTCCGGTCCTGGTGTTGCAGGGGCAATCGGGCAGGTTATTTAAACCATTGGCATTTACCAAGACATTCGCCATGGCGGCCTCGGCGTTTATATCGATTACGGTCATCCCGGCCTTAACGGTTATACTCATAAAGGGAAAGGTAATCCCGGAATCGGCCAACCCGATTTCAAGAGCCACTATCGCCTTGTATCGTCCTGTTATCGCGTTCGTCCTGAAACACAGATTGCCGGTTCTACTGATTGCCGTTGCTCTAATCGCGATCACTTTTTGGCCCCTGACACAGATTGGATCGGAATTCATGCCGCCACTCTACGAGGGTGACCTTCTATACATGCCTACAACCTTACCGGGAATATCAGTAACCAAAGCAAAAGAATTGCTACAGCAGACCGATAAGATAATCGCGTCTTTCCCGGAGGTCGAAAGAGTCTTCGGCAAAATCGGCAGGGCCGAATCGGCCACTGATCCCGCTCCTTTAACAATGATCGAAACCACTATCACTCTTAAGCCGGAAGACGAATGGCGGCCGGGACTTACTCCGGAAATGCTGGTCGATTCGCTTGATCGGGCGATCCAGTTTCCCGGACTGACGAACGCCTGGACTATGCCTATTAAAACCAGGATCGATATGCTGGCAACCGGGATTAAAACACCGGTGGGAATCAAAGTGATGGGTCCCGATTTGGATAGCCTTAATTCAATCGCTCAGCGCATAGAGTCGGTTACGAGGAAGCTTACAGGTACCAGGTCTGTTTATGCTGAAAGAGTCACCGGGGGTAATTACCTTGATATCGAGATAGATCGGTTCAAAGCGGCCGCCAATGGGCTCCAAGTCGATGATATCCAGAATGTCATTAAGTCGGCAATCGGAGGTATGAATATAACCCAAACCGTGGAGGGTTTGGAACGCTATCCGGTAAATGTCAGGTACCCGCGTGAATTCCGTGATAACCCGGACGCTATTAAAAGAGTTCTTATCGATATCCCAAATGGCGGTAAAATACCACTCGGACAGGTCGCTGTGATCGGAATCTCAAAAGGCGCGGTTATGATCAAAACCGAAAACGCCCGGCCTACAGCCTGGGTATATGTCGATATTGAGGATATCGATGTAGGCACATATGTAGAAGCCGCTCGTCAGGAAGTCGGCCAAAATATAAATATTCCCGCCGGCTACTCGATTGTCTGGTCGGGTCAGTATGAAAATATGCAAGAAGTCGCCGAAAAACTCAAAATGATAATTCCATTAACGTTAATCGTTATTTTACTGCTTCTGTTTTTGCATTTTAAAAATATAGCTAACAGTTTAATAGTTATGCTATCTCTGCCCTTTGCCCTTATCGGTGGGATATGGCTATTTTACTTCTTCGGTTACAACACATCGGTGGCGGTTTATGTCGGTTTTATCGCTCTTGCCGGATTGGCGGCGGAAACCGGGGTAGTGATGTTGGTATACCTGGAGGAAGCTATTACCCGCTACAGAAAAGAAGGCCGTTTAAAATCAGGAAAGGATCTTGGCTTTGCTATCATGGAAGGCGCGGTCGAAAGGGTCCGGCCGAAACTGATGACTGTTGCCACTACGATAATCGCCCTATTGCCGATAATGCTCGGCCACGGCACCGGTTCCGAGGTGATGCAGCGAATCGCCGCGCCGATGATCGGCGGGCTCATCTCCTCAACGATACTTACGTTAATTATTGTACCGGCGTTGTTTTATATAATAAAGGTTAGAAGTTTAGCCAAACAGTAGAGATATATCGCTCATTTGTAAATTTTGACTAATGTTTAGAAAGCCCAACCTTCGCTGAGTTGCGCTTTCATAGTTTCCGGATCATTAGTAGGCAATTTACATGTACCGAATAAGCATACATAGGCAGTAGATTTATCATTGATCGTTCCTTTATCAGATACCGGCGGTAAGAGATTTACGATTTCAGATCGTCGATTCCCGGTGGGTAAATTTACCAATACCGCGTGCGCAGGATAAATTTGCCAGTAGCTTGATACCATCTTCCGAGTTGAAATTTGATCGAAGTCACCAACAATCACAACCTCATAGAATGGGCCGTTAAGTTTTTCAGCCGTATCCCATAAATAAGCCATCTCAAGGCCGACATTGTTCATTTTATCGGCGAAAGCGTTGAGCGTATTCTGGACTTCCTCGTATAATGATTTATCTCCCGACAGGGAGGCTATTTTCAGTAATACTTGCGTCATCACCGAATTACCTGACGGGCGAACGCTATCAAAATACTCCATCCGCCTGCCCAGAGGCGCTTCATGACTATCGGAAGTCAGGTAGTAACCGGTTTCGGGATATTTGAAATGAGCTTTTACATAATCAATTAATTCCAGGGCTTTTTTATAATGCTGTATTTCTCCCGTAGTCATGTAAAGCTCTATTAAACCGGACGCGAGGAACGCGTAATCGTCGAGGATCCCCTCGTTGTCAGCCTCGCCATTATAAGATGATCTAAATAGTCCGCCATCGCCGCGATGATGAATTTTCCATATATAATCTACCGCGGCTTCAGCGGCTTTGCGATATTTATCATCGTTGAAAACGACATACCCCTGAGCCATTGCCGCGATCGCCAGTCCATTCCATGATGTTATTATTTTTTTGTCCAGGCCGGGCATGACGCGCCTGGTTCTGTGTGATCGCATTTTCCCAAGATATTTTTTGTAAAGCCTTTCGATATCGGCAACATCTTTATTAAATTTAAGCGCAACCTCCGTCGGCTCAACTCTTCGAGTGATAATATTTTTACCCTCAAAATTACTCGCTTGTGATACTCCCATCAGCATCGCCAAAGGTGGACCGTCATCGGTTCCGGCCAGTGAAATTATCTCGTCATAAGTCCAGAGATAAAACAATCCCTCCTCGCCTTCGCTATCGGCATCGTAGCTGGAGTAAAACCCGCTCTTTTTGTCACTCATATCATCAATCATAAAATCCAGTATCGACCTGGCAATTTCGGCATAACGAGGATTATCAAAAACCACTGAAGCTTCAATGTACAAACTAGCCAACTGAGCGTTATCGTAGAGCATTTTTTCGAAATGCGGAATCAACCAGGTTTGTTCAACGGTGTAGCGATGAAATCCGCCGCCGATATGATCATGTATTCCGCCTGAACCCATCAAATCCAATGTCCTGGTAATCATATCCCCAATCCGGTGATCGCCTGTTTTACGATAATGGCGCAAAAGAAAAGTCCAACGGACGGGTATCGGGAATTTCATTTGACTATCGAAACCACCCCACTTACCATCAAACCCTTTTATCGCTTCTGAAACAACATTCTGGAGCATAGCGGGCTCAAGTTCGCTATCCGTTGAAAAGGTCGGCATCTGAGCGAGTATATTTTTTATCCGGGTGGTATGCTCGTCGATTTTGGATCTGTTATCTGAATATGCTTGTTTAATCGCGGCAATCAATTCAATGAACTGATCGTGTGGGATATAGGTCCCGCCAAAAAACGGCGCCAGATCGGGGGTTAGAAACACGGTTAGGGGCCATCCACCTCGTCCGGTCATCGCCTGGACCGCGTCCATGTAGACCGCGTCCAGATCGGGACGCTCCTCGCGATCGACTTTGATACTGATAAAGTGCTTGTTCAAATAAGCCGCGACATCGTCCCGGGTAAATACTTCCTCCTCCATTACATGGCACCAATGGCAGGAGGAATACCCAATAGAGAGGAATATAGGTTTATCCTCCTTTCCTGCCCGCGCTAATGCTTCTTCGCCCCAGGGATACCAATCAACGGGATTACGGGCGTGCTGGCGAAGATAGACTGATTTCTGATTCTTAAGATGATTGCCTTCGCTTCTAATAATCTCCGGCGTTTTTAATATGTAATCAGAATTTTGAGCTTTGGCTTTATTCGTAAACCTATTCATTGAAAATGCTCCTATTGTTACGATGATCGATATAATAACAACCGCATATATGTGAAAACGTTTCGTGTTGAGTATCAAATCATAGTCCTTTTAATTTATTCGATGAAGTAAACATTCATATTATTTCCGGTAAAAAATAATGAATATTTCACTTGAGTTATCATCAATTCCTGTGACTTACGAAGAGTAACGTGGCAATATTTCTTACTATGCCATGTCTAATTTCAATAAGAATGTGCTACCTCCCGACAAGATTTCCTCAGCACCATTTTCAGGGAAGTTAGTCATATCCGGAAACAGTATAAACCATCTTCTATTATTTTATCTCAAATGATCGATCCATTGATAGAGTAACTTCTGACTTCATTATTAAGTTCCAGAGTAGCCAAACGATTATCTTCACATTATTGTCCCTTGAAATCGGAAATTACCCCGGTTATAAAACCTGTTTTGAATTATCTTCGGAAGTCGGACCGGTTAAGCCTGTATACCGGATCGATACTTGCAGCCATACTTCACAATGTCAGGACTGTATAGCTGATGAACAGAACATTAACAGGCAAAAGATGACGAAAGTTCGCCATGGATGCCATAGCAGCAATTGGGTCGATGGTCATTTCGCTAAATTTGATTCATCAATTGCCGGGACGGATAAAACGGTTCTGAAAGCAACTTAAATTATCCAATTGGCCTGGGATAAAAAACTGGCTGAACCGGCGAATCCATTTGATGAGTCAATCGAGCAGATGTGGATCAGGCATTGACTGTTTTACGCCAATTCAATCCGCTACGCTTCGGCTATGATGGGGCCGGATTACGCGGCTTTCAAAAACGGCTGGTGGAATTTGACCGAAAATATAGTTAAAATGCGTAGTCAGCTTAAAATATATAATAGGATAAAACGAACGGGTGAATTACCACATTTCCGCTTCAATTTTAATTCTGATATTAAATACTTAATCATTTTGATCCCGGAAGTATTGTCTAGGATGTTAAGTTATTAAAGAATCGCTTGATTCGCTCCATTATTGTCATATATTTATTACAACTAATGCCGATTAATACCAATATGCAATCATAAGGGGGTAACTATTCAAGTGTGTTATGGATAACGTAGTCTTATTATAAGCGATTATTATGTGTAAATCTACCTTTTAGTATGGATATAAAATACTTGACATTAATACTTTTGGATATTAATATCATTAACAAATAGAAACAAGTGCCAGAAGCGAGGTGAAAATTGAAAAATAAGTCAATTATTTTTACAGTATTAATTTCGCTACTTCTTATTCCAGGATATTCATCCGTATCGGCGTCTGATGATTCCTCGACCTGCCTTGAATGCCACGATGATATGCCGGCAACCCTGGCCGGTTCGCCGCATGAACTGGGCATATCATCCCATCTTAAATCTCCTGTTAAAGCTACCTGTGAGGGCTGCCATACGGATTGGGAGGGCCATATCGATGATCCCACAACGGAGAATATCAATACGGCAAGCAAACTGATGTCGGCTGAGCAAGCGGAGATATGCGGAAGCTGCCACCTCACGCCGCATCAGGCGGCAATGACCTCCACCGACCCGCATGCCCGGGCCGATCTGGGATGTCTATCTTGCCACAAGATTCATGACAACGAGAATAGTTTTTTGACTAAAGATGATTCGGAAAACTATTGCCTTTCATGTCATAAGTCGGTTGCTTTCGAGTTCGAGCGCCGATCGGCACATCCCCTGGGATCAGGTAATATCCGTTGCGTTGATTGCCATAACCTGTCGGCGATTAATGATCCTGTCTTAGGCATCGGTTTCGATTGGACTTGTCAGGAATGCCATTCTGAGAAATCGGGACCGTTCATGTATGAACATCCGGTTGTAAACAGTCATCTGGTTGAAGGAGGCGGTTGTATCGAATGTCACGAACCGCATGGCTCATCTAATGAGAGATTGTTAGTCCAACCCGAAAGCGGATTGTGCCTGCAATGTCATGGCACACCGCCATTACATATGACTCAGCATGACGCGATAGCTACCAAGTATGCTTGCGCCGCCTGCCACACTGAAATTCATGGTTCTTATGAAAGCCGCGTTTTTCTCGACCCGAATTTACCGAGTAAATTCATTTCAGACTGCTATCAAAGCGGCTGTCATAACCCATTCGATTGAGGAGGGATAGATGAAATTAAATAATAAAATAATCCTCTCAATACCGCTGGTATTAATGCTTGCCGGCTATTGTTTTGCCGGCACTGGTAGCGGCGAGTTTAAAATCGGCTGGATCGCGAATGATGTTGAGGGCAATGAATCGGTAAATCATTCGACATATAATGTGCACGATGGATTTAACCTCTCGTTGGAGCGTTTTCGCTACAATTTCGACAATGGACTACGGGCGCGCGCCGATCTTCGTCAGATTAGTTTGAAAAATAGAAATTTATCAGCCGGTATAACTAAATCCGGGCTATTTGGGATTAACCTGCATAATCATCAATTTCGCCAATTCTATGATTTTGACGGCGATAGTTACACGCGCCGAAATAAAGCCGGCGCCGATTTATGGGTAACGCCGATACAATATATCAAATTATTCCTCGGCGGATCGCTAATTGACTTTTCCGGTAAGACCGAGAATTTCCTCGAAGCCGATATCCCCGCCGCCCCGGAAGATCGGGATTATACCCAAACTGATTTTAAATTCGGAACACGGGTTTTGCATGAAGGCCGGATGATCAGAGCTGAGTATCGATCGGCAAAATACAAAGACGATACGGATGCTTCCCGGGACCAGGATCGCAGAGATTTCAGGTTAAGCGCGATTACTCCCGTTCCCGAATATGATTGGATCGTTCTATCTGGATTGTATCGTTCTTTTTCGACCGAATACACCGATACCAAATTCGGTATCAATTCAACTACGGCGAGTAGCGGAGCAAGAGTAAGTTTGCCCAATAATTTTACTGTTAGTTATAAAATCTGGTTCAACAGGGCCGGCTCGGACAGCAACCTGGTGGATACCGATAATCTGGTCAATTCGATTTACATTACCCATACCTGGCCCGGAAACGCGGGCATCACGGCCGGATATCAAAATGATCAGAATGATGATTTCGATGATCAATTAAAAGCCAACTCCTATTTTTTCTCCGGCTGGCTAAAACCGATCCCCGCATTGGAATTTAAAGGTAAGCTTGGTATCAGGTCCGAGGAGATTAATGACGGGGCCAGGTTGATTGGCGATGAGGATCGAACCAGGTTTAAAATCTCCGGCAAATACCGGCATCGCGACAAATGCGCGATGAGCTTTTATGTTGAAAGCAAGAACAGGAAAAACGATCAGATCGGCAGCGAAACGGAATTTATCAGGTTTGGCCCGAATATGACCGGAAAATGCAAAGATTTCGTCTTCTGTACCTGGGGTTATTCATATTCCAAGGGTAAATTCACGAACTCCGAGCAGGAATTCGAATTCCAGGATCACAATATTCATATCGATATGGATGTACCCGATTACAAGAAAGCAAGCGCCGGCATCGGGTTTCATTATTATCGCGGTAAACGTGATCTTAATACCGAAAGCTTCAGACTGCGGTTTAAAGGCGGCTATAAAGTACTGGATGATTATCGCCTTGAGGCGGTTTATACGGTACACAATTTCGATGATTTGCTGGTTACGGATCGATATTATACGTCAAATATAGTTGAAATAAGTTTAATCAGAAAACTGGCATTTTAAATTCTAAAGGGAGGAAACTTATGAAAACAAAGTGGCTATTTTACTTAATAGCTTTTATCATGATCCTGGCCTTAGTCGTTGGCTGTGAAAGAGAAATTGTTTCCGATGATGACGACGGCGAGTCGACAGGGTTGGCGAGTTATGTCGGAAGTGATGCCTGCCAGACATGTCATGAGGACATTTATACTACTTTCATGAATACGGGGCATCCCTACAAATTGAACGCTGCCGCCGATGTACAGGCCGGTGACCACTATCCTTATACAGCTAATTTTCCCGATCCGCCCACGGGTTACGGTTGGGATGATATTAGTTACGTAATTGGTGGATTCTGGTGGAAGGCCCGTTTTGTAGACAATGATGGGTATATAATAACCGGCGATGCCGTTCAATGGAACTTCGAAACCGAAGAATATGTGGGCTATCATTCAAGTGAAGCGCCGGGTACCAAACCATACGATTGCGGTGTATGTCACACCACGGGTTATAGCCCGGATGGTCATCAAGACGGCCTGGAAGGTATGACTGGAACCTGGGCGGCTCCGGGCGTTCATTGCGAGGAATGCCATGGGCCGGGAAGCAATCACCGGGATGATCCCGAAAATGTCAATATGATTGTCGACAGGTCAGCCGAGAGTTGTGGAGAATGCCATATCAGAGGAGCCGCTAACGCCATACCGGCAAGCGGCGGCTTCATCAGGCATCATGAGCAATGGAACGAGATGGCCACGACAATGCATAGGGTTCTCGACTGTACCGATTGCCATGATCCCCATCTGGGTTTACATGAGTTGAACCCCGATAAGGCCAACGCGATTATTACCCAATGCGAAGACTGCCATCTGAATGAAACTGCCAGTTTCATGAACAGCAGTCTCCCGCATCATGAAAACGAGTTGGAGTGCGAAAGCTGCCATATGCCTCTGGCTGCCAAGTCGGCTGTTGGGGACACGTTAATTCACCAGGGAGATATACAGTCCCATCTCTGGCGGATCAATACCGATCCCACCGCAACACTGACCGATGGTGGGTCACTTGCAAATGGCTATCTGACCCTTGATTTCACTTGCTTAACGACCGGTTGCCATGTAAGTGAGACTAAAGCATGGGCGGCTGATTATGCCGATCAGGTTCATACGGGCGATATTACTACCATAGATGATTGCTTCACCTGCCATGGCGATGATAATCTAATGCTGGTCCAGGCCCATGGGCAATGGGAACGCTCGCAACACGCTTCAGGGGAAAATCTGGATAGGAACAGGAATTCCAACTCATACTACCAATCTTGCGAAAGATGTCATACCAGTGAAGGATTCATTGCCGAGGTAACCGGGGTAGATTATGAGGGCGATCATTTTTCGGCGATTGGTTGCTTTACCTGCCACGCTCCTCACTCTAATGGAAACCTGAGTTTGAGGGTTGAGAATGCTGTAACGCTGGAAGATGGTTCGACATTTGATCGCGGCCATGCCAACCTCTGCGCGTCCTGCCACCAAAGCCGCAGAGATGTAAACACTTATGTAAGCGATGATGTCACTTTGAGCGAGCATTGGGGGCCGCATCATAGCAACCAGGGCGATATGCTCGTAGGTACAAATGCTTATGAATATGATGCTTATACTTATTCAAACTCAGCGCATACTAATGTTGCCACTGATGGATGTATCGATTGCCATATGACCGGATCGATCGGCTACTACGTTGGCGGGCATACTATGACTATGCATGATGAAGAAAGCGAATATGAAAACCTGGCCGGCTGCAATGCCGTAGCCTGTCATAATGGTGATATGGATTCCTTAAATGTGGTCGCCGCGTCTGACTTCGATAACGATGGCTCCGTTGAAGGAATAGGAGATGAAATCCAGGGTCTACTTGACAGTTTGAGTATTTTACTCGTAGATGCGGGATTCTATGATGATGTCAACGGACATCCTATAGAGGATGTGGAAATTACCGATTCAGATTCTTCCGGCGCCTTATACAATTTCGAGTTTGTCGCCGAGGATCGATCTAATGGCGTTCACAATACCGATTATACTGTGGGCTTGCTGCAATCTTCAATAGGCTATCTGGCTGTGGGCGATCCTAACGGATTCGGTACACTAACCACCGCCGCGGTAAATAGAAAGTTTATTTCAGCGCATTAAGAAACGGTAAACTGATTCATTAAGCCCTCTCAAACACGAGAGGGCTTTTTTATTCTCGTTATTCTTGATAAGCAAGGCGAAACATCGAAGCTTTGAAATTTATAAGCATGAGATATCGGAAATTCACCGGCATATCAGCGGCGGCAAGGATTGGAGTTTAACATCCAATAAGTAATGACCTGGCCTGGCAGGAAATGGGTTGCTACGAATGTCATATACGTGTTCAGCGTTGAAGCTAAATTAAGACGAAATAAAAATTCCAATAAAAAAAGGGAGCCGAGCAGCTCCCGTTGGTTATTCAATGTACTTATATTTTACTTTGCCGCTTCGGGAGGCCGGGGATGGGCGATTTCAGCCAATCTCTCCTCGTATTTGAATTCCTTATAAGTCGGGCTATCTTTGTTATGGCATTTCACGCAAGTATTTTCATCAGGCAACCATAAACCGGCGCCGATGGCTTTATCCCGGTTTTTCATAATCGACATTTTCTTATAATCGCTGCCGGGGCCATGACAAGCCTCGCAGCCGACACCTTCCTCTATAGAGAAGGTCTTCTCTTTCAAGCTATCAGCAACACTAAAAGCGGTAACATGGCATGACAAACATTGATCACTGGTCTGAGCGTTCTCAATCCCGAGCTTGGTGGCTACCGTTTTGGCTTCTTCGGAAGCAAGCGTAAGATAAGCCTTGGCATGAGATGATTCCTCCCATAAGAGAAACTGTTTGCCTTGTTTTTCAGTCTTATGACACATCTTGCATTTACCCGAGCCTACATATTTAGGTGTAGTCTCAGCGCTTGCCATAGACATCAAGACTATTGCGGCGATGGCTATTATCGGTACAATTTTTTTCATACTTCCTCCCGGTTACTATCTAAACATTAACTTGCCTAGATTTTTCTGTCTCCCTTTTTATTCGGCTGTTCAGTGTTTTGTTCAATATACATCTTTTATATTTTTAAATCAATTTTTAACTTAGCCGGTTCGCGTAATATCTTCGCTTTGTCCGTGACCGGAACTTTAAGATAGTTGTTTAAATAGGGCGATTACTTAGTTTTAACCGGGTTTTACTCTGATTTACGATGAATTTGAATTTTCCTTGAAGAATTCCGTAAATTTAGCGAAAAGATCGCGGGATCAACGCGGGCTACGTAAGTGTTAGTTCGCCTGTAGGCTTGGAAATATGTAACTTTCATATTTTTTCTGAAAAATAGTCCGTTTAAACCCGACCTGTGACAATATGGTTGACAATTAGTGTAAATTATTACACATTTTGAGTAATGTATGGAATGAATCGCGGCACCTAAGGAATAATAAAGTAATCTCTTAAAATCCCGGCTCGGATAAGAAGACCCGATATGTGATTTTCACCTGGGGGACAACTTGTTGAAAATAAACTAATAATTATTCTATATCTAACGAATTATTTGATAGGGAAACGATATTACCTTTCTGACAAAAGGAGAAATGCAAATGTTAAAAAATCTCTTTAAATATTTTTGGGATATAAGCTTTGTGTTTTTTCTTTTTTTTACTCTACAGCCAATAGCGCGCGCACAAGATAGTATCCAACCTGAAGATCTGCTTGCCATGTCTTTTGAAGAGTTGATGGATATAAAAATCGAAGTGTCATCGTCAAAAGCTGTTACGATATTTAACACTCCTTCTACTGTATCTGTGATTGATAAGGATATGATCCGGAAATATAACTTTCTCACGGTTGCTGAAGCTTTAAGAGTTATCTCCGGATTTAATATCTTTCCAACTTATCACAAGAGAGACCTTCCGACAAGTCGTGGTATTCTACAGGATCAATACGCGAATAAGATTCTTTTCATGATCAATGGAATACCATCCTGGCATTCGATTACCGGAGAGGCCAATATTGAGAGGGTGGATATCAATGCCGTGGAAAGAATCGAGGTACTGAAAGGTCCCGCCTCTGTTCTTTACGGTTCAAACGCGTACACAGCGGCAGTAAATGTTGTGTTGAAATCATCAACAGACGAAAACTTGGATGTTATCCTGGGGATTGGCAACGCCAAGGGCTATTTGAGCAGTGGATGTTATAGCGTTTTAAAAGGCGATCTATCTCTTTTCGTAAACGGAAGTGTTTTCGACGAGAAGGGATTGGATTATCATTTTAGTGATATGGCTGGCGAAAACGGCTATATTGATACTTATCTAAAAACAAAAAATGTTACCGTCAATTCCAGGTACAAAGGTCACAATGTGCTATTTAATGGTACCTCATCATCTCAAGCTTTTTTAGGCGGAGGGGCGAATTTTCCCTCAGGCGCGGGCAAACCGCATTCTACTGACGGTTATCTTTTTAGCTATAAGTATGATAGACTTGTAATTAAAAGATTCAATATCACTCCGGATATAACTTATGATTGGAATTCAGTTGAATTCACTCTCGATGAGGAAGCCAATGCCAGGATGCTATGGGAAACCTCCAGGTTAAATTGTACAGTTCGATCTGATTTTGAAATTTCAGATTCTTTCGCTTTGGATTTTGGATTGGATTGCGATTATCGAAAAAGCCTGGATAGCCAGAAATTCTTTTTTAAGCAGAAACAAATCATAACCAATAGCAATTTAAAAGACAAATCGGTATATGAATATTCCGGTTATATGCAATTAGACTATAGGTATAAACGCATTGGCGTGTTATTAGGCGCCCGCTTGACCAAAAACGAATACTTCGGTACAAGTATATCTTCCAGAGGAACGTTGGTTTACAGCCTGGATAACGCGAATAGTCTTAAATTCATCTATGGGCAATCGTTCAGGGCTCCTTCGATTTTTGAGATTTTCGTTTATTCACCTGGATGGTTAAGAGGAAATCCCGATCTGGATCCTGAGACCAGCAATTCCTTCGAACTCGCCTATCTCACAAAAGTAAATAAATTCTTTATCCAGATATTGAGTTACTATTCGACTTACATCAATAAAATACAGCGGACTGCCAGGCAAATCACGCCGGAGGATACAACCCATTTTACTTATACAAACGGGGATGAGTTCGAGGCCAAAGGATTAGAAATTGAGATTAAATATGAAAACCCTAAGCTGGTGAGTCCCTTTATTAATTATAATTTTGTCGATGGTAATGACGGTGATATCGACGCGAATGGATATTACAATTTTAAATACTTTCCCCAGCATTGTATTTCGGCAGGTTTATCTAGAAAATTCAATGATTTCCAATTCTCGGTACTTTCTAATTATTGGTCGAAAACCCGGGGTGTAAATACCGACATTTCACCTCAGTATTCTATAGATATTAATTTGGGGTATTTTCATAAAATCTCTAAAGCAATAATCCATCATAATCTATCTGTTAAAAACGCTGCGGATAAAGCAATTGTATTTCCCGAATATGCCAGCCGGGAAGGCGGAATTAACGAAATTCCAACCGATTCCGGCTATGGGAGAAGGATATTTTATACGGTTAAAATCTCATGGCATTAATCGGCAATATCGATTGATGAGATGAATTACTGAAAAAGAATTTGCTGTGAAAGTTGGCGGCCAAGTACCGCCCATTAAAAGATGCGAGGTAAAGTGAGTAAATTTATGCGACCAAGGCAAATAGCGAATGAAACATAAAATAAGTTAGAGATGAAGACCGCGTTAGAAATGAAATCAATTAACCGAAAGATTACTTTAGCAATAGCATTCCTATTGTTATTATTGCCAAACTTCTCAAGGGCACATACCAGTGAAGCCGTGATAAAAGCGGCTTTCTTAGAACGTTTCACCAGATTTATTGAGTGGCCCGAGGAAGCGGAAATAGACGATACAACGAAGCCATTCATTATTACGGTTATCGGCGAAAACCCATTTGGACCTATTTTGAGCGAGTTTTACTCATCCAGCAAGATACGAAATAAGGAGGTCGAAATCAGGTACATTTCCAAACCGGGAGAGATATCCGATTGTCATCTATTGTTCATCTCCGGCGATGAAGAAGATTCACTCGTTAATACTCTTAATATCGTTAGCGGGAAACCGGTGCTGACGGTCAGCGATACCGAAGGTTTCGCGGAGCAGGGAGTACATATTAATCTATATATCGCTGATGAGAAAGTCAGATTTGAGATCAATGAAACGGCAATCAGGAATTCCAGTATTAATGTCAGTTCTCATCTGCTGAGCGCGGCTAAGATTGTTAAGCCATATAAGGATAAACAATGACAAGTTGGCGGAATATTTCCATTAAAAATAAACTATTAACTATCATATTGTTAATATCTTCACTCTCTCTGGGTTTGGGATTCGCCGCTATTATTTTTCAGGATATAATTACTATCAAAAGCGATATGGTAAACGCGGTTATCCTGGATGCAAAACTTATAGGAGAATATTGCGTTGTACCGCTGGCATTTGAGGATAAAGAAAGCGCCACGGAAATACTGAATAAAATCCAGACGATTCCATACATAAAAAGCGGCTACATTTATGATAGTAATGGTAATTTGTTTGCTTCATTCAAACCGGACAAATCCGAATTTCTAATAGAAAATTATAAATTAAACGAGGATACCGAAAGCGAATTTATTGCCGATATTTTATTTATCTCACAACCAATAGTATTCAACGATTACGATTATGGCACTATAAAGCTGTTGGCTTCAACCAATATCCTGGAGGAAAAAGTAAGAGACCGGCTTGCTGCTTTGATATTGTTGATCGTTGCCTTGATAATTTTTTCATACTTATTAGCGCTTAAACTTCAGGCAATTATCTTAAAGCCGATTTTAGATCTCGCCGATGTAACGCAGAGAATATCCAGTGAGGGTGACTACTCGGTCCGCGTTAATCGAATGAGCGCTGATGAAATCGGCATACTCTATGAAAGTTTCAATAACATGCTGGAGCAGATACATATCAGGGAAAGGGAAAGGGATAAAGCGGAGGATGAAAAAACGCGTCTTAACGGAATAATTGAAAATACAAGCGATTTAGTCTCAATGGCAAGATTCGATTCCTCATTAATTTACATGAATCGGGCGGGAAGAAATATGCTCGGTTGGAGTTCGGACGAGGACATTAGAAATAAAAATATTTCTGATATCCATCCGGATTGGGCTTTCCAGATTATTAACAAAGAGGGTATTCCCGCGGCTAATGAAAATGGCGTATGGGAAGGTGAAACGGCGCTAATGGGACCTGATGGTAAGGAAATCGCGGTCCTTCAGGTGATTATGTCCCATAAGTCACCGGATGGTGAATTTAGATACCTGTCGACAATAATGCGCGATATCAGCGAGCGCAAACAAGCTGAAGAAAAATTACAGAAAAGCGAGGAAAAATATAGATCGGTATTTGAATCTTTTGTGGATCTTTATTATCAAACCGATATAAACGGCATAATCACAAATATCTCACCATCCTGCTATAAAATGTCCGGTTACACTCCCGATGAATTAATTGGCAAGCCGGTTAAGAACGTATATGCCGATCCTGGCGAACGAGAAATTTTAATGGAATTATTACTTAGTGAGGGATATGTTAATGATCATGAAATTCAGTTGTTGAATAAGGATGGCAAATCAATTCCGACTTCCATAAATAGTAGAGTCATTTACGATAAATTTAACAAGCCAATAGGCGTTGAAGGTACCATACGAAATATCTCAGACCGTAAAAAGGCTGAAGCTGCTCTTTGGGAAAGCGAAAGGAAATTCAGGAATATTTCCGAAGGAATATTGGACGGGGTAGCTGTAACTATAGACGGCAAGAACCATTGGGTCAATAAAGCTTTCGCGAAAATATTTGGATACTCATCAGAAGAACTAATTGGGAAAGGTTTCGATTTTATAATTGCGCCGGAGGAAGTTCCTGTAATAAACGAAAGGATGAAGCGCCGCTTAACCGGGATGCCTGTACCCTCGCGTTATGAAACCAGGGCGATTAGAAAAGACGGAACGACTATTACAATCGAGATTTCCGCGAAAAAAATAATGTTTGAAGAAAATCAAGCTATCCAAATTATCGTGAGGGATACTACCGAAACAAAACGTTTGCAGGATTTTGCCTCACGCGCGCAACGGCTTGAAACTGCCGGAAGAATTGCGGGGCAGGTAGCTCATGACTTCAATAATTTATTGGGCCCAATACTGGCTTACCCTGAATTTATTAAAGAAAATACTACTCTAGACAGCTCAAGCGTTAAATTCCTTGACGCGATTGAAAAATCTGCTGAAACCATGGCTGAAATCAATCAGCAGTTGTTAACATTAAGCCGGCGAGGCCATTACACTCTTGAAGCGATAAATTTGAATAAAATCATAAATGAGATCATTGAGCAAATCGATAATATTAAGCCATCTGTGCATATTAAAACTGAACTTAATATTAACCTTTTAGCGGTTCAGGGCGGAAAATCGCAAATTTCAAGAGTTATATCGAACATGATAATTAACGCGCTTGATGCTATGAATAATAACGGGATCCTTACAATTAAAACCGATAATTACTATATCGAGACGGACAAAATCAAGTATGGGAGAATCCCAAAAGGTGAATATGCCAAAGTGTCAATTTCTGACACGGGCGCCGGTATTCCTGACGATATTATGCCCAAGATTTTCGATCCTTTCTTTACGACAAAATCAGCCGAAAAAAGCAGAGGTTCGGGATTAGGCTTGAGCATCGTGCATTCGGTCATGGAAGATCATGATGGATATATAGATTTAAAATCGACAATTGGCACAGGGACTACCTTTTACTTGTATTTTCCCGTTACTAGAGATTCAAAAAAACCATTATCAATTGATAATATTGTTGGAGGTAATGAGAAAATTCTCATTGTGGATGATGATAAAACGCAAAGAGAAGTATCGCAACATCTATTAAGTAAGCTGGGCTATAGAACCGCGACGGTGGAAAACGGCGAGAAAGCGATAGAGTTCATAAAGAACAATCCGCAAGACCTCCTAATTCTGGATATGATAATGCCCGGTCACATAGATGGCGCGGAAACTTATCGTCAAGCGCTTGAAGTTAATCCAGATCAGAAAGCTATCATAGTTTCCGGTTACGCGGAAACCGAGCGTATACAATATGCCAATAAACTTGGCGCAAAATCATTTATCAAAAAACCTCTTACAATTAAAACAGTTGCCGTGGCCGTTAGGAAAGAGCTGGATCAAATCTAGTTTGTTCCAATACATATCAGCGAAGTTTGCACATCTACTTTCCTGATAGCTGGCGAATTTTTTGCAGACCTGTCTTAAAGCAAAATAAAGTATCGGTGACATATTAAGCTGATTTATTGCTTAGAAAATTGAAACAATCTAAGTAGATACTACAAGTTATTCCTTTGGGATTAGCAGTAAATTGATATCCTCAATTGAAGTTCCGCCTTTAACCGGTTCAACCTCAAACTCGATCCCATGCGGCTCTGATCTATAGCCATATTTATCGAGCTGCTCTGAGTCTATATATATCCGATAAGAACCAGGAAGGAGACCGAGATAGTAAAATTGACCGTTTGAAAAAGTAGTAATTTCGGTTACGCTTTCATTGGTAATATTGATTATCACTAACTTGATGCCACCTTGCCCGGTCTTCATGTCGCCAACTTGTCTGGATACTTGTCCACTGATATCGCTGCTTGTCACCAAAGGCACATTGATAGTTGTAACAGTATTGGGATTACAGAAAACCTCGTAATTTTCGTGTGTCGGCCTAAGCATCGGATTGTTAAGGCTGGTCTTGTCGATCCGAACAATATATGGATTATACGGTCGTAACCCTCCATAATAGTACTGATCTTTACTGAAACGTTTCTGCCGGCCACCTTTGATACTTGCTTTGAGCCCCGGTATATATTCCTCACCCTCGTTGAGAACACCGTTGTAATTATTATCCATGAATGGACGGATTACCGCGGTGCCATAACCGACGCTGTTCCGCCGATCGAAGAACAATCTACGGGCATCCTGATCGAAGCGGATTGACCCGCTCTGTATCTGTGACAATGATGTATAACCATCCGAATGAATAAGTCTCGACGTAAAATCAGCGAAATTGCTCCAGAATTTCAAAGCTATCGCCACCTGGTATGATTTTGTAATCTCATGTCTTTCGAATGATAAAGAGAGTTGGCCTGTTTTGAATAGTCTTTTGTTCAAATTAAGACCGTACTGAGTCACTTGATTTAAAGTGTGGTCATATGAGATTTTAAATTGGGGTCTTAGCCATCGGAAAAACTGCGGAGATAGAAATAGCTTACTAGATACGTTTTTAACGGATTGTTCAGAATGTTTTGATATCTTGTAACGCCCTAAGTAATTTAAATAAAAGCCACCCAGGGATGTGTTAAATCCATAATTCATATTTATATTGTTTATTCCAGGAAATTTACTCCAGGATATAGAGTATTTCAAACCGTAATGATGCCGGCCAATTCTTAAAGGAGATGAAGCGGAGAGTTTAAAATCATGAATCTGATTCAGTCTGTTTCGAAACTGATTTTCAAAAAACTTCGAATAGCTGAAGTTTAAGTTCATCATTGTTGGATGACTGAAGTTTTGCGCTATGCTCAGAGTGTAGCCCGGTGCAAAAGATACATTTGTTGTCAAATTTTCCATCACCTGGTATGTAGCATCACCGGAAAAAGTCGACTTCTCTCCAGGTTGTGGTGACAACGGCAGTTCAGAGGAAAGACCAAATGTCAGTCGGTTGGAATACCCATAAGCGCCACTTGCCTGGATATACTTCCCGTTATTATCAACCTCCTGGGCTTCGCCGAACGCCGCCGAATATTCGTAACTGGCCTTTGGAATCAGGTTGTATGGGACGCCAATATACTTGCGCTCCGTCGTTATTTCGCCATTAGGCCCATACATCTTTAAAATAACTTCCGTGATTCCATAGACGATGTCGACCTGGAAATCGTACTCGCCGGTATTGTCGGTGTAAACAACGTCGGTTAATTGATTATTAATATATAGTTCTACTTCCCAACCTGCTCCGGGGGCTCCGGAAAGATTAACTGTTTGGAAATGCTTGCGTTGTACTTGAGGTTTGTTTGTGACAAGCCCGCCTAATAAACGACGCGAGAGCAAACTGCCCGTATAGATATGCCCCAATTCAGCCTGAGTCAGGAAGCGATTGTTATCAAAACAGTAATGCCATTTATAAATAAACTCGTTTTTATCAAAGCCGGTTATAGTATTGCCGCCGCCGGCAATACTCAAATCTCCACCCAGCAGCATTCCGCCCAGGATAAGATTGGCGTAAGGGGTCCCCCCCCTGTAGGGGCTGGCGGAAATAGTCCAATCAAGAGCCCCGCTACCAAAGTACTCCCTTTTCCGCGGCAAGCGATTTACATCTTTCAGCGCTTCCTTTTTAGTCTCAAGTTTTACGTGAGCCTGGCGCCTTTTCAGCCTTTGATAATATGGGAAATCTTCGTTTAATGGAAGTTTGACTTGCAGGGTCGAAAATATAAACTCCATTTCAAGATCGAATAACTGCTTAAAAAGGTCGATTCGTAAATATAGCTCGTGGGGCATGAGAAAATAATCAGAGGACAAAAGTTTATGAGTTTTGCCCATGGCCAGGGCTTTTTGCCTGGTCAGATCGATTTCGAATTTATTCTTTTTGGAAATAATAAACCCGGAAAAACGCTGACTTCGAAAGTCAGTATCGATATATAATTCCAGTTGTTTGAAAATATCAATCAAAGGCAGATAAATATCGAAGCCATCATATTGGGCGAATATATCCCTGTTGATCAGCTTACGGACTTCGAAATTAACGACAATTTCAACTACTTCCAAATCCCCTGTTTCCGGTTGTTGGGCTTGCCCGGCCGAAAGTGGCATTATAGTCAGCAGCATAACCGCGATCGGGACGCGGATACAATTTGATATTGCTAATTTTAATTTAGACATTTTCATATAACTAGAGTAATGTTTTTGGTTTTAACTCTATTTACTCTATATCCACCGTACGTAAAATTTTATTACCGGCTATCATATCTTCAGGCATTACATCGTTACGCCCCTCGCTGTCGATTTTGATTTCGACCCGGAATGGCGCTTTAAATTCACCTTCAATAAATTCTAAATCTATTCTTCGCTTCAGATGACGGTATACAGCGAGTTTATTGAGTTTGCTGCTAATTTCCTTGTTATCGCTATCTAACAGGCGGGTTTCCAGCATACCCATATACGAAACATTACCGCGGTTCTCCAGATCAATCATAACTTCAACCATTGAGTCCTTGAACGACGCGGAGGCGTTTTGCAGCTCCATATCGGAGACAAGATCGCCTGTCCGGTACTTAAGCATAAGAGCCATTTCTGTTATCATATTTAATTGTGTTTGTATCCCATCCTGCTCTCCAGCGACAGGTACCTCTTCTGTCGCGCCCTGAGATCGAACCATTATTCGCGCCCAATATTCACCATCCGGAAGATTATCCGGCGCGCGCGCCATCAGCCTCACAACTTGAGATTCATCAGGACCGATAATTACCTGTTTGGGGAAAGCTTTAATCCATCCAAGACAAGAACGCGGGTCGGTAACCGCCGAATCCTGAAATACCACCGATAAGTTGCCAAGGCTGTCGGAAATCGGCAAACCGAAGCTGAAATATACCGATACCTCCTGGGGCGTATCACCTCGGTTAAGCAAAGTAATTCGGCCGGTCGGGTTTTTATCCGTTATAAAAACCACCGTTGGAGATACCAGCACACTCGCGGTCAATTCCTGTACGGGAAGAAAAAGAAGAATCGCCGCTATTACAAATTTCCAGTGTATGCCGCTCAATGTTCCGGCATGACATTTATTAGATCCTAACATATCGTAACTCCCAGGTAATTTGTCATTTCTCTAAATCTATCTCGCATAACTTGCCTAATAATTTGAACACCCTCTATGTCCCATCATATGAGACACTTAAAACAATATCCCCATTGTAAGTGCCTGCCTTAAGATTATCCGATGGGACCACTTTGCCGCCAAGGTAAATCTTGGTTGCTCCTCCAGCCCCAATAACCGCCCCGGCCGGTAGATCACGCGGATTCTGATTTATCCAGCCATCAGCGGCATCCATTGTTGATGGGCTTTCCGTGGTGGTATCCACCCCCGCGTCGGTAGCTGAAAATATTATTGGAACCCGGGCGGAACCATCCGACAGCGATAAATATTCCGGTAACACGAACTGAAGATTGACACCGGCGCTTGGCTCACCTGTGATTGTAAAGATAGCCGACGAATCGTCATCATTATAACCCATCGACTTGGGGACGCCCCCATAAATGTAGCCAAAGTTCAGGTCCTGGGTAGAGGTTACCGTGATGGCCAACAGCACCCTTGCCGTCGAGGAGGCATTGTCGGAATCGGCGGACATTACATGTGCCGGTCCCACTATCAGTATTAGCGCTATTGTCATTGATAGAAAGCTGACCGGTTTTTTCCTTATTGGCTTTATTACTCCACCTCTATTAAGAAATTTTCACCGTATTAGTTTCGTCAATTTTACTATTATTCACTGTCAATTGCCATAACTTTCATCAGGAATCATTATATGATACAACTAAAACAACGCTACCTGTATAAGTACCTGATTTTTGGCTTGCCGAGGGCACAACTTTGCCGCCTATATAAATGTCGGTTCCATTGGAGCCGATGATGGCCGCCGCGGGCAAACCCCTCGGATTTACATTTTGCCAGCCCTTGTTCGCGTCCATGCCCGCCGGATTGCCTGCTCCGGTAGTATCCACCGACGCGTCGGCCGCGCTGAATATTATCGGGAGACGAATACCGCTGCCCGATTGAGATAAATATTCGGGTAACTGAATATAAAGATTGATTCCAGCCTGGTTTTGTCCGGATATCTCGAAGATACCGGCTGAGCCATTATTATTGGTGACAGATTTCGGTATCCCTTGCAGGATATCCCCGAAGTCGAGCGCCTGAGGTGATGTAACAGTAATCGCCTGCACCCCTATCGTAGTGGCGGAGCCTACCGCGACATCCTGAGACGTTACACTATCGGCCAATATCATTCCAAGCAATAGTGTGATTGCAACGACGATTGTTTTTAATTTCAGTACTTCCAAAACACTGCCTACTTCAAATTTGGTAAAACGTTCCAAAATGCAACATCCAAATCCTATATATTTATCGACATAATGCTTAATTCATTAACGGTCAAGCGAAGAAAATATCAAATCGGCAAGACTGAAGCTTCTACTGGGCCAGCTTTGTAAATTACGGATAAAAAAAAGGAACCTCAGAAAGGTCCCTTTTTTCATTTTATAGCTTAAGCTTACTGCTATTTAGTCACCTTCATACCAGGCTGACAGAATAACACTACCAGTATAAGTCCCTGCTTTCTGGTAAGCGCTCGGATAAACCGTTGCACCTAAAAATAGGTTTACAGTAGTCTGACCGCCAGCAACTGTCATCGTGGGTAAATTCGTGGGATCAACAACAGTCGCGCCAACGGCGGTTTCAGGATCAGGATCACCAGTATTGTCCCAGGCGGCATCCGTAGGGCCGAAGAAAATATCCACACGCTGCTTAACGCCTGCCGTAGCACACCATAGGTATTCCGGCAGAAGAAGCTGAGCCTGGATATTATCACCTGCCGCCGCGGTTATGATAAACGAACCTGTTCCAGCTTCGTCTATGCCGACTGCTTTGGAGACGCCCTGGTAGAGATCGCCACCCTGGCTAAAATCTAATGCTTGGTGTTCGGTAATGACAATGGCGGTTCTTACAACGCCGGTAGCTGTCATTTCGAATACATCATTGGCAAGCACAGTTCCCGCGCCGAGTATTATCAAGCAACCCGTTATCGCGACAATTCGTGCTAATCTGCCTGTCCATGTTCTACTCATTTGTTCCTTACCTCCTCCTTGAGATTAGGTTCTATCTAGTTCCCAATATTATTTTATAATCTAGCGTTAGGTTTCATCTTGATATATAAATCGCCACTTTTCGGGCAACTCTTAACATATCATATAAAAAAAAAGCTGATAGTTTAAATGCTCGAGTACGAATTACCTATAGCTTGAGAGGGAGATATTCAATCACCTGTTAAAACTGCGGTTAACCGTATAGTAGCCACGTAGTTACCGGCTTTTTGAACGAGGCCGGGAACAAGTTTCCCGCCCAGCCAAACATTAAGCTGGCCGCTGGACCCAAACCTGTAAGTTTGTACCTCATGGGGATTTAAGTCGTCAGCACTGGGATCAGACTGATCCGGTGGGTTTGTTGAGTCAATAGCGCAATCAATATTACCGAAAAATACCTGCATATTAGCTCCAGTTGTGGATAGATAAGTCGGCAGATCGAAGGTAAGGGTGAGCTCATCACCGGATGTACCGGTGACCGTGAACTCGGCGGCACTAGCGGCTGAGGTTTTTAAGATTGTCTTCGGAACTCCGGCAAATATATCCCCAAAGAGCAGATCATTGGTAGCGGTGACAGTTTGGGCCACGCTTGAACTAACCCCAAAAACCAAGATCAATGCGGTAATAACAGATCTCATGACATGAATTCTAAACGCAAAATCAGAACATGTCAAACAATAACTGAATATTCTGGACAGTATGCAAAAATCCATAAATTTTAGATTTAACCGATCAATTCCAATAATTATTATTAAGCGGATCAGGGCTGACTGTCAGGCCATATTACAGAGTCTGTCAATATCCGGTAGGCGGCTATTGGCAAAACTTCGCCAAATAGGCGGTGAGAAATCAGTTCATTAAAATCAACATCTTGAAGGAATTTGCCTCTAAAATAGCGATCAAAAAAGGAACCTCAAAAAGGCTCCATTTTTGTTTTCGAGATTTAGGTTTTTTCTATTTAGTCGCCCTCATACCAGGCCGAGAGAACAACACTGGCTGTATAAGTACCGGCCTTCTGGGTCGCGCTCGGATATACCGTACCACCTAAAAAGAGGTCTACCGCGGTCTGACCGGCTGCAATTGTCATTGTTGGTAAATTCGTGGGATCAACAACGGTCACGCCGGCGGCGAGTTCCGGATCCGATTCACCGGCATCACCCCAAGCGGCATCCGTCGCGCCAAACAAAATAACGAGACGTTGCTTGACACCGACTGTAGCGCACCACAGGTATTCAGGCAGAAGAAGCTGAGCCTGGATATTATCTCCTGTTGCGGCGGCAATATTAAAAGAACCGGTACCGGCTTCATCTATGCTGACGGATTTTGAAACGCCCTGGTAGAGATCGCCACCTTCGCTAAAATTCAATGGTTGGTGTTCGGAAATGACGATAGAAGCTCTGACAGTTCCGGTGGCTATCATTTCGAATATATCATTGGCAAAGACAGTTCCCGTACCAATCATCAAGCAACCAATGAGCGCGATAATCCGCGTTAATCTGTTGTTCCATATTCTACTCATTTTTTCTTACCTCCTCCTTGACATAAATCAGTAATCTTTTACATTGTTTTAAAGCAAAGAGGATGCCGGAATATGTAATGTATAATATATCAACGGTTTAACGCGTTTAAGAAGATTCGTTTTGGGTAATTATGGAGAATCAGTATAGGGTAAATCCTATATTGCAGTCAATAACTTAATAATATATATGAAGTTAGAAAAAGACAGCGGGATGTCGAAATATATCAACAATCCGGCTGGTCAAAGAAAATGCAATGATATCCGATAATCATTTACTGCTCATCAGTTTACTTCCATGTAGCTATTTGAAACACAGAAGTTTAGCGGAATAAATATGGCGAGAGCCCTATATTTGAACTGATAGTTAAATAATACAGTTAGATATTCATAAATCCACACGCAGGTTATAAGTTCATGATACCTTTAAAAATTAGGTATAATTCATGTTATTTATAGAATGGGATAATTTTCACAGCCCTTCCTTAATTTATGATTACTAAACAAGATTATAATTTGGGCTAGATTGTGAAAGTTTACTTACAAATGATTCCTATTCGCAATCACCTTGCTTTTCCGCAATCAAATAACGTCTACATTCACCAAGTTCACAAGCTCGTTTCCAGTCAGCGCAACCTTTTTCAACATCCCCGAGCATTTTCATATATATTACGCCGCGATTGATATAAGCATTTGTATAGCTTGAATCACTCTCAATGGCCTTGGCGAAATCTGAAATAGCCTGATCGATCTGGCCTATCTCATAATAGACAACTCCTCGTTCGTTATAAGCCTCAGGATAATTCGGATTTTCTTCGATGGCCATAGTAAAATCTGAAATGGCTTTGTCATACTCGCCTAATTTATGGAATGCGGCCGCACGATTTCGATATGCTCGATAATTCTCTTTTTCCAATTCTAAAGTTTTAGTGAAATCCGAGATAGCCAGGCGATACTCTCCTTTTTGATGATGTTTTTTTCCGCGATTGAAGTCAGATTTGATATCCTCCGCGTTAATCCCGAAATACTTTGTATCATCCGAGTTATCTTTGTCGCTATTGTTTTTTTTATTATAAACGCTACCCGTCTTCAAATATGCCCTGTTATCTGTTAAGTTTTCATTCCCGGTTTTATCATTGCTTGAAATGGTCTGATTATATTTGTTATTGAGATGATTTATCCTCATTAGGGCTTCAGAGGCGAGTTCGAAATCCTCTCTTTTCTTGAGAGCCAATTTGAGCCCATCAATAGCTTTTTCGATTCTGCCAATTCGCAACATTGCGTCAGCAGATAAATAAATAGCGATCGGGTTGTAGGGATGTCTGTTAAGAAGCGATTTATTCCATTCCGACCATAACAAAAAATCATCACCATCTTTTACCGAATCGAACCATAATTTTGCTTTATTATATCGTTTTGTAGCCAGGCAAGCATGCCCTAGGATAAGCTTGGCTACCGGGGTACCGGTTTTTACACTGTTATTTTCAAGTAAGTTAATGACCATTTGCCAGTTTTCTTTGAGGATGGCATCCTCCACAGTAGCGTCAACAGCCATACTAATGGAAAACCTGATTACAAGCGCTAAAACTAAACATAAAAGCGGCTTTGACATTCCTGATATCAATTTTATGACTCTCACCATCCACCTAACCGCCGGTCTCTAATAACAGATAATCAATCATATCCTTATATCGTCAGAAGTTTCGATACAATGACTGCTCATACATCCGGGCGGTCTTTTTTTATCTATAATGTTAGCGTATTGTTAGCGCGGGCATTATTGCTTTGTCTTTGAATCTCTGTAACCTGTTGGGGGATAAATATCAACGCCGGGATTCGGATCCCGGACACGAGGATTATGATTCCTCTCACTGTGTTTTTGCTAAGTTTCTATAAATAGGCCCATTACGCTGAACCCCAAGGAATTGCGCCAATCTTTGCTTATACTTTTCAGCCAATCCCCCAAAAAGCAAAAATCCCGAAACCGTTTAACCTCAGGAATTTAAGAAAGTAGCGGGGGCAGGATTTGAACCTGCGACCTTCGGGTTATGAGCCTGTTCAATAGTCCAAACAGTAGAAAGCACCAGACACTAAGGGGTAATAATAGCAATAACTTAGCTTGAGCCTTTTGTCTGGTGTTTTCTCTTATTATCTGTTGTTTTGGCTAATACTGTTAGAAAAATGTTAGAAATCGTTTTATGACAAAGATCCTTTGTCATAAAAAGTACCTGATATACTCCCATTTATTGTACCACTTCTTAAGTTGACCTGCCTTTGCAAAATTTAAACTTTTATTGAGGTTTTTGAGTATCCAATTCCTGACAATTAAACTTGGCCGATTTATGGGGCGGGAGGGCAGGTCAACCTCAAGACAATCGGCTAATTATAAATAGGGCAGTGATTTCAAAATAATAGTGCGTAAAATCGTGTACGTATAATACACCTAAATTTTTCGTATTGCGGATTTTTAGGTAACACCTTATGCTTATTATTGAGATTGGTATTGTAATATGATTTATCAAAACTGAGATATTATCGCTATATTTTTCATTTTAAGGATTAAGGAGGAAGATCATGGATAACAAACAAGAAAAAAATGTAGAAAGAATTGTGGGGAAAACTGGTTTTGAAGTCCAGGTCACACTATCGAATCCGGAATTACAGCCTAAATTTAGGCCGGTAATTGAAAAAATCTCGACTGCAATCCGTGAAACCACAGGTACTGTATGTTCAGAGGAAGTAGTTGCCAGATTGAGGTGGTAATATTACTTTTTCGATTATGAAAAGCGAAATTGGGCTGGCGATTTTAATGATTTACCAATTATGATCTAACCTACAGGTAGATCTCAGATAATATTATTTAAGAAAAAATAAAATGTTGAATTTAAGCTGAAGCGGGCAAAAAGTTTATCTTAAGGAGACTGTATATTCAGGTTAAGATAAATAGTATTTGAAAAAGTGGAATTATTCGCGGCCCGATCGAGAAGTCAAAATGTATCTAAGCAAATACAACCTTATTTTTAATGCCGCTGACCAGAATTGGCGGGTAATTCTTAATCCCTTAAGCGGCGCTATGGATTTCTTTGATATACGAGCCATTGAGGTGATGAACTTATCTGCGGATAGGGATGTATCAGGAGAATATTCGGATTTCATTAGATACTGCCGCAAAAGAAAATACGTTTATGAACACGCTTCTGACGAACAGACCGTAATAAATGAGTATGAGGAAAATTCAAAACTATTATATATTAACGAACCCCTAAGAGTCGAAATTTATGTTACATTCTTGTGTAATTTGCGATGTACGTATTGTTTTCAGAATCACAATTTTCATAGAAACAGGGGGGTAATTAAACCTGAAGTTATCGATAGTATGTTTCGTGCCATTTCAATCCTGAATGAAATGAGAAATAGTAAGCAGGCGCCTATTATTAAGTTATTTGGCGGCGAGCCGCTTCTCAAGGGTAGAAGTCACCGGGAAGCCATTAAGAAGATTTTGGATTTATGCAAAAAAAACGATTATAGAGTAAAGTTAATAACTAATGGAGTCCAGTTAGCGTATTATGCGGACCTGCTTTCAAAATATGACCTAGAGTTCATTCAGGTTACTCTAGATGGACCCCAAAAAGTTCATGATCAACGACGTATCTTCGCCAATGGCCGAGGTTCATTTGAGTTTATTGCCGAAGGAATTGACGTGGCATTAAATAGAGGCTTGCCCGTTGCAATCAGAGTAAATGTCGATGAAGATAATATAGAATTTATTCCCGAACTTGCCAGGTTAATTATTCAAAAGGGCTGGCTTGATAAAAGGATCGCCGTTGGCATAAGTCCTGTGGATGAATTCGGCCCCGAGAGCGAATGGTGCATAGAACAGGTAGGCGTCAACACTCTAAAGAAATTACTGGAGATGAAAACGCAACACGAACAAACTTCGTTCATGTCCATCTGTTGTCGTCTTGCCAAATATTTTGAACACATCGTTGAAAAAGGAACTCTTCCTTTTCCGAAGATTAAATATTGTTCCGCAACCATGGGCAATCAAATTAGTCTTGACCTGATGGGAAATATGTTTGCCTGTTGCTGAATGAATTGCTGTGAGACGGAAGTTTTCCGTCTTGGCCGCTTTTATCCTACATTGGATATGGATCGTCAGGTTCTGGCATCGTGGATGAATCGAGACGTTTTGAATCTATCGCCGTGCAAAGAATGTGCTTTGGCTTTAGTATGTGGAGGAGGATGTTCCAGGCTTGTCTTAAACCATGGAATGGATTTTAAAAAAGATGTGGTTTGTCCTCCGATGCTCAATATGGGTGATATGCAGATTCTAATGGACTACTATATACCACTAATACTTAAGGAGCAAGGAAATGCCTTATGAGAACTCTCCTTTTGTTTCCGCCTCATTGTTTCCCCTACCAGCCCTGGTGCACATTGCCTATTCTCAAAGCTTATCTACAATCTCGGGGAATTGACGTTGCCCAAAGGGATCTGAATATAGAAACCTATCACTTTCTTACGTCACGTGAGTATTTGGGCGGTACCATTGAAATGCTTCAACATGCGCGCTCTGCACTTGAAGCGAAACGGAAGCTATCTACCCCCGATCAAAAGAGACTTCTTGATATATTTAAGGCTCTTGCCTTATCCAGTACAACGATCGAGGAGATCGAGGAGGCAAAAAACACTCTTCGCGACCCAAAGCGATTTTACAATTTTTCAAACCTATCCTATTCAAAAAAAATACTGGAGAATGCATTTGGAATGATTTCCATGGCGCATTTCCCGAGCGAGATTACTAAGGAATATTTTACAGTCGATTTCAACTATACCGATTTAGATAATCTCATTCAAGCGACCGAAGACACAAATTCAAATCCCTTTATCAAGGTCTATGACACGCACACGATCGATTCCCTCGTGGATAGGAGACCCCGGATCATTGGTATCTCACTGTCACTTCAAGAACAAGTGTTGCCGGGCTTAACCCTCAGCCGCATGCTTAAGAAACGTTTTCCTAATATCATCATTGTTTTAGGTGGTTATATAACAACTAAAGTAGCGACACGTTTGGCAAGCGTTCCGGAATTTTTTAAAATTTTCGCGGACTTTGGCATTGTCGGAGAAGGCGAAAGACCGCTTTTAGCTTTAATAAGGGCTTTAGCCTCCGGAGAAGATTTGGCATCGATCCCGGGTCTATTATTCACGGACGGGAATAAAGTTCTATTCAATTCAGGATGTGATTATGTGGATATGAACGAATTACCTACGCCAGATTATCAAGGATTTCCATTGGAGTTATATCTTTCGCCATTTCCAATTTTAGCGCTAGGGTCATCCAGGGGATGCTATTGGGGAAAATGTGCCTTTTGCGATCGAGGCGAGATTGGCGGGATTCATTACAGAAGACGCGAAGCGAAGCATGTAGTAAATGATTTGGAACACCTTTCGAAAACATTCCAGACACAATATTTCTCCTTTACCGATGAGGCAATTTCGCCGAGTTCCCTGGAGCAAATATCCGAGGAAATCATTAAAAGGAATCTGCGGGTACGACTTGCGACGGATGTAAGATTCGAGAAGAAATTCAAACCCGAGCTGTGCGACAAAATATCAAAGGCGGGATTCGTCCATCTGAGGTTCGGATTAGAATCTGCGTCGGATCGAGTGCTTTCGCTCATGAGGAAGAATACCGATAATAGCACAATAACAAAAGTGTTGAGTTATTTCTCACAAGCAGGAGTTTGCACGCACTTATATATTTTCTTCGGTTTTCCCGGCGAGAATAAAGCCGACGCTCAACGAACAATTGATTTCGTAATACGGAACAAAGACCTCATAAGTTCGGCATGCGCAACCACTTTTGGGCTACTTGAGGGTTCTCCTATATTCGCTTGCCCGAACCAATATGGAATCCGGATAGTGGATTCGGGTAATGGCAAGCTGTTCAAGTTTTTTTACGATTTTGAGAGTGAATCAGGAATGTCTGTACCGGAGGCAAAAGGGATGGAGAAGGAATTCATCGCAGCGATTAGGCAAACATTCGAGGACTTTGATGTATGGGGTTATCTTGAATGGGGACACACATTTCTTTACAACGCCAAGTATGGCCACAAAGGGCTATTAACGTTGGTTAAGAATAAAAAAAGAAGCAATTCAGACAATTCTCGTTTTAAGATAAAAGTCGATGATGCTTGTGCTCCTAAGTTGATTGACCAAATTTGCTTCTATGAGAGCCAATATGATTTAGCCGAGATCTCGGAAAATATAAAAAATAGGATTAATAAAGAGGCCGTGCGCAGGAAAAGCCACATCCTCTTTGATTCTGTTAATTATCGGTTTATTTCTCTTAATCATAATGCTGCGGAAATTATCAAACTATTGGATGGGGACAGAAATATCGGGCAGGTTTCCAGAATTCTAGCAGATCGATATCGTGTCCCTTCCAATAGCGTTCAGGAAGAGGTGGTTTCTTTCCTCGCCAATCTGCGGAAAGAACGCGTTCTACTTGATAACCGAATGGGGGAAGAATATGCTTAAGTTTTCAGGTCTTTTTGGTAACGGTGGAATTCCCGGAAGAGTGATTCGAGGTACAGTTATAGGAAGTCGCGCATAGGTTATCTTGGTCGCTCAAATATTGAGATAAATATATGACAATGCTATTGGTTTGGATATTCCAGGAGTTCTACGACCAGGTACGTTGTCAGTCACCTGCGGTCCATCAACCGTGGTTAATTAACGCGATGAACTTCAGCCGGCGGAGATTGTAACGTAAAGCAATGTATGTTTAAATTTCTTAGGCGGAGGTAATTAGAAAAATGAATGACTCGAAGGATATGTCATGCAGTTGCGACACCGCCTTAAGAAAAGTAATTGATTACTTCGATCAGGGCTACCGACGATCTCGAGATCACAAATTGCCCTTTCGGGGGAAGACAGTAAAAAATAGTAGTAAATTGGCTGCGCAGTTTAATGTCGATGTGCTTGATGATCATATAAGGGCCATCAATTATAAATGCACAACATGCGTAACATTAATTGCATATTGTGAGCGGCTGGCAGAATTAGCGACCGGCCTCTCATTAAAAGAAGCGAGACAAATTGCCCCACCGGATTTAATAATAACTTTCCCCGAGGTTCCTTCATACAAATATGACAGGGCTAATTTGGCTGTGCAGGCACTATTATCGGCGGTGCTGGCCGTAAAATAATTTAGATGCATTGTATATGACAAAATCTAGTGGCAATTTACAGATATTTTTTTGATGGCCGGATGTGTATAGTAACCTATTTAACTTTAGTCAGAAAAGAAAGGTGATTTAAGATGAAAGTAGCTTACATTTTTGCTACACAGAAACACACTGTTTCGTATGTACTTGGTAGGATGATTTTACCGCAACTCGAAGAAAACCGCCACGGGGTTGACGTTGTGGGAATGTTCTTTTTTGAAGATAATAACTACGTTCTCGTCAAAGGCGATCCAATTGGTGAACGACTTTGTAGGGTCGCCAAGGAAAAAAATATACTTTTAATGGGTTGTGATCAGTGTTGCTACGAACGTGAAATTGCCGACAGGCTTTTTGAGGGTATATCTATTGGCTGCTTTCCTGATTTATACCAAGCGCTCTCTCCCAATATGCCGGATCAAATCATCACGTTGTAAAGGATTTTTAAACAAATTACTTATATTCTCTGTTTTAATTTAAGAGAGTATTCAGATTTAAATAGAGAAAGCGTCTTAAAGAATTGGTGTCATTACAACTTTTTTGCCCATAAATTGCAAATAATATTATATGCATTTGACACTTAAGTAAATGTTGAGAGTTATTTTCGATTTACGTAGGTATTCCGAAGTTCAATCCTACCTCCGACCTTCGGATTATGAGCCTGTTCAATAGTACAAACTAAAGAAAGCACTACACACAAATCTGTATGATACACACTATCAGTGAACTTTGCGGCTGCCGGATGAATGGTTTCCTAGCCATGAAACTTTCCACATTTTCATAGAAGGCCGAAAAACGATTCTATTGAGACACAAAGAATCCTTAAGCAGGTCGAACTGAAGGTTATACCGGAAGTAATTATCCCTAATAAGAGCCAATCCCCCAAAAAGCAAAAATCCCGAAGCTGTTTAACCTCAGGAATTTAAGAAAGTAGCGGGGGCCCGATACGTACAAGAAAAGAAGACATTATTCAGAGCTGCTGCTTATCGGAATATCGAGTTTAGCAGGAATCATCACTTCGCCAATGACTGGAACTTAAGGATAGTTATTTACTTAGGGTGATCGGCTGATTTCAGTCTGATTATTTGCTGATTTATTATAGGCTTTTAATTTTCGTAAAATATCCCCCGAATTTATATAAATTATTGAAAGGGTCGCGGGTTCATAGCGGGGTGTATTCGGCAAAAAGGCAGCATTAAGCTGCCCATAAATATCCATAATTTTTTTATCTACCATTATTCTGAGTCAATATCAATCACATCGTTCTCATAGATACTACTGGTCGTTTCACCGTCGACTGTCCAAAACGAGAAATCCATGGTGTTATCAGTCATTCTGAATTTCTTTTTGGCAAATCTGATATTTCTTCTGGCGTTACCATTCCCCCCGCCATTCGCGCTCGTAATGGTATAATATGCCCTGGCGACCATCCCATTACCTGGTAATAAAGGTGTAGCCTCCACAGCCGGATTAGTTTGATATATACCCATAACTAATAAGGATTTGCTTTCATTATCAATCTTGGCATTAAGAAAATCAAAATGGCCGCAGCGACTGTCGATAAAACTAACCGAATCACAGGACATTTCTACATCATCATTGTCAAATGAAAATGGTACCTGAAAACCACCAAGCGTGTCATGATTGGCAATCTTAATCGCCACCGAAAATTGGTCACTATTTATTCTGTGAAAATTCCCAAAAGAACACCGGTTTGATTCGGCAGCAGCAAATGAAATACATAATAAAATCGCGATTAAAGTTAATACTGCTTTTTTCATTATTTCCTCTCTTTCTGTAAATGAAACAAAGTTTGCTATTTCAATAATACAATCTTCACCGATTCTGACTTGTCGTTACTCCCATACCTGGCGAAGTAGATACCGGAGCTGACGTTATCCCCCTGGTTATTTTTGCCATCCCATTGAACTGAAACATAGCCAAAATCATTCTCGGGGACATATATATCGCAAACCAATCGACCGGCGATATTATAAACTTGTAAGCTGCCATCAGACTTGCCGTTGGCTTGAACTTGAAACGAAACCGTACTGTTGAACGGATTGGGATAAGCCGTCAAGACCTCAGTGGCTTCAGGTATTGGTATCGCTTCATCATCAATGCCGGTTGGGGCGTCAAACCTGAGCGTGACAAGGCCATATTCTTTGCCGGGGATATATACATAAGGTAGATCAATGGAAATATTGCCTCTTACGGAACAGAGGTAAAAACCTATATCCTGTCTTTCGATTGGGCTTGACTCCAAATCCCAAACGAAGATACCATGGCTTTTATGCGTTATAAATAGATAGCCATCTTGAGCGTAAATATCGAACTCATCTCCGGCTCCCTGAGACTCAAGAACGGGAAACTGGGGCCTGGACACATCGTAAACCTCAAACAACGCGCCGCAAGAGTATAAGTAATCTCCCCAAACCGCGGCGGTAAGGGGATTATAAATAATTTCATCAAGATCAGTCAGGTGTTGAGGATTCGAGGGATCCGTCACATCATAAATCCGGATTTGCCAATTTCCGCCACCAGCGCTTAGCATATATATGATAGGATAATCAAGCACCATCGGTTGAGGGCCTGTGACCAAATTATACACGTCATACAGAATTTCCACATCATCTAAATCAGATATATCGGCAATAAGCAAGCCACCGAAGCCGTTCGGGATTCCCATGAAATAGCAAATATACAAGATATCGTCGTGAATATCGAAATTGACGGCATAAGAGCCGTACTGAAATCCGAATCGATTCAACTCCACCGGGGATGATGGGTCTGTA
Organism: Candidatus Zixiibacteriota bacterium; assembly: GCA_024231855.1. GTDB lineage: Bacteria > Zixibacteria > MSB-5A5 > UBA10806 > 4484-95 > JAAEQD01. The sequence goes on from JAAEQD010000229.1 coordinate 37,564, forward strand.
ATATCAAAAGTGATAAACCTGGTTGCCGACAGTACGTATAGCCTGTCGCCTATGATTTCCATCTGGACCGGGGATGGTATAGCGTTCATTTCTCCGATTATTTGGGGCGATGTTTTGTCGGTGATGTCTAAAAGAATCATGCCTTCCTCGACAGTACCGGCATAGCAAACATCGCCTCTGGCTTCTACCGATGTGCAAAAAGAATACTGCCTGTAATGGCCGATCAACTCGCTCTCAAAACTATCGAACCACTGATACACAAACAAGCCCGGTATTTGGCCTTCTACATAAAACTGAGGATCTCCTAAGCCGTATGTGTAATTTCCATTCTGAGTCAGTCCATCATAACTGACAGAGTTGTTACTTTCGGTACTATCTATAAAAACCGGATTGGAAAGATCATCCAGGGAATACGCGTGTATCGTGGCAAAACTGCTATCGTCTCCCGGGTATAAATCAAATATACCCAGGAATCCAATTCTTGATCCATTTACGCTGCTCTCACAGAAACCCGAATGTCTACCAAGTATCCTGCCTTCGTCAATATTAACTGAGCTTCTGTATACAGGGTGCCCGGAATCCTCTATTTCATAAATCTCCAACGCGTCTTGTTTATAAATATAAATCCGGTTATCATACAGGCTAAATCCTCTACATCCTACACCATAGCTTACATCTATAGAATCTACTATAACAGGATTTTCCAGCGTATCGGAAAGCTCAAAAATGCCTATATATCGACGATATATGTGATGGAAACGAACGACGGGAATAACCAGATAATCTTGATATCTATATAAATCATAGTAGTTTTCCGTCGCTATTATAACGGAATCTTCATGAAATTCCCTGATAAGAAATGGATTACTCCGATCCGCGACATCGACTAATCCAAACTTATAATGTGAATTGTAAAATAGCGAGTCGCCCCAAACAAGTAAACGATCCGTATTAAATTCGGTTTGAAGATGTGATACTTCGGCGGGATTCTCAAAATCATCTCCTTCGTATATCGTAAGACCGCGATAATCGTTGGCGAGGTAAACATACTCCCCATCATGCTCGATGTCCCGAATCAGGCCGTGAGTCGATACTTGCCCGGTTAATGTAGGTAGGCCATCTTCACCAAGTTCATATATCTGCAAAACCGCTCCGCTGCCGAGGTACAGATGATTATCGTGAACGAGTTGACAGTTGGGATTGTTCGGCAAGGCATAGCTCATAAACGTAAAATTGGAGTCGGGGACATAGTCGTTGATAATGGGCAGTGAATCGACTTGATCAGCGTATTCTATTGGAAAATACTGCGCCGAAAGCGCGGGCGCTAAAAATAAGATGATCAGAAAAATACGTGTGCTAAATCGCATAATTAAGCCTTCGAAACAATATAACTAATTCTGCCTATTATCCAAGCTATTTTACCTATTCTATCGAGATTACCTGTTTACTCCTACTAATTTTGCCAGAATCCCCAAAAACCATAACCTCCTATGGTAAAAGCATATACATCAAATATACCTTCATGTTTTACAATAAAAACATTAAATGCTAAATATGCATCTTTTTTAGTCGAGCGGCGAAAAGTGAATCTCAACCTGCTAAAACGATGCTTCTTCATCCCTTGTTCATATGAAATTTCGCCAATTATTCTGTCAACTTTCTTGGCATTTACATCAGAATATCTAAATCTAAACGAGGTAGTCAAACCTGCTGATATATTAGTGTCATGGTATTTAAAGCTCGGACTGGCATTATTTGTTGGAGCTGTTAAAAAATACGTGTAGTTAAATCCGCCGGTTCCACGAAAACTCAACCTTTTTGCCTGAAAAATGTGAGGCGAAGCCATTAATGACAGCATATAAATATTTGCGTAACTGTAGTGCGGTTCATCGGCATCCCTGTCTCTACTTGATCCGGCCATTCCAAAGCGTGTCATAACATAAGCGTTTTTATATTTATAGCCAAAAGAACCCCATAATGATAACAAACCACAGGTACCTTCATTTAGATCCGTAGGCAAAATTGATTTCAGCCTGCTGCCGAAATCAACGCAATTAGGCCCCAAGCTAAAATCACCAAAAAATTTATTACTACTACCAAAGCTGGGAGCAACTAAAAATGCTAACACAATAATAGTAGCAATTACCCTTTTTAGGCAAAAGACCATGCTTTTAATTGTGCCATTGATTGGCATTAATTCCAAATCTTCCGAGTTGTTTGCCACGATACTAGAAACCCCAAAAGCCATCCCCTCCAATAGTTAGCGCATAAAGCCCATAATCATCATTCTGATCCATGTAACGAATTCTAATGAAGAAATGCATTTTCTTATATAGAGTATATAATGATAATCTAAAGTTGTTTGTTGGATGTTTGGCAAATCCATGTTTATAGGAAAATTCCATTGAGAGGTTATCGCCAAAAAATAAGGCTTTATCTTTGTCACTACTTGGCTTTTTAAATAGGTACCTTGATGAAAAGCCAAGCAGTGGCCCGTTATCTTCATGTTTATATTGCATTTGTTTATCGTTTGTTGGATATGCCCTAAAGTACGAATACTGATAACCGCTATTTCCGGCTAAGGTTAACCTGTTGGTTGTATAAAACTCCGCTTCAATTACCATAGCGGTTATGAAAAGTTCGGAAAGGTTTAAGTGCTCTTCCTCTTCGGTAAATGGTTTAGAAGGGTTCCAATATTTAAATTTCGACATAACTCTTAGTTCCTTAAACCTATATCCCAGCTTGCCCCAAAGAGAAATTGGTATAAAATCATGACTGTTTAAATCGCCAGGTAGAATCGCCATTGGATTGCTTCCAAAATCGGCTAAAAATATTCCCAATTCAGCACCAGCAATAAAATTCCTGGTATCAGTTAATTGCGATCTGGCTAATGGAGATAAGCATAAAACAATTAATATTAAGAACAATTTTAACACTGCTTTTCTGCCTTCTCTAAAACAGCCAATCTACTTTTCTGTTGATCCAATCCGGACAGCCTAAATAGTAGCCAAATGATGCCCCGGTTAAATCAGCGGCATAGTCCTGGGTAGACCAATCCTCAGTGTGTTCGAAAGTCCATTCAAACATAGTATAGTAATCAAACATAGCTTGCGAATGGGCACCAATATCTCCTCTAGCGCCGCCGGAGGCAATATTATAATACAAATACGCTCCTAATGCGTGCTCGAAAAAGTTAAATGCATCGAACTTGTCATACTTTGTCCCGGATTTTTCATGTCGGGGCAAGTTAAAATCGCATGCGCGTTTTATATGTGTACCGGGTGTCCATTTATTTTTCATATTACTGAATACTGTCTTAAAGCTACTTTCTTTTATAATTGGCCCAATTGGATTCCCGAAAATCGCTCCTATCCTCATGGTAACCGCAGCAGAAAGACTATTCCCTAAATTGATTTTAGTCCCAATCGTACCCACAACCGGTAATTTAAACGATTGTACGCCAAACTGATTCAAGCCCTTCCCCAACAAATTATAACCCGCAATTCCAATCGCAGCAACATTCGCCGCGGTGCTAATATAATCAAAAATTTTACCATTGGCTCCTCCTCCAAACAATTCCGAGGCCACTCTTGAAACCTGGTGATTAATAAAGAATCCGGGGCCTCCGATAGCCGCCTGCGCGAATGACGTGCCGAATGCAAATGCCTTTTTATCTAATCCACCTTGCTGAGAGAGCCCATTGTAAAGCGCCCAGGTTAGAACGGGGATGATTGCAAATTCGCCATTCGGATCGACACTGGCATACAGGTTACCGCCAACATAGCTGTAGGGGGAGGCAAACTGACCCGCTGGATCTAGCTGCCGCCACCTGCAGGCTAAGGGATCGAAATACCTGGAACCGAAATAGTATAACCCGAAATCACCTTCATCATCAAGTTCTTTTCCCGAGAATTTGTATGGCGTCTCCACCCCTTCAACGTGATCCTTATTCTTACTTAAATCCCCCGAGGGAAGATAATAGAAGTACGATAATGGCGTTTTATCTTCATCGACAACCATCCTGACAGAACCCAGATGATCGGTCAGGTAATAATACGGTCCACTGCTATCGGGAAATACCGCGATTTTGCCTGTTGGGCCATACACATAGCAGACGTTTTGGACGGACACTTCATCATCGAAATACTCGACCACCTCATTGCCTTTAGAATGAAGGTAGAACGTGTTGTTCTCATGCGTATCTACCCAATAACAGCAATACAAGTCGGTAAGACCCCTGAAATAAAGCACCAATTTAGTGACATCGCCGCCGGTAATAAGGCCATCACAATTGGCATCGGCTTGCATTTTATTAGTAGCCAATGTGCATGCTGGATCTGTCCCCTCAAAATAACATACAAGGCGAGTAACATCTGCGCCGTTACACCCGTTATATCCATTAACATCTCCGGGGACGATATCGCCGCAACAGCCATCGCTGCAAGGCGCCGTGCAAGAGCTATCGCTTGGATGTATGCAACTAACATGGGGACTCCCGGGATAATTAAAATCCTCTTCGCACGAACATACATCGGTTAGGGTTTTCTTTACTCTTTTTCCCGAAGGATCATATAGAAACTCAAGTGACTTCTCGTATTCACTATCCCAGGAGGATTCGATCAATTTATTCCGCCAGTCGAAGATATATTCGGATTTATTCCTTGAAGTGTCAGCAGTGCAGTTGCCTATATCATCATACTCATAGTTGGCGGTATTCTGAATTGGCTCGATATAGTCGAGCTTATTCGAACGAGGGCTGGTATGATAATGGTAGACCAATGTGTCGTAACCGGTGGTATCTATCAGGTCGCGGATCTGGACCATGATATTGGAATTTCGATCATATTGAAATTCCATACCATCAAGTTCTTCGTCTAAGGACCAATTGCCGTCAACAATTTCGGAGTATTTTGCTTTTGTCAGCCGATTAGCATTGTCATAGTGAAAAGTATAACCAAGGGTATCGCTTCCTGCCGTTAGATTGTAATGCTGCACCGCCCAAGTGGGAACACCGTTATACATAGCTTCCAGACTACCATCTTCTCCACCTATTTCCTCATCAAAATTGTTAAAACCTAATCTCATACAGAATTTGTCATCGGCATCCGGCGTTAACACTCCGCCGTCCAGTGGATCCGAGCCGTTGATTTCGGCCAGCCATCCACGTTCATTGTAATAGTAATCGATTTTCTGGGTAGTATCGCCAAGCAAACATTCTTTAATCGATCCATCACAGAAATACTTATATCTGGCCAGTTTCAGTGTGTCTGATTGGGGCGTTATCCGGCTTATCTGCGCCAGCTTTGCGAAATCGTTATAATCAAATTTTAGCTTCAAAAGCGGCGCATTTCCGCCGACCGCGTAAGGGTAATCCTCTCTAATTAACTTACCGGCTTTATCATAATTTAAATGAAGCTCTTTCCAATCAGTATCCAATCCCTGAATTAACGTACCGGCACAGATCAAGTTATTTTCACAATCATAAGTAAAGCTTTTCTTGACGCCATCATCCGGATTGACACCATTATCAGTAGCCACAACTTTACCTCTGGCCCGCAGGGTATCCAGATCCAAAGTCGTAATTATCGAGAAGTTTTCAGGCGCCTTATATATAGATAAAGTATCGTAGAAGTCATATTGATAGCGTAGTACGGTTCCTCCAGAAGTATTAAAGCTTAAAACATCTATATCTGGATCAGGCGTCGAAGTATCGCCAACGGCAATTTCACCCTGTAGAAGCTTCCTGCCTAAAATGTCATATTGTGTTTCTGTCCATTTGTTTTCGGACCTTTGCTTACTGTTTTGAGTAAACCGGAGCATACCCATCGAATCATATACATATCTTGTCCGGCCCTTATCCGAACTCGAATCGGCAATAACGTTCCCCAGTTTATCATAATCCTTGTAAATTCTTAAAGCATAAATGCTGGAATCCACGGCAAGAGGAGGCATTATCTTAATTACTTCTCCCATGACATTCGGCCCATATTGCGTTGTGAGATGAAGGTGGCCGGCGGCAGTCGATGAGTCTACCGTGGTTTCAATCAAATGGCCTAACGTATTTTTCCATGTAATTGTACGAAGACCGTTCTCATCGATGACTTTATGTTTACTGAGAGTTCCGGCCGGATAGGTATTTAATATTCCGGTTTTAGCAAAATAATTATACCCGTAATAAAAAACTGTCGGGTGCGATCTGAAATCAGCGCCAGGCTGATATAGCGTGTCAAGCCTGCCCAGGGGATCGGCGTAATAATGAGATTCCGTATATGGATATCCCCCGCAATCCGGGCCTGCCAGTGAATCGCTATAGTGCTCTTTAGCGTGTAAGTCGTATTCATAATCGTATTGATGGGGTTTGTTGCTGCTGGTATCCCATCGCGCGGTTTCGTAAGTTTTATATTTTTTTATTGGTCGGAAAAGGCCGTCATATTCAGTGGCGGTTATTATATCGACATTAACGAGACTGTCATACGGAGTCAGAGACTGAAGTTCATTGCCTAATCCATCGGAATATGTAACTGTTTTAATGCCGGGAATAAGCTCATCCGACTCGGTTAATGCGATTTGGTCGAAGAAATAGACATCGCCAAAATTTTTCCCGTACTGTTCCACGATTATTGATAAATACGCTCCTCTGGCGCCGGCCGGAGGAGTAAAAGTAACTATATACTGTTCAGGTGACGTATCAATACCGCCAAATTGAAAATCATCGACATCAAGATTTCTGCACATTTTATCAAACCACTGAATCCGAACTTTTGCGTAGCTGGTTGATGTTCTATTTCGCCAGGCATAATAGCTCAGGGTATAATCGTTAGCGGAGTTAATTGAGCCGATCGGTATTTTTTGTAAAAGCTGGTAAACGTAGATCGAGTCATCGGCAGTCTCGAGCCGACAGGTCTTGGCTCCCATGACCGGATCATCACAGTTATCACAGAAATCCTGTCTTTGATCATAATAGATTATGTTTTCGAAATACGCTTTTGCTGTCGTATCAGATATATCAGACCATTTCCACAATCCATGTTCAAATCCGCCATTAAGTACTGCGTTACCGAAGGGAAAGGATGTATTTAGATTGAAATTAGGATGTTCGTCAAAATCTGAATATGTAGCGTCGAGCTCCATCTCTCGGGACAGATAGCTTTCCGAGGAGCTAATGTATTCTCGCCCAACATTGGTTGTGGCCGCTATATGATTTGAGCTATTGTATTTCTTTCTAAGAGAGTAGCCGTTGTTATTGGTCGTAGTTAACGGCAATCCTTTGTTATGATTAAATTTCTGAGTAGTAGCCTGGCAGTTTTTGGGGAAGAAAGCAAGATTATCAATCCAGAAGTATGTATTATCACACATTATCATAATCTCAACTTTTATTTTGAAATCCATCTCGGGAGTCCAGGTGCCTTCTAAAAACGCGGTATGCCAGAGGCCGTCGGATTCTCCGGGCGAGACCCAGGAGATCGGGTACTCGTCTCCGGGCCAACCCGCTCTGACTCTTATCGCTCCGCTTTCAATCCTATAATCGAATCTAAGAATATAAGTCTGATCCCTATACATCGTATCGGGATCCATTCCTCCAGCATCTCCATCCATCCATTGTTTTTCCCATTCCTCGGTCAAATCAGCATCGATTACATCGCCCGAGTCTCCATGCACATAAAGGCCATCGTCAGGTGGATCATCTTCCCAATCATATTCCCAGTCTTTGGCCCAGGGCGGGTTATCAAAAAATTCCATATTACCAAAATGGCTGGTATTCCAAGCGTCGTCAATACCGTATTCTCCTCTAAGACAAAAAGAGCTGCAGTAAGTGACAAAGGTACTGAAAAAGACATCGTAATACCATGCGTTTTTAAATACGCCTATGGGGGACAATCCTGCCCTATCATAAATAACGGCGGTTGGGAGTTCTTGATTATCGATGGATTGAATTGTATTACCATATTCGTTAAAACCTACGGGATCACCCGTGACAATCCACTCATCGCCTCCCTGCCAATCTTCCGTGCGGGTTAAGAGGTAATAGCTTTGACCGCCTAAATTATACTTATCCCAGAAGTTGCGACTCATTCTCAGGGTATCTTGATAGAATGATGTTGCCTGGCCATAAAAAACATCCGATTTAACAAGAGGCGACAACATATTCCTGGCTTTCATGGAGTCAAATGGAACACCGGATGTATCGGCGGTATATTGATTGATCCGGGTTTTTCTTGTTTGTAGCGAGCCATTCCGGTACCCGAAATATTCGTTTATCTCACTTACCATACCATTACTGTCGCTATACATGTATGCCGTTACCGACTCGGTGCCGTCTAGCATTTTCCGTGTGCTGTCCATTCGAATAGTATAGACGGCAGGATAATCGTCATGGTCAATTTGCGGAAGAGTATCACATACATAATAATTCGTAGTTCTGGAGAGTATAGAAGCACCGACAACTTCCGTTTTATATTCGACGCCGTCCAGCATTCGATAATCACCCAAACCCGTCGTACCGGGAAACGCGGAGCCAAATTCATGATAAAAAAGATCATTATAAAAGTAATGAGCGATATATCCATTGGTATCAGGATAGTTTTCGATAGCCTTGTGATACTTAGTGGAATAACCGGACTTATCGGCGATACCATCGATAAACTCGTAAGTCCATTCACTGAAAAGCGAATCATCGGCGTCAGGGATATTAATGCTTAATACCTTTTTGGATTCCACCGGGTAATCAATCAATGTATCGACGAAAACATCGTTTACCAAATCTCTTGTACCGATGAATTGCAGGGTATCATGTGTAGTCGAGTATACCCAATAGTATAAGAACTGATCCGCATTAAAAAAGGAAGGAACCCCTACATCTGAATTACCCGCTATATCAAAAATAACCAATTTCTTATAAAACAGATCATCATAATCATGCGACGGAATACCTGTTCCATTAGGGACCTCATAACCTTTGGTAAAAAAGGCAAAATCGAGTTTGCGCTCAAGGTTGCTGAAGTAGCCATAACTCTGATTTCCCAATCTGAATGCCCCCGACCGGCCTGAAGAACTCCATGCGGAGCTATAGAAGGGATCATACTTTAGCCAGTCATAATCGCCATCTGAATGATGGGATTCATAGAATAAACAAGCTCGGCCAACTGTATCTTCATCTTCGAAATACATAATGAAATAATCGTCCCTGCCATAAAGCCGCCTTAGATAGGTTTCGGGAGAGATAGTGTGACTGGGAAGATCGCAGCTTGCCCATCCAGTATCTGACCATTCATGTACATGGATTTTGTTATCCGGCCACCAATAGGCCAAATAATCCTGGCCGGTTGTCAGGCTGAACGAAGCCGAATCTGCTTCACGCTCGACCACATTAGTATAAGCGGTAGCCCAAAGGCTATCATCGTTTGATTCGCCGGGATGACTAACGGCGTGGGATTTATAATAATCATAGTCCCAATGAACGGTATAGATGTCATGACGAGGAGAGACCATCTCGTAATCGACATTGGTACCTACCGCAAACCAATTCTTCTCGGTTGATATATACACTTTACCATCAGAATCTTCAAAATCGAATTCCAGATAACCGCCCCCCGAAATATTTTGATGATCCCATTGATACCATTCCGTATCTCTCCAGATATAGGCGCTTACTTTCCTGAACCAATCTCCACCTTGTGCCCCGTTTTCCCCGGAACAAACAGAGAAAGCAAAATAGTCCTCACTTAGTTTAAAAACATTGTTGGTTTCGGAGCTATACACATCATCCTGTTGATAATAGTGAAAAAGCGGATCGACAACATGCCAATAAGGTTCCTCGGCGATTTTATTCCATTTTATCGTCGCTACATCATTAACATTAGCCACTGAATCTATCACGACGTAGTAATCTTTGCCCGAATGTATTATCACGCCATCGTGAAGATTTTTTACCAGAGTATCGGATTCCAACTTCCATTCACCACCACATTTTGATATTCCTAAAAGAGCGGAGTGGTCATTAGTATAATCAAATGTTTGGAGCAAATAAGCATCGACTCTGGAGGCATAAATATTACCGGCTGAATGGCTGGAAACAACGGTATCGACTATTGTCTCCACCCATTTATCATTTACACGCTCTGCAACCCGAATCTCAAGCGAATCCATATAGTCATCACCCGAGCCCGCGTCGAAAAAAGTTCGGGTAAAAGCGTAGCTATCCAATCCAGGTTTAATATGTTTAGCGCAATCATCACTTTCGTCACAACGAAGAGAGTCCACCTCCCAGCGGCCATTCCAATAATAAGAATAAACTCCTTTCACATCACATCCCCCGGGGTAAGCATCATAAGCATATCTGGTCGCCAAACCATTAGTAATATCTACCCTGCTACTGCAGGCTTCGCCGGCATATTTGGTTGGGGAATATTTAATTTTCTGGGATTTGTATTCATATTTCACGAGGGAACCATAAGGAGAAAGTACTGACTCCAAAGCCCCATAATGGATATCATTCTGGGAATCAGTATAATATTCAAATTCAATGGATGGAGGCGCTTTACCATCCGGTGTATATTGGATAATTTCTTTCAGAAATCTTTTCTTATCATAATCGTAATTAGTATTTTTCTTGACTACATCGTAATTAAACTCAATCTTACTTGCTATGCACTGATTACAACCGACAAGAATGATACTATCGAGGTACACGGAATCACATCTTACAGAATTGATTTTGTCTTTCTTAACTAAAAACTCACCATCATCACGCTCGCTGGTGAAAAATTCTACTGATTTGCCCGTAGGGCCGGTAATCGAACTGGGATGAGACCAGCGAGTATAGTAGAAATTCCAATGCATATATCCCTCGGGAGGGTCCCAGACATAATGGTAACCCGGCACTCTTTGTTGCTCGTAAGAAATAGATATTTCATCATCATTGGTAGAGTTTTTGATTGAGCTTAGATCCCATTGGTATATCACATATTGAGGTTGATCTAGAATCGATGGGACAAGAACGCTATGGTCCCATTTAGTTGTATAAATATCGATAATACAATTGTCTCTGCCGATTGTAAGTCGGCTTGCGCTGGGTTCCCAGCCACTTGCTCTCGGTTGACTGATTTTATCGCCAAAATAATATTCGGTTCCATCTTCCTTTGTTATTTTCCAGTTTGAGACATAGTCTATATCTATTGGATCAGTTCCAATGATCCTGGTTATTTTCCAGTATTTATAGTCTTCAAAAATATATTCGTTTTCCACGTCCGTGGGGATTAATTTTATTCGACCTTCGGAGGGATCTACATAATAATACTCATCATCAAGATAGTCGACGGTGCCATTTAAATTTACGGCTATACTGGGAAATTCTAAAGACCAGCCTAAGCCTACCCACGAAGCCTGATTGGCATTATTATCCGAATTAGCTATATGCTCAATATTGCTGCTATAACTTAATCCTACTTCAACTCCAAAATCATTTGGGCCTTTAAGAGATATAAGTTTCAATCCAAATTGTACATCACCTGTAAACATGCTGACATCATTGCTTATCGATTCAGATGAGGTAAATGGATTAATCGCACCCGCGCCGGTACCCAGAGAGATAAAACCGGAACCATATGCTCCTTGTCCCTCCGCCCGGATAACATCGGCGTATAGGCTGAACAATAATCCAATCAATAGAGAAAAACAATAGAAACAGTAGTATCCTTGTTTGAAAAGTCTGGACATGACATTCTCCCATGCCCCCCAAAGATTTAATTATAATCCTTATAAAACACTTATAGTAGCGACCGTAGCGACATATTAGGCTTATTACTTTTATTGATCTATTTGCCTAACTGGATTATACAATACTAAAGGATATATGTATCTGTCAACATATATTTTACAAATTTCTTAACTATTTTATAATTGTATTATAGATAATTAGTTATAAGGTCGAGATTTCAACGAAGGAGGTTTGACCTGATCGCAAAAGCTCGATTGCATTAGTTTTAAGTAATCCGTAACTCGTTGTATGAATTAGTTTTCTGTAATCACTCAAAGGCGCGTTATTCAATATCAGTGATGATATATCATCATTAATAGGCAATATTTCGTATACCCCGGACCTGCCTAAATAACCCGTACCTAAACACTTATCACAACCAATAGGAGCATAGAAAATTTGCTTGGAATCCGCTTTTAATCCTAACTTTTCCAGCTCTATAGCAGATGGGTTATATTCAGTTTTGCAATCAGGACAGAGAAGCCTGA
>JAAEQD010000230.1 GCA_024231855.1 Candidatus Zixiibacteriota bacterium
GACCGGGATTGAACCGGTGACCTCATCCTTACCAAGGATGTGCTCTACCGACTGAGCTACCTGGGCCTAATTTTATTTCAGCACCCAAAAAAATAGGCATACCTCGCCATCTAAGCGAGCCCTAAATATATACACGCCAATACCTCTGTCAAGAGATATTTCTCTTAATTCAATAAAAATATTACATTATTTTTTATATGTTTTTCTTTATCCCTTAAGGAATCTCAACAGTAGATAAATTGCTAATATCGAGATTATCCCATATTTCATAAAGCCCTTAACCTTTTAATCTTCGGTTAGTTATGGCATTTCTTTATTAAAATGTTCAAAAATTAAACAAAAATTGATTCAATTTCATGAAATCATATTGAAAAATAATAAAAAAATGCCATAAAATTAATGATTTTTGGCCATAAAACAAATAAATCACTAAATCCCTCATTATATAAAGCCCATTGACAAATATGAAAAATTAATTATTATGTTACATCAGTAAAAAATTAATTAATATTTTTTTGGGAGAGAACCATTATGAGAACTATTATAACTATCCTTCTATTAACTATTCTAACTGCTTCAGCAACACTTGCTGCCGGTCCGATGTTGGACGCTCGTATGGACTTTAGTACCAGTAATCAAATTTGGAAAATCGTAGCGAATGATTTTAACGACGATGGTATCATGGATATCGCCAGTTCTCATATTCAATCATTTGGTGCAATCGTTTTCAATTTTGGAAATGGAGATGGAACCTTTACCGGAGGCGGATATTCACCTAACGAATTGCAATGTTATTATATGGTTTCGGCCGATCTAAATAATGATGGTTATCCTGACTTGGCCTCGGTTACCAGACCATATATGACCCATGAATTATCAATACATTTGAATAATGGAGACGGAACCTTTTACGGACCTGACATAGATTTCCCGACATACCCATGGAGTGAAGAATTTAGTTTCTCCGGAAGTCTTGATATTGTGGATGTTGATAATGACGGTTACAAAGATGTTATTTACGGCCACTATGATACATGCCGAGTGATGTATAATAATGATGGTGATGGAACTTTTGATCTGAATTCAGATGCCTTATTTGGAGGGCTATCAGCCGGTATTTTTAGAGGCGCTGACATTAATCATGACGAATATATGGATATAGTTGGCTATGGTTTTTACTATACTTCAGAAACGACCTGGGATACATCGATGTGTGCCTATATCAATAATGGAAATGGCACTTTTCAACCGGCGGTGAAAACAAGGCTTTTATTTGAACATAGACATAGCACCAGTTCAGGATACACCGGTTACCATCTTACTGATATGAATAATGATGGCGAGATAGATATTGTTTTTATGGATGATAGTTTTTTTGTCAGATGTATGTTGGGTGACGGAACTGGTTCCTTTTCAATTCCTACCGGGACTTTGATAGAAGGAGCCATAAGCTACGATGTGGCTGATTTAAATGATGACGGCCTACCGGATGTTGTTGCATGTGATGGTTATTATACGACGACTTGCTTAAACAATGGAGATGGCACCCTTCAATCACCACAGCAATTTTACAACATGCCGGGGGCAGTTAATTTTGTAGCGGCCGATTTTAATGGTGACGGAGCCGCCGACCTTGCAGGAGGAAACTATCCAAATAATCTGGCTTCGGTATTATTAAATCATGGTGATGGTTCATTTCCTGACTATTCCAAAGTTTCGATGGACGATCAACTATTTGATGTTGTCTCAGCCGATTTCAACAATGACAACCACCTTGACTTTGCCGGAATAACAATGGATGGCAGTACCCTTAAAATAAATACACAGCTGGGTGATGGTACCGGGAGTTATGGTACACCAATATATACAACCGGTTTAGAAGCCAATGCAGCGGTTCTATATGCCGGCGATTTTAATGGTGATGAATATACGGATATCGGCGTTGCCGGCTGGAAATTCCAATCGTTTTTGGGGAACGGAGATGGGACATTCACGGTAGAAGGCGATTCATATGGGGATATAGGTTCATCTCAAATCAAAATCATTGGACACGATATGAATTACGATAATAATTTGGATTTACTATTTATAAAAAAAACAGGTTATTATACAAAACTCGGTAATGGGGATGGCACATTTGGTGCGGCAGTAGCAACAGGTACCGATTCAATACGAACCATAACAATTGCCGATGTAAACAATGATGGGTACGATGATGTACTTATACCGGGATTCCATACGATATCGGGAAGCGGCGCCCAGGTTGGCAGAATTAATGTCCTTCACGGCGATGAATTCGGCAATTTGACCTTCAAGGAATCAGTAAATCCGCCCGGGCAGGTTTATGATGTCGCAGCAGTCGATTTGAATGGCGATGGTTGGCTGGACTTGGTTGGGATTAATCCCTATACAAATTATGCCGGCTATTCCATTACTCTTACTATGATGAATGACGGCGATGGCACCTTTTCATCTACTGAATATTCTTTCAGGCGTTATGTTCAAGACAAAACAAATGAAATACTCCCTGCCGATTTCGACGGCGATGGTGACATGGACTTGATTTTAACCGGAAGATATGCCTTAGGCGTGTCCATACTGATCAATGAAGGTGATGGAACTTTATCGGTCTACCCAATCAGTTTTTATGCCGCAATTAACCCGGGGGTAATGATACTGGAAGATTTCAACGAGGATGGACTAATTGATTTGGCTGTTGGCAATCAAGGCCTAAGTCCATATAGCGATTATGCATTTGTTTCCACTCTATACAATACTGGAAACGCATCAGGTGATTGCGATGACCCCGATGATTATGATGAAGATGGCGTCGGAGATTTTTGTGATAACTGTCCGGTTGTAGAAAATCCTGATCAGGCTGACAACAATCATGACGGAATCGGCGATGCCTGCCAATTTGTGAATACAACTCCAACCGGAACAGATGTCGAGGAAAGCTTTGATCTCGGAATAGATTTGGTTTTTGATAATGTTACCACAGGCGGAAATACTGAAATAGCCCTTAGCTCCTACGGACCAGGTGGCGGTGGTCTGTTTGATCTGGTTCCCTCAGAAAGTCCAGCATACCTTTATATAAGCTCTGATGCCGAGTTCACAGGTTCAATAGAAATATGCATAAATTATGATCCTGATTTTGTGTCCCCCGAAGATGAAGACGATATGGTTCTATTACATTATGATTCTGGCGAATGGGTTGATATAACTACCACGCATGACACCGAAACTAATATGCTCTGTGGTTCAACAGATAACCTATCACCATTTGTAATGGCCCTGAAAAAATCAACCGACATAACCCATCAAATATCAGATGAACTGCCAAATGACTTCACACTCAGTCAGAACTACCCTAACCCGTTTAACCCATCAACAGTGATTCAATTCTCTCTCCCCCATTTATCAAATGTTGAGATAGAAGTTTATAACGTTCTAGGCCAAACAGTGCGAAATCTTGTAAACGAGGAAAAACCGGCCGGACAGTATCAGGTGATTTGGAACGGTCTGGATAATAGCGGGAAAGCTGTCTCCAGCGGAATGTATTTCTACAAGATCAAAACAGACGGTTTCAGCTCATCGAAAAAGATGATACTTCTAAAATAGAAAATCAAATGTAAAAACGGAATGGGTAATATTATCTGTTCCGTTATCGTATTTTACAAAACATGGAGGACGATGTGATAGGAACATTGCCAAAAAACATCCTTAAGCCAATAGGTTTATTACTATTGATATTATTTGTTTTTGCAATTGGAATTCAAGCCGATAACAAAAACATCCCTACAAGAGAAAACACAATCGAAAGATTCCTGACCGCCAATGGTACTCTTGACGCTGAAAAAATAAAACAATTTCGCAGTCAACGAATAAATTCTTCTCAATCAGTACCAAATTTGTGTTTGGATTCAATAACATTCTCCTATTGGGAGAGTGATCTGTGGTCGGATTCTCTAAAGTATTATTATCTCTACGACGTAAATGGCAATTTGTCCTTTTCTGCAATTAAATATTATTGGGAAAACGACCAACCGGATCCAACCGTTAAGCGTTATCTTCTTAATACTAGTTTTGATTACGATAATAATAATCGTCTCATTGAAAAGATTGAATATACATTGCATCCTCAACATGACTCATACTCAATTGGTAAAACTACATATTCCTACAACCCAGACGGCAGTCTGGCCGACTCCTTAGACCAGAGCTGGGGTGGCACCAAATGGTACGATGATTCAATGGATTCATATTCTTATGATACATATGGCAATCAAATCGAATATTTGTATCGAGTTTATCAATATAATGACTGGGAATGGGAAAATAGATACAGGGAACAATATACTTACGACATAAACAACAATATGACCGAGCTTATAGGGCAAAATTGGGATAGTGATATGCAAACATGGTATAATTCCAATAGACTTGTTTGTAGCTATGACAGTCATAGTAATCGACTCGATTCCATTCCATATTGGTGGGAAGACGATCAATGGGAATTTGGAGACCGATTTACCTTTACCTACGATCATAATGATAATCAAATAGAAGAAATCTGGCAGTATGATGATGAGGGGACTTGGATCAACACTTGGAAATTTGAATATGAATATGATTCACGCGGCAACCAAACCAGATACTATGAACAATATTGGGCCGGTGGTGATTGGGATAACTCATGGGATGAGGTAAGAGCTTATGATGCCAATAACAACATCACCGAAAATATCGGCAAATTTTGGAATTGGTCATCTAATAAATGGGTGACTTATGATAGACTTCTTTACACTTATGATCTAAATGGAAATCAAACTGAATATGTAGAACAGCTTTGGGATAACAATCAATGGAACGATGATAACAGGAGAACAAGTTGCTATTCCCAATTGACCGTAACTGAAACAGGTCTTGGCTCAGATGTAGAAATCACTCTTGATGAAGATATATCAATACTCTTTGATTCAATAGACGTATCTGGACTTATCGACATCACCCTTAGCGAAAATGGACCCGAATCTGATATTCATGAGTTTTTACCTTACGATGAATACGATTATATTTTTGTCACAACTGATGCTGAATATATCGGCGAAGTCGAACTGTGTTTCCCATATGATAACGCTTCACTGACCGATGAACAGGAAGACAAATTGAGAGTCTTTCATTATACTAATAATGAATGGATGGATATTACTACCAGTCATGACAAGGAAAACGATATAATTTGTGGAACAACCGTCAGCCTCTCTCCATTTGCAATTGGTCGCGAAAAAGAGCCAACAGATATTGATATTATCAATGATGCCATAGTCCCTGAAGAATACACTTTGAACCAAAACTACCCCAACCCATTTAACCCGTCAACAGTGATTCAATTCTCTCTCCCCCGTTTATCCAAAGTCGAGATAGAAGTTTATAACATTCTGGGGCAAACTGTTTGCAATCTTGTCAACGAAGAAAAACCAGCCGGACAATATCAGGTCACTTGGAATGGTCGCGATAATTCAGGCAAAACCGTTTCAAGCGGATTGTATTTCTATAAAATTAAAACTGATAGTTTCACTTCATCGAAAAAAATGATACTTCTGAAATAATTACAGGGAGCAAACCCCCATGAAAAAACTGATAACTTCATTAACAATTATGGTCGCCTTATTGGCTTCCACAGCAATGGCCACAGGACCAATATTCGATGCTCGGATGGATTTTAGAGCCGGCAGTCAAATATGGGAGGTGGTGGCCGATGATTTCAACGATGATGGCAAAATCGATATTGTCACATCTCATGTAACTGGCGGATATGGTACAATCGTGATGAATTTTGGAAATGGCGACGGCACATTTACAGAATCAGGGGAATGGATGCCTGTTTATGACCAGTGCTATTGGTTGACATCAGCCGATGTAAACAATGACGGCTACCCTGATCTGGTAGGCATCATCAAACAAGTAGCCCAGACCAGACTGATGGTATATCTAAATGATGGAACTGGTAATTTTTATGGAAATAATACAGGTGATCAGAACTACCCCTGGATCCAGACAATTGGAAGTTCCGCCGATTTGGACATGATCGAGATAAACAACGATGGTCTTATTGATGTTATCTACACAACCAACTTCGGTGATATTAAGACCATGTATAACAATGGCGATGGCACCTTTGATACTACTCCTGCGGTATTAGCCGATGGCCTGACGGCCTACGATTTTAAAAGCGCCGATGTCAATCATGATGAATACATGGATATCGTATGTTATGGACTCTATTACCTGTCCGAGACGACCTATGACACATCGATGTGTACCTTCATCAACAACGGCGACGGCTCTTTTCAATCGGCCGTAAAAACCAAAGTAACATTTTCTCAGCTTATGGACCCAATGACCGGACATGGCGGTTTTAAATTAGCTGATATGAATGAAGATAATGAACTTGATGTAGTTCTTTTGGATAAGGATCGCAATGTAATAATTCTTCTCGGCGATGGAACAGGTAGCTTTACTGTGAACACCGGCCCGCAATTCGAGGCTGGCAATTGTTACGATGTTGCTGATATGGATGGCGATGGATTATCCGATGTTGTCGTCTGCGATGGCACTTATACAAACATCTGTATAAACAATGGCGACGGCACGATGCAAGCGCCAGTTAAGTATAATAATTTTCCGAGCGAATGGAATTTTGTTGCCGTTGATCTCAACAATGATGGTGCCACAGATATTGCCGGCGGTAGTTGGCCTAAAAATCTTCTGATAGTGAATCTTAATCATGGCGACGGCACTTTCTCTGAAGTTGAAAAAATCTATATGGACAATGCCATAGTAGATGTTACTTCTGGCGATTTCAACAATGATACTCATCTTGATTTTGCCGGACTCACTATTATTAAAGTCGGAACAGACCCGATAATACCAACTAAAGTTCTTAGTGTCAGATTGGGTGATGGAGCTGGAAATTTCGCCGCTCCCCTTCACACTTTTGGCGTTGATGAAAATAGTAAAACATTATATACTGAAGACTTCGACAAAAATGGTACTCTCGATATCGCTCTGGCCGGTACAAATTTCCAAACATTTTCCGGTGATGGTGATGGCACCTTTACCGAATATGGCATTCTGCATACTGATATGATAGTTGAGAAGAGCAAGATTATCGGTTACGATATAAATTTTGATGAACACCTCGATCTTATATTCTTTAGGGGTGCGGGATATTACACAAAGCTTAATAATGGTGATGGGACATTTGGTGCCGCGACCAACTATACAATGGGTGACTCCCTTCTCAATATTGTTTTTGCCGATGTCGACAACGATGGCAATGATGACTGGATTTTTCCATGCTATAGATACATCGCTGGAACTGGAGGAACAACAGGATCAATTAAGATATCAAAAAGGGATGCACAAGGAACTAATATTGGTTACCAGGATATCTATACCGGCTGGTCTACCAAAGATGTGGTGGCCATAGATATGAACAATAACGGCTGGCTCGACCTTGTAACAACATACAAGTATTTGATTAACTACGAAGGAACTATGGGAGCGTCTTCATACACAGATATAATTAGCACTTGGAACGGTGCCAGGGCCATGAAGACGGCTGATTTCGACAACGATGGCAATTTGGACCTGATCTATGGCAAGGGAACTTTACCCGGTACATCTATAGCTATGTCAAACGGCGACGGCACTTTCTCAACTGTTGTGGATTATAATGTTGGAGGTCTCACAGGCGAATTTATGCCGGGTGATTATAATGAAGATGGGATGATAGACCTCGCCATAGCCAACCAAACATTGTACCTTGATACAAGCCTGGCATATATTACCATACTCTACAATATTGGATTTGGTTCAGGCAATTGTGTTGATCCTGTCGATTATGACGATGACGGAGTCGGCGATCTATGCGACAACTGCCCGATAGTTGGAAATCCGGGACAGACAGATAGTAATCATGACGGTATCGGCGATGCCTGCCAATTTGAAAATACAACACCAACCGGCACCGATGTCGTAGAATCATATGATGAACTTGGCATAACCTTAACATTTGACGAGGTCTCTACCGAAGGAAATACCGAAATAGGACTCAGTTCATTCGGGCCCAGTGGAGGCGGTTTGTTCGATTTGGTTCCGACTGAAAGCCCCGCCTATCTATATATAACAACCGAAGCCGAATTTAGCGATTCAGTGGAAATTTGTGTCAATTATGATCCGGAATTTGTGGCTCCTGAAGATCAAGATGAAATGGTTCTTTTACATTACGATGCCGGCAAATGGCATGATATTACAACCTATCATGATCCCTCAACCTTTACAATTTGCGGAATAGCAGATAATTTTTCACCATTTGTTATGGGTTTGAAAAAGGCAACCGATGTGACCCAACTGATCTCCGATCAATTACCAAACGACTTTGCCCTCAGCCAGAACTACCCCAACCCGTTTAATCCTTCAACAGTGATTCAATTCTCTCTCCCTCGTTTATCAAAAGTTGAGATCGAAGTTTATAACATTCTGGGACAAACGGTCCGTAATCTGATAAACGAAGAAAAACCGGCCGGACAATATCAGATCACTTGGAATGGTCGCGATAACTCAGGCAAAATTGTTTCCAGCGGCATGTATTTCTACAAGATTAAAACCGATGAATTCAGCTCATCAAAGAAAATGATGCTTTTAAAATAATTCATTGTTATTTAAAAGGGATAGATATTAATCTATCCCTTTTAAAATCAAATTTCATAAATTTACTAACTCACTGATAGTAAAAACAGTTGCAGAATTTGCATTTTCTATTATATTCTGATAGGATTCATTTACAATCAATTTTCGCATTGATAAGATCATAGCACTATTATAAGCGCAACATATCATTTGCGTCCAAACAGGAGAATTTGTTATGAGAGTATGTGTGAAACTATTCCTAATTATCGGCCTATTCTTAACCCCAACACTAATAGCATTTGAAAACAATGAAAGTCTTTACAACATGCAGAAATCCCCTATTTATTTCACCCAAAATAAAGGTCAATTTGCCAAAGAAGTGCAATATCTCTGCCAGTCATCGGGAACTCAACAGTTTGTTACAACCGCAGGCTTGACATACATGCTACCGAGGGAAACCGAAGAATCGAAATTAAATCGAAAATCAAAACCTGAATCAATTGTTGGATCTTACGCTCCTCACCTCGAATACTATGCCTTAAAAATAGAATTTAAGAATACCAATAAGGCAATAACAATCAAAGGTGAAAATAAATTACCCTGGGTAAGCCACTACTTTCAAGGACGTGACCCATCTAAAGGTATAACAAATGTCCCCAACTACGAAAAAATTGTTGCCCCAAATATATATAATGGAATTGATCTGGCCTATTATGAAAAAAATGGTATGCTTGAATATGATCTGATAGTTTCCCCATATGGCAATCCATCCGACATCTCTATTAAAATTAACGGTGCCGATTCACTAATCAAAAATAATGAAGGACAGCTAGAAATCCATACCCCATTTGGTGAAGTTATCCAAAGTACGCCTGTGACCTATCAAAAGATAAATGGCAAGTCGGTTGAAATAAAATCGGCCTTTATCATAAATGATAACAATGCTAGTATTAGTTTTGACGTTGGCGATTATAACACAGAGTTACCTCTTGTCATTGACCCCACTTATCGTTTTTCATATTTATATGGTTCTGCCAATGATGCCTTAGGCGGTGTTGACATGGATACCTCCGGTAACATATATGTCACTGGCCGGACAGAATCAGTCAATTTTCCTGCAACTATTGGAACCTATCAGGGTGATTATGATGTATTTGTTGCCAAACTTACCGGTGCCGGATCAAAAATCTGGGTCGCTTATATTGGCGGTAGTGATGAAGACAAAGGCCGTGATGTTGCCGTAGGTCCCTTTGATAAAGTCTATCTTACCGGTTCAACCAAATCAACCAATTTCCCAATGGCAGGAGGTTCCATTGATGACACCTATGACGGTAACGGTGGATTGAATGCTTTTGTTATGTATCTTAGTCCGGCTGGCGATGTTGTTCAGTATTCAACATACATTGGGGGGTATACTGTCGATTTAAGTAATATCGGTATCGAGGATGATAAAGGAACCGTCGGATATGCTATCGAAGTCGATGATGCTGGTTACTTTTATGTTGCCGGCGGTTCCAATACTTCGGGATTTGCAGGAACAGTCGGCGCATTCGATGAGACATACCATGGTCTTACTACAATGCCCGGTCCAAGTGTTGTCTATTATCCGGACGCATTTGTATGCAAATTTACACCTGTTGGGGCTTTCACGGGAGGAGGGTTTTTTACCTTCCTCGGCGGTTATGGAATGGATGTGGCAACTGGCATTGATATTGATGATATCGGTAACATCTATGTTTCCGGTTTCACCAGTGCACCTACGACTGATCCGGAAGAAGATAACGCATTTCCTTACGTCGAAGGTAGTTTCTATATATACAGTTTACTTGGCCGAACAACCTTTGTGACCAAACTGCTTCCCGACGGAAGTGATCTTGTTTACTCGATTCCATGTGGTGGAGCCAACATAGATTGTTATGGAATGGGTGTCGCCGTTGACGATAATTACTGCGCTTTTGTTACCGGATTTACCGGTACTTTCAATTCCGGAATATCGATACCATTTTGGGTTACTGCCAATGCTTTTGACACATCATTTAATGCATCCCGAGCCGATGACGCCTTTGTCTATAAAGTTAATCAGGATGGCAGCGATATTGTCTGGTCTACCCTTTTAGGTGGCGAAGGTGACGATAGAGCATATGCTATTGATGTCGATGAAACCGGTTCTCCATATGTAACAGGGATAACATATTCCGATGACTTTCCATTAGTCGACCCCGGCAATCTTTCTATACCATATACGGCGCCGCCGTCAAATTTATTCCTGGCCAAAATAGACCCATCCGGTTCAAATCTTGATTTTTCAGGGAAATTTGGAACAGTATATG
Source organism: Candidatus Zixiibacteriota bacterium (assembly GCA_024231855.1). Taxonomy (GTDB): domain Bacteria; phylum Zixibacteria; class MSB-5A5; order UBA10806; family 4484-95; genus JAAEQD01. The sequence continues at coordinate 11,028 of JAAEQD010000230.1, forward strand.
AAGATTATCACTTTGGGCCGGCATGTGTATACAATGACCAAGTTGTTGCTTTTTCGGGATTTAATGATATCCCAGTATTACCTACACAAACCGATGGGTTTGTGTATATTTTTGATGTAAACGATCTTTATCAACCTATGGTTTTTAATTCAATAAATTTGTCGCAACCTTCATTATTTCCAGCACTTCAAGGCATTTCTAATAAAAAGATTCTTACCATAGAGATTAATATGACCGGCGTTCTCAATCCGATGACTGTGACCGAATTTTCGTTAAGCACCAATGGTACCGCCAATCCAACCACAAATATAACCGATGCCAGACTGTTCTATCTCGGCTCATCAATTATCATTGACACCAGTCAGCAATTCGGATCGACAGTTGTCAGTCCATCGGGATCATTTAACATTACCGGAAATCAGTATTTAAGAAGTGGTATTAACCGATTCATTCTAACCTATGGCATTTCCGGCACGGCAATCGTTGGGGATTCAATTGATGCCGAATGTCTGTCGGTCATAATAGATGGATCTGCATATATTCCCGCGATTACCGCTCCTCATGGTGGATCAATAGTGGCGGCAACACAATCCGGTTTGACAGGTACCGGATTGGTAGGCCCGGGGGGGGATTTTGCTGATATAAACGATGTCTTAAATTCAATTACACAATATGGTCTTGCCGGCGATCTGGTCCTTGAGTTGACACCGGGACAACATTACGGACAAATACAACTTCCGTCCAAGAAAGGCACATCCAAATCAAATATAGATCAACGCGCAGCGGGAAACGTAGTATTTCAATCGCATGGGGCTCCCAATTCGGCGGAGTTGATGTTTTTTGCAACCGATTCAATGTCCAATTATGTGATTCAGGCCAATTGGCCGGTCGGCGATACCATGTTTATCAGAAATCTAAAAATAACAGCGTTGGGTGATGAATATGCAACGGCTATTGAATTAACCGAAGGTGCCTGTAATTTCTACTTTGAAAATAATATCATTAATGGCACTACTGTTTCCGGTGGTCCAATGAAACATAAGGCTTTGGCTAAAACCTGGACATGGGGAGGTTATAATACTAACATCGCGTTTAAAGGCAACACATTCAATGATGGTGTAGCCGGAATTTTTATGGAATACGGACTCGATTCAAACTTTGTTGACAGTAATACCTTTAATAATCAAATGATGTATGGGGTATACCTGTATGAGCATTTTAATCCATACATCGGCAAAAATACTTTTAACAGCACTCTGCCTAATATGCCGAGTGCGGCTATTGCGATCGCAGGTGGTCATGAATTGGTAACTGTCGAAAAAAATGTGATTGGTACATCTTATGCAAGTGGAATAACTCTGTCAGGTAGTATTGGGGGAGCTGGTCCATTACGAGCCCTGATTTCCAATAATTTCGTTAGTTTGACAAATAATACACCAGTTGGAGGAATCCGCTGTATATCGAGCCAATCTACAGATATATTTAATAATAATGTCAATATCACTTCCACTCATCCAAATTCTGCCTGTCTTATAACCCAAATGTGCTCTGGTCTGCAATTGGTCAATAATACTCTCGTTAACTCCGGTGGTGGATTTACTCATATCGATATTCCTGCAAAAAAAACGAATGGTGCAGCCAAAATAACCGCACTTGATTGGTCAGATTACAATGATTTTTATAGTACAGGCCCATATCTGGCCAGTATAAATTCAATCGATATCGCCGATCTTGCCGAGTATAAATCAACAACCGGAACCGATGAACACTCGATATCGGTCGATCCCGGTTTTGTTTCGGTCACCGACCTTCATACTACATCTCCTGAATTGGTCGGCGTCGGGATATATCTTGATCGTGTTCCCGATGATATTGATGGAAATCCGCGTGATCCGAATAATCCATCAATTGGCGGCGGTGTGTACACGCCAACAAGTATTGAAGATAATTTAGAAACAGTTCTTCCTGAAAAATTTAATCTCTATCAAAACTACCCGAATCCATTTAATCCTACTACAATTATTGAATTTGAAATACAGAAACAATCAGATGTGGAAATAACGGTGTTTAATATACTCGGAAGAAAAATAAGGTCACTGGTCAGCGAAAATCTTTCGGCAGGAAAATATACCGCAAGATGGGATGGAACCAATGAGAGCGGAATATCGGTAGCATCGGGAATTTATTTTTATAGCCTGCGCATCGGAGAATTGACAAAAACCAAAAAGATGGTTTTGTTAAAATAAGCCAATTATCATCTTTATTAGAAGGCGAAATTCAATCCGATATAAATTTAATCAAAACCGACGGCTTCAGCTCATCTAAAAAGATGTTACTGCTGTAATAAGCTTGGGATTAAATTATAAGATCATAATAGGCCGGATGCCCCGGCCTATTTTTATTGAATTGAATTTAGTTTATCAATAAAAGCCTGCATCGAATCAAGCGGTTTGACATTCCAGTCCAACCGTTCTTTATCTGTAGTAATAGAATCAACAGGAAAAAGATAATACAAACTGGTGCTGTCATCATAGTTGTATTGCGTGCCATACTTTTGAGGTTTATTGGAAAAAACCAGATACCTGTCTAAATTCTTAGCCGACATTGCCCTGGCTTTATCAAATCCCTTATTCACAGCCTCAATGGCTAACCGATAGGCAAGTAAATAACAATCCCGACAGGATGACGGATCAGCATGTTGAAGTAATAACGCCGCCAGATAAAGATCTTCTGGATCAACAATAACACCCTGCGCCAATAATTCAAAGACTCTTTCCCGATGCTTCAAATCCGCCGCATTTATAATACTGTAATCTATACTGTCATCCATTCGAAGCTCTTGATCCTCCTTAACCATCGCTTTTAATTCGACAGAAACAACGGACTGGGTGTGAGTTGTATCTAAATCTGAATTATTACAGCAGGTGATATTAAAAACTACCAGACAAATCAGTACCAATATAGGTAACAAAGGAAACAACAATATTTTATTTTTCTTTTTCATCTGATTTACAATTAAATAGAACATCAAGAAGAATAGCAATAAATAAATAATAAAGCGGGAGACGAGGTTCGAACTCGCGACAAGTAGCTTGGAAGGCTACTGCTCTACCAACTGAGCTACTCCCGCTTTAGTATCAATAATATACAGGAATTAAACGGCGGTCAAGGATAAAAAGTTATATCTCTGAGGCTTTTTGTCTTAGTTTTCTCTTAAAATCCCGGGCCGATATGCTTTTCAACTCGCGTTCTCTCTCGATAGCCTCGGTTCTGGTGGAATACTTTTCAGAATGAACCAAAATTAGGGGTCTTCTATGTTTAGTGGATTTCACTTTGCCAGCATTATGGGCATTTACTCGACGGTCAATATCTTCGGTTTGGCCAATATATAATTTGCCATCTTTCTTACTATAAAGAACGTAAACATAATAAATCATCGGATTATTATACTAAGCCCCGAACTCGCGACAACCCAGATGGGTGCTCTACCAACTGAGCTACTCCCGCTTTAGTATCAATAATATACAGGAATTAAACGGCGGTCAAGGATAAAAAGTTATGTCTCTGAGGCTTTTTGTCTTAGTTTTCTCTTAAAATCCCGGACCGATATGCTTTTCAACTCGCGTTCTCTCATTATGGTTTCATTCCTGGTTTCTTTCCAACATCGGGGCATACAAAGACGTATGTCGTCCACATAATTTTATAATATGGTTATATTAATTCTCCGGACCGTCGTAAGTATTATTCTCAAGTTCGGCCCGATCGATTCGGGTAGGCGGTAATGATTCGTTGACCCGGTGGCCGTCGCGTTTGACTATGCGGGCGGGTACGCCGGCGACTGTTGTGTTAGAAGGTAAATCATGCATGAATATGTAACTATTGGCGCCGATTTTCACGTTATCGCCGACATTTATCGGGCCAAGCAGAATCGCGCCGGTACCGATTAAGACATTATTGCCGATTGTCGGATGGCGTTTACCATGATGTTTACCGGTACCGCCCAATGTGACATTGTGGAACATCACGCAGTTTTCGCCGATCTCTGTGGTTTCGCCGATAACTACGCCAGAGCCATGATCGACGAAGAAACCCCGGCCGATTGTCGCCCCGGGGTGAATTTCCAGGCCGGTTATAAAGCGCGAAACTTGAGATAATACTCGGGGGAAAAAGGGCAAGCCGGCTTTCCAGAGCCAGTGGATAACCCGGTGGATGGCAATAGCATGAAAACCGGGATAGAGCAAAAACTCGATATTCTTGGCGGCCGGATCGTTTCTATAGATGGCTTTTATATCATCAATAATTGACAGCATACTTATACATTAATCGGAATTAACAGATTGAAATTAACATCAATCTTCGGTTAACGGCGTCGACAGATAGCGTTCGCCGGTATCGGCGACAATTGTCATTACCGTATTGCCCTGGCCCAGTTTGGCGGCCACCTGAAGCGCCGCCCAGACATTGGCCCCCGATGATATACCGGCCAGGATACCTTCCTCTTTGGCCAATTTTTTAGCGGTGGCGAAAGCGTCTTCTTTTTTGACTTGAATGACATTGTCAACAACATCGGGATTGTAGTTTTCAGGCTGAAACCCTGCGCCTATTCCCTGAATAGGATGCGGGCCAGGCTGACCGCCTGATAATACCGGCGAATCGGCCGGTTCGACCGCGTGAATTTGACAACTATATACTGATTTAAGGACTTCCCCGGCACCACTGATAGTACCGCCGGTTCCTACGCCGACAATAAAAGCATCGAGATTAATGTCGCCCAAATCCTGAATAATTTCCTTGGCGGTAGTCTGACGATGTATTTCGGGATTGGCCGGATTGGAGAACTGCCGAGGTTGGAAATAGCCATCCTTTTGGGCGTATTCCTGAGCTTTGGCAATTGCCCCCTTCATACCCTCGGGCCCCGGTGTTAGGACAATCTCGGCTCCGAACAATTTGAGGATATTGCGTCTCTCCACACTCATGGTTTCAGGCATCGTGAATAGCGCTTTATAGCCTTTGGCCGCGGCCACCATCGCCAAGGCAATACCGGTATTACCCGATGTCGGCTCTACGATTGTCATACCGGATTTAAGTTGGCCGGCCTTCTCGGCGGCCTTTATCATCGCGGCCCCGATTCGATCTTTGACCGAATGACAGGGATTGAAGCTTTCCAGTTTAACGTACACTACGGCCGATTCCTGACCGATTATTTTGTTTAGTTTAACTATCGGGGTTCTGCCGATGGCCTCATAGATATTGTCAAAGCGCATGTTAATCTCCCTATCAAATAATGTTCGCTGATTCTCTGGCTAACAATTTGCTGATTGTAAAACCGATGATTAATTAGACATCGACTTAATAATCTATATGTCGTCAACGAATATATCAACTTAATTTAAGAGAAATAGTTCCAATCCTTTTTATTAAATGCAATCTCATTTCGGAACATAGTATTCTTTTATGAGTTGAATAATAGTGTAACGCATCGATCAAATGAAGGAATTATCAATTGATAAACAATAATCCGGCGATAGCATTAATTGCAGCAATTCTAATTATGATCCTTTCAGGTTTTCAACTGCTTTCCGCCGGGCCGGTTGAGGTGTTAAGCGATTACGTTCAGGCTATCCGCGATAGTGACCCGGATAAGGCCAAATCATACTGGCTGTCCTCAGAGATCGTCAGGTCGGAACGGCTTGGCATAACAATTGCCGGTATCACCGCCAAATATGATTGCGCCTCGCCGTTAATCTATGCCGACGGCAATAATTCAAAAATCACCGGCGAAAAGAAAATCGAAATTGCCCATATCGACAGTTTAACCGCGAAGGCAACTATTTCCCTGGTCTACGGCAACCGGGATTCGGTAACGATCCCTTATTACGTCGCCAAGGTCGAACAGAAATGGCGATTATGTTCATCGATGTATGCCCTGGCCCGGAATTGGCCCAAAAGACCAACTCGCTATTTTAATGTTCACTGTACCAATCCGAATCTGATAAATAATTATGCTTTAAACAAGCTCGACAGCTTTGTCGATTCGCTGGGCCGGCTTTTAGATGTTTCCGATAGTCGTATGGAATTCCTGGCTCAAACGAAAATCGATTATTATCTATGCGATGAGAAACAAATCGAATTGCTTACCGGCCATGTCGCCAATGGTATGACCAATCTTCAATTCGATGCCATTATAACTCGTCACTTGCCCCATACCCATGAACTGGTTCACTTATTATATAACTACGCGGTGGAAGATTTACCGCTGTTTACGATTCCCGTATTGCAGGAAGGGCTGGCCTGTTGCCTTGGCGGCAGATGGGGTAAATCACCCGAGGTGATAAACTACTGGGGCAATGTTTCATTGACTCTGGAATTAGCCAAACTGGATGACATCCTGACTATCGATGGTTTTTATCAATGTCCGGGCGGTATAGATGCCGCCTACGCGATTAGCTCGCTGTTCGTGGAATCGCTAATCGATCGTTTCGGGATGGATCGATTCATGATATACTATCATGAATTATCCGGAAACAGCCGGGACATTAATCAATTCAGTATTGATGATCTAAAATTGAAAGCCGAGACAATTTTCGAAACATCCTGGACGGAGATAGTTAACAGTTTAATCGAAACTACAAGCAAATACAAATATTGCGGAATAATCCCCGGTCAGCCGGCGATCTTAAAGGATACTTCATTAGAATTAAAATCTGAAAATCTCGAAATAGAGATTTGGAGCCTTGACGATGTATATCATTTTCAAATCAAATTATCGCCTGAATGTTCAGGCGGCGCGCTAATCTTGGCGGATAATTTAGAAGTGGCAGACACCCTCTACCAAAGCCGGTTTTTCAAGGAGCAATTTTCCGGTAACGAGTATGAAGGTGAGGTTTACGGCATCCGATTTTCTCAAGGCGAAGTTGGACTGTATGATTATAATACCAATATTCTTGAAGCAAAATATGTTTATGGTTTCACGCCTATAGACGGTTATTGGAACGCCCGGACCGGAACTATCGAATTCAGTTTAGACCAAATGCTTATAGATTCCGCTATCGGTGACTATCAGATTAAATTGATAACCTGGGATTAACCCATTTCCCCATCACAATTTCTCAATAACAAAATCCAGATGAGAAATTTCGCCAGTATTAACATCAACCTTTTGTTCTTTCTGAATTCCATCCTCAGTACTGGCCATCAATGAATACGCGCCACCTATCAGATCATCAAAGCTATATTCGCCATTCTCGTTAGTTAACGCGGCTATATCCTTATGCTCAGGGCTATCACCGGTAATAATAATCGTGGCTCCCTCGATAGGGCGCCCCATTAGGTCTTTGACCTGTCCTTGTATCGTACCCATAACAAGATTACTCCCTGACATTTAAGTATTCGGCTCGCGTCAAATCAACGTTAACTTGGCGGCGATCTGGAATATATTCCGAAATAATTATACATAAATATTCCCCAAAAAACTAATGACTTTTACCGAGAGTTATGCTCCTATTTTCTTCCATTTTTTGATATTTTTATATACGGGCCTGGTTATTCGGGTTGCCGAATTACCCGCTGTTGAACCATTCGTATGAATACCCACGGCATGACGTTTACCTTTCCTTAAACGCCAAACAGGCGAGCCACTCTGACCACCGGCTGTATCGATATTGTAAACCAACGTTCTTGGAGTAACGAATTTGATCCGCCGGGCGTGCCACCATTGGGTGCCGGCGGGCTTATCGCCCGGATAGCCTGAAAGATTAACTTTTAATCCCATCAGACTGAAGAACGATAGATTCGCGAAGCCGAAGTATCCAAGACGGTTGCCATATTTGTTGCTGGAGGGTAAAATTATCGCGCCATAATCGTGTGAACGCTTACGTTTACGAGTCCATCCTTTTACGCTTCTAAGATGAGTTACCGTAACTGAACCAAACGGTCTGGAAGCGGCATTCCTTCCGGGAATGACTTCAATACGTCTTGCCCACCCTCCATGGCGATGCATATAAACTACGTGACCGGCCGTTATTACCGTACCCGGGCCGCATAACCAACCGGTACCGATCCAGCGGCTGTTATCTCTGGCAGTAATCAGTAATGAACATATACAACGCCAGGGATAAGCCCTGGTATTCGTTATACGAACTCTGTCATCACGGCCAATAACCACTTCGGCTACTGTTTGGGCTAAACCGGGCTGTTGTTGGATTAATGCTGAAGTTACGGGATCGGCAAACTCCGCGTACCAGGCATCCAGAAGCCTGTTCTCATCAACGCCGGTTGCCACTTCATCCCTATTCATATCAAGGATTGTTTCATCAAAACCCTCAATTGGTTCGATTTCCATCCCATCCATTGATATTGTAGGCGCACCCTCCATTCCATATTCAGGCATTTCCAACATCTTTTCTTCAGCCACCGTTTCGCCACTGGAACTCGCGTCCTCTTCGTGATCGGCGACTTCCGCTTCTTCAAGAGTTTCAGCCTCAGCTACTGTGGCTTCATCGGTCATCGTCGATTCCATATCAGAAATCTCGTCTCCCCCCGATTCCGCTCCGGCATATTCCTCATCAATCTCCTCAGTATACTGGCTTTCAGTGATCCTGTTTTTTTCTAACGTAATATTCTCAGGCATTTGCCCTCCTTTGGTTTGTTAAATGTTTTAAACTGCTTTTTGCCTTTCGAAATGCAAGACGAAACTAACACAATGATATTTATAGTCAAGCGGAATAATTCGGTTTAACAAGAAATCATCTCTCTGTACAATTACTCATTCGTCAACAAGAAAAATGACCGCGATAATTGAAAAACATCCGGCTTGCAATTATTCAAATCTATATTATGCAGTGGATAAAGTGGTAGATTTAAATTCCGTTGATTACCTTTTGCGTATTTAAAGATCGTTTGAGGGAACGTTGTGCCTGAATATAAATTGTCGAGCGGATTAAGGTCCGGCAAAAACGAAAAGCCCGGTCGTTTATCGCTATGACCCGGCTTAACATAGATTATTATTTTTACTCTCTCAAGTTTATCCGTTTGCCTACTAGATCAACTAATTCGCTTATCTTATGCCGGGACTGCTCCATACTGTCGCGTTCGCGAACCGTGACCGTTTCGTCTTCGAGAGTCTGGCCATCGATTGTGATGCAATACGGCGTACCGGCCTCATCCATACGTCGATATCGCCGTCCCACCGCGCCGCCGTCATCGTAGAACACCTTGAAATGTTTTTTCAGATCCTGATATATCTTTTTCGCCACTTCGGGCATGCCTTCTTTTTTCACCAGCGGAAATATGGCAGCCTTGATCGGGGCGATTTTCGGCGACAAAGACAGCGATACGCGCGTATCTCCCTTAACCTCTTCCTCGCGATAAGCATCGGCCAAACACAGAAGTGTAATCCGGTCGGCGCCGGCGGCCGTTTCAATGATATAGGGCAAATAGCGTTCCTTGGCTTGATCATCGAAATAGCGAAGGTCCTTACCGGAGGCTTCTTTGTGACGACCAAGATCGAAATCGGTGCGGTTGTGCACCCCCTCGACCTCTTTCCAGCCGAACGAGAATTCATATTCTATATCGTAGGCGGTTTTGGCATAATGTGCCAGTTCATCTTTGCCGTGCTCATGCCAGCGCAATTTCTCGGATCGAATGCCCAACTCCTGGTACCATTGCCAACGTTGATCTTTCCAGTATTCGAACCATTTATCATCCTCGGATGGGTGCACGAAATACTGCATCTCCATCTGCTCGAATTCACGGGTACGGAAAATGAAATTGCCTGGCGTTATCTCGTTTCTGAAAGCCTTGCCGATCTGGGCGATACCGAAAGGTATCTTCTGACGGGCCGGGACCATGACGTTCTGGAAATTGACATATACACCCTGGGCGGTTTCCGGCCTGAGATAAACAACCGAACTGCTTTCCTCGACCGGCCCCATGAACGTCTTGAACATGAGATTGAAATTGCGGGGTTCGGTTAACTCACCCTTGCAATCGGGGCAAACCTCGGACTGGAGAGTGTCGGCCCGGAAACGATGTTTACATCGCTTACAATCGACCATCGGATCGGTGAAACCATCGATATGCCCGGATGCCTGCCAGACTTTCGGCGACATCAGGATAGCGGCATCAACGCCCTCGATATCGTCGCGGCGATGAGTCATCGCCTCCCACCACAACCGTTTGATATTATTCTTAAGTTCGACTCCCAACGGGCCGTAATCCCAACATGAGCCGAGGCCGCCGTAAATTTCCGATGATTGAAAGACAAAGCCGCGCCGCTTACACAGCGAGACCAGTTTATCCATTAAAGGGTCCAAACTTTTCTTTTTCTTGGCCACACTTCCTCCGAGTTTATTCTATTTCAACTGAGACAGGAATTTAAACGATTTCAGGTTCCTGCGCAACCCCGAATGATAATCGGCGAAAGATAATATAAATTGCTCGATTTCACCCAAATTCTTCTGCGTGCACTCGATATTCACGATTTCAGAAAGCGGGCGGCTGAGAAAATCCTGGAGAATACGAAGGCTGGTTTTGGAGAGTTTACCGTATTGGACATGCTCCAGGACATCATCGCTGCAGATAATGCCGCCTTTTTGGGAATCGTAGAAGGCAGCCCGATCCTCGTTTTTTTTGCCGCAGACCACGCACTCATACAACCTCGGCTGATACCCGAGTATAGCCAGGGTCTTGATGAAGGCCGCCCAGAACAGGGGCGCCGAGTTTTGGCCGGGGGATTTCATTATATGGCTGAAAAATTCAGCCGTCAGATCGAATAACTCTATTATGGGTTGGTCTATCGATGTGCTTTTATCCAGAATTTCGCAGAACGCCGAAGCGAAACCAAACTTCGCCGGATCGGCGGCGATAGCTGAATAATCATCGATCATATCGACTGAACCGATTGTGCCGAGTTCGACATTTTCTTTCAGGTAGATATTACATCGAACCAGGCTGAAAAGCTCCAGCGCGCCGCCTTTTTTGGTGGCCGATTTACGGGCGCCCTTGGCGACACATTTAAGTTTGCCGTTTTCCCCGGTAAACAGGGTGATCACCCGTGAACTCTCGCCCATCGAGAAGCCCCGGATGACGAAACCGTTTATCTGTTTGCGTGCCATTATTTCGTTGAATCTTCGGGGGAAGGCAGAAACTGGATTATCTTCTGGTTCGATTTGGCGTAGCCGTATTGCTCCGAGGCGTACAGCTTGATATAGGCCGAATCGTTTTTCAGCTTGTCGATTTCCCACGTGAGGTCCTCAGCCTGCACCTTGAGATGGGTAATATCCTTTTTGGCCTCATCGACCTTGGAGTGGAGCTTGTAAATCCGAAACAAGCCATAATCGCCGCGAGTGAAAAGCACCGCCACGAAAACCACTGAGGTCAACAGCAGGAATTTCTTGACTCTCTTACCCAGCCGATCCATCCTGAGCCGTTTTAATATATCGGTTGTCATTCTGGGAAATTCCATAGACGGCTACCTGCTGCCTTCCTGATCACATATATTTATAGCTTCATAATCGGTAATAGCATTCATTTCCCCTCCTCAGTGGGCTTACCGGTTCCGGAATTGTAATATAAATTTCGGCGATGGGCAATTGTTTTTTTTCACTCGGTGCCTCTCATTACAAAGCGGCGCTTCGTAACGAGAAGGGAAGCACTGATACAAATCCTCGTGCCGCGCGCTACCAAAACCCTAGTTCCCAAGCGCTGCTTGGGAACGGGCGACTCGTTTCGAAGCGGCGCTTCGCAACGAGAAGGAATTTGGGCGATATCACTTGACAATGTGGTCTACGTTTATTAAATTCCACATCAGGTCGAAGTTTATCAATGTAAGAATTACGCAGGGGTTAAGCCATGAAAGAATGCTTTATAATAATGCCGATAACCACGCCAGAATTTGTTCGAGACAAATATCCGGACCTTGATCATTTTTCGCATGTATTGGAACATCTATTCATACCCGCGATTGAAAAAGCGAAATTTAAGCCGATCAAACCAGTCGCGCAAGGGTCAGATATAATTCAAGGAGAGATAATCAGGAATTTGGAAACAACTGATTTGGTCTTATGTGATATATCTATATTAAATCCTAATGTATTTTTTGAATTGGGAGTTCGAACAGCCTTAAACAAGCCGGTCAGTTTGGTTAAAGATAGTATTACAAACAAAATCCCATTTGATGTAAACATGATTCATCATCATTCCTACCGATGTGGTTTAAATGCATGGGAATTGAATGAAGATATTGAACAGTTATCTGTCCATATCAAACAGTGTGTTGATAGAAGTAATGAACACAATGCTCTCTGGGACTATTTTAGTTTAAGCTCAAAAGCACAACCCCTTAGCGAGAAAAGCAGCGATGACAAAATGGAATTTTTAGTTTCCCAAGTTGAAGCTTTAAGGAACCAATTAGGCAGAACGCCAATGGTTATAAATGAGGGGCATAGAACTCTTGAAAAAGAGAGGAATTGTTATCAAGAATTAATTAAAGATGCAGTAATTAAGTCAGACTATATTCACGATGTAAAATTCTCACGTAACTACATTAAAATCTTCATTAAAAAGGATACTATTAACTATTTTAATATAGATTCTATTCAAGAACATTCGAAACGAAAAGGTATCCATATCGAATTAGTTGAACTTGGAGATTATCATATAGTATTCAAAACTTATCGCCGGTAAAACTAGAATTCAAAACTTAATATGTATGATCGATCTTATACCAAAACGAAAACTTGCACTCCTTCATCCCGCTTGACACCCGCAAAATATGTATTATATTAAATCAGAGCTACTTTTGAGCATCGTCAATAAAAAAGAGCAAGCGTGATGAGAAAGCTATTATATGTTTTGGCACTTATAGCTATTTCTATGCGTTAGGATGGAAGGAATGACATCCTGATGCTTAGATTATTTACTTCATACGCCCTTGTTTTTCTTCCGCCGCGCCAGCTCCCGCAATAGTTCCGGCCAGTGTTCCTCGGCTAAGATGTAGCCTATGCAGTAGTCCGCGCCGCAGCGGCAGGGGTGCTCCTGCCAGTTATCGAAATTATAACCGTAGTTATAAGACAACTCCTCGCCCTTCTCGATATCCCGCATGGCGCATATCCAGATGTGGCCATCGATATTGACCGCCTCGCAGTTGGGATCGCAGGTGTGATTGATAATACCGGCGGTGTTCCACGGCACGTTGCCGTCGATATCGTGGCGGCCGTTTAAATCGAATATATAGACAGCTCCCCTGGTAACATCGTTTTTTGACCTGCTCAATACCTTCTCGCCCCGGATATCAGATTCACGCTTGGTGATTTTTTCGCCGACATATTCGATTATTTCGGTACTGTCCGGGATATCCTTTTTGGCAAAAACACCTTGGGAATGAATGGCCGAATTTTTTACGGTGATGTATGGTGAGGTCGTCTTTTTCATTTTTATTATCTTTCTAAGCAAGTTGGCTGAATTTCCTTATACCCCATTCCAGGGTAAAAAGCACTATAAGTAATATCAACAGATAGGTATTGCCGGTGAGCCGGAATTCGCTGAAAATATCTGATTTCTTGATCTTGAGTTTGAGATCCTGACGAAATTGCGAAAAATTATCGATTGTATAGCTTTTCCCGCCAGATACCGCGGCGATCTGCTCCATCAGGGCGTAATTGGCAGACGGATTTTCCATCTCCAAACTGAACGATTCCACGAGAAATTCGCCATCAATGGATGCCAGGGTATCGCCTTGCACTAAAGCCGCGGCCTTATAGCTATATTTACCGGCGGCCGGCGACCCGAAAACGCCGGAGTATTCACCGGGTTTATAGCCGGTTAGTTGAAGTTCGCGTCCGCTCCCGGTTGAATCTGAAATCACGACTTCGATTTTGGCGCCGCTAACCAGGTTATAACTATCATCGAATAAAATCGCCGAAAAACCGACAGGCTCTCCCAGCTTATATACTGTCTTATCGGATACCAAGTTGAATTTTTCGAGATCCTCGCGGGCTACCAGCCAACGGACCAGATTACTCCAGAATTTTTCGATTCGTTTGATATCGGCATTGCCGCCGGCCGGTTTGAAATATCTCGGCCACCAGGGAAATCCGGTTATCGCGGCGGTATTACCTCGCTGAAAATGCCCCCCGACAAGTACCGGCCAATGGCTGCCTTTGGCTCCGATAATATCCAGAAAAACTATAGCATCGGGATCTAGTTCCAGATCATACAACACGAATTTCAGAGGATGCAGTTCTTCCCAGCGAATACCGTCGATATCTGTCACAGCCCGAACAATTGCCTGTTTGCCGGGAACGGGGAAAAATTCACCTTCATCGATTCCAGTTCTATTAGTGGATTTAACAGGCAACAATTCGTCCCAATCGCCAAGTCGGCTAATCCGGCTTTTAGCCCCGCCTATATACATAAAGCCTGTGCCGGCCTTAACCGCTTCTTTCAAGTTACTCAAATATGAGCCTAACGCGTTAGCTCCGAGATCCATAGCGATTACCAGTTCAATACTTTTCCAGGTATCAAGATTCGGCGGCATTTCGCCTGATATAAATCCGCCCCGGGGTCTGGCTATCGATACGTTTACATCCAGATAAGGGTCCCGGCTTAAGGCCTTCTGTAAATAGGTTAACTCCCAATTGATAGAGGATGATAGAAGCAGAATATTGATCTTATCTTTAAGGAGTTTTATCGCGAAGTTTCTGGAGTTATTATCGACAACGGCTTCATCTTCAAGATTGGCCAGGACCGCGCGGATGTTTTTAACGCCTTCTTCGGCTAACGATAATTTGAATTCTGCGGATGAATAAGCGCCATCGGCCGGCAGTTTCACTCGTTTCGAATCCAAAACGATATTGCCATCCCGAATCTCCAACAGGGCCGTCGCTTCGGCATAACCAAAAGAAGCGATCTCGACTTCGACAGGAATTTCGGTATTGGTATAGCCAACCGGAGGGTAATCGATTCGGGAGATAAAAATGTCTTTGCGGCTGACGCCACTTCCAGCAACCAACGAATAAGCGGGAATATCAATTGTTGAGGCCGCTTTCAGGGGATCAAGACCAAGATTCCCGGCGCCATCGGTTAAAATCAACAAAGCGCCCAGTTCGTCATTACCTCCCAAAATCGGGGCAATCAAAGCCGTCGAAATATTGGTGGCTTGACCTGCCACTAATGACGAATCGGGCATCTTTTTTAGTCTTATTAAAGAATCGGAGAAGCCATAGAACTGCAGATCGACGTTATCCGGTATTTGTCCGCTAAAAGCAGTCTTTATTAAATCGAACCTCGTTTCGTTTTGCTCCTGATACATCATACTCGATGATAGATCAACAACAATACCGAGCTTATTGTCGGTTATTTTCTCCGAGAAAAGGGTAACAAGAGGTTCCAGGAGAAGCGTGCCTATCAGGAAAATACCAAGGAAGCGCAGTACTACAAGGATAAACCTCTTGAGAGAAGATATACGCGGAACGAGATCCCGATAGCTCCACCATGAAACAGCCAGAGCCGCCAATCCGAGTAAGATGTAAAAAAATATATATCCGCTCTGAAAACTTAAAGAAACATTATTCATAATAATAATCACCGGGATTTAAAGTCTCAGGCAATCGAGATTTGATTTTATTTTTCGCGAGCCACTGCAAAATCGGCAAGTTGTATCAGGTTTTCCTTATAATCCAGCCCGCTTATACCCGCGACAGCCTCCTTGGCCCGTTCACTGTATTTGCGAGCCTGGGTATCGGCATAATCTATACCGCCGGCCTCGCGAACGAATTTAACAACATTATCGAATTCTCCCTGAGAAAAACCCTGTTTATAAAGTTTTACCAACTGATCCTTATAATAGTTTCCACCGTTTCTCAGGGCATATATCAGGGGGAGGGTGGTCCAGCCTTCGCGGATATCGGAACCCAATTGCTTACCGGTTTTTGTCGACTCGCCGATTATATCCAGAAGATCATCGGTAATCTGGAAAGCTATGCCGAGATTTTCGCCAAATTCGCGCAGAGCCTTCTCTTTGATCTCATCGCCACCATTGCAAATGGCGCCGGCCTCGCAGGCGCAGGCGAATAATGCGGCCGTTTTATCGGCGATAATGTTTATGTAAGTGTTTTCGGCTAAATCGAAATTACCGGTGGCATACACCTGGTTCAACTCACCGATTGAAACGCGCTGCGTGGCCTGGGAAAAACGATCCAGAAGCTTTGTCGAGCCGGAATCCACCAACAGTTTGAATGATTTGGCGAACAGGTAATCTCCCATCAGCACAGAGACCAGATTGTTCCAGCGATGGTTAACCGTTTCGATCCCGCGCCGCTTATCGGATTGATCGATAACATCATCATGTAATAGAGTGGCAACATGGATCAACTCGATAGCTACACTGGCATAAACAAGCGCGGGTTTATCCGAATGACCCGCCGACAGGAAGATCAACCCGGGTCTCAGGCGTTTGCCGGTTCTGGAGAAAAGGTGATCGGTTATCTGAAAGATGAATTCGGAATCAGTAGCCAGCGTTTCTTCTAAAAGGGCTTGATGCCTTTTAATCTGGGCTTCTATCGGCGACAGTATTTGGTTAATATCTTTACTCATAACAACCAGTTGGGAAAATATTAAATGGTTTCGGTAAAGTCAACGTAAAAACTTTATCCGGCCAGGACCGCGCCACCATTAACATTAAGAATCTCTCCGGTTATGAAACTGGCCAAACCTGAAGCCATAAACAATATGGGCCAGGCTATCTCTTCGGGGGTCGCGGCTCGCCCTAAAGGTATCAATGATAGATGCTTTGGCCCGTCTTCGGAAACTATTATCTCATGGCTCATATCGGTATCAACCCATCCGGGAGCTACACAATTTACTATAATATTATAAGGCGCCAACTCCAGCGCCAGCGATTTTGTCAGCGATATTAGAGCGCCTTTAGTGGCGGCATAATGGGAATGAAAGGCCTCTCCCCGTTGGCCGGCGGTCGATGAGACGAAGACGATATTGCCGGATTTTTGCTTTTTCATATAAGGTACAGCCGCCGTTGTAATATAGAAACAGCCGTTTAAATTACAATTGACCGTCTCGGCCAGTTTTTCCGGAGTCATATCCTCGATCGCCGATTCCTTCCATATGCCGGCGTTATTGACAACAATATCGAGGCCACCGAACTGATCGACGGTCCAATCAACCATTTTCCGGCATTGATCGTTATCGGCGATATCGGCTTTATAAATACGAGCTGAACCGCTATTGGTTTCAGATTGCTCTAAAACCTGCCTGGCGCTACTCTCATCCTGATTATAATTAATAACCACATTCGCACCATAATCCGCAAAAAGTTTGGCTGCGGATGCCCCGATTCCACGCGAGCCGCCGGTTATTAAAACTGTTTGTCCTTTAAAATCAATCATTGTAATTCGTACCTATAAATGCCGATTATTAATAGCCAAAACCCGGCTCTTCAATCTCTTGTTTCCAAAAAAAATGGAGCCGCCTTAAGCGGCCCCATGTGAACTCGCGATCGACTAAAGATTCTTGATAATATGCTCGGCATACTTCGATGTGGAAACCTTTTTAGCTCCCTTCATCTGACGATGGAGATCGTAGGTGACTGTCTTTTTCTTGATAGTCTTTTCAATCGCCTTCTCAATAGCGATAGCCGCCTCTTTCCAGCCCAGATATTCGAGCATTAATACCGCGGAAAGAATCAATGAGCCGGGATTAACCATGTCCTTATCGGCATACTTCGGGGCAGTACCATGAGTCGCCTCGAACAAGCCGACATAATCGCCGATATTGGCGCCGGGCGCCATACCCAATCCGCCAACCTGAGCCGCGCAGGCATCCGAGAGATAATCGCCATTGAGATTCGGGGTTGCCAATACATCGTACTCATCCGAACGAGTTAGAATCTGCTGGAACATCGAATCGGCAATGCGATCCTTGATAACGATTCTGCCCTTCGGGCATTTGCCATTGTATTTATCCCAAAGTACCTGCTCGGAGATAGTCTTCCGCGGATATTCCTTGGCCGCCAACTGATAGCCCCAATCACGGAAAGCGCCCTCGGTGTATTTCATGATATTGCCTTTGTGCACCAGGGTCACCGATTCGCGTTTGTTGGCAATGGCATAATCGATAGCCTTGCGAACCAGACGTTTGGTGCCCGTGACAGATATCGGCTTGATACCGATCCCTGAATCTTTGCGAATATTGGTTTTCATTTTCTTGTTCAGCATCTCGATAACTTTCAGGGCGTCTTTGGTGCCTTTGCGCCATTCGATTCCGGCATAGACATCTTCAGTGTTTTCACGGAAAATCACCACATCCATCTTGTCGGGACGAGTCACCGGTGATGGCACACCGGGGAAATAGCGTACAGGTCTGACACACGCGTACAGATTCAAAAGCTGCCGAAGAGAAACATTGAGCGACCGGAAACCTCCGCCAACAGGAGTAGTCAGAGGGCCTTTAAGCGCCACGATATACTGTTGGATGGCTTTCAGTGTATCTTCGGGAAGCCATTCTTTATATTTCTTGTTAGCCGCTTCGCCGGCGTAAATATCAAACCAGACGATTCTTTTCTTGCCTTTATATTTCTTTTCAACTGCCGCGTCAACTACCCGCCTGGTAGCTTTCATGATATCGCGACCGATTCCATCCCCTTCGATTACCGGAATAATCGGATTGTTAGGAACTTTAAGTTTCTTATTTACAACCTTAATAGGTTTGCCGTCAGTAGGGGGTGTAATCTTCTTGAATTTTACCATTGTCACTCCTTCATATTAGAGGTATTAATTACCTTTATATCGCCAAAGCATAGTTTTGCGTTGATAAGCAGTCTGGCTGAGGCATTGTCATAATTTTCATCTTTATTATTGGTGCCTACGAAAAGGCCATCAATATGTTTTTCCCTAAATGTTATATCACCAGCGCAACAACCCAGATTGACCCATAGCACGAAATCATCTGGCGTTATAATAGTGAGATCGCCAAATAACGCTGAAACGCTAATAAAATTATCGCCATCAAGCAATTTCGAATTGGTCAAGTCTATCGAAATATCGCCAAAAAGCAGCATCCGTTCGATTGACCCGACACCGTCGGTTAAATCAGATACTTTGATATCACCAAACAGGCCGGGTATGCCTGATTGAGTAATATTGCCCGAATCGGAATTCACATCGGGGTCTTTATGTCTTTTGTATTGAACGAGAACATACAGGCCGATTAAAATTAACACTAAAGGCCAGAGAAAACCTATTAAATCACCCACATCGAGTCTGAAGAAAAACATCACTCCGAGGATAATTAATATCGCTCCGATGATTACATTGTTTTTGTTAGTCGTCATTAAACAGTCCCCGGCATATATTAATTAATGTCGAATACTCCCGATAACACATTATTATAATAAAAATTCAAAACTATATTAGAATTAATCGCTATATATTGCAATCTTTATTTTCTCCCCTTTTTATCATTTATATCGGGGGAAGCTTTCTTTTTAGTAGCTCTTTTAACAGTTTTCTTCGAGGCTGTTTTCCTGGCCGTTTTCTTCACCTCAGTCTTAGCGGTTTTCTTTGCGGTTCGCCCGGTTGCTTTTTTCTTCACTGCTTTTTTGGCCGTTCTCGATCGAGTGGTTGTTTTTTTAGTCGGTTTCACTTCAGGAGGTTTGTCAGTTTTTATCTCCGATTCAGGAGGAGCGGCGGTGGTCGCTTTCGCGCTTTTCCGAGCTGCCAGGATATCCTTTATAGCGCTGGTAGCGTCTTTGGCCAGAGTCTTAATAGTCTTTTCGAGTTCGACGGCGGCTTTTTTGGCTTGTGGTTCGTATTTCTCGATAATCTTCCGGGTTTTTACTTCAAGCACGTCGGATGTTTCTTTGAGCCTGGGGCCAAGTTTCCTGGCCGTATCCGCGGCGGCTTTTTTTGTTTTCTCCTCGATGACTTCGGATGTTTCTTTAATTCTTGGACCCCACTTCCGGGCTGTATCGGCGGCCACTTTTTCGATTGAATCCATCGTTGTTAAAGCGACTTTCTTGATGGCTTCCGTTCTGACAACGGTCGAGAAAGTTTTCGAGGTTAACTCATCGGCATATTTTCGAGGATCCGCGATTACACCTTCAATGGCTGAGGCAGCGATTGTCGTCGGTGATGCCAGATAAATTTCGGCTTCGGGATTACCCATCTGCCCCTTGGCATTGCGATTCGAGGTTGCTAGCACTTTTTCGCCATCGGCCGGTATCCCACCCTGAACGCCGGCGCATGGTCCGCATCCCGGCGGCAGGAATATCGCCCCGAACTCGGATAAAACCTGATAATATCCGGCATCGAGTACTTGCTTCTCGACCAGCTTCGATCCCGGAACGGCAATAAATCGAATACCCGGGGCTTTCTTTTTGCCCCGGACTATCCTGGCCACCATTTCCCAATCTTCCAGACGGGAATTAGAGCAGCCGCTAAGTAATATCTGATTAACAGTCACGCCAACAGCTTCGGTGATTGTTCGAGTATTATCTACCGAATGCGGGAACGATACGATCGGCTCGAGATTGGTCAAATCTATCTCCAGAACCCTCATGTAAACCGCTTCGGGATCAGCGTTGATGGGGCGCCAGTGTTTTTCGCGCCCCATCTTGGCCAAATATTTTTTTGTCATTTCATCGGAGGCAATTATAGCGGTTACGGCGCCGGCCTCGCTAGCCATACCGGAAAGCGTAAAACGCGATTCGATACTCATGCTCTCGATTGCCGGTCCACAGAATTCCAACGCTTTACCGGCCGCGCCATCCGCGCCCAGAAGTCCAATAATATGCAGAATGATATCTTTGGCGGACACCCCAATCGGAAACTCTCCGGTGAGGTATATTTTGATGGTTTCGGGAACTTGAAGCCTGGTTTTACCCTGAGCCATAGCTTCCGCGACATCGCTTGTATCCATGCCGACGGCAAAAACGCCTAAAGCTCCGGCCGTGCAAGTATGATCATCGGCCCCAATCAAAATATCACCCGGCTTGACGAATTGCTCTGCAATCACGTTATGGCAAATCCCCCGGCCTGCCTCGGAAAGTGTCAGGCCGGCTTTCATCGCGAAATCTCGCAGTAAAGCGCAGTCGTTCGCCATTTCCCTGGTGGATGCCGGTACGGCTCGATCCAGACACAGAACCGTCTGCTTCGGATTGGTTAGTTTTTCAATACCGAGTTTCTTCAATTGGCGTACCGCCATAAGCCCGGCGCCGTCATGAAGAAGACATAAATCAACATCGGTATCGACAACGTCGCCGGATTGCAGATCGCTACCAGCATGTTCGCTGATAATTTTTTCAGCTATGGTTTTGCCCAGAACGCCTCCTCGATTGATAAAAATCGAAAATGGTTGATAGCTCAGACTACTATTTTAGTAACCTATTTCTGCCAGAACTCCTTTATATTTACCGGCTGATGCTTGGAGAGCCGCCAAGTCATCATCATTAAGTTTGAGTTCCAGGATTTTTTCGACTCCGCCGCCGCCTAGCACAACCGGCACGCCGATATATTGTCCTTTAATTCCATACGGGCCATCGACAAAAGCCGATAACGGCAGGACGCGTTTGCGGTCGTTCAAGACGGAATCAACCATCTGGATCGTCGCGGCCGCCGGGGCATAATAAGCCGAGCCGGTCTTGAGTAATTTAACTATTTCGCCGCCACCGACACGTGTTCTCTGCGCGAGTTCAGCGATTTTCTCGGCCGAGATAAGCTCGGTAATCGGAATGCCGCCAACTGTCGTGTAGGATGGCAGCGGCACCATGGTATCGCCATGGCCACCGAGGACCATTGCCTGAACATCATTCATCGAGACGCCAAGTTCCCAGGCGACAAATGTGCGGAAACGGGTTGAATCGAGGATACCTGCCTGACCGAATACGCGATTGGTCGGGAATCCGGAAACCTTCCAGGCGTGATAAGTCATGATATCCAGCGGATTGGCAACCATCAAAATCATGGCATTGGGAGCGTATTTCTTGGCGTTCTCAGCCATACCGCCGATAATATTAGCGTTTTTATTGAGAAGGTCTTCGCGGCTCATACCCGGCTTACGCGGCAATCCGGCGGTATGAACGATAATTTCCGAGCCTTCCATATCCGCGAAATTGTTGCTGCCTTCAACCTTACAGTCGTAGCCCACAATTGGGCCGGCCTGGCAGAGATCGAGGCTCTTGCCCTGTGGCATGTCTTCAATAATATCAATCAGGGTGATATCACACAGATTCGTCTGAGCCAAATACATCGCGCAGCTTTCGCCGACATGGCCCGCACCAACTATTGTTACCTTTTTCCTCACTTGTAGCTCCTTTTTTTATGGTTCAATTACAGGTACTGTATAACCAGCATCTTCCAATATAGCTATTTCAACATCCTCGCCCAATTCCTTCAAAGCCGATTCCAGGGCTGATTGTAAATCGCTGAAGGATTCAAAATATACCCTTTGAACTTCGTTGCAGTCAAGTGTTGTTACATAAAAGATTCTAAAATCCCGCAATTGTCGGGCGGTTTTAACCAATTTGTGAATACCAAATGAGTCATCATTGACGCCATCTCTTAAAACCAACTCGGGCGAAGGGTACTTTTTAGCGAGATTCATGAAGTATTCCGAACCCGTTCCCTCACGGCAAGCTCCCATGACAATCAGCACGCCGCCGGACTTTACCATCCGGCCACCGTTCTCCTGGGCTTTTTGTAATTGGTAGAGGTTCCCATCCAAAGGTGGTTCGCAATTAGCGATGACGATATCGAATTTTCCCGGCACTTTAACGGTATAGCAATCCGCCGAACGCAAACATGCTTCTAAAAAAGCTTCACGGAGATTTCCTACGAACAAATCGATTAAATTACCATCCCGGTCAGTCACACATTGCAATGTAATTATGGGCTTATCTCCCAGAAGTTGTATTCCTTCTTCCAAATCGAGATGGAGCGGATTGGTTTCGAGATTCAAGGTGCGGGAGTCAATATCCTTGGCCAGGCGATGGCTGCTCTGCACGGCTCCAAATGACGCCAGCCCGGGAATGATTGATTTTCTACCGCCCGTGAAGCCGGCAAAAAAATGAGGTTCGACAGAATTGATAGTCAGGATTAAATCCGCTTCGTTGATTTTTCTGTGCAGCTCGACTGGATTCCCCCTTGAAGTATGCCCGTACGCGATATGAGAATCTTGATCGTAACAGTCATTAATATGAAGCCTGGATTTAATAGATTCAAAGCACGGTCCGAATATCGCGCTTAATTCGTCCTCAGTCGGCTTGCGATGGGTACCCGCGGCAACAATAAATTCGCCGTTCTTTACATAATCCCAGATTTTCGATAGCAAATAGGCTGTTGGGGTACGACGATACGAGTCATTAACGACGGCTAAAATTTTCTGATTGTCGAATATTCGCTTGAATTTCTCTAAACCTTCGACAATCCTTGATTCGATATGAGCTTCGCTTGCTGGGGGGATAGATTTGCAGCAATAGCGGCCACTTATAGTAATTGAGGCGTCAATTTCATCGATAATACACCGTTGAAATTGACCACCGAACGGCAATTGAATTTCCATCAACTAAAGAAAAAGTTAATCTCCTGTTCGGCATTCTGGGGTGAATCAGACGCGTGAACAGAATTTTTCGTTAGGCTGACCGCGATATCATGCCTGATCGTACCGGCGGCAGCCTTTTTATGATCAGTTGCTCCAATGAGTTCTCGAATCTTGGCTACGGTATCACCATCCGATTTTAGTACCATGGGTACTATAGGACCGGACGACATGAATTTGCAGAGTTCATCCAGAAACGGTTTGCCTTCATGAACCGCGTAGAATTTCCGGGCTTGATCGTAATCGAGTTTAGTCATTTTGATAGCCGCGACAATAAATCGGGCTTTTTCCAGACGGGATAATATTTCGCCAATCAGGTTGCGCTCGACAGCATCGGGCTTAATTATCAGAAGCGATCGACCCATAAGTTAAGCCTGGCTTTTCATAGCATTTTTGCCCATTTCGAAGCCGAGTTTGCAAGCCAGTTCGTTCTTCGATTCGGTACCTCTGGGAGCCCGATTCAGGACGGCGTTTTTAAACGATTCGGTTTTGCATATGCCCGAGACAACTATCAGTGAAGCCGCCGAAACCACATTGGCCACAATCGTTGTTCCGACTTTCTCCCTGGCGGTTTGAGTAAATGGCAGGCTATAAATAGTTTTAAACGGCGGAAGCTGCCGGACTATCTCAGAATCGACAACAAGTATCCCGTCATCTTTAACGTGAGGATAATATTTATCCGCCGCTTCCTGAGTTAAGGCCAAGAGTAAGTCCAGATTCGATGTTTTGGGGTAATAAATTTCATCAGTTGAGATAACAAGATCCGATCTGGATGTTCCGCCACGAGCCTCGGGGCCGTAGCTCTGTGTTTGGGCGACATTTTTACCCTCGTAAACACCTACCGCTTCGGCAATCATGACGCCGGCCAATACCAACCCCTGTCCTCCGGAGCCAGATAGCCGTATTTCGTATCTGTCGTCGATTTTCTTTTTCATCATTCCAATACCACTATTTAAATACCGATAGCCTCCGAATTAAGAGGCTAGGATTCATTTGGTTCCTTTTGATCTTTGCTTAACTCTTCTGTTGTTTCGACTTTCTTTTCCGGGGGATTGAATTTATCGATTATCTTCTGATATTGTTCGACATAACCGGGTCGTTCGATATTATGAAGTGTCCCGATCGCATATTTGCCCTGCATTTCCTCTGGGGTCATCTTTTTAGCTTTAGATACGGGTACCGCCGTATCTTTCTGGGCCTGAATCATCCTGACAGCCGTACCCTCGCGATTTGTCCGGCCATATTGTGTTTCACAATTCGACATCGCTTCAACTACTGACATACCGGTTTTCTGGAGGCCCTTTTCGATAAGGGTTGAGAGTTGGGCGGCATGATATACGGTACTGCGAGCCACGAACGAAGCGCCCGAGCTTTTGGCCAGATCACAAGTATCGAACGGCGGTTCTATGGTCAGATGAGGAGCGGTCGCGGCCCGTTTTCCAATCGGCGTAGCCGGTGAATATTGACCGCCGGTCATGCCATAGATATAGTTATTGACCAGGATTACAGTGATATCCATATTCCTGCGGCAGGCATGTATGAAATGGTTGCCGCCAATTGCCAGAAGATCACCATCGCCGGATATAACGACGACTTTTAACTTGGGATTGGATAACTTCACGCCGGTGGCAAACGCCAGCGGTCTGCCGTGAGTGGTGTGAAGAGTATTAAAATCAACGTATGCCGGGATCCTGGCGGTGCAGCCGATTCCCGAAACCAGCGCGATATCATCCTTCGGGATTTGCAAACGATCGACAGCCCGAATGAAAGCGCCTAAAACAATACCAATTCCGCAACCCGGACACCAGACATTAGGGAAGTTCATTCTCGGCCTGAGATATTTATGCGTTACATCAGACTTTTGCATTTTCAATGTTCCTCTCTAATCTTCTGGAGAATCTGTTCGGGCGTCATCAATTCGCCGTCATATCTATTCAAACCGACGATCTTCGTGTGATCCGGGCATACTCGTTTAACTTCATTGATCAATTGACCCTGATTCAATTCAGCAACGATAACCAGATCGGCTTTCTTGATCACGGGACGAAGTTTGTCATCGGGAAACGGCCAGATAGTGACGGGCTGAAACAGGCCGGCTTTAAACCGTTTTTTACGAGCCATAGTTACCGCCTGTTTGGCCGCCATCGCGACCGAACCGTAGGCGAATATTACAACTCTGGCATCGTCGAGCATGAATTCCCGCACCTCGCTTATCTCATCCTGGTGACGTAGGATTTTAAGCCTCAGCTTATCCATCTTCTCGATGATCACCTTATTGTCGGCTGTAGGGAATCCCGATTCATCATGTGTTAAGCCTGTCAGATGGAACCTGTAGCCTTCGCCGAAATTCGCCATCGGCGAAGTAAAATCGGGTGTAATTTGAAAATGCTTATACCACTCCGGTGGTACGCTGGGTCGGGGACGTTCGACTCGTTCGATAGATGAGATTTCAGGCAGTTTTATCATCTGCCGCATATGGCCGATTACCTCATCGGACAAAACCGTCACAGGCACGCGGTATTTCTCGGACAAATTAAAGGCTCGGATAGTAATATCGAAACAATCCTTCACGGATGTTGGACACAGTACGATTGGGAAATAATCACCATGCGAACCCCAGTTAGCCTGCATAACGTCGCCTTGCGCCACTTTCGTGGGTAAGCCTGTGGATGGTCCGCCACGCATAACATTGACAATCACGCAGGGGACCTCGGCCATCAGGGCATAGCCGATATTTTCCTGCATCAGAGAATAACCGGGACCGGATGTGGCGGTCATCGACTTGCTGCCGGCAATTGAACCGCCGATTACCGCGGAAATCGAAGCTATCTCGTCTTCCATCTGGATAAATCTTCCACCGTACTTAGGTAATTCCAGAGCCATCACTTCGGCCACCTCGGTTGACGGCGTAATCGGATATCCGGCAAAGAAACGGCAACCCGCGGCCAACGCGCCGTAAGCACAGGCCTGATTGCCTTGAATTAGTTTCGGACCTGACAAATTATCCATCTTGCTACTCATTTCTCAGTTGAGGTTATGGCAAAATCCGGACAATGAGTCCAGCAAATTGCGCATTGATTACAATCAAGACCACGAGCAATTACGGGATAACCGTCTCTGTCGGTGTCAAACACGACTTTCGGGCAAAGCTCGACGCAGATGCTGCATGCTTTGCACCATTTCTTATAAATGACAACCGGGTCAGGCCTCGGATGAAATCGCTTTTTGGTTGTCTTTTTATCCGCCATTACTATTTTTTTCTTCCCGCTTTCTTCCTGGCTTTCTTCTTAGCCACTTTTTTCTTAGCAGTTTTTTTGCCGACAGCTTTTTTCTTGGCGGCTTTTTTTACTACTTTTTTCTTGGCTACCTTTTTCTTGGCGGCTTTTTTAACTACTTTTTTCTTGGCTACCTTTTTCTTGGCCACCTTTTTCTTGGTTACCTTTTTCTTGGCTACCTTTTTCACGGCCTTCTTTTTCGGCGCGGCCTTTTTCGCAGCTTTCTTTTTGGCGGTCTTCTTGACAGCTTTTTTCTTGGCTGTTTTCTTAGTCGCTTTCTTTTTGGCCGCGGCTTTCTTTTTAGCTTTCCGCTTTCTATATTCGGCTAGTTTTTCGGCCATTAAGTCCGCTATTTGCGACGGTATTTCAGCAACCGGTATACCGACCGCGTTCAAAGCCTTGATCTTATCAGCAGCCAGGCCGGATGAACCGGAGATAATCGCGCCGGCATGTCCCATCCTCTTTCCGGGAGGAGCTGTTTGGCCGGCAATAAAACTGACTACCGGTTTAGTAAGGTTCTTCTTGATATATTCGGCCGCGTTCTCTTCATCTGAACCGCCGATTTCACCGATTAAGACGATACCCTCGGTAGCCGGATCGTTCTCGAATGCTTCAAGACAATCGATAAAATTAGTACCTATAATAGGATCGCCGCCAATGCCGATCGTCGTCGACTGGCCCAGTCCTTTTTCGCTGAGATTAAAAACTACCTCATAGGTTAATGTTCCGGAGCGGGAAATAACGCCAATTGGCCCTTTGTTGAATATCTGGGCCGGCAGGATACCGACTTTTGACATACCCGGAGATATAATGCCGGGGCAGTTGGGACCGATAAGCTGAATCCCTTTCATCTTTAAATAATTGTAAACACCAACCATGTCACTGGCAGGCACACCTTCGGTGATGCAGATTATTAGCGATACGCCCGATTCGGCTGCCTCGTAAATCGCGTCAATAGCAAATGGCGGCGGTACGAATACCATCGAAGTGTTAGCCTTGGTGGCCTTGACTGCCCGGTCCATGGTATCGAAAATCGGTACGCCGAATATCTCGGTTCCACCCTTGCCCGGCGTAACCCCACCGACAACTTTAGTACCGTAATTTAACATCTGCTGGGTATGGAACGAGCCATCGCGGCCGGTAATTCCCTGAACCACTAACCTGGTGTTTTTATTAACAAATATTGCCATAACACACCTTCTTTTTCCTTTATCTACGGAATACTGTTATCATAGTTTAACAAACCAGCTATAGCGTCTAAGCTACCGGAGTCACCTCGCTGATAGCCATCTTTACCACTTCATCCATCGAGGTAGTAGCCGGGAAATTCAGACCTTGTAATATTTCCTTGCCCTTTTCCTCGTTGGTTCCGGTAAGACGAACTACAATCGGCACGCGCGGGTTCAATTTTTCTACCGCGGCCACGATACCGTTAGCCACATCGTCACATCGGGTAATACCGCCGAAGATATTAAATAAAATTACGCCAACGTTGGGATCATCAAGGATGATACGCATAGCGGCAATAACCTTCTCAGGTGAGGATGAACCGCCGATATCAAGGAAGTTGGCCGGCTGACCGCCGAAATACTTCACCAGATCCATGGTGGCCATCGCCAAGCCGGCGCCGTTAACACAGCAGCCGATATTGCCTTCCAATTTGACAAATGACAGGTCATTTCGCTTGGCTTCCATCTCGGCCGGATCCTCGGCATCGAGATCGCGATATTCCTCGATGTCTGGATGCTTGAACAGGCCGTTATCATCCAGATTAACCTTGGCATCCAGGGCGATCAGATTATCATCAGTATCCAACACCAAAGGATTAATCTCCGCCAGCGAGGCATCGCTGTGAATGAAAGAATTATAAAGCTTTATAAGAATCACGGCCGCTTTGCGGGCAATCTTAATATCGGGATAAACAAATCGGGCCAGTTTTAAAGCTTCAAACTGACGTAAACCCATGAGCGGATCGACCGCGTATTTCATGATCTTTTCCGGGGTTTCCGCGGCCACCTGCTCGATATCTATACCGCCGGCCGGTGAAACCATGAAGACATTCTTCTTGGTTGCCCGATCGAGAATAATACCGACATAAGCCTCATGCTTGATATCCACTGCTTCCGTTACAAGGACTTTCTTGACGATTAAACCTTTGATGTCCATTCCCAGAACTTCCTGGGCGGCGAAAAACGCGTCATCTGGTTCCTTACAGAACTTGATTCCACCCGCTTTTCCACGTCCACCCACATGAACCTGGGCTTTAACCATGACCGGTTTTTCATAGCGAACCGCTATATTACGGGCCTCGTCCGGGCTGGCTACGGTCTCACCTTTTGGTATCGGCATTCCGAATTTGCCGAATATTTCCTTTGCCTGGTACTCGTGTATTTTCATATCTCCTCCCTATAGGAAGGCTAATTAAGTGAAATGTTTCTCAAATGTCAAGCGGCCTTTTACGTAAA
Organism: Candidatus Zixiibacteriota bacterium; assembly: GCA_024231855.1. Classification (GTDB taxonomy): domain Bacteria; phylum Zixibacteria; class MSB-5A5; order UBA10806; family 4484-95; genus JAAEQD01. Next base: position 40,375 of record JAAEQD010000230.1, read on the forward strand.
AAATCGGCACTTAACGTTAACAATTTTTCCTTGGTATTAGCGTCTGGTTCATCCAAAACTTCATCTAAAAGATGCTTTAATATTTGGCCAATAAGTTCACCTTCCTCCAGCCCGAATGATTCCTTTAAGTCGTTGCCGTTCAATGCTAAATCGCCGGTTCCGAATGCGTGCTTCTGAGCCAACTCGGCGGCGACTTTAGTCTCGAATCCGGTGATACTTTGGGTAGTCTGGCCCATCCCCTGGGCTAACGTGTCGGCGCGCCGAAGGGCGATCAAATCGAAAATTAAATCGGTACCGACTTTATTGATTAATCGCCTGATCCCTTTATCACCTGATTTTTCGCTGAACATGTGTTTGTCCACCAGGATATTCACTTGTTTGATTATATCATTAGAGTAGCGGAGCCTTCTCAGGGCGGTTTCCGCCATTGACTGACTTAATTTGTCATGACCGTAGAAAGTGGCGCCGCCCTCGATAAGCTGCCTGGTGCGAGGTTTTCCGACATCATGAAATAAGGCTGCCAGCCTGAGAACCAGTTTCGGGACCGATTCGTCTATTGCATGCAAAGTATGTTCAAAAACATCCCAGCGATGGTATCCGCCGGGCTGCTCAACATCGACTGTTGACGCCAGCTCAGGCAGCACATATTTGAGAAGTCCCGTCTGATTCATTAGCCGGAAACCAACCGATGGCCTGGGGGCTTTTTCCAGAAGCTTATTCAACTCCTCGGCTACCCTTTCCGGCGATATTGAATCAATTAAGTGAGCTTGCTCGATCATCGCCTGAAGAGTTTTAGTCTCAACAGTCAAGTCAAATCGGGCGCTGAATTGGATTCCGCGGAGCATGCGAAGGGGGTCATCGGTGAAGCTGGATTCGGAAACTATTCTCAAAACTCTGTTTTCCAAATCGACTTGACCACCATAGGGATCGATAACAACTCCTGAGGGAATCTCCCGGGCCAGAGCGTTTATCGTGAAATCGCGCCTTCTTAAATCCTCCTCGATCGGTAACGTATGATCGAAGTCGACTTCGAAATCGCGATGGCCCGTACCGGTGGATTGTTCCTTTCTCGGCAGAGAAATATCGATCACGGAATCAGCCGATCGGGGTTTAAATTTAATAACCCCAAACGCCTGGCCGACGAGGTTTATATCACCGTATTTTCGTAAGAATTTTTTAAGCTTTTCAAGCGGGATTCCACAAACAATCAAATCGAGATCCTTGGGCTGTTCTACGCCTAAAAGCCGATCCCTGACAGGTCCGCCTACCTCGTAGATTTTGCCGCGCTCTCGGTTAATTTGTGATGTCAGGCTTCCCAGAAAGCCCAAATCGTCCTCGCTTGTTTTTTCGGATTATTTCAACCGGCAACATGATCAAGGAATTATTGTGGTTCCGGCGTTTTTAAATATAACTTCATAAACCTGTTCAATCGATCCAATAATTACTTTCTCGCCGCCGGCTTTGAGGAAATCCACGGCCGCTTCGATTTTGGGCCCCATGCTGCCAGGCGGGAAATGCCCTTCAGCCTGATACTGTTCGGCTTCAGCTAAGGTAATCTGATCGAGCTGCTTCTGATTCGGTTTGCTGAAATTTAAAGATACTTTCTTGACCGAGGTCAGTATTACTAACAATTGGGCATTAATATCGGTGGCCATTACCGAGGCCGCTCTATCCTTATCGATAACGGCGTCGATTCCCTTAAGAACGCTCTGATTGATAACTACCGGGACTCCGCCGCCGCCCGAGGCAATCACGACCACGCCATCATCAACCAGGCTTTTTATAACTTTTTTCTCGACGATAGAAAGCGGTTTGGGTGACGCTATTACGCGCCGGAGACGATTATCGCCAGGATAAGGCTTCATTATCCAGCCAAACTCTTTCTTTAAAAGCTCGGCTTGTTCGGATTCATAAAATTGCCCGATGAATTTAGTGGGATTTTTGAAATCCTCGTCGTTTTCATCTACCATAACCTGCGTGACGATAGTTGTCACTTCCTTGTTAATATTAATCCTCGAAAATAAATTTCTTAAAACCTGCTCTATCATAAAACCCATGCCGCCTTGAAGATCGGCAACGCTGATATGAATCGGCAATTCGGGAGCCTGTCCGCGAGCCAATTCAACCCTTAACACCGCGTTGCCCACCTGGGGGCCATTACCGTGAGTTAAAACGAGATTATAATCATCCTGAATCAGTTTAATAATTCCGGCCAAACTTATTTCAGTATTGATAAACTGGTTCGCTATTGTATCTTCCCGATCTTTATGCGTAATCGCGTTCCCGCCCAAAGCCACAACCGCTGTTTTCTTACTCATCTGTCACCGCCATCCGTCCTTATCGATTTTGCAGAGCCTCAAGTCAAAAATTCATTTTAATAAAATGTATCATAAAAACAAAAGATAAATCTCAATTATCCGCCGATTTTCTCAACAGTAAAAGCGAGCCCTTTTTACCGGGCTCGCTTTCCTGGATTTAATTCATTGTCTTATTTACGCTTACGGCTTTTCGACGCGGCTTTCTTCGGAGCCGGCACTTTGAAAAACTTGGCTAAAGCGGATTTCATATCCGGCATACCGATCTCCTGGAGTTCGTATGTTACCCGAGTAGTGGGTTTGGAGATTTTGATTATCCGGCGAAGATCAATCGGAGTTCCGATAATAACCGAATCGGCCTTGACCTTGGCAATTGTCTTTTCCAGGTCTTTAACCTGCTTGTTGCCATAGCCCATGGCCGGCAGAAGTGTACCGATATCGGGATACTTCTCGAAAGTTTTGGTTATTGAAGCAACAGTGTATGGGCGCGGGTCGACCAATTCGGCTGCTCCGAATTTATTGGCAGCCACAACACCGGCGCCATATGTCATTTCGCCATGAGTCAAAGTCGGGCCATCCTCGACAACCAGAACTCTTTTACCGGTTATCAAATTCGGCTTGTCGACTGATATCGGCGAGGCCGCGTCAATTACGATAGCTTCAGGATTTAACAAAGCGATGGATTCGCGGACATCATCGACGCCTTCAGGCGGGGCGGTATCAATTTTGTTGATTACGACGATATCGGCAATAAGCAAGTTGGTTTCGCCCGGATAATATGAGAGCTCGTGGCCCGCACGATGAGGGTCGACAACCGTGATTTGAACATCAGGATCGTAGAATGAGACGTCATTGTTGCCGCCATCCCAAACTATGACATCGGCCTCTTTCTCAGCCTCTTTTAAAATCTCGCCATAGTCGACACCGGCATATACAACCACACCGCTCATAATATGCGGCTCGTATTCCTCCCGCTCCTCAATTGTACATTTGTGCTTATTGAGATCGGAAAGTTTGGCGAATCGCTGGCAGATCTGCTTCGTTAAATCGCCATAAGGCATTGGGTGACGAATAGCCACGACTTTCAAGCCATAACTTTGCAGAACTTCGCAAACTTTACGGGTTGTCTGGGATTTGCCACAACCGGTGCGAATAGCGCATACCGAGACCACCGGTTTTTTGGATTTGAGCATAGTCTTTTCAACGCCCAGCAATTTGAAATCAGCGCCGCAAGCATTGACCACGGCACCTATAGACATGACATATTCATAGGAAACGTCAGAATAGGAAAATACTACTTCATCGACCTCATACTGATCAATCAAGACCGGTAATTCCTCCTCGGCTACAATCGGAATGCCTTTGGGATAAAGCTTGCCGGCCAACTTGGCCGGATATTTACGGCCTTCAATGTCGGGAATCTGGGTGGCGGTGAAAGCCACGACCTGGTATTGCTTATTGTCACGGTAAACGCAGTTGAAATTATGAAAATCTCTTCCCGCCGCTCCCATGATAATAACTCTCTTTGGTTTGATAGCCATTTGGCTACTCCTTTCATAAAATTATAATACTAAACGATTTAATTCAAAATGGATACTATTCTCGTGGGCCGAGATGTATACATTAATGGTCGAATAATTTTTTTGACCAGTATAACATGGGGGAATTATAGTGATGTAAAATATATTGTCAATAGATTTTTATTAAAAGATCGCTTTAAGTATATACTCAAAAAAAGAGAAACGGTTTATTTTTAAGATAAATATAATCCATTATCTTTTTTTTGTCAAGTATGTTTATTGACCGGAGACTAGTCGTGGCTATAATTATAATCCTGCAATTTAGATTGCATTACTGGAAGTTTAATAATAATCGCTACTATTAACATTGGTACTAAATTATCCGACAGACGGCCTATGCCGAAAAAGCCACCTAATTCAAAAAAAGATCTGACTATCAGTCCCATAAAACTCGCGAAACAGCCGATATACAGAAAATAGAATTTGGTCCCCTTCATAATCTTGATATTTCTAAAAAAGTAATAAATAACTAATGACCAAAAAGTTAAAATAATCAGAACCGCCCCAATACCAAGTTCCGCCGCTTTGGTTACCAATAAATTATGCGCGGCCGCTCCGCTAACAATAGTCCCCATTGCGCTTCTGGCCATACCTGGCTCCATTAAACCGAATTTCATTTCTCCATATGACGTGGGACCTGCTCCAAACGCGGGATTTCGCTTAAATATATCGATTGCGGCTCCCCAGAGCTGGTCACGGTAAGACAAGCCTGACTCCAACCGTAAAAAGCCTTGTAAGGCCGGCGATATATAAACAATTAACACAATACAAGCCATAGCGGTAATTAAGATTGAAAAATACTTCAAACGCTTCGGATGGTATGCCAGTAATACTAGGAATGCCACGAAAAAAAAGACATATGTTGAGCGAGAGTTCCATAGCAGCCATATTCCGGCCAAAAATATAAAAAGAAGAATCGCGATTAGATTATATTTCTTATTTTTGCCCAACATTAAATAAGCCAATAAAAGAGGCAGCGAATTACCGATCATCATAGCAATAGTATTTGGATTGATAACGAGTTCACTAAAACCTCGTAAGGCAGTCAATCCAGCCAGTATAAATCCCGTTATTCCCATAGTAAATACCGCCCAATAACTGTAAGCGGCCCCAACTATCGAAATGAACATAATAGTTAAAAGAATCCTTCGAATCCTTGCTTCAGATGAAATATACTTATAAGAAATAAGAAACAGCCCTACCAATGTGAAATACCGGGCAACTTCGAGAAAAGCTTCAATACTATATCTGGAATTAATTATCATCGATATAAAAGCGATCATAGCGAATGCCAGAAAAATATAAACCATCATTTGATGCATCATATTATCTGATTGGCTTTTTGATAAACACCAATTCATAAAATAGTAGGCCATTAACAAGCCAAATACGCTATTATATACAAGTAAAAATATCATTCCTTGATCGGCAACGAATATGCTACCCAACATAATAATTAACATTAAAATTTGGAAGACATGAATTTTATAGAAGTATACAATGAATAAAAATACAAATGCCAGGCAAATGGCAATTACCGCCTTCAAGGGCATTAAAACCGCTATTACTATTGCCGGAATACCTAACAATGTCAATAGAATAATATTTTGGGGGTATAACCCGGGTCTTTCAGGAAACAGAAAATTTAACAATCGTGAATACATAAAAACCGACTAAAATGTGTCCCTTTGGTTAATCAATACAATGAAAGTATACGGAATATTTCGTTCGATACCAGCCTGTACTTTCCATATCAAAGGATGCTCGGAATGACATAATTCAGACAGGGATTATAAACAATCATCCTTCGATATTAAGAATATGGTTAATTATTTTACTCATGACAATCCCCATACGTTCAGTATGTTTCCGACTTAAAGCATGAGCTTTTATTTTTCTGAATCAGTTCAATACTATAATTGTCTTTAATCCCCGAATTTTATTCCCTGGGCAAGGGGTAGTTCGGTTGACCAGTTAATCGTATTAGTCTGACGTCTCATATAGGCTTTCCAAGAATCGCTACCTGCCTCTCGACCGCCGCCTGTTTCCTTTTCGCCACCAAACGCGCCGCCAATTTCCGCGCCGCTGGTACCGATATTTATATTGGCGATCCCGCAATCACTTCCCTTGTGGCTCAAGAATTTCTCGGCCGATAAAAGATTGGTCGTGAACATCGCGGATGACAGTCCCTGCGGTACATCGTTTTGCAGATTTATCGCCTCCTCGACATCCTTTACCTTAATGATATAAAGTATGGGCGCGAAAGTTTCATCACATATAATAGGAATCTGCTTTTCGGCTATCACTATAGTCGGTTCCACATAAAAGCCGTTCGCGAATTTACCATCAAACAACGCGTTCCCGCCATAAATAACCTGGCCGCCCTGCATTTTAATCTGCTCAAGCGCCGCCATCATAACCTCGACGGCATCCTTATCGATAAGCGGTCCCATGAGCGTGTTCTCGTCCAGCGGATCACCGATATTAACCTGGGCATAAGCCTTCTTCAATTGATCGATAAGCTTATCCGCCACCGAATTCTGAACTATAACACGCCGCGTCGAGGTACATCTCTGACCGGCGGTGCCCACCGCGCCAAACAGAATCGCCCGCTTGGCCATCTCGAGATCGGCATCCTCCATCACCAGAACAGCATTATTGCCGCCCAATTCGAGGATACAACGTCCCAGGCGTTCACCGACTACTCTGCCGATCCTTTGACCCATTCTGGTTGAGCCGGTGGCGCTTATCAATGGGATTCTCTTACTTGAAATCATCTTCTCGCCGACAATCCGACCACTACCGACCGATAGATTCATCACGCCCTCGGCATCGTTCGCCTTAAGAACATCATTAATGATATTCTGGACCGCTATACCGCAGAGCGGTGTTTTTGAGGACGGTTTCCAGATCATGGTATCGCCGCAAACAGCCGCAAGCATCGCGTTCCAGGCCCAAACGGCGACCGGGAAATTAAACGCGGAGATAATCCCTATCACACCCAATGGATGCCATTGCTCATACATCCGGTGATGCGGCCGTTCGCTATGCATCGAGTTGCCATATAACTGACGGGACAGGCCGACCGCGAAATCGGCGATATCTATCATTTCCTGTACTTCGCCTTCACCCTCGGCCACTATTTTGCCCATCTCCAGCGATACGAGTTTGCCCAGGTTTTTCTTGTGACGGCGCAGTTCTTCGCCTATCTGGCGGACTACTTCGCCTCTTTTCGGAGCCGGTACCATTCGCCAGCTTTTAAACGCTTCGGCTGAATTGTTCAGAATATTTTCAAAATCTTTCTCATCGGCTTGGACTACCGTGGCAATTTTTTCGCCGGTGGCCGGGCTTATCGAGACTAACTCTTTACCGCCAGGATTTTCGATCCAGCCGCCGGCATAAGCGCCGGAATTAACTTCTTTTATCCCCAACTCTTTCAGGAAATCTTGCATCATATCCTCCAGCCAAACATATCATTTAAATAAAACACTCTCAAAATCTTCCAAAACATTATCAAAATAGCCTCAATTATTGGCTATATATCGACCTATACTAAAAAATATGGCCGGAATTAGCAAGGGAAATTAAGTAATATGTGAATTTGTGAAAACCGATAGTTCTGACTTTGGAAAAGACACACCTTTCAATATAGTGAAGTCGGTCGAGAGGCTTTTACGTTTGGACTATCATGACACAAATTAACCGGTAAAAGATCGAGATGCTATCTCAGTATCGCCTATTTCATATTCAGGCAATAGGTTAAGGATTATTTATTCTTGTTTTTCTTCGATTTAAGCAGGGAAAGCCGCAATCCCGAAAGTTGATCCGCGATTAAACCGAACAGGAAAATAATAATAGATGAGATAATTAAAAGCAGTGCGCCATTGACGATATGCAATCCCCGGCGGATAATCTCCTCCACCTGGTAGATAAATCCGACTATAAAAAGCCAGAGCGAGACATTGAGGAAAATCCGAAGCGGGCTGAATAGCGATATCAATCTCAGAATCAATAACAAAACCTGCGGACCATGTTTGGCCTGGCGAACGGTGCTTTTGCCGACTCGCTTACGGGCGGTTATCGGCACGTAGCAAACGTTGTAACCCATCTTGAAAAAGGCGATCGTGCTGGTGGTCGAAAACGAGAAGCCGTCGGGAAATATCTCCAGCATATCGAGAATAATATGCCTTTTGATAGCTCTCAGACCCGAATTCAAATCCGGAATCTTATGCTCCGATAAAATATTGGCTACCATTCCCAGAACCCATTTGCCGGGTTTTCTCAGCCAATCCTGCTTTGAATTCTTTGAGCGCTCCCCAACGGCCATATCATATTCGGGAATTTTATCAAGCAATCCCGGGATATCGGCCGGATTGTGCTGGCCGTCGCCATCAAATAAGATAACGACATCGCCCGAAGCGCTTTTAATTCCCGTTTTCAGCGCGGCGCCGTAGCCTTTATTATAAGGATGATCGATTACTTTAAGCCGTCCGAACTTTTGCAGTATTTTTAAAGTCTCATCGGCCGACCCGTCATTTACGACTATGATCTCCCAATCCCGATCTTTAATAAATTCGAGTAACTCGTTGAGTGTATCTTCAATACCCTCGGCCTCATCAAAGGCAGGGATAACAATTGATATTTTCTGAGGATCATTCATAATTTCATTCTCTATATTATTATATACGTATGATGTTAAGAAAAAACAACAATTTTATTTAATTGCTTATTTTGATAGCTATCGAACTGGAGCGGCCTTCATCATCGCTGCATAATATATCGTGCCTGCCCGGTTCGGGAATGAAGAATAATTTCTCACCCGGATTTACTTCGGCGTAGAGAGAACCATCAACAAACCAATAAACATGACGAGAGTCTGATGATACCGAGGCATCGAGCAAAATCCCTTGCTCGTCAAGAGGCAAATGACTCCTGATATAGTATTCCACATCCTCCCTCGGCGAATTGATAATCGGCCTATCTCCATAATAAATCCCCTGGCAATCGGGATTGTGTTGAGGCGGCAGCATGGCCAGGCTGCCGGTTTTTAATAGCCAGGTGGTAATTTCGGGCGGCCATATTTCATAGATCTTAGGCTCAGATTTCTTGCCCGGCGAGCAATATCTGCAGACTTTGAAGCCGGTAGATGTATCAACCATAATTTCCTTATGAATATCACATCTGCTTCCGGAAGTTACCCCATATATATGCAGCTCCTCCACAGTCGCCGGACAATGTGGCCTTGGCGGCTTACCACTAACGCCACAGACCTCCCTAACACCAACATCCGCCGGCCGGGCAAACCAGCCGGCTTCGTTTTTTGAACTGATCGTATTGAATATATCAAACAAAATCGGCGCGGCGGCTTCAGCTCCCACAAGTTCAGGCGAAGGTTCAGCCGAGAAATTGCCAACCCACACGCCAACAGTGTAATCCGGATTGAAGCCAACAGACCAGGCATCCTTTCGGCCATAGGATGTTCCGGTTTTCCAGGCGATTTTGGGAATATTCACGGAAAACTCCCAGCTTGAGGGAAACTCAGGCCGGGCTAATTCCGATAGTATTTCGGCTATAATGTACGATGTTTCCTCCGAGAACAATTTTTCACCCGCGTCGATATTATCATCCTCAATTAGCTTGTATGGCCGATAAACGCCCCCTTTCGCCAGTGAACTGTAAAGAGCCGTGAGTTCGATAAGTTTAACCTCGCAAGAGCCAAGAACCAAAGGCAGACCATAATCATGATATTTACCTCGAAGCGTCGATATGCCGCCCTTTTTGAGCATATCGAAATATTTTTTCATACCCGTCTCGGCGCAGACATTGACCGCCGGTACATTGAGCGACCAGCGAAGCGCGTCGGCGGCAGAGACGACGCCACGGTAGGAGTCATCGTAATTTTGAGGCGAATAACCCGAGTAATAAACCGGCAAATCCTCAAGGTACGCTTTAGGTGTAATGATACCCTGATCGAGGGCCATGGCATAGACAAAGGGCTTCAATGCCGATCCGGGAGACCTGAGGGCAGTCGCGCCATTAATTTGGCCATGATTTTTATCATTATCAAAATCAAGCGAACCCACCAGGGCTATGACTTCAGATGTGGCGTTATCGATGACCACCACGGCGGCATTGCTTATATTTTTGGCTTTCAGGCTATACTGATATTGGTTAACAATGCCATCGCAGGTATTCTGGAATTTTAAATCGATGGTAGAAATTAATTCACTATGCATTGGATATTTCAGGGCGAGATCGCGGCATAGATGAGGCGCCAGGTCCGGCGGAATAGTTCTGATTGAATTAATCTTTTCGCTTAGAGCATCGTTGTATCCAAGTTCCGATATTATACCGCGCCTGAGCATAACCCCGAGTACTTTATCTCTTGCCTGGCGACAAACAGCCTGATTTCGATCAGGCCTCAGCGCCGTAGGTGAATTAGGCAGCACTGTCAGCAAAGCCGCCTGGGCCGCGGTTAATTCATGCATCGGTTTATCGAAGTAAAAATAGGAGGCGGCACCGACCCCCTCGATATTGCCGCCATAAGGCGCGATATTGAAATACATTTCCAGCAACTCAACTTTGGAGTAATGCGTCTCGAGCTGCAAAGCCCGAAAGATTTCGATTAGCTTCGATTTCACCGTTCTTGGTTTTGGCTCCATCATCCGGGCTATCTGCATGGTTATCGTGGAACCGCCTCGAACAACCCGGCCGGCTTTCATATTATCTATCGCTGCCATTACCAGTGACAAGGGATTAAAACCGGGATGGTAATAAAACCAGCGATCCTCACAGGACAAGACACTTTCTACCAGCAAAGGCGAAATATCATCAAGCTTAACCGGTTTGCGCCAGAATTGATCGGATGACAAGAAACACCCCATCAATTGGCTATCCCTCGAATAAACGAAGTTGGAGGAGGGCTTTTGGATCTTTTCATGCGGCAGCGGAAACAGCCATAGATCGCAAATTCCACCGATCAGTATTAGCGAAACTGCCGTAATGATTAAGGCAATTTTCGTTTTTGTGTAAAACCTTGCCATAGGTTTAATCACCTGTTAATTTTGTAGATCAATTACGGCTATTTTCCCGGATGATCCGGCGCTTTTAATAGTTGGATCATACATGCATTCAGAAGATACCGGGGGTACGATAAATTCTCCTGAAGAAATCACTCTCATCGAATAATAATAAGTGAACGTCCTTCGGGTGCTCAAACTAATGAATAGGAGTAAACGGTCGTCCCGAATATCCATATAATCGAAACCGGATGATTTACCCTTCACCCATTCCAGTTGGCCGGCTGTTTCGAGACGAGGATTTTCGATTTCCAGGCAGGTCGGGAGAAGATCGTTAATTATGACATTTTCCAGATTTTTATCAAGGGCTTCGACGGTAATTTTGGCAACAACCTGGTCGCCAAGTTGAATAGAACTCAAATCCAGCGGCCTGCCCTCCGAATCGAGATATTCGCGGCGGACCTTCATCCGATTATCATGCTCACGCATAGTCATATCCCTGCTGACACCGCTGGCCTGCCAATAATAATAGCAATTCCCCCGGCCATTGATCGAAATTTCGATATCATTGCTGCCCATGGCCGGATTTTTTATTATGACGTCTTCGGTTTTGAAACTCCGGATTTTTTCACCAGCAACAACTACGTGACCGGTATAATCGGATTGTTCATGAGATTTGAAAAACTTACCCACCGCCATCAAAGCCCAGGCCGTACCTTGAGTAGTATACCATCGCCCGATAGATATATCTTCGGTGATCGCGTCCAGCAGCACCGGAATCGAGGGATTGTCGGGGGCCAGTTCACTCAGAATTTCCAGAAGGATCGCATTGGCCCGCAAGGATGAGTTAAAAAAGCCGCCGGTTTCAGGTTCGATCTTTTCCGGATGGACTTTAATCGGTAATATCCACAATGCGTCTTCAGGGCTTTTAGCGAGAGCGATTGCTCCGCCATACTGGAACTTCGAATAGAGCGGGAGCTTTTCGATATTTAGAAGTTTCAAACCGCTCAGGGTGCTTCGATCCAGTTCATCGGCCAGGGCCAGCACATAAGCCGCGTAAATCCTCAAGACGCCCCGGTTGTCTTCCAGCTCCGCTTCATTGGCGATCTTCATTAAATGTTTTAACAGGCTCCTGTAAACTTTATCACCGACATGGTAACCGGCTTTCCTGGCTTCCACTAAAAAATGGGAGGCGTAAATTTCAGCCCAGGTATACCGGCGATTTCCCCCCGGCCAATATGAGAATCCGCCCGAAGGCAACTGCATGCCGGTTAGTTTCATTATGCCCGCTTCGATAAAATACTCCGGGCCTTTCGAGCCGAATATTTCAGGCTCGCTTATGCGGGCGATATCATTGTAATAGAGCAAGGGGAACAGTTTGGAGGTGGTTTGCTCCAGGCAACCGTGGGGATAACGCAACAGATACTGAATGCTTTTAGAAAATCTGACAGCCGGAATCGATGACAATTTCAATTCGTACTCGGCTGTGCCCTCCAGCCAATCCGACGGCAGCGATAGTTTGGCGGGCGTGCTTTCGGAAACCATACCTGACCCATGTTTCGTTAGCAGAGGCTGAGGCGGACGGTTGGGCAGATCGACTTTTTCATTCGATTTTTCGACACCGTTAGTAGCCTCAATGTCAACTGTCACATTACCCGGTTTGTAGTCGCCTATTAGCGTGAATACGGCCGATGACTTTTCTCCTCTGGGTACGAACAACGATATATTTCCATCAGATTCAAGGCAGGCCGGACCGTCAATATTCATCGATACTTCAATTCTATCATCCTTATCGGTATTGTTGAACACCACGACTTTGGCTTTGACCTTATCGCCTGATGTAATAAAGCGCGGCAGGCTTTCCTGGATAAGGATTTTATCTTTAACGATAATCTCTTTGAACGCCGAGCCGCACTTTTCGCCGTTAAAACCCACCGTCATAACAGCCAGCTTGCCATTGAACTGCGGGATATTGAAGTTGGCGATCGCCCGCCCCTGCTCATCGGCTATAATCATACCCGACCACAAAGCTACAGGCTTGACCCGCTTGGAAATGACAGGACTGACATGGCGTTTGCGCCGGGCATCAATAGCAACTCCGCCGGCGGCGCTCAACATCGTTTGAGCTGGTTGGATATCTGGAAATATAAACGAGTAGATATCGTAGGCTCTAAGCGATGGGCGTCTTTTGCCGTAAAAGAATTCATACGGATCCGGAGTGAAAAATCCGGTCAATTGAAGGATACCCTGATCGACTACTGCTATTGTTAATATCGCTCCAGGTTGAGTACTTATTTCTACTTTGATTTCCTGATTCGGCTTGATGGCCGAAGGCGCATCCAGGGCTATATTTAGCCTGGTATCGGTATTTTCTACATTCAATGGTACCAGGCCGAAAGCGCGTGCCGGGGAAAATCTCTCCAGCGAAGTAGTAGATTTTAGCAAGGTGGCCGTTATATAAACATTCGGAGTATATTCAGGTTTGATCTCCAGTTCGATTTCGGCTGTATTGCTGTCGAGGTCATAGGTGTGGTATTCTAAAACTTCGTCTTTTTCCACGGTCAGAAGCAGACGACCGGAAAACGGGGCTTTGACCAGTAGTTTGGCTAATTGTCCGCTCCTATATTTGTCATGATCGAATTCAAGTTCAATTCTATCGGGATTCGTCATCGCCCAGGGCGAATAACCCCAGCCCGAAGCATAGAACTGCAGCGATGAGGAATGACCTGTTTGGGGACTGAAAACTTTCAGCCGATATGAACCATATTCCTTCGGAGTGAATTTCACCGGTTGAGGTTTATCAGTAATTGCCACCCGGATTGAATCTATAATCTGCTCCTGCTCCTCGGACACATATCTATATACTCCATGCTTATTCTTTTTAACTATTGTCTGATAAATGACGCGATAGAACTTCGCCCATATTGCGTCAGTACTCGTTATTATCCCGTTCTTGTTAACGGCGACCACGGAGTAAGTCACATCCTCGCCGACTTTGGCATGACCCTCATAATCTTTTTTGAGTCCTAGATAGATCGGATAAGGATGTACCATCAATCCCTTATAGGCGCTAACCGCTCTCCCCCCGCTCTCCTGTACCGTCGCCGATAATAGCATTTTAAGCGCTGATGGCGGAGCAAGGTTTTTGGGGATTGTGTAGCGATAAATATGATTTCCCTCTTTATCGAGGCTTTCATTTTGAAGATCAGACCGAACCGGCGTAAATTTTACGGCCCGGTTACTGAATCTAAATTCCGGCCAGTCCCCGGCTTTAAATAACTCCGGTTCGATAACGAGTTGACCGTTTACCTTGTTGCCGGCGCAAGGCGTTCCAAACAGGTAAGTACCGTTGACCGTCACTTCCATTTCCTGGCCGGTTTCATAGGTATCTCTTTCGGTGGTTAACGTAGTTTTAATCCGGTCGGGCATAAACTCCTCTACCTGGATAGTGTAAGTCCCGATAATGTCATCACCGATTTTCGCGGCTACATTATACGCCCCGGTTTTCGCGAATGATGGCACAGTCAGATCGACCGCCTCGATGCCGCCATCGCCGGTACTGAGCTTGTACTCTTTGAAATCGCGCCCCTGCGGATCGGTAATATATAACTTGTAGGGGAATCCTTCGGGCACTACCCCGTTTTTGCCACGGATTACACTAACCAGATGAGAAGTTTCGCCCGGACGGTAGACGCCCCTGTCGGAGTAGATAAATGACTCATAGCCCGTACTCAGAAAGGGTCGGCCTTTTATATCGAATTCCGAGGTAGGCAACAGGCATTCATTGAACTTCAGATATGAAAGATCATCGCCTTTACCCGCGGTGATAACGAACGGTTCAAAACCGGAAATCTTATCGCCGATATTTTCGAATATTAAAACACCTTTCGAATTCGTGTAGCCTTCGAGTAAGTTCTGATTGTTGGAGCTTATCAAATTCACCCTGGCATTATCGACAGGTTTGGTGCCGGAAAGGGTGTTAACCCAAACCATCATATGTGAATCCGACAGCCGGGCCAGTATGCCCAGATCGGTTATCATGATCCGGCGATTTATATAATTCCAGCGGCGGTCTTTCATGCGCACCGAGACGGCGTAAATTCCCTGAAGAGAATCACCGACGATCTCACCGAGATCGAAAGTCGAAACAACCGGCTCGTTTTTAGATTCGGGAAGTTTATATTGCTTAGAGAATATTTTCCGCCCGACTCTACTTATATTAGGGTCGCTGTAGCGATGACGACCGCCGCCTAAATAATAAACTATGTTATTCGCGAAAATCTGCTCTACCTCGACACTTATCTGTTTGGTATTGATAGCCTCGATTGCCAGAAGTTGACTGCTTTGCGCGGACATGAAAAATCCATCATCGAGAAATTTCAGGGATGGTTTCAGGTCTTGCATTTGCACCTTGGTTGAAAAATCATCCTTTAGAGTTTCGCCGTTAAGAGATGACAATCCTCGCCTGATATTAATAGTGTAAACATCTCCCGGTTTGAAATTGCCGTAGAGATATATGTGACGGTATCGCTGGTTAATGGTAATACTCACATCGGGAGTAATAGTCAGGTATTCGCTCAAATCTGGAAGAGACACCGATTCGGATAATCTGATTGCGATTCGGCCATTCACGCCGGCCTCTTCAGGTATGACCCTCGAGATCACCAGCGGTTTAGGCTTTCGGATCTGACTCTTATGCTTAAAGTCGGCTTGCAGCGGGATTTGTCCGCCGATACAGTTAAGACCTTCGCTTATCTCGAATTCGAAATAACCAAGTACCTCTTGAATTCGAAACGGCTCGGAAATCAGAGTAAAGGCTTTTGCCGACGATTCGTCATTGGCATAAAAATCAATACTAAGACCGTCTCGTTTGAACGATGAATTAGTATGCTTCCGAAGTTCTCTATAGTCTACATTGTAATTAAAATCGATATGTACCAGCATTCTGCTTCGGTTGGGATCATCCGGTACATTGATTATTTCCTTGCGAATACCCTCTACTATAAACGTCGGCGTCCTGAAATCGAAAGTCCTGCTCTCTTTGATCCGATTACCGTTGACATATGATCTATCGCTTTTCACTTTGATTTTGTACTCAGTCGACGGCGCGAACATCGTGTCGGGGAAAAACCTTAGTTCATCGTTATCGATCCAGCGGGCCAGACCGGATAGAGGCGGATCGAACTCGAGCGGTACATCGGCGGTGAGTATGTTCAGGCTGTCATCCGGCATAAGCTTATTGGAGAAATTCACCGTTATATTGGTCGGTTCATTCACAACTCCCCGCGGATAAAACCGTGAAACTTTAACCTTATCATTAGGCTTATCGTTGGTTCCCGCGATAAGGAGCACCGACATTCCTGTAATTGCCGCGAATACCAGACCAACAGAGATGTACCAAAGGATTCGGTTGTTATTTGATGGAAACACTTAGACCTCCTTCATATTTTGACCAAATATAATCGAATTATAAGTTCAATACATTATCACCACGGACAATTTTACCAATTCGCCGTGAAACTACTGAACAAGCTATAGACGCTGATTCTAATGAACTATATATTTTTAAAACCGTGGCTTTCCCGCAACCATTATAATTATAGCATCATTCGGTATAATGTTCCAATAATTTTACTAAAAAATACTTGATAGCTTATTTACGCCTTGATGACTATAAAACCTTTTTGACAAAACTGGCTATTTTCAATTACAATAGATATAAGGTTCTGGAGAAAAATGTTGAAAAATAATAAAATCGATATCGCTCTGATCTTAATCCTGTTGACAGTCAGTATTGTTCATATCCCTGTGATCTTGAATGACTTTCATACCGATGATTATATGGTTCTTGAAATACTGGATGATGGTTTCGACCGGTCCGCTTTTTTATCGATGGAAAATCCTGTCAATTTCAGACCGCTTACTAATATCGTAATTTTCTTGAGATACGTGATTTTCGATAAAAATCAATCACTCTGGTACTTATTGAATATCTGCCTTCATCTGCTCGTAGTCGGCTTGCTTTACCGTTTTGCCCGCTCGATAGCCGATAAGGTGACAGCCATAGCAGCGAGTTTGTTTTTTGGTTTATATTTCCAGCATTTCGAGGCTATTCTTTGGCTTTATGGTATTGTTCGTCTTCTGGCCGCCGGCTTTGTGCTGATGGCTTTAATAAATCATTATAAATACAAAGTTAGTTTTAATAAAATATCCCTTTATAAATCATATCTATTTTTTGGCCTGGCTTTGTTTTGCGTCGAGGATGCTATCGTACTATCTTTATTCTTCAGCCTGGATGCCTTTATTAGCGGCAGGCAGACGAAAAAAAAACTCATATCATATGGAATAGGATTTTTCGCGATAGCTGCCTTATACCTGATAATCCGGATTATTGCCCTGGATTCAATCAATCCGACAACTGAATGCTTCTACATAGGCGCGCATATTATAAAGAACATTTACGCCTACATCGGCTGGCTTCTGGTACCCCAACTTGATCATCCTTATATAATCCCCTTCGTCGGCAAATATCTTCCCTCGCTAATTAACTATATCTGGCTTGTTAACCTGTCGGTATTTTTAGCGGCTCTAGCCATCGCATGGGTCGTTATTAAGAAAGGCTCAAATAAAGAGAAACTGTTTCTGGTATTCATTGCGGTAATGTTGGGTATAGCAGCCGCTTTAGACTCGAAAGTTAGTTCCAAGCTTGTTTATATCCCCTCTATCGGCCTGGCTATAATTGCCGGATCGCTATTTATCAGGCTGCTAAAATGGCTGGAACCAAAGAAGACAAAATATCTAATTGCAATCGCGATTGTTTATCTTTTCTGCCATTCCGCGGCTATCAATTTTACGATAATCAAATATCGACACACTCAGGAGCAAACGAACTATCTGATTGATAAACTCGAACAGCTCGATATCGATTGGGATAGATATGATTACCTGCTGTTTGATAATATCCCGGGAAGAATCAGAATAGGATTTCCCTTAGGGTACAGATTCGGATTTACGAAGCGATTGATAGATATCAGCGAGGAAGTCGAAAAAAAGCTGGATATAGAAATTGAAAAAAGCAAGCTTGAAAACGCCGGAATAAGCTATATATTTATAGACTTCAGCTCGGGAGATCCGGTTATCGAGAAAAAATTCGGCGGGGTACCTCACCCAACCGGTGAGTGAGATTAATAGAAGTACACTCTTGTGACTTTCCCACCCGATGGGTGGGTTACCTGTTTGTAGGGACGTGACCTTGCGTCCGCCCCGGGTGGGTGATGCGACGCGATTTGCCCGCTCTCTGCCCAACCCCCGGGTCGAGTCAAGCTACGACCCCCACGAAAATCATTCTGTCATTCCCACGAAAGTGGGAATCATTCCCGACGTATGGAGATCCCCGTTTTCACGGGGATAACAGTATAGTTACTTTATCAGCGTGATCTTCACCGGGTAATCGCCGGCATCCATGCCCCATTGGAATACCTTGGCAATATACGTACTCGAGGCCACCGATTCGCCGGAATCGTTGGTGCCGTCCCAGATTGCCCGGTAGGTGCCGGCGGGCTTGCGCTGGTCGACGAGGGTGCGGACAATCCGCCCCTGGATATCGTAGATTGCCAGCCTGATCTCCGGTGGTTGCGGGCCGAGGTTGGAGGCCGAATAGACAATTGTCACTTTCGAGTTGGCCGGATTGGGATAGGCGCATTTGATTACGGTGTACTTGGGCAGGCCGTCATCGAGAAAACCGGGCGCGAATGTTGGGATAACGGCCACCTCATCGGAGTAATCCGAGACATTGCCTTGATTATCGACCGAGGTTAGCCGATAATAATAAGATACACCCGGTTCAATGTCGTTATCCGCATAATATGAACTCTCCGGCTCGGCGATCATATCGAATATACTCGGCTCGAAGCCGGGGATGGTATCCCTGAATATCTGATAGCGGTTGAAATCGGCCTCGGTGTTGTATGGCCAGATTAGGGTGACTACCAGGCTGTCGAGATCGACCTCGATGGAATCGGGGATTCTTGGAGCGAGATCAAGATAGGTATAAGAGCAACCGCCGGGGCCGCCGTAGCAGCCGATATCTGATCTGGTACCATCGACATCGAAGATATCAGGATGGCCAGCATCGATGAGGGGGGAGTATGCCTGAAGATGATAATCCTCATTTCCAATGTACATCGGATCAACACGTATATTGCCTTCAGAGGTATCAATTTGGCCCATTCCCTCGTTCAAAGCCATTATATCAACATTCCAGAAATTATTGTATTTAATCCAGGCCCTTGCCCCATTTCCTACCCATGTTCCTCGAGCGATATTTGATATACTATTATTGATTATTGCCCTATGATTTCCAGCGCTAATTGCATTTGCTTGCGGATTATTATTCAAATGATCAAGGGTATTATTGATATAAGTCGAAGTATCAATAGCAGCACAATTAAAACTCTCACTATGACCATAGATGAGATTATTTATCGCTAATAAAGAATCGGTCTCACCGAAAACCGGATCACGGTAGGGATGGCCATTGGCAATTATGTTATTTCTGATAATGCCATAATGATTATCATATGTAATTGCATGTTCACAATATGTAAATATGCAATTTCTAACTTCTGTAATTGGTGTTCCTAATATATCCCACATTCCATACTGAAGAGAATCAAAAACACAGTTTTCAATCAAAGTGAAGTTTGGAGCTGCTGCTGCTCCAACTCCGCCCGCGCCTTGGAGCCTGTCTCCCGTAAACCAACATTGATTGACATGAAGATTATTCCGTGTTCCGCCATTTATAGAAACATAATCACCGTAGAGTTCAAACCTGATCCCCTCTACATACCAGGTATTATAACGGTTATGCTCCATCCTTATTATTGTTGTATCATCTACATCATACCATAGCATTGTCGAATCCCAACCCATTCCGATGATAGCAATCGAATCACAATCGGCCACAATTGACTCATAATACTCGCCATTGCCTATATAAACTGTATCATGCGGACTTACAGCGTCAACTGCATCCTGTATCAACTCCGCCGCCGTTTCCCAACTTGTATATGGGTACTCGTTTGAACCCTCATGGCTGGCATAGTGGTAATCGGCGTAGGCCGGGGCGGCCAGTGTCATAATCAGTGATATTATTAGCAGGCGTTTCATTGGCATTTTATAAATCATTGTCATTGCGAGGGAATCCGAAGGACGACCGCGGCAATCTGTATGATTGATTGTGTAGAAAATTCCAAGATTGTTCCGTTAGCCAACATCCAGATTGCTTCGCTTCGCTCGCAAAGACACCTCCCCACCACGCCCCTGGATCCCCGTTTTCACGGGGATTACAGGAATATTTTTTATCTCCTATACAAGCAATATAGTTAACAATAGCGATTTGGCAAGTGGAATTTACATTATTAAAGCGTCATCGTAGGGGTCGTAGCTTGCCTCGACCCGGGGAAGGGCGGAATGGGCCTTACCAATCCCCCATCCCCACACGGGCGGACGCAAGGTCACGCCCCTACAATCCGAGTCAAGCGTGTTGTTTGACTCTGCGAGCAGCTGTAGGTCGGCGTTCCTCCCAAGCGGTAGCGAAGGGAGTAACCCGACAGCGATGGCTGAATGCCGTCAGGAAAGGATGAACAAAGGACTTCGTCCGCCTGACGGC
>JAAEQD010000231.1 GCA_024231855.1 Candidatus Zixiibacteriota bacterium
CAAATTATTAACTTAATTCTTTTAGAAGTCAAAACTCAACCCAAAAACGACGCTCCGGGGTTCATTCCAGGATAAATAATCGATGTCCGGCATGTTAATATACTGTTTATCACCGCTGCGAACATCGCCCACTTTATCGTCCCCGGCCGTAAAGCCGGCATTTTGGTATTTATCTTCTGAATATATGGGCAGATGGAGGGAATTCATATAATTCCGCCAGTCGGCCTCATTACTAAAACCTAAGCTCGATAAGACTTTTCGATCGAAGATATTGACGATATCCAGGTAGAGGGTCAAATCATAGCGGCTGATATTGATGTTCTTGCTAATTCGAGCATCGAAATTATACGAGTCCTTCCACTGGACATTGTTTTCAGCCTTGTAGGGCCCTATCGGTTCCCAGGTCTCATAATCACCCGCTCTATAATCGAATACCATGTTAAAAGCTAATTCGTCGAGAGGATGGTGACCGCGCACTTCAGGTCCCCAATCAGCCGGCGACCGGATTTGCAAATCGGCGCGGGCAAAAGGCTGGGCTAAGGGTTTCTCCTGGACCGGATCCCTTAAACCCTCCACCATTTGCTTGCGAGGGTCCTGGTAGAAGAATTCACGGCCGAATGCTCCATCCGTGGTGACCATGTAATTATAATTAAACCAGCCGGTAATCCAATCGCCCCATCGTTTCTCCAGGCTCAGCTCAAAACCCCTGATGTCGGCATAATGGCTGTTGTTATAGGTCATGTAAGAAACGCTGGCATCATAGTTTTCATAAGTAATCTCGGCAATTTCATCAGTCACATCCTTATAATAACCGGCTAAGCTGATCAAAAACATAGTCCCGATTTCATGCTCATAGCCCAATTCATAGGAGATTGTTCGCGGCTGTTCCAGGTTGGGATCGCCAATATCGATAATACCGGTCGCATCCCGGCCGGTATTAATCTGGTACATCTGATCGGCAGTTGGCATATTATAGGTGTGGTTGTAATTAAAATAGAGTTTGGAATTAGTAGTAATCGGGTGTGAAATACCTATCCGGGGGGATATCTTAAGATGACCCTTGGCCGGTTCGGTCGGAGTTTCCGTTTCGAATTGAGCTTTAAATTGGCGGGAAAAATACTGGGAATAGCGATCCGCAGTATACCAATCGCACCTGGGGTCATTATAGTCGAATCTTAAACCTAAGTTAGCTATCATACCCTTGAAGACAAGTTGATCGGTGACATAAGCTCCGTAGCGAATAGGTGATTGCTGCCATTCTATCCAATAATTATCGGTCGGGTCCAGGCCATCCTCGCCAAAAGACATATCGAAATCATCGTAATTTATCTCTAATCCGGCTTTTATCTCGTTAG
>JAAEQD010000232.1 GCA_024231855.1 Candidatus Zixiibacteriota bacterium
ATTGTTTTGAATATTTTTGCATCATTCGGCGACAAATTATCATCACAATAATGACTAGCCAGTAGCAATATATAGACTTGTTAATTATTTCGCAATCAAAAACAGATATTCTATTCAAAAACTATATTAGCATTCTCTGTCTATATACTGGTTCGAGGATATTCCAGATATGATTTCACGAGCAAAGTATTGGCAGGAGATCATCATCAATAAAGATTGCAATTATTCGAATATCATTCAAACCTTTGATTACCGGTTAGTGGAGTGTCAATGCCTAAATATTCTTCCTGATCGGCACTCGCATAGCGCTTATAACAGACGAATCCTATGGCATAAAATAGATAGGCTATCATGTTGATAATATTATGTGCAGTCCAAAATATATCAGTTGATTCCGGAGGCACCATATCGTGAAAAGCGAAGTAAATCAGATTGCATGATGATAACAATAATAAAGCGGAAGCAATCCAGAATAAATGCCGCTTAAAGACACTGCCCCAATCATCATTAAATACCTGAATTAAGGTGATTGCGGCTACACCATCGTAAATTATATAAGCAACAGTAACCGGGAAGTAGTTAAATTTAAAAATATCTCCTGTATTTAAGCTACTGGCTACGCTCAAGATAGCAAAGCCGGCAATGCTATATCTGAGAGCCTTTTTAATTTGAGCATTTTTTATCCAATAGGAAAATACGGTTACATACAGGGCATATTCGATAGGCGCATAAAAATGATAAATCCAGACATTATTTTTTGCCAGAATCGTAAGGATGAGACTAACCATCTCAACCAGACAGACGACTACGAATAGAATAGCTAAAATCTTGAGTTCTTTGGTAAGTAAGCGGTAGCTGGATATTCCAACTACCGCTGGAATCATACAAAAAACTAAATGTACACTCAGTATTAAAACATAGAAATCCATATTTAGCTATTTAGATCATTGGGCGTTGAACAGCGAGGCGGGCAATCCGCGCCGTACTCGGCCAACTCTCCTTCGTAGATATCATCTTCATTAGCTTTTAAACCAGTCAAGACCAACGCCGGATCGCCATTTTCATTTTTAGCATAGTACATTCGGATACCGACGCATTTTTCCTGATCAAGTATGGCCTGGAGCGCGGTTTTGCCAAAAGCCGTGGCAATAATCGCCCCAGATCGGGCACTGTCACGGTATCTTTTGGTCATCTCGGCAGCTTTGCCGAGACTGATTGAATGATCGGTGTTTTCATCAAACGCCATTTTTTCCTCCTTGGTGGATGGCTACCTGGTTTCCCGCTTGCAGCTTAAAAGGAACACTCAATAGATTTACTTACTAGGTTTTACGGTCAATGCTGCGATTTTCCTTACATTTACCCCGTTTGTATTGAATGCTTCACTGATTACTGCAAATTATCATTTCATATAAAATATGCTCAAATTATATTAAAGTCAATATTGTTATTGAATAAAATATTGCTTTAAATCAAATTTGCTCGAATGGGTTCATTATCCTGCCGGTACCCGCAAACTCATTCGATGGAGTATAATGGGTTTTGGCAGGATTGAGCTTGATATACTACGATATAAGTTATCAGGAAGAAAAGCGGCCATAAAAAGAATTATCAATCAATGTATTAAATCTGGCATTCCCGATGCAAATGGCAATTGCAAAAGATCAAGGACTTATAAACCCTGACCAAGATATTTTCTGAATGAGATATTGGATGGGTCCGCGCCGCGGTCAACACTTGCCCTAAAGTGATAACGATAAATCCGCTTAAAGACTTCGTTATCACATATTTCCAGTATTTTAAACTGTGCTCATTATCCCAAGATAATGAGTCCTGTCAAATCATTAAAGCAAATCGATACACTCTTTGAGCTTGTCAGATCGAGTGCGGTGACGGAGTTTTTTCAATGCTTTCGCTTCTATTTGACGGATTCGTTCCCGAGTTAAATTAAATATCAGGCCGACTTCCTCCAGTGTTCGCGGCATACCATCACGCATCCCGAAACGCAGACGGATAACCTCTTCCTCACGTCTTGACAGCGTATGAAGGACTTTCTCAAGTTGGTCCTGGAGGTATACAAAGGAGGCCTTCCCCGAGGTAGTCGAAAACTGGGGATCGGCTATCAGGTTAGAAATCTGATTTTCCTCGTCATCTCCCAGCGGTTTTGAAAGCGATACGGTTTGAGGAATCATTTGCATTATATCTTCGATTTTTTCTTCGGGAAAACCGGATTGCTTAGATATCTCTTTAATATCAGGTTTGCGGCCCAGTTTCTGGAACAGATTTTGGGAGACTTTCGCGACCCGACCATACTGGCTATTGAGATACATTGGAGTACGGATAGTTCTGGCCTGCTCCGCCAACGATCTGGTTATCGCTTGACGGATCCACCAGGAGGCGTAGGTACCGAATTTGAAGCCTTTGGTATAATCGAATTTATCGACAGCCTTTACCAATCCGGAATTACCTTCCTGCACCAGATCCATAAACTCCATACCGCGGCCGATATATTTTCGCGCTATCGATATTACCAGACGCATATTGGCTTCGACCATGATCTGCTTGGCTTTATCCAGTTCCCTTTCTAAAAAGCGAAGACGCCTTTTAACCCGGTCTAACTCATCAACCGGTAATTCCTCGGCAAACAGATAATCGGCCGGATTTTTATCTTTTATTTCGGGCAGACTATTCTTGGGGCGACGGAATTTCCGATTATCAATTGTTCTGTTTTTGAAAGCGTTGGTCAGGTTTTCCAGGAATTCCAGGTTAAAATTGAATTTCCCGATTTCGGTCATCAACTTCTTACGTAGCTGCCATCGCCAGCGTAACTGCTCTTTAAGCATCTCCTTGGAATGCTCATCGAGTTTATTATTCGCTTCGCCGACAATTTTACTTATTTTTTTGAATCGATTGAGAACATTGGTTTTTTCCCGCATAATATTTTCAGGGGCAAACCAGCGACAGGTTTCGGGCGAAACTATATCCTCAAGCCTGATATCTTTATTGATAAGTTTGTCCTGACACTCCAACATTTTATTGAGGACTGTCAGCGATGAGAAAATAATTTCCTTAATGCTGTCTTTATGAGCTTCAATTCTCCGGGCTACAGTTACTTCCTGTTCCCTGGTCAGGATTTTAAAGCGGCCCAGGTCCTTAAAATAAGCCCAGGTAGTATCACCGCCCGCATCTGAAACCTCTAAATCCTTTCGGATTCGAACTTCCTCCAAGCCGGTCGAATTGGTTTCCACGAAGTTTTCCGATACATTTTCGGTATTGGTATCTTCAGCCAGACCCGGTTCTATTTCATCCGGCATTTAAACCACCTTTCGGTTTTGCGACATTTGAAAGGTCAAGATATTCTCGGGTAAGTTTATCCAACTCCTTTTGTTCCCCCCTCTTTTCGGCCTCCGCCATCGCGGCCCTGATATCAGCCAGACGATCTGATTTGTGGAATTTATTAAATGCCGCTACAAATTCTGAAAAACGAGCTTCAGTATTCCCGTCAGTTGTTAACCTGATAAATTTTTCGGATATTTTGCGACGAATACCGTTATCAGGTAATAACTCCAATAAATCCGCAGCGAACAGTTTTTCATATTTAACAGTATCTAATTTATTAAATGCTTCTTTGATTTTAGGTTCTTTAAAATATTCCGGTTTAATAACGCGCAGACTATCTTTTATGTATATAGTATTCGCAATAATAAAGCTAAAGAAATCAATCTCATGATTAATTCTGCTCAGAATCTCAGTTGTTTTACCGGCAGCGGAAGCGGTTTTGGTTCTTTGAAATTTGACCGCGACCGAATTCGGCAGGTCAAGAGTTTCGGTCGCCTTGCGAACGAACAACTCGTGCTTCAACCCGTCATAAATGCCGGCGGCGGTTTCGACCAGTGAATTAATGATTTTCTCCTGACGTGATATGGGCAACTTGATAAATTTATCAGGCAAAGAAGATTTAACGAAATCAAGATAAGTCACCGCCGAAGCTATTGAAGTAATCAATTCATCCGCTCCACTTTGTTTGATGAAGCTGTCCGGGTCGGAGCCTTTGGGCAAGCGGACGACGTATGGTTCAAGACCGGCGTTGTAGAGAACATCAACCGCTCGGAAAGTGGCTTTTAGGCCGGCGGAATCAGCATCGTATAAGAGAATCGCCTCTTTACAGAATCGAGCCATCAAAGCCGCCTGATTGGCGGTTAGGCCGGTTCCGGAAACCGCTACGATATTTTTAATACCTGCCTGGTATAAAGATATGTAATCAAAATACCCTTCAGTTATAATTACTTTTTCGGCGGCCCGGATATGGTTTTTCGACCAATTCAGGCCATACAGCACCGAGCCTTTATGATAGATATTCGTCTCCGGCGAGTTAAGATACTTCGGACCTTCATCATCGCCCAAGGCACGTCCGCCAAAACCGATAACGCGGCCAGAGATATTTTTAATAGGAAACATGAGTCGATTACGGAATTTATCATAATAGCCCTGTCGTTTTTCGCTTTTGACGATCAGGCCGGCCTTATCGAACAGATCCGGTGGGAATTTGTCTTTAACGGAAGCCCGGTACAGGTTTTCCCATCCCGGAGGAGCGTAGCCGATTTCAAGTTCTTTTATAATATCATCGCTTATACCGCGCGCTTTTATATAGTCATAAGCCGATGAGTTTTTTAGATTTTTAATATACAGATTATGAGCATACTCAATCGCCTGATATAGCCTGGATGATAACGAGTCAGGCGAGCCGGTTTTCGGTATCGCGATACCAGCCCGTTTGGCCAGGAATCTCAGTGCTTCGGGATAATCCAGATTTTCGTGCCGCATGATGAAACTGGCCGCATTCCCTGAAGCGCCGCAGCCGAAACAATAGAAGAAATCCTTGGCCGGCACCACCGTAAAAGATGGTGTCTTCTCGCGATGGAACGGACATAAGCCCAGGAAATCCTTGCCGGCCCGTTTCAAGGAGACATATTCGTTGATCAGATCCAAAATATCGGTATCGCTTTTGATCTTTTCTACGATATTTTCCGGAATAAATCCTGTCATCATCAGTCTCTCTTGATCTCCGCTATTGTCGCGCCATATGAGCCTTCATTCCAATTGCCCAAGCGGAATGATTTCACTCGAAAATGGCTTTTAAGATGATTTTGAATCTTGGTTCTCAAAGCACCTGTGCCTTTGCCGTGAACTATCGTTACTCGCTCCAATCCGGCGATCGATACATCATCCAAATACCTGTCCAGGATGGGTTGAGCTTCATCAAAAGTCATACCTCTCAGATCGATCTGCGTCTCCGGAGTCGTATCTACATAGGCGGCAGACCTGGTATAGATCGGTTTTGCCGATTCGCTTGATTTTGCCTTGAATAGCTTACGCAGCTCAGTCACCAAAACAACATTACCGATTTTGACCCTGATTCGTCCGTTCTTGTCGGGTTTCCCGACGATTTCACCGGAAGCTTGCATCTCCGGCATATAAACCTTCTCCCCGGCTTGACCTATTGCGGCAGCCAAATCGATTGGGGGTTCGAACTCCTTTATCTGTTCTTTAATCCCTTCAATCTTGGTATCGGCTTCGCGTTTTACGGATCGCAAAGCTTCGGTCTTCCTTTTAGAACGCTTGGCGGAATCGATAAGTTCATTGATTTCGGTTCTGGCCTTACGAATCATACGTTCAGCCTCTTCAAGGGATTCCTTTTTTATCTTCTTCTTCTCTTTTTCAATAGAGTCTATTTTCTCGGCATAGATAGCGGTTAACGATTCATATGAGATTCGGCTGTTCTCGGCCTCTAAAAGCTGCTCATCGGTGGCCTGAAGTTTTTCGCTCAGCTCAGTGATTATCGCGGACAGCTTACGTTCGGACCGATCGATCAGCGATTCGGCCCGGTTGGTAATCGAATCAGCCAAGCCTAATTTTCGGGCTGTTTCGATAGCGTATGATAATCCCGGCACCCCCATCCTGAAATTATAAGTAGGCGTCATTTTTTTAGAGTCGAAATCCAGCGAGGCGTTTTCGATATTTTTATTATCAACCGCCAGCGCTTTTAGTTTTCCATGATGAGTGGTAATTATCGATAATATACCTTTTTCAGCGAGGTTTTCGATTATAGCCTGGCCCAGGGCGGCACCTTCATCCGGATCCGTGCCGGCGCCAATTTCATCCAGTAACACCAGGCAATCGCTTGTAGCTTCGGTTAGGGCATTTCTGATATTGGAAAGATGAGCCGAGAATGTCGAGAGCGACGCTTCCAGGGATTGTTCATCGCCAATATCAGCGTAAATATCGCTAAATACCGAAACAGACGAACCTTCGGCGGCCGGAATAAACATCCCCGATTGGGCCATGCAACATAACAAACCGACTGTTTTTAAAGCTACTGTTTTGCCACCGGTGTTTGGTCCCGTGATAACCAGGGTACTAAAATTTTCGCCGAGTTCAATATCCAGAGGAATAGTAAGGTTGGTACCGTTTTCTTTATCGCGCCAGCGCAATAGCGGATGGTAACCTTGAATGATATTAATATGGTTCTCCCGATTAATTAATGGGCGGTTGCATTTAAGCTTGATTGCAAATCGCGCTTTGGCGGAATAGAGATCGAGTTGAACCAAAATCTGGACATTTTTCTTGATGGCATCGAGCTTCTCAAGTAACAGATCGGTCAAGTATCTCAGTATCCTATAAACTTCCTGCTTTTCAGCCGACAGAAGTTCTCTATAATTGTTATTAAGTTCGACCGCCTCGAAAGGTTCGATAAAGAAAGTGACCCCCGTCGATGAGCGATCATGAACTACGCCTTTAATCATGCTCTTGTCACCTTCCCTGACCGGCAGAACGAATCTGCCATCCCTGACGGTGACTACGTTATCGGATAAATATTTAGAATAATCGGAATCGAGGTACGAGTTATATTTCGCCTCGAGTTTCGTACGAATCCGGCGTACATTTTGCCGAATATCTTTCAATTTGGGCGAAGCGCTGCTTTTGATATCATTTGGGCGGTCAACCGCGTTTTCGATCTCCTCAACAGCCTCGTCACTATATATCAGCCCGGATGTGAGCTTGTTTAAATTCGAGTATTTCTCGTCCAATTCCGTAAATCCTTTTACGATATAATACAGATCGGCTACTTTCGCCATTTCGGCCGGTTCCAGAACATTTCCTTCCGCGGCACATTTCTCAAGCATCTGGTCGACATCGCCAAAAGTCAGGCTTGGCGGACCACCGTTGACATGATAAATCTCAATCAGTTCAGACAAGCAATCAAGTGAGTGCTCTATCTCCTGAGACTTATTATAGGTCGTTACATCAATTCTTTTTGCCGGAACGCTCCAGCAGAGGTCGTGAAGTTTTTCGGTAATCCGATCATACTCCAGAACCTTAACAGTATGGGGATTCATACAACTATGCAGAGACTTAGTTTCCCTCCTCGCATTGTTTAATTAATTGAGTCAGTCCCCCTTTGTGGCTATCTCAACTTTATCCCCAAAATACTTACCAACGTTATTGAGTACGCTGATATCTTTGGTGGAAAATCCCAGAACTTCATTATCATCAAGCAAGGATTCGAAATCGTCGGCATACTCTTGAGCCTTGGATCCCAGAATACCGCTATTAATTTTATCCGCGAATTTGCCGCTATTGGGATGGAAGTGACTGGTCATCTCAAAAGCCTTGGGAACGAACTGACGGACATGTGGCGCCATAACAGAATTGTCGATCGATTGGTTGAAAGATTGAAAAACCGGAAAGAAGATGAACATCAAAAAGATTAACGATAATACCACAGCTCCCTTGAGTACGCCAAATATCCCTCCACCGAGTTTATCGGAGAATTTCAACGGGCTAAGTTTGACCATAATGTAAAAATAATGGCCTAGGAGCTTGAATACGAATATTGAGGCGGCAAAACAGACAACAAAGCAAAAAACATAGCGCAAACTGGGAGGTACATTAAGCATCCCCTCAGTTTGTATGGCCAGCCAATCGGCATAATTAATAGCCAGTATAGTGCCAATAACCAAGCCAATAAAAGTTGATAACTCGCGAAAAATGCCCCGCTTAAAGCCTATTACAAAAGCCAGGATCAGGACAACGCCTATAAAAAAATCTACCCAGTTCATACCCCCTCCGAATGGGATACTAAGCTTTTAGTTTACTTGTTACTATCTCGTTAACTTTGCGACCATCAGCTTTACCTTTCACCCTGGGCATCAGGTTCTTCATAATCAAACCTATGTCGGCAGGTGAAGAAGCATCGGTCTCGGCGAAAACCTCCGCCACAATTTTTTCCAATTCGTCATCGGATAACTGTTGTGGCAAATACTTATTAACTATTTCCAGTTCAGCAGTTTCTTTTGCGACGAGATCATCTCGCCCGCCTTTCTCGAAACTGTCTATTGCGTCACGCCGTTTTTTGGCGGCGCTGTTTAACACCGCCAAATAGTCTTCATCTGTCAAATCCCGGCCAGAATCGATCTGCTTATACTTAAACTCAGATTTAAGCATACGCAGAACGCCGAGCGTGACTTTATCGCCGCTTTTCATGGCGACGATTGTATCCTTACTGATTTTATCAGTTAAACTCATTTACCTGTAAGAGTATGGTGTTGTTCTTTTTCTAGCCTTGCGACGAGCCGCATTGAGCTTACGTTTTCTACGATCCGACGGTTTTTCGAAATGCTGATGTTTTTTAATATCAGCAAGTATGCCGGCTTTTTCGCAGGTCTTCGTAAATCTTCTGAGAGCTTTCTCAAAGGCTTCCGTTTCACGTACCTGGACGCCTGTCATTCATTCAACCCCCTTTCGTCTATTTTAATTGTTAACAATCCTTTAAAAAACGTCATAACATCACCTTAACTTTTAGGAAGATAATAATTTGCGGAAATACAGTCAAGTCTTTTCTTTACTCCTTTATTCATTTTTTTGCAAAGGCTATCTGCTTATATTGTAATAAGTTGCACAAAATATCCTGGGGCAACCG
The DNA here is from genome assembly GCA_024231855.1 of Candidatus Zixiibacteriota bacterium. GTDB lineage: Bacteria > Zixibacteria > MSB-5A5 > UBA10806 > 4484-95 > JAAEQD01. The sequence continues at coordinate 8,978 of JAAEQD010000232.1, forward strand.
ACAAGCCCCTTGTAACCTATTGTTGTATGGTCGATTACGATTTTCGGGTTCTTTACGATAACGCCGGCCAATTCGATTTATCCATTATTTAAAATTGCCAACTTTTTAAATCAAGTAACTGCTCATATATCTTTTTATAATTATTATAGCGAAATTCAGATATATTCCCTGATTCAACGGCAGCCTTAACCGCGCAATCGGGTTCATTCAAGTGAACGCAATCATTAAATCGACAATCGTCATGCTCAGTCATTTCGGGGAAAAACGTACAAAGATTAGACCTGGTTGCTCCCGATAGACCAAAAACTTTCAATCCAGGAGTATCGGCTACCCATCCTCCAAAAGTCAGGGGATGCATTATCACCGACGTCGTCGTGTGGACACCTTTACCGGATGTTTTGGAGATTTGTTTGGTGCGAATATTCAGCTGGGGCTGGATAGCATTCAGAAGCGATGATTTCCCCACTCCCGAATGGCCGGCCAATGTTGAAGATTTATCTTTGAGAAGATTCGCAAACTCGGTTAGACCGGAGCCGTTTAGGGCCGAAGTGAAAATAACACGGTAGCCGGCCGACTCCCAAGCCTCGGCATAGACCAAAAACTCTTTCGGATCGGCCAGATCGACCTTATTAATAACTACCGCGGCCTGTAATTTTTCGATTTCGGCGCAAATTAAAAAACGATCGATCAAACCCGGCTTGAATTGAGGGTCTTTTGTCGATGTAATTATCACTAATTGGTCCAGGTTTACCGCTATCACCTGCTTTTTGCCCTTAACCAGAATATCGGGTCTGGATAATAGCTGTCGGCGCGGCAGTACTTTTTCGATTGAAGCGATACCATCATTGCCAATCGATATTTCCACATTATCACCTACGGCAACCGGGGATGAATTTAACTGCTTTTTGAGAAGCTTTCCCCTTATCGTGCAATTGTACTCCGTGGTGTCATGATAAACCTTAATATACTTACCAAAAGCGGCTATGACTTTACCTTTAATAATTGGCATTACCTCCTTCCCTTAAACATATCGAATATTTCTCCCCTAACTGAATAGAATAAAATCGGAATTGTCTATTACTATTTCGTTTTGCTCTATCCTCCATTTCAATCAGATATCCCGTGGAACGATACGGTAGCACGCTTATAAAGATAACTTGTTTAATTGTCAGAAGCAAGCCCGGTTAAGCTTAATCAGGAAATTTTCATTTGACTTTTATACTTTTCTAACGCATAATAGCGCCCCATGATTTCAACGAAACCGGATTAACTGCAAAATAGTTAGTATATCAGAATTTCATGGCTAACTATTTTAATCGGGAAGGCTAAATCAGTGAATGAATCAAATAAAAGAGTAACGCAATTTGGCTTGATATTTATAGTGGCCGCGGTAATACTATATTTTTTTATAGCCGGTCAGAAGCAACCATCCAGCCATAGCGCTAATATCAGGTCCAAGGCCGCCGACAGTATAGATTCGGCGTTACAAAGCGAACTGATTACGCTTAAAGCATCACTCGATACGGAGCCACATAATATTAACGCTATTATAAGGATAGCAAACATTTACTACGACTCGAATAGATCTAATGAAGCGATTGAATATTACGAACAAGCTATGGGTTTACAGCCTGATAATCCCTCGATTCTGACTGATTGCGCGGTGATGTATCATAACGTTGGTGAAGACGATAGGGCTTTAACTTATCTCGATAAAGCGATCAATATCAAACCCGACCTGGCCCAGGCATATTTCAACAAGGGGATAATATTGATGTCCGCCAAGGGCGATACGGACGCGGCGATTGCGACCTGGAGAGAATATATTAAAATCAACCCCGAATCGGAGCAAGCTCTTTATATGGAGCAGCAGATAAATGCAATTCTGGAAGGACATTAATAGCAGATTCTATTCCTGTTAAGCGGAAACCTTTTTATTTTGATTTTGTATAAATAAAGTAATATATTGACCGAAACGGATAGTATAGATTAACGAAAGGACAAATAATGAAAAAAGTAATCCTGCTAGCAGTCCTGTTAGGAGCTTTTATAGTTTTAAATTGTAATGATGATCCTACTCGACCTGTCGATGGTGAAGTTAGTATTAACGTATACCCTGTTACGGCAAGTACAGCATATCTTGGGGATTCTACCCTGATTACGGTAAAAGTATACAATACCCAAAACGAATCGGTCACATGGTATGTAAATGATATCGCCGGTGGTAACGATATTATGGGTACTATAGAGGCTACTAGTGATACAACCGGTTTGTATACCGCGCCATCAACGGCGCCGGATGATTTCGATACCGTCATTGTTAAAGCAGTCAGTCAGGCAGATACGACTAAATCCGATTATACTGTTGTATATATCCTGGATGAATTCCTTCTCCATGTTGATACGAGTGGCGTGGACGCGACTGGCAAAGGCACGGTGGCCAACCCATTTCGCACAATCAGCCGAGCCCTGGTGAGTGCCACTGAAGGGCAAACCGTCAGGGTTGGGACCGGTACTTTCAATGAGGCCGGAGGAGAAACATTGCCACTCACACCCGGCAGTGAAGTCACGGTTCAAGGCCAGGGTATTGATACGACTTTTGTCGAATCGTCATCGAGTAATCCCGCCTTCCAACTTCAGAATGAGCTGGCTACGATCCAGGAACTGACAATACGGGGAAGCGATAGAGCCAGTAGTATAGGAGTTGAATTCAACGGTGATGCTAATATCGATAATTTGTCCTTAGCATACTTAAAAATTGAAAATTGTCGTATCGCCGCGAATAAGGCCGGCTTGTCGGATTCGATTAGCTTCAAGAATAATGAAGTTACAGACTGTGTTTATGGATTGGTTATTGACCAGCCTGGCGCGTTTCTGGGATTGGATGGCACAATTTTTACCGATATTGACTCCGTAGCTGTGGATATAGTCAGTCAAGTTAACCCTACAATTGACTTCCTGGACGTAACCATAGACGGCGCTCTAATAGGTTTGAATATGGTAGAAGGAAGTTTCGCGATAATCCAATCAAGTAATTTTGCCAATATCGATTCGGCGGCGGTTATATTGCACGATATCTCGCAACTTGAAGGTGCTTTTCCTGTGGGCAATAACGATTTCTCCGGCTGCGAGAATTTATGTGTCTATAACGCCAGCGCGGACACGATATTGGCACGGGGCAATATATGGCCTGATACCAATATGGTTATAGTCGATTCGTTATATATCTATGATGATGACGAAGACGATAGCTTGGGGCCGGTCATTTATGAGTAATAAAATAAATTAACGATAAAAATAATTAAGCCAGGTTTTCAAGCCTGGCTTTTTTAACGCTAATATATAATCTTGAAGTTATATACCGAAATTCGCGTTGTAAGCTCAGTGTGAAGCCGATGATATAACAAAAAAAAGCAATCAGTTAATAGCATCTGATTGCCTAATTTAGTCGTTACGATTTCCTACCACAAAAATTAAGTTAATCGTCCCAATCTTTCCTTGATTTCGTTATCGATATCGAGAATTTTTGAAGCTCCGTGGTAGGTAGTCGTTTTAAACACAGGGAATTCTTTTAACTCATCCAGAACCGCGCAGATCGTATCTACCGATTCGGAGATGATTTTCACCGAGTGTGATATCCTGCCTTCCGGATCATCCAGCTTCCCCTGGGCTAAATAGAGATCCAAAATCTGGGCTCGGCCTATAATCGCGGCCGTGGCGTTATTGACATAATGCGAAAACGTTGCCAGTGTCGTTCGGAGGGCTTCAAGAGCCACCCGATGTTTTTCCTGCTCGATAATCTTGTTCTGCAATTTCTGATTTTCGATAATCGAGATTTCATATTCCTCGTATAGATTACCTAACTGGGCATTCGCTTTTTTCAGTAAGTGCATCAGGTCACCGATTTCTACATCCAGGAAAGCGGCCGCATCGAGAACCTGGTTAGGCACTTCGGCCAATATCTTACAGGCGCTTTCAGTATCGATACCCATCGCCCGCGATAACTGATGGCGTTGCTCGACTCTTTCGTTGGATAAATCGTTACCGATATCAACACCCTGGCGGCAGAAACGATGTCCGAGATTGACTATCTGCCAGACATCAACCTGGCCGTTTTCGATTTCCGATAGATTATCGTTATGATGATTCGAGATACTCTGACTGATAACTTTCGGTAGTTTCCAGGCCTCGGCTATCCGGCCACCGACTTCGGCATGGTTCATACCGAAAATTTCGGATTCGTTTTCCTCAAGTGGTTTATCCGGCGTGGTTGCCTGAAGTACTTTAACGTATTTTTCGGGGAATTCCTGCACAAAAAACAAGATGCCCAAATCATGCATAAGACCGCAGGTAAATGCCTCCTCAGGCTGACAGCCCTTAATTTTACCGGCCAGTTGTCTGGAAATTACCGCTACCTCCAGATTATGGAGCCAAAATTCTTTAAAGTCGATTAATCCTGATTTGCTTATTCCACCGGCAATATCAAGCATTGAAACCGAGAGCGAGAGCGCTTTAACGGCTTTAATACCGAGAACCGTAATAGCATTATCTATAGTAGATATTTCTTTCGATCTTCTATAAAAGGGCGAATTCGCCATCCTTAAAAGACGCGCCATTAGGGAAATATCTTTGCTAATTATCTTTGCTATGGAGGCTATGGTCGATTTATCGCTATCTATTTCGACTAATAGAAGGCTAAGAATATTGGGTATAGTATTGACTTTAACGAATTTACTTATTTTTTCCTGCATGTTTCTCATCCTTTTGCCCCTTATTTAGTATCGGCGATATGTTTAACGATCCTATGTCTAAATGACAATCGTGGAAAAAAAAGTAATAAGTGATTAATTATGTAACAAACGGTTAATTTTCCGCTTGAGCCTGTTTTTACGATGCGTTAATGCCGCCATAATCGAAGAGTCAACATCGGATTTATATGTATCGATTTCATAGAGCATTTCAGCCTGCGAGACAAACTCAAGAGCTTTATGAAGGTTCTTTGATTTATGTTCGTACAATTTTGCCAATTCGACCGCGTAATATATATCCGGTTTGTGTTCATTCGCTTTAATAAAACATTCGATAGCCCTATTCCATCTACCCAGTTTCTTGCAGGAAAGCGCTTGTAGCCGGGCGGCTTCATCCAGCGTATTATTAGGAGCGAATTCAGCTTTAATTTTGTCAGTTATTTTTAAGGCTTGATTATAATCGCCTGTATTGAAATACATCTCCCCTAATGACAGAAGTAATTCATCATCATTGCTGTCGTTCCCCAGGCACTGGTCGACGATTTCGGTAGTGACGGATGTCAGATGATATAAACTTAAAATATCATCGCGATTATGATGTAGAATCGGGTATAGTAATGATTCATCCCGCGTTTGGAGATATTCGAAGAATATCGAGGGAATCAGATGTGAAGGGATATCGCCATCCCGCGCGTATCCTAAAATTAGCTCCTCCATCTGGGTGAGTTTGAAGCCAGGCATACTTCTTTTCCAGATTCGGCGGCCCGGAAAGAGCATATCGAGATGGTCAGAATTTTCAAAAGGTAGTTCGAAACGGTGCAAACGATAACGATTTAAAAGCAGAGGGATATCGAAACATTTACCGTTATATGAAATCAAGCTGCCGGAATAATCTTCAGCTAACGCTAAAAGCTGAGCCGGTTCCTCGTTGAAATCCCTCATCATATACTGCCTGACAATAAATTTTCCATCCAACCAGAATCCGGCTCCGATTATAAAGGCATAGGTACCGGTGCCCCCGGCCAAGCCGGTTGTCTCGGTATCGATGACAGTCGCCCTGGAAGGATTAAAATCGGGCAGGTTAACATCAATAATACTGCTGATTTCGGATATTTTTTTTATCTCGTAATTACCGTGAAGTTGGCCTTGTTCAAATTCCCAATCTACTACCCAGATCTCGCCCAACGATGTATCTCTCAGATAGCCAATTCGAGGTGGTTGCCGGCGAACGGTTTTACGGGGTTTCGATCCGCTTGATTTAAGATATATATTTAATTTAGAATCGAGATTCATCAGTTTTCCTGAAGTTTTGCCAATGACATCTTCGCGTTATTTATAACCAGTGGATGCGATTCTGTTTTTAATACTTTTTTAAGAATTTTCTTCGATTTACCGCTGTTTATATCCCCTAAAGCCTGAGCTGTGAAAGCCCGTATCGCCCATTTTTCGGATTTAATCGTTTGCTTCAAAATCCCGATAGCTTTTTTTAAGCCTGTTTTGCCCAGAGCTTCAATAGCAAAGCCAAGACTAAGATCATCAGGCTTTGATTTAATATATAGCTTCAACGGTTCAATTGATTTTTCACCAAGTTCAGCCAGAGACTTCATGGCGCAGTACCGAACGCCATAGTAAGGATGATCAAATACTTCAATTAACGCGACAGGATCGATCCCTTGTTTGATTTTGCCGCAAGCGACGGCTGCCGCGGTCGCCACCAATTCATCGGTATCGAATAAACCATCGATTACGATTTGAGACGCCTGGCTATTTCCGATCAAACCCATAGCCCTCATGATACCGGCACGGGTCCGGAAATCATCGTGTTCGGCATAGGGTTTTAAATGTTCGATGGCTTTCGGGCTTTTAATTTCGCCCATACAGCGAATCGCCAGCCGGCGGACGTAATCATCGCGGCTGGTCAAACGGCCGGCCAGAGGTTCGACAGCTATTTCGCCGATGCCTTTGAAAATATCATTGATCGTATGCATCTCACGCGCGCCGCGAGTATTCAATTTTGTCAGCATTCGCGGGATAGCCGCTTCGCCCATATCGATTAAAGCTTTTTTGGATGGCTCCACCTCATCGCGATACATCACCATACCTGATGATGCCCGCATGAAGAGTGAGTCAACAATTTGAGTGTTCGTTGGTTCATCCTGGGCAAACAGTTCCGAGGGAAAAAGGCTGACCGTTATAATAAATACCAGAATATATGAAGCGAGATTTTTAATCATCAATGCCTATCCCCCATTTCGAGCGAGCCCACCAGGTCGAATCGGCGCCATGGCCGCCGGCGTAAGCGTCCTTTTCAGTACCGGCATCGATGAATATTCCGATAGAACCATAATCTCGCCGGGGATTTCCATAACCTTGAGAATTATTAGCATCTTTAACGAGATATGAATCCAGGCCCCGGAGATCGGCGATAATACCTATGCCGTTTGCCGAACCCGCCCCTTGAGATAGTCCGTATGTCATGTAATTATCGTTGCCCGTCGCCTCATAGAGAATACCGGTGGCTCGATCGTGTCCGCAACCCTGAGACACGCCCCTGGCCAGGTAGAAATCATTGCCGCCTTTATCATACAAACAGCCCAGCGTCATATGAGTCGCCGATCCCTGGGCATATTGGAAGGACAAGTATTTATCGTTGCCACCACCATCGGTCAGGATACCGAGGCTCCACCAGTACGAACATCCCTGGCCGAAAATGTCCGATTCATATGTGTCATTTCCGGATTTATCGATCAGATAACCGACTCCTCCGGACATGTACGGTCGCAAGCCATAGGCGAAACCTTGCGATAATGACAAATAATGATCATCATAACGCAGGACATCCTTGTACTTACCACCGGCAAAATAATGATCGTTGCCTTCGGAATCGGAAAGGATTCCGACACCTCTGACAAAGCCAAATCCCTGACAGAACAATGCCCCGTTGTATAAATCATCGCCTTCATCATCACGCAACAGGCCATAGCCGAAACATCCGGCCCCCATCGTAAAGGTGTCTCCAAAATAACGATCGTTACCCTTTTTATCCCAGAGAACTCCGGCACCGAATAAGCCCGCCCCCAGCGACCATGAGCCGGCATCATAATAATCATCGCCGTTAAAATCTATCAACAGGTTTGCTCCGGCGGCATATGGGCTAATTCGATTTTTGGGCAGGTGGTATATATCGTTGCCGCCATAGTCGAGGATGAAAGTGAAATTGCCGGTGCCCGATTTTTCAAGATTGTAGATATCATCACCGCCGTAATCGATTACGATAAAGATATCGCCCGAATATTCCTGAACCGACTCATCACCAATACAGACTTTGCCATAACGAGTGTCGAACTCGATATATTTGCGTTTGAATTCCTTCGATCCTTCATCATTAATTATGGCATCCTTGAAAATATCCAGAAGCGACTGGGCCATCATTCCGAATACCTCGGCTGACACCCCATAAGTGATTTTTGTGAGCGCCTTGGTCCATTCCTCCTCATAAGTGCCTATCGAGTCCAGTTGCTCCACGGTGCGAAATTCATCCTCTGTGTCCTCTTCCAAAAGCAGCGTAAAACCGTAGATAAGAGAATCGATGAGAGGTTTATATTTGTTGCCGTATAGTTCATGAGATTTCATATACTCAACGCCGCCGAGGAAATAAGCCAGCCGATACATTGTTACTCCATCTATACCGCTTTTCCAGGTGTATTTCCGAACGATATCACGGGGATTGCCTGAAATGAAGTAGTTTTTCAGGTTATAGCCAACAAATTCAGAGTATTTCGGGGGATTATTATCGAGCAATTTCCCCGCAGTATCTATCATACCCAGCGGCGAATTCATCAAGCTGTCAATAATCGGTAGACGATACTCATCCTTTTCGAGATAATCGTCGCGTAAGGCAAGATCAGTCCGGGTCATCTTGAGGCCCATTAAAGCATAGTCGAGTTTTTGTTCGAATATGTCTCTATCGGCGTATACTGAATCCTGAGCCAGTCCCGGGGCAAATGACGCAAGCAGCCACAGGCACAATATGAATTTCATCATTTAAGTATATTAATATGAAGAGAGTAATCTGTCAATCAATAGTTGAATATTTGTGCAGTAGTTATTCTTAGAATAGGCCGTATTTGGAGATTCGATCACGCAGTGTGTTGCGCGACACCCCCAGCAATTCGCTGGATTTCACCTGATTTGATTTGGTGTATTTCAAAGCGGCCGAGATCATTGCTTTTTCGAGGGCTGAGTTAAGATGCTGATATATGTGATCACCGGATATACTGATGATTTTTTCGAAATTCTTGTCAATGATATCTGAGAACATCTTACAATAATCATCCTCAACTTGCGACAGATCGAGTTCGACATTTTCCACTTCTCCCGATAGAATCGGGAAATGCTCCGGCATAAGCACATCACCCTTGGACATAACTACTGCCGAATGGAAATTATTCTCGAGTTCCCGGACATTACCCGGCCAGGGATATTTCATCAGGCCATTAAGGGCTTCTTTGGAGATATGCAGCTCTTTCCTGTTAGTCTGACGGGCATACATTCTGATAAAGTGATCCGCTAATAAAGGTATATCCGCCCGTCTTTCTCTGAGCGGCGGTAAATATAGCGAGACAACTTTCAAGCGATAATAGAGATCAACTCTGAACTGGCCGTCCTTGATGAGATTGACCAGCGATTTATTCGTTGCCGCAATGACTCTGACATCGACTTTGATTGTTGAGTTGCCGCCAACGCGTTCGAATTCTTGCTGTTGCAATACCCGTAACACCTTGCTCTGGGTTATTAAGGACATATCGGCAATCTCATCGAGAAAGATCGAGCCGGCATTACATTGTTCGAATTTGCCTAGTTTGCGAGTATAGGCTCCGGTGAATGATCCTTTCTCGTGACCGAATAATTCGGATTCCAGAAGTGTTTCGGGTAAAGCGGCGCAATTAACCGATAAAAAAGGCTTATCAGCCCGAAGTGAATTAGCGTAAACGGATCGAGCCACGAGTTCCTTGCCGGTGCCGGATTCACCTAAAATCAAAACGGATGCGTCAGAGCGGGCGACCTGGCCGATTATCTTGGCGATCTCGACCATCTCCGGGGTCATGCCGATAATCGTACCTTCCTCCGGTTTTGGGGCTTTACTAAATGGAGCCAAACCGCGAATTGGAGCAGTCTTTTTCACCAGACGATTAATCATGCCGGATAATTGATCAAGATCGAAGGGTTTGGTGATAAATTCATGCGCGCCCAATTTCATCGCCTCGATTGCCGAGTCGGTGGAAATATAACCGGTCATCACCAGAACCGGCAAATCGCTATTATTTTCCTTGATATTTTTTAAAACCTCCATACCGGATAAATCCGGTAAATGGACATCCAGAAGTACCAGATTGTACTCGCCCGACGTTACTTTATCAAGCGCTTCGTTGCCTGTTGCCGCGACATCAATGGCATAATTGAAGTTCGTAAGATATTCTTGCAGAGAATCAACAATATTGGCGTCGTCCTCAACTATTAATAATCTGGCTTTGGCTGTCGTCGCTACTGTTGTCATTATTTGAATTAACCGTCATTTTTGGGGTACATACTAACCCGGATAATGGTTCAAACTCCTTTAAAACCCATATATTACAGCTACCTATCTAATCCTATCGGCAAGAACGATAATCTAAGTAGCACAAAAATAGTTTATGATTTATATTTCTGGAAAAATACGCAACGGTCTGAGTAGACAAAAGATAAGTTTAAGGGATATAGTCATTTAAAATGCCCGAGCATATCCAATAGGTCTATTTTTCGAAATATTTACGGGCTGTTTTTATCAGCGAAGGTAATATCTGGCAGACTCTGAGCTGTGGTTGCACCGAATTTGCAAACAGCCAACCATAGCGTTTGCCGCTTAATCTGGAATCCAGAGATACGATGCAGCCGCGGTCGGTTTTCTTGCGGATCAGCCGGCCGAATCCCTGGCGGAATTTAATTACGGCTTCCGGCAATGAGAACTCCATAAACGGATTCCCCCCCTCATTATCGATTTTCTCAAGATTAGCTTTAATCCAGGGTCGGTCAGGTACCGCGAAAGGCAATTTCGCGATAATTAGAAGTTCCAATTCTTCTCCGGGCAAATCGACTCCCTCCCAGAAGCTATCGGTACCGAAAATGATTCCTCTGGGCGATTGGCGATAACGTGACAGAAGCTGGAACGGGCTGAGATCGCTGTTTTGAACGAATAATTCGAAGCCCTTATCGATTAATCGTCCCCCAACAGCATCCAGCACGGCGGTAATACTTCTATAGGAAGTAAACAGCACCATCCCCCGCACCTGCGTCGCCTCAAACAGGCCGAATATCGTTTCCGCCGCCTGTTTGTCGAAATCCTTGGTATTGGGAACGGGCATAAATCCGGCCTCGAAAAAGCCTATATTTTTTTTCAGATCAAATGGGCTGGTGAGAGCTATTTCGCATACGCGGTGGGCGGAATTCAGATTCAAGCCAAGCCGCTTTTTGAAATAAGAGAAATCGCGAGCAACCGACAAAGTGGCCGAGCTTAACACCAGCGTTTTGAGATGGTCGTAAAGTTTCTCATCAAGAATCTTACCGGCATCAAGAGGCGCGCTGACCAATCGGATATCTCGTCTTTGATTAAGCTCTATCCAATACACATAATTGCTATCATCGGGATAAGTGAGGAAATCGAAGGAATTGCGCAGTTCACGAAGATCAGTCGCGATTGCTCTGCCCCTGATCGCCAGTTCTGTTTTTTCCTCGATTTCATCTGCCAGTTCGATTTCATCGGCGAGTTCCATGAGCATGGAATCGATCTGTTTGAGCACCAGCATGCAATCATCGATTAAATCCTGAGAGACATATCGGGTAATTTGACGATAGCGGATTTCATTTGAACTGATCTGTCCATTGGCCTGTTTGATAACCGAGCTGGCGAGTTTTTCGAAAAACTCTCTCATCTTGCCGCGTGCTTTAAGCAGGTTTCTTTGGATTTTACTAATTACTGATTCAAGGTTTTGACGAGTCGATTCATCGATATCTGCTAGTTTCGATTTAGCCAAAGCTAAAAAGCCCGTTTCAATCGGTTTGATAGTAAACACCTGGTTGAAGGCCGTGATGAATTGATTATGATTGATATCCGGGCCAAGATATGAAACGGCTACTTTCTCCAGATTGTGCGCTTCATCCAGAATAGCCTGCCCCGATGATTGTACCAGTTCGCCGCCCGAGGCGAAATCTGCAAATAGCAAATAATGGTTGATTACCTTGATATGCGCGGTTGCCGCCTCGTTTCTGGCTCTGAACAGAAAGCATTTCTTGAAATATTTACAGACCCGGCCCAGGCAGAAATTACCCTCACACGACATTCGTGACCACAAGTATCTGAACCGACCGGGATAGAATCCGCTGCATTCGGCGATATCGCCGGTTTTGGTTGTTTCAGCCCAGACAACAAGCGCCATTACCGCCAGCCGCTCATCGATACCGAATGAATTTATAGCTTCATTGAGTAATTCATAGTATTTAAACAGGCAGAGGTAATTGCCTCTCCCCTTAAGAAGCACTGCCTTGAAATCGAAATCGAGGGCTTCTTTAACCAGCGGAATATCTTTATTGAATAGCTGATCCTGAAGGTTTTTGGTTTGGGTCGAGACAATGATGCTATCGCCGTTAGTCCTGGCCCAGAGAAGCGCGGGAACCAGATACGCCAGCGATTTACCAACGCCGGTTGGAGCCTCGGCCAGAAGCATTTCGGTGTTGTTGAACGATTGACCGACCCGGGCGGCCATCTCCATCTGTTGCGGCCGCTGCTCGTAATCATCGAGCACTTCGCGCAGGCTTGTTTCGAATACCTCGTTGATTTCATCCGTGCTGATTTGCTGATAATCATCGACAGGCGCAATTGAGGTGTCCCCGATGACATTATCGCCGTAATCGTAATCGAAGCTAACTGCTTGCGGCAAACCATCCGGCAAATCCTCCAGAGAAGCCAGTACCGTTGATCTGCCGTTGGCGCCGAATAGAATACCGGCGGCGAAATTCTTTATTTTCTGGGGCAATTCCTTGATCGCTGCCAGCTCGCATAAATATACCTGGGCCGTTACCTCAGCATCGGCCAGGGCACGATGAGCCTCGACTTGTTCGATATTCAGGAATTCGGCCAGTGATGCCAGCCCATAGCTTTTCAGGCCGGGCCAGGCCATTCGGGATAACGCGGCCGTATCAAGATATGAGTTATCCAGATCGGCAAGATATTGAAGCGAGAAATAGCGTTTTAAAAAGGTGAAATCAAACCGGACGTTCTGCCCGACAAATACCGGCATCTCGCCGAGAAATTCCTCGAATAAGAGTATCGCCTCTTCGATTTTAGGAGCGGACTCGACCATGCCGTCATCGATACCGGTTAATTCGACAATATCGGGAGGGATCGGCACGCCAGGATTGACCAGTTGTGAAAAGGAATCGACCTTGACGCCTTTTTCGTATCTGACCGCGCCGATTTCGGTAATCATATCGGCTTTGAAATCGATACCGGTGGTTTCGATATCGACGCTTATAAATGTATCAAGTGAAAATTCCACTGCTATATCCTGCTTCCTTCAGGCTCGCGCGCCATAGATATTGATCAATTCACGGGCCAAATAATCGGCGGCCTTCTCCAGGGCGATATCGACTAATTGCCTCAATGATTTATCGAGCTTCTTTCGCGGTACGGCCTCGTTGCTTTCTGATTCAACATCGATATTGAATTCGCGAATATCGTATTGGCTCAAATCGATAGCGGAGATATTCATGCTCAGGCTAACCTTTATATTGTAAAGGCTGATATTATCAGCTCCCGCCTCGCTCTCTATATAAGGGATAAACTCGACATTGGTCGAGATATCTTTTAGATGAAGTACACCGCGCACGCCCAGCGATTTGATATAGGTGTCAGTCGGTTTTTTGCCCAGCATGACTGTTGATCTGAACACCGCCTCGGATGCCGATTTCAGGGCTTTACGAGCGCCCTCGCCGAAATGTATATTTTTATGCCGGCAGCACTTGTCATCATTGCGGGATTGAAGCACGAATTTGAGGTTATCTGCTGGTATATATATACCCAGCGAATCGCTGATTTTGCTGGAGGCCATCTCGGGCCATTCGAATTGCGGATCGGGGATGATATGCCGATAGCGGCCGCAGCCGGCGACAACGACGATGATTATCGCGCCAAAAATTATTCGTTTTATCATGATTATGATTGATACGGAATATATTTTACTGAGGCAAGGGATTTTTGGGGATCGGGTGATTTGAGGATACCGTAGGTTGGGAGCTTGCTCCCAAATGTCCGCAGCCCATCGCCCCCCCAAGGCCAGCAAGTCCATTTGGATCCCGGCGACTGACCACCTACGTATCTGCTGATCAATCCCAAGATTATTTGTAGGGGCGTGACCTTGCGTCCGCCCTGGGAGGTGGGGATTGGGGATGATTCGTCGATGATGTTGCCCTTTCCACCCTACCCCGGGTCGAGACAAGCTGCGATCCCTACACTTAATTCGCGTTTATCTTGTATTTGGAAGTAACCCACCTCCGCTTTGGCGGAGGATGGGGCAGCCGGCTAACTGCTTGGTTATTCAATATTGCCTATTCTTTAAAATCGAGATGTAGGGCCGACCGGCGGTTGTAATCAAAACTATATCAACATCATTGTCACCATCAAAATCG
>JAAEQD010000233.1 GCA_024231855.1 Candidatus Zixiibacteriota bacterium
CGATTTGGCCAAGAAACTTACCTTTTAATGTGACCTATTATGGCGAATCTTTCAGCACCTTTAGTATTTGCGATAATGGCTATATCACGATGGGAGAAGCCTGGTGGGCTAATTTCCTCAACACTAACATACCGGCCCCTCAAAACGCGCCGGCTATGATAGCCCCATTCTGGGATGATATGGCCGGCCCGCTTTACGTGCGTTATCATCACGATGAGGAAAACGGGAGATTCATTATTGGCTGGAATAATGTCCGTAGTAACGACACATACCAGTATCAAACGTTTGAGATAATTATCCTCGATACCGAGCAATGGCCGACAACTACCGGTGATAACGAGATAATATTCCAGTACCAAATGGCCACTAATCCTTATTCAGCCTCGGTCGGTATCTGTAACAATGTTAGGGATGATGGCATTCAATATCTGTTTAATAATGATTACACTCCCGGAGCCGCCAACGTTTATAATGAGCGAGCGATTAAATTCACGACCGGTAGTGAATATATGGTTGATATCGACGACCAGGCGGAAGCTATTCTGCCGAACAAACTCAGCTTGTCCCAGAATTATCCCAACCCGTTCAACCCGACGACCAATATCGGCTATCAGTTGCCCGCTGATAGTTATGTTAATCTCGAAGTTTTCGATATACTTGGCCGGAAAGTCAGAACTTTGGTTGATCAAACTCAGGCTGCCGGACATTGGACAATTAGTTGGGATAGCCGTGATTCGGACAATCAGCCAGTCTCTGCCGGCGTCTATTTCTACAAGCTTACGACAAACAACGAGCAATTGATAAAGAAGATGATTCTACTTAAATAAATAGTTTAAGTAATTCATGTAAATAGTTAGCCCTGTATGCATTATGTGTCGACAGGGCTTTTTTATATGTGATAAAGTATACTGTTATTTACGCCTATTGTGATGCTTAATGATAATATTTGGAGTTTTTTTATATTTAATCTTTCAAATATCTATTTGACAGCCGATTAAATTAAAAATATACTCTCATCTTTCAGGAGGAGATATGCCGACGATGAATAGGATTGGTTTGTTGACTTCGGGTGGTGATTCACCCGGAATGAATCCGTGTATCAGGGCCGTTATTCATGAAGCTGAACAGCAGGGCGTCGAAGTGGTAGCTTTCAGGCGAGGCTTTGCCGGACTCTTAGACAATGATTGCTTTGCTATGACATCAAAAGATGTCAGCGGGATCATTCAGAAAGGTGGAACGGTACTTCTAACCGCGCGCTGTGAAGATTTTAAGTATGAAGAGGGACAAAAAGAAGGGATAGCCAATCTCATTAAAAATAAATGCGATGGTTTAATAGTAATAGGCGGCGATGGTTCATTTAAGGGCGCCCAGGCGATCTCCGATCGCGGAGTTGAAGTAATTGGCGTTCCCGCCACGATCGATAATGATATTTATGGCACCGATATGGCCCTTGGAACAGACACCTCGATGAACAATATAATTGATGTGATCGATAAGATAAAGGATACCGCTTCATCTCATGAGCGGACATTTATAATAGAAACGATGGGACGCGGCTCCGGCTATTTAGCCTTGATGAGCGGCATCGCGACCGGTGCCGAAGCAGTGCTTATACCCGAGGTCAAGTATGATCTCGATAAAATAGCCCAACGAATTAAGCTGCGCTACTCTCAAGGCAAAATCAGCAATATCCTTATTGTTGCCGAAGGCACGGCAACCGGCTATCATATCGGCCGTCAACTATCGAAAATAGCGAATATTGTTTCGAAGATCACGGTTTTAGGTCATCTTCAAAGAGGCGGATCGCCGTCAGGATTTGACCGGGTTTTGGGTTCAAGATTGGGTTCGGCGGCGGTGTTGAAACTTCTTGAAGGTAATTCAAACTGCATGGTGGGATTGGTAAAGGGAAAGGCAACGATTACACAATTCGAAACCGTTTTCAGCCATAAAAGAGAGCTTGGCCCAACCCTGATAAAATTAGCCGAAGTTTTGGGAAAATAGGGGATTATATTCTCGGATAATTAGTAAATACTTAAAAATATCGTTTAATTTAATTAAATTACATGGAGGGAAGATGAGTGTCAAAGTAGGTATTAATGGCTTCGGAAGAATCGGCCGACTGGTTTTCCGGGCAGCTTTAAAGGAATCCAACATTGAGATCGTAGCCGTAAACGATATCACCGACGCCAAGACATTAGCCCATCTGCTTAAGTACGATTCTGTTCATGGCGTATTGCCCGAAGATGTTACCGTGGCAGGCGATGGTTTTACGGTAGCCGGCAAAAATATCAAAGTTACTGCCGAGCGCGATCCCGCTAATTTGCCTTGGGGAAAATTAGGAGTAGAGGTTGTTTTGGAATGTACCGGCATCTTCCGCGATAAAGATACTGCCGGCAAGCATATCACCGCCGGCGCCAAAAAGGTGCTGATCTCGGCCCCCGGCAAAAATATCGACGGTACTTTCGTTAAAGGCGTCAACTGGGATGATTACGACAGTTCCAAACATAATATTGTTTCAATAGGCTCCTGTACTACCAATTGCCTTGCCCCCGTGGTTAAAGTGCTGAACGACACATTCGGATTAAAACGCGGTATCATGACTAC
>JAAEQD010000234.1 GCA_024231855.1 Candidatus Zixiibacteriota bacterium
GGCCGTGCCACCCGATGCGCAAGCTGATTCGACACGAGTCGCCGGAGTCGGGCACATACCCGCGTAATCCGGTCCCATTGAGGCCAGATGCTCCTGGTCAGTGAATAATCCTGACGACATGCAACCTATGTACATGCCATCGACTTTATCTATACCGGCATCATCAAGAGCCAACAGGGCGCTTTCGGCGATGAGATTGCGTATTGAGCTATCCCACAACTCTCCCCATTTGTTCATCCCGATACCGATTATCGCAACATCTC
Source organism: Candidatus Zixiibacteriota bacterium (assembly GCA_024231855.1). GTDB lineage: Bacteria > Zixibacteria > MSB-5A5 > UBA10806 > 4484-95 > JAAEQD01. The sequence goes on from JAAEQD010000234.1 coordinate 264, forward strand.
TCATTTATTATCCTCCAAAAAGTATTTTCGAATCCCATGCTGTCGGGTCGCCTGACCCGACAGTTTTGTCATCGGGTGAGGTCGTTTGACTCTGTGAGCCACCCGACGACACGAAAATTATCCTGCAAAAAGAAATTTCGCATTAAAACTATTCACTCAGCTTCTTGATTTTGCCACGATATTTCGAATAAGTGCCGTAATCGAGGTATTTACGCCTGTCTGTTTCGAGCTGAGGGCGAGTCTGGAAAGTGAGGTTCTGGACCTTCGTAAGGCGGTCCTTAGCTTCCCAGACAAATCCATCGCTGCCGGAACCTGAACCGTAAGAGACCATCAGAATCTTGTCGCCGGGCTTGGCGATATCGAGAATGGCAGTCAGGCCAATCGGCGAAGCGCCGGAGTAGGTATTGCCCAATGTTGGCGACAGCCAGCCCTGATTCGTCTGCTCTTTGGTGAAACCGAGCTTCTTGGCAGCAGCCATCGGAAATTTGCCGTTAGGCTGATGGAAGACCGCAAACGCGAAATCTTTCGGTTTCATATTGGCTTTTTCCATGATAGCGTTGGCACAGCCGAGAGTATGTTTGAAATAGGCCGGTTCACCGGTAAATCTCGAGGCGTGGCGGGGATAGAACTGGTACTCGCGCCGCCAGAAATCCGGAGTGTCGGTCATAAATGAGTGCGTATAAAGGCATTCGGCGAGCAGGTTTTCCTTGCCGAAAACGAACGCCGCCGCGCCGGCTGAGGCTGAATACTCCAAAGCGTCACCGGGAGCGCCCTGCGAGGTGTCGCCGCCGATACCGATACCGTATTCGATTTCACCGGCTTTAACCAGGCTCATCGCCACGAACATGCTTTCCGAGCCGGCCTTACAGGCGAACTCGAAATCGGCGCAATGGCAATCGGGTACCGCGCCGATAGCCTCGGCTAATGTAGTGCCGGATGGCTTAACGGCGTAGGGATGCGATTCCGAACCGATATAGACCGCGCCAACCTTGGTCGGGTCGATACCGGCCCGCAGGATCGCCCGTCTGGCCGCTTCGACCGACATGGTAATCGTGTCCTGGTCGGGGCTGGGAACCGATTTTTCCTGAAGCAGCATGCCATTTTTGTAGCTCTCGGCATCGGTGCCCCAAACTTTGGCTATCTCTTCGACTTTGATACGGTTGCGGGGGATATATGAGCCGTAACCTATGATTCCAACCATTCAATTGTCCTTTCTTTGTACTATTATTAAAAAATCACTTTTTTCCGTTTTCAATAAGCTCACAATTTATGAATTTAAGTGCTCAAAGTCAATATGTTTGGGGGAATTAAAAAACTTCATTAGAATCTATTTTTTTCTTGACAATGTGCCTCCCCATTGACTTTATTGTCAAAGAGCATTCAGCTTTTACAGCACTGGTAATTACACCACGAGGATATACTTCAAAAATAATATACGTCAGGTTTTACGTGTAAGAATTGTGCTCATTAAGTTGTGAACCTAAGAAACAGGGAGGTCTTGCTTATGCAAATGAAACTTAATGTTTTGCTTGTCCTTTTCTTTGTTTTCGTACTCTCGGTATTAACGGTGGCGGAAGTCGATAACAGTGGCTTTGAAAACGGAGTAGGGCATGCCGAATCATGGAAAAGGTTATATAACGATGTGCCTCCGGGAGGTTGCGAGCCGCCATGGCGAACCAACGGCGGCAATGGCGGTAAATGCGCCCATCTGGGGCCTTTCGGGGCCGGAAACAGAGGATGCGATATTAGTATCGTTTTTCAAGCTTTTAATTGTGATGGGCCAGGTGCCTTCTGTAGAGTAACTTTCGACGCAAAGTACCCGGCTGGTACGGCGAACCAAATCGCAAGCGTAAGTCTGCGTTCATCTAATGGACCAAATTGGGCGACTGGAACAATTCCTGTTGACGAAGAATGGCGAAATTACACAATATCAAGTCCTCATTGCAATGCTATATCGTTGATTGTTTTCGACTTGACTGACCTTGGACAAGGCACAACCACGGAACTATGGATTGATAATGTGTTTAGCAGTTGTGGTGATGAAGATAGCACTAGCCAGGAATTAGAAGTGTTTTATGATACCTTGGAAATCAAGCCGGACACCAGCGCTACTTACTTACCAGATTATCCTGCTTACGAATACCTCCCCGGCGATGCCAACATGGCCAACGGAGTCTGGCCGCCGACTGTTATAGGAGGCGATGTGACCTATCTGGTGAACTACTTCAGGTCGATGCCCTCAAGCCAGGCGTGTTTACTTGGCGGTTTCTACTGTTCTGCTGATGCCAATGGTGATTGTGCTATCATAGGCAGTGATGTGACGAGGCTGGTCAATTACTTCAGAGGCCAAACTACTCTTGAGTATTGCCCCGACTACGAGCCTGCCTGGCCAATACCTGATGATTTACCCGAGGAAGCGCCGGTGGGTTGGCCGAATTGCGAGACACCCGCTGTTTCCGTTAAGGATATTCCCGGTGGTTCAACCAAGTAAATAACTCTAACATGGCCGTTCGTCTTGGGACGAGCGGCCATTCCACAAATTGCTGAGCTTTCGAGCGGTTAGCCTCGTTCCCAAACTCCGTTTGGGAATGAAAGTGCGGGCGAAACTCCATTTCGCGAATGCCAATAAGCAAATAAGTATAATTTCAAAACAGAGTTTTTAAAGCAATTGGGTTCCTAAACGGGAGCTTAGGAACCAGATCAAAGAGGTTGGAACTTTCGATTTTATAAGCAACTCTTTGTGACCTTCAAGGGTTTAAATAAGCGAAAAATGATTGAAAAAGAAACCGGAGGTTCGAACTGAACGACATATTATGGATACTCATCTTTTTAGGGCTGTGGCTGTTTGTCACTAGTTGGCTGCTGCCGAAACTGGGCGTGCCGACCTGAACATCGCAAGGTAGCAATCCCGTGGGGAAAGCTAAGGATAAGAAGGATTCAACTGAATAGTCGTCAGTCGAGGGTCGTTTGACTCCGCATACACCCGACAATACGTTTTATAAATAAAAAAGCTGCCGGTAGGGGGCTATCCGACAGCCAGAAAATAGAGCCAGTCAAGAGTCTTAAGACGGAGCCGTTTGAGGACTCTTGTTCTTAATTGATGAGATCAAGAAACAGGTTCAGGCTCTTTTTCCTCTTTTTCGACATTTAAATTCAGATTGGAAATCTGAGTCTTGTAAAACTCGACTTCCTCCATCAGTTTTTCGATTTTCCCGTTTTTAACCATCATCCTGGTTCTAACCAATAGCCCCAATGAGGCCAGTAAGAACAGGACGGAGTTTACCCAACGAAATATTTCTCCGTAGCTGAAAACCGTGTCGAGAATCGCCAGGACTCCCAATACGAATAATGTCATGCACCAGTAAAACATAATTCCTCCAGGTTAGAATTAATTTATCTATCGATTTTGATAATATTTTATTTAGTTCAGGCCAAGGTTCCTCACTTTGACTGTAGTTTGTAATTGACGGCTGCGATTTCTAAAAGTAGTCGCGTATTCGGATTCCGGTCGCTCGGTTACCGCGTCAATGGTAATGACGACCATGCGTACCATCTGCGGAAGCGGGGGGATATCCACAACGGCCCCGGACGATAAAACATAGGAAAATTGAACATCGGTTATATTGTCCGCGTAAATCTCGGGATTGCCGCCCATTTCAGAAACGACCAGATTGGAGTGCTCAGCATCGGATATGTTATCGATAAAGTATTTGGTGCGGTTCAATTTTAAAACCGAACTTCCAACCGGATACGCCTTAGAAAGAGGCGTGGTACTGTGTTGGATACGAGCCGGGGCATATATAATTCTGGATACCTGAAAGAATTCCCCGGTTTGAGTATTCGGATCATATATATACAGCCAATCGCCTTCCTGCACCGGGGATAGGTCGTCATCGTGGCCATCACAGCGCAGTTCACTCGATTCATCGGGCATATCCTGTTTCAATTGAACATCATCCAATAAGCCGGAATCATAAATAATCTCAAGCGAATCAGGATTCGTATTATAGGCGGTAATGGCCTGGATTCCCCGGGGCACGTTATAACCGGCCATTCTTACCTTGGTCGCCAATTCCTGTAAACTTCCCCGAATATTCGCTTGCATATCAGTGACCTGAGTCTGGGCAACATAATGTTTATGCTGAGCTAAATACGCGCTCAGTGCCGCCCCGACAATGATAACCGACATACCCGAGGCGATTAACAGTTCAATGAGCGTGAAGCCTTTTTCCTTTGATAATTTCCTCATATACCCCATCCCTTTCTATTTTACGCGCTAAATCCAGATAAAAACTCAAGACTGACACCGGAAACTAAACTGCTTATACTTAGCCAATACATTAACCACGCCTTTCAAAAACGCTAATAAACTGTTCTTACGCTGATTAATCTTGATGTCGTTGTCCTATCAGTTATTATCGTCAATTTCTCAGGCGGTAGGATGCATAGGGATAACTTTAGGAATATTATGAGATTAGTATTTCAATTTGAACCAATGCAATAATTCTACATAGATTTCGTGAATTTCGTTTCAGACAATGAAATAATAAACTTTTATATTACAAGGAGTTATAAGGTTTACTATATGAGTAATCTTGAGCCTATAAAAACACTGTCAATAAAATATATTATTTCTGTCCGTAATATAATCCTCTGATATAACTAATCATACGAGCCATGCCCTCGTTGTACAGGATCCTGGGCTTGTAGCCCAATTCATACATCGCCCGGGAGATATCGAAGACTTGATCGTATTTACCCATCCTGACTGTATAACGCGTCAGCGGAGGATAAATTTTATAGCGCCTGATTATGGCATATAATTCGCAAAAATAGGCGGCTACATAAACCGGCACATAGGGAAACGACCTCAGGCGGTAATCGACCCCGACGATATCCACTATATTTTTGAAGAATCGGCTGGTACTGACTTTCGAACCATCCGTCAGGTTATAAGCGCGGCCGATTGAGATATCCTTTTCGGCGGCCAGCATAATACCCTGAACCATATTATCGACATGAGCCAGGTTCATGAGGTTCACACCGCCATCAACTACCGCCATCTTGCCGGTTTTAATCGCGTCAATCATCTTGGGCATAGCCACCCGGTCGCCTGCTCCCCAGATATAGCCGGGTCTAATAATCGTAACCGGTATTTTATGCGATTGGTGATAGTCGAAAACTTTGCGTTCGGCGATTATTTTGGATCGGGTATAATTATCGATAATTATACTCTCATACGGGGCATCCTCATCGGTACCGAGATGGTTCCGCCCATTACCATAAACCGCCACCGATGAGATATAAACGGCTTTGGGGCATTTATGCACTTTGCAGGCTTCCATGAAATGCACAACTCCGCCGATATTAATCGCCTGAAAATCCTCCCACGGTCCAAAATCGACTGTCATAGCGGCGCAATGAATACCCAGGTCGGCGCTATCGAGCAAATTGAGGAAGTTCTCCGGCTCGGTCAATTCACCATATATGAGCTTGACTCCGAGTTCCTCCAGCATCGATACATCGGCGCTATTGCGCACCAAAGCCACAACCTCATCGCCACGCTCGCGATAAGTTTTAGCCAACGCGCCGCCAAGAAAACCACTGGCTCCGGTTAAAGCGACTTTCATGATATTCTACCCTCTGGTTTCGTCTCGGAACTGTAATCCGAAAGATCCAAATTCACAAAACCACCTACGTAAAATATATAAAACGCGATGTAAAGCAAAAAGCTCCAGGAAATATTTATGGACAAAAGAAATAGAATCGATGAAGCCAGAATTTGGAAGCTGACCAGGTAAAGAGATGCTTTGAAACCGGCGCTAAAAGCAAGCTTCATACGCCTGAATTTAAACAATAATATCGGGTTGATAACTAAAAGAGCGTAGATTAAACCAACGATAAAATTAAAGGCAAAAGCAGCTAAAAGTCCTCCACCAAAAACTATAAATAGAAATAATGTCCGTTGATTGGCAAAATATTCAAGATCGACGATTTCAGAAAATGTAAGAGGATAAGAAAACGCTTTAACCGATTTGGACGTTTCATCGGCAATGATAAACGCCCTTTGAGATCCGATAAACAGCATCGGCAAGCTGCCGCTTTCCAGATCATCCCTTATAGATTCTTCGTCCGTATAAGAAGTGTCTACATGGATTATCCAGGTTTTATATTGAAGCTCGTGATGCGATTGCGGCATATTGACAATTTCACCATTAACAAACTCCACACTTTTAATATTTTCTTCAAAAAATTCGAAAAAGTCGCTTATCTGGGAGGTAAGCAACGTACCCCAGACTATAGCAATAGGGATTGCCGGTATTGCCGCCAGAATTAAATAAAACGCCCAGGCTTTCCTCATCGGGCGTTTCAATATATGATGATAAAATTTTCCCCCGAGAATAGCTCCTCGAAGATCATTAATAAAGTTCAGGATAATCTCCATTAATCAGGATTCGGCTATCGAGAGGCCAGGCCGCTATTTACTTCTTATGCCGTTTTCGTCTTTTTTTCGGGCCATCACCCTTAGAAGTTATGGCTGATAAATCGAAATTGAGCGAAACATTATCCAATTTTTTTTTGCCTGTTTCGGTAAGCTCATATTGCGCCTTAGACCCTTCACCGGTTTTAGTCAACCAGCCTTTTTTAACGCAATAATCCAGATATGCCGGACCCAACTCAAATGGAGAGTCCTGAAAATTAAAATCAAGTCCCTGATCTATCGAATCTTTTTTCGCCATATACTTCCTCTATCAAAACTTTAAAAGCCAAACACTTTTTATCAGTCATTCGAACAAGTTTTTAAATATTACTATCCTAAATCCTAAAGGTTCTTCTTTTTACCTTTTTCGCCTCGATTTATCAATTCCGAAATATAAGAATCAACTCCGATTTTGCAAACCTGGGCCAGGTTTTCGCGGGCTTCGGGATGCTTTTCATAAAACTCGCCAAGTTTCTCACAAGGAAACTCATGACATTGATAGCAAAAATCTATGCCTTTATCGGCGGCGCATTTCCTGAAGAAACACTTTTTGCCCCAACAATGCCTATTATTGGCATGACAGCCCCAGCAATGAATATCATCGGCTGTGATTTTCTTGCCCAATTCTTTGGCAAATCTTTTAGCCAATTTGGTTTTGTGCCGCTCATTCGACGTAGTCGAGGCTATATAAATTTCACAGCCGGCACAATAAAGTCCGCAATAGCCAATAGGCGATTTGGCCACAATATCCTCCTTGTGATAAGAATTATAGTACATAACGAGGGAATTTGACAACTTATATTTGCGCCTGATCCCGGCGAACACAAAATTCCAATATATTGGTTAATACTCATTCTGGCCGGGTTTAAGCCAATCGAACCGACTAATAAGATCGCAAAGGCCTAAAGAAATGCCGATTTTAGCCGAACAATTCAATGGAATAGTATATTGAGATAAATGATAATCTACAAAGATAACCAGTATTTTGAAGGGGATAACCATGAGACTAAGAGGATGCATAACACTATTTATCAGCTTGACAATGCTGCTGTTTTTAGCCTGCGGCGAGGATGATTCGCCATTTCCCGATTCGCCGGCATCGGCTACCGGCACAACCGATAATGATGGGTTGGCAGAACTGGACCTGGGGAGCCATATCATCACCGTTTCGGTTGTTGATTTCATACCTACAACAATAAGCGGTATTGCCGTAACTGCGCATCTGCTAAAAGACTATCTTTACGTTTACGCCGCCGGTAATGATGAATTCTATTCGAACTTTAAATTGGTATCTTACGCGGATATGGAGGGCAATTCCGGCATTATTTACGCGCCCAAGCCCGCGTCCCCGCAGGGCGCCGCCGTATTCGAAACAAATATCGAAGTCACCATGGAACGTATAACTCGCGATGTTTACTCATATAATGAAGAGCCCGCGTACACCGAAGATGTGCAATCCGATATCTGGACAACTGTCACAGAGGGAGAAGGCACGCTCTCCGATATATATGAACTGGCCAATTCGATCGCCCTTGATGACGCGATTTTCATTCATGTTGTGAATGATGTCGCCACATTAACCAACGCGGAAGTGCAAACTATTTCTATTATAATGGATGATGAAACGATTACATCCGACACGGTTTTCGCGGTTCTTTTAGGTCTGGAATTCCATATATTCAGCGCCGATACTTTGACGTATACTTATGTGGATTATGGTGATATCACATTGCCTATGATTTTTATCAACGAGGCGACTCTGGTAGAGGGCGGATTTTTCGCCCAATTCACCCTAACCTGGGGCGAGGTTCCTTATGATCTTGACTCCCATATCTGGACGCCTATGATCGGTGTTTCCTCTCATCACATTTATTGGGTTGAGCGCGGTAGTATTGCCGGGGAACCATATGTATTTTTGGATGTCGATGATTTATTTAGCTGGGGTCCTGAGCATATTGTAATCCAGCAGGAATTCCCCGGAACTTATTACTATTCGGTCCGTCAATTTTCTGATGAGGGTAATATCCCGAACGGCGATGTTAAGGTATCCGTATTAAAACCGGATAGATCTGTCGAGGAATTTACGCCCCCAAATGTGGTAGGATCAGGGCAGGGTTGGTATTGGCATGTATGCACTATTGATGGTACAACCGGTATAGTTACGGAAACCGGAACGATGAATGAGGATCCGCCCGTATTTGCCGGACAACCTGATCCAATGCGGTCAAAGCCATACTAGTATTTAAAGGCATCTTATAATATATTAAGCTCCGGAGTTAAGGCCACCGGAGCTTAATTTTTTATTTCCGCTTTCTATAGCCTAAAAGCCTTAAATTTATCCTTGACTTGGGGAACATTTATTATATCTTCGACATTAAGATATAGACATATGATGTCTATATTACAAAGAAAGGAATAATAAGGCTAATGAGCAAAAATACAATCGATGACAATACGATTCTGGAGGCGCTGCAAAGCGTTAATGATCCGGAAATCGGCCGTTCTATTGTCGATCTGGGTATGGTCAACAAAATTAACCGGAAAAACGGCACAGTGAAAATCGAAATCAAGCTGACGATTATGGGTTGCCCCTTAAAACACCGATTCGAGGAGGATGTTACCGCCGCTTTAATGCCGTTGGAAGGCGTTGACAAGGTTGAACTTAGTTTTATCGCTATGAAACCGCAGGAACGGGCGAATTTAACCAAAAAAATGACCGGCCGGGCTACCTCCGAGATGTTCGACAAGACCAAAGCCAAGCATGTCATTGGCATAGCCTCGGGCAAAGGTGGGGTCGGCAAATCGACCGTGACGGTGAACCTGGCTTACGCGCTTAAAGATGCCGGATACCGGGTGGGTATAATTGATGCCGATGTCTATGGTTTTTCCGTACCGCGTATGATGGGCGCGTCAGAGTTGCCGACGGTTATCGATGATGCTATGATTCCGGTCACCAAGGATGATATCAAGATCATGTCGATGGGCTTTTTCATAAACGAAGATCAGGCTGTGCTCTGGCGAGGGCCAATGCTTCACAAGACAGTAGTTCAGTTTTTAACCCAGGTATACTGGGACAACCTCGACTTCTTACTGATCGACCTCCCCCCCGGCACCGGCGATATCACGCTATCTATTGCGCAAACCGTACCGGACGCTCATATGCTGGTGGTAACCACGCCGCAGCCGGCAGCCTCGGGAGTGGCTCAGAGAGTGGCTGAACTTTCAAAGAAAGCCAATTTCAAGCTTCTGGGAGTAGTGGAGAACATGTCATATTTCACCGCCCCGGATGGCTCCAGGCAAAACATATTTGGCGAAGGCGGCGGCCGCTTGCTTTCGACCAAGCTGGATCAGCCTTTATTCGGGCAGATACCGCTTGAAACAAAAGTCCGCGAGGGCGGCGATATGGGTCAGCCGATCAGTTCCAATGGCGATAGCGAAGCGGCTAAATCGTTTAAAGAGATAACCGAGAAAATTTTAGAGAAATTGAAAAACAACAAATAATAGTTTGCTTATAATGATTGGAGAATTAAGTGAAAGATCGTGTTCAAAAAGCGTTAGATCAAATTAGAC
>JAAEQD010000235.1 GCA_024231855.1 Candidatus Zixiibacteriota bacterium
TAATCTTACCTATCCATTGACCAAATACAGTTTATTCTGAGATAATCAAGTTATCTAACTCTACTATTTAAGGATATCACATGAACTCACGGGAACGCATAATCTCAGCGCTTAATCATAGAACCGCCGATAAAGTCCCCCTGGATATGGGAGGCAACCAAACCGGTATACATCACATAGCCTATCAGAAAATACTGGATCATTATGGTCTGGATGAAGATATCCAGATAATGGATATAGTTCAGCAATTGGCGGCGCCCAGCGAAAAGGTATTGAAACTGCTTGATATTGACACGCGATATATCCGTCCGGGAATGTTCTGCCCCGCCCCTGAACTTACAGAAGTCAAAAAGGGATATTGGGGAATCACCGATGGTTTCGGCGTAACCTGGGCCATGCCGGGGCAAAAGCCGGGAGAAGGCTTTTACTGCGATATTATCCATCATCCTCTCGCCAATATGTCCTATGAAGATTTGGATCACTATGACTGGCCTAACGGTAGAGACGCGGCGCCATTCAAAGGCCTTCGCGAATACGCCAAAAAATTATCGGAAGAGACCGATTACGCCTTGATCAGCGGCATAACCGGCGTTGTTTTTGAGATATGCTGGTATATGCGTGGATTCGAGAATCTTTACATGGATATGATCGAACAACCACGTTATGTTGA
>JAAEQD010000236.1 GCA_024231855.1 Candidatus Zixiibacteriota bacterium
GAACGATCCGATTTCACCGGTTCGGTCAACATGAGTCCCACCGCACAATTCTATAGAGTAGTTGCTTTTATCAGGCTTCTTAATCCTTATAACTCGCACCGAATCGCCGTATTTCTCACCGAACAATGCCATAGCTCCTTCGGACTTGGCATCAGTAATAGCAACATCTTCCTGGGGTTTAACGGGATAATCAGCCATTATAGCTTTGTTGACGATTTTCTCAACTTCTGAAATCTCATCATCGGTCATCGCCTTGAAATGCGCAAAATCAAATCGCAGCCTGTCCGGTCCTACCCAGGAACCTGCCTGGGTAGCATGATCTCCTAAAACCTGATGAAGAGCTTTATGTAATAAATGAGTGGCGGTATGATTGCGTTGTATATGTTGGCGGCGCTCGGAATCGATTTTAGCATTAACTACTTGGGGAACGGGAATATCATTATAATTTCCTGTAATGGGAATGCATTCATGAACGATGATTTTATCTTCTAAGGTAGTATTCCTAACCTTAAGTTCTACTCCATATTCCTCACTATATATTATACCTTTATCACCTACTTGACCGCCTGATTCGGCATAGAAAGGTGTTTTTTCGAGGATGATGGGAATATAATCTAAATCCGGATGTGGATGATCATGAATTATAATTGTTTCGGTTTGAGATTTGTCATAACCTGTAAATTTATCCCCACCCTTTATATTTGAATTTTCTAAGAAACTTATAATTCCGCTTTTTAAGCCTTCACGCGACCTCTCACGTTGCTTCTCAAGCTCAACTTCATAACCATGATGGTCTACGCTGAAACCTTCCTTCTCCGCCATTATCTGTGTTA
>JAAEQD010000237.1 GCA_024231855.1 Candidatus Zixiibacteriota bacterium
ACTGGCCCAGTTTAACAGAAATCGCCAACTGCGTAACCTCTATATAGCTTTATTCGCGCCGAATCAGGTTAGCCGGTTGAGATTGAGACTCGGTGAGAACCTGAAGGGACGCAGGCGCCGTGATTGAGTCGCCGGTTGTATTTTCTGAAGTTGAGGGTTTTTGCTCAACTTGTTCTATTTTGGTTTTGGCCTCGACTTTAATTTGGTCCGGGTATTTTATGCGAGGGTGATGAACTCCCTGCAGGATATCGACAAAGGCGCTTCTTATATTGTGTAAATCGGCGATGGTCAGGTCACATTCATTCAGTTCGCCGCTGTTTAGTTTGTCGGAGATAAGTTTTTGCACAATTTCGTCAATTTCTTCAACCGAAGCCGGCTTAAGCGCGCGCACCGTTGACTCTGAAATATCGGCTAACATCAAGATGGCCACTTCTTTACTTTGAGGTTTGGGACCCGGATAGCGAAATTCAGCTTCATCCACGATTAGATTTGTTCCCTTGGCCGCTTGCATGGCTTGATAGTAGAAATATTTTACCATGCCGGTCCCCTGGTGCTGAACGATACCGTCTTTAATGGCCTGCGGCAATCGATATTTGTTGGCCAGGTCCAGGCCATCTTTAACATGGCCCAGGATAATTTGGGCGCTAATTTTGGGATCTAACCTTTCGTGAACGTTAATCCCTTCCGGTTGATTTTCGATAAAGAAGTAAGGGCGTTGCATTTTACCAATATCGTGATAATAAGCCATCACCCGCACCAATAAAGAGTTGGCCCCGATTCGCTCTGCCGCTTGCTCGCCCATATTGCTGACTAT
>JAAEQD010000238.1 GCA_024231855.1 Candidatus Zixiibacteriota bacterium
GACGGGTGTCCTGATGAAAAAGTGTCTCGAAAATATATGAACTGTTGTGCGTGCGGGGCTGATAAAAGTACAGCAATTAGGATTATGACAAATACTAGGCGAAAAATATTCGTTTTTGATAATATCTCGAAAACGCTCCACTTTCTCCTCCTCCAATTCTTCTCTCGATTTAATTATTAGAAATCTAGTCTCCTCGGTGATGAAAAAATAATTGTTGCGAAGTTTTCGTATTAAGTTCGGCGATAAGGGAAGTTGATCAACCAACGAAGTCCATTTGTTAATGGTTGAGGATAATTCATCAAAGCAAAACTTATAAATAGTAAAAATACAAAGTTCCTCCAAGTCGCGTAAGTAATGTCGTTTCTGCCGAGTCTCTAGGCGCATATTTCGGGTTTCGACTAGACGCTAACTGATTCACGAAAGTAGATAGACATAGGATAATCGTAAACCTGCACATTTCTTCCTCTAAAGATCGATTATTCATTCGATCGACTGTGAATGCTCCATGCGTCTCTACATCTAATGCTGAGTATTCGCAGCTAGTTACTAGTATCGAAAGAGGATTTGGTAGCCTTGGTATCCAATCCCTCCCCTGGGGATTATTAGATAATATACGGTAGTTATATTTATAATGTAATGAAGCTTGGTTCGTTATAACCTACCTTCGGTTGTATGTTGCCCTTTAACTGACCCCGGGCATTCCCCGATACCAGCTTCAACCCTCAAGCGAATCGACTTCAAC
>JAAEQD010000239.1 GCA_024231855.1 Candidatus Zixiibacteriota bacterium
TCCTACCGAACCCAACTTATCAAAAGATTTACATCGCTCACATGAAGACCATTATCGAGGATAATTTTACTGATGGTTGGTACGAAACCAGAGCTTTGGAAATTCAAGATATTATTGACGCCGATGTCCAGGCCGATCCAAATAAATTTTACAGCTACAGTGATTTTATCGACAATATTTATTATTCAGTCGGTTCCGGCAATCAATCCATTGTCGGAATCAGCCAACTGATGGAGGTCAGGATCGAATATCTAAATAACCTGCCCCTGTTTCAAACCCCGGCCCCGATTATTACCGAAATATCTAATACACCGGCTGACGTGGAGCCCAATTCTGAGGTCTGGATAAATGCCGAGGTAAGCAATGCCAATAACGTTATGCTCGGCTTTCGGCACAGTGTGACTCTTAAATTTGAAAAAACTCAAATGCTCGATGACGGCAACCACAATGACGGTGCGGCCGGCGATGGGGTTTACGGAGTCTCCGTCCAGACCGGAAATACCGATCTCCACTATTATATTTATGCTGAAAACGATGAGGCGGCTATGTTCTCGCCGGCGCGGGCAGAATACGAGTTCTATACCATAGCTGTAACCGGTGATATTGCAATTAACGAGTTTATGGCTTCGAACGATACAACCGCAGCCGACCCGGACGGGGATTATGATGATTGGCTCGAATTGTACAATAACAGCGATAATGATATATCGCTCA
>JAAEQD010000240.1 GCA_024231855.1 Candidatus Zixiibacteriota bacterium
AAGTATTGCCATAAACTATGAATTAGATACTCGCGAGAGATTATACGAATCGGTTGCAGGTTGGTATGCACTACTGGAATGGGAACGCGCCGGGTACGGCCTCGGCGGGGAATTTGAATTCGATCGATATTGGTGTATTGCTCAACGCCTACAGCCCTTGACTTCTTTACAGTATTTAAATATCCGGTTAGTTGGAGGTGTGGCAAATGGTAAACCGCCGCTGCAAAAGCATTTTTCTATTGGCGGTATCGGGACTTTACGTGGTTACGGTTATAAGCAGTTCACTGGCGATAGAATGTTGCTGTTGAACATTGAATATGTCGTTGAATTCAGCAACGAAATTTCGGGGATTGCTTTTTTTGATGCCGGTAAATCGGCGTATGGAAAAGACGCCTTCAATGACGAAGATTTCCATTCCGATATCGGTCTTGCCGTGAAAGTCTGGCGATTTCTGCGTGTTAATTTCGCAAAACCTATAGATACCCCTGATGATGATCTAAGGGTCACCATGAGAGTTTC
>JAAEQD010000241.1 GCA_024231855.1 Candidatus Zixiibacteriota bacterium
GCCAACGCAACAAGAGACATCCGCGATATGATAGTTACCATTTTTGGAATCGCAGAACATCGGCAGGCAATCGATATTACCTTCGCCCTCATAGCCGCCCTGGATATTGCAGTAGGTGAAAACAGGTTCGGCTGATTCGTGGGTATAAATTTCATTGGGGCTGTTATCCCAGCATATAGTATTTTTTATTACCGGATCGCTAACAAAATACATACAAGCAATTGCTCCCCCTACGTTTTCAGCTATATTACCGGTAATCGTGTTATTTTTTATTATACAGGGATCAGCCGCATGTATACCGGCACCATTGACTGCAGTATTGCCAACTATGATATTGAATTCTATCAAAGCACCATCCATTGCCATAATTGCGCCACCTTCGCTTAGAGAGGAATTACCAATAATAATATTGTTCCTTATAGTGTCTTGACTGCATAGGATTCCCCCGGGTCCAAACAAATCGCCGCCGGCATTTCCAGAGATATAATTACCGCTTATTATTCCACCGCCGCCGCCGCATCCATTGCCAATTCCACCAGGACCCCGAGTAGAAACATTATTAGAAATTGTATTATCGATAATATCCACGCCATCACCGCAATAGTCTATAGCGCCGGATCTTTCGGCGATATTCGATATAAACGAATTGCTGATAATTAAAATATTACTTTGAACACATATTATACCGCCACCAGTTCCATCCAATGCTACATTTTCGCTAATCAGATTATCTGAAATTAAAGAATTAGAATAGCTGCAATAGATCCCCGCTCCATGACCCTCATAAGTGTAAGTCTCGTTGCTCATAATTTTATTATGAATAATAGCGGGGCTGGTGGAGTCGCAAAGTATTCCTCCGCCATGTCCGGGATAATAGCCGTTTTGAATCGTGAAACCAACAATTACGGTTGTGCTGTCCTCATCATTCTCAAATACAACTACCCTGCCAGAGAAATTGGCATCTATAACTGTCGTCGAAATATATGAAGTGTCATCGGTTGTCAGAAAGAGTGATCCCAAAACTATACTATGGCCGTTGAAATTAATATTTTCGAAATATGTACCGGGCTGGACCAATACGGTGTCGCCATTCAAGCTGGCATCGATGCCTTGCTGGATTGATGTTTGATCAGCTGGGACATTGATTATCGTCGCCGACACCGATGCAAAACAGATGAAAATCAATGCCAGTGTGAACCTAAGTACCTTAGACATAACATCCTCCTTAGTGCTGAACATCTCTGATTTTCAAAAGCGGTATTTGATGAATATCAAAGCTGCAAATTCAATGATAGTAATA
>JAAEQD010000242.1 GCA_024231855.1 Candidatus Zixiibacteriota bacterium
CGGGATATCGGAGGCCAGGGCCGGAGCTTTATGTTTCATCGCCTCAATTAAGACAATAGGTAAACCCTCAACCGAAGATGGCAGCACAAACAGGGCGCAGTTGGCGTATAAAGCCGAGAGTCTGCCGTTATAGACATTGCCCAAAAACACCGTTTCTTCACCGGCTTCACGCTTGAGTTTTTCGACATAATCATCGGTGAAACTGGAATCACCGGCCACCGCCAGTTTCCAGCCATCCTTTAGTCGGCGCAGAGCGCGAGTCAACAGGTGGCAATTCTTGTCCTCGATTAACCGTCCCACGAAAAGGATATATTTGCCCGGCTTCAATCCCCGTGACTCAATCCAATCCAGATCATCCTGGTCCCAGAGATCCGGCTCCTTAACACCATTTGGCGCATAGACCGAATGCGGCGGATTGCCGAGATACTCCTGGATAGTCCGGGAGACGCAGATAGTGCGCGTAGGATAAACAACTGAGCTTTTCAGTCCTGTTTTCAGGCATAACCTGGCAAAGCCACCCCATTTCTTCTGACGGTAATCCAGGGCATGCACTGTGGCAATGAGTTTTTTACCGGCCAGACGCGGTATGAATCCAACCAGCGAGGGGCCGATACCGTGAATATGTATTATATCGAAATCGCTTTTTATGGCATGCAGGATAGACAATAGCGAATGCGTGATCGCGTCGAGATGCTTGGTTTTAAGTGAGCGAATCAGTTTTAGATTAACATCCCGGTATCTATAATTAGCATGATTGATTTTCTCGATATGGGAATTCGAATCGAGATAGAGGCTGTAGTAGGGGCGGCAGTACACGGTAATGTCATGCCCTAACGAGGCCAGGCCGGCGCTTAAATTCTCCACGTGATGTTCGATGCCGCCGTAAGTCGCGGGTAGACCCTTCTGACCGATCATGGCTATCTTCAAACGGCGGACGGGCGCTTCTACAGGTTTCGTATAGTCATGTTCCGTTCTCGTTGTTTTTAATTGATTTATATCAAGTTGAGTTATTATTGCCCCCAATTAGAAATTATACCTATATCATCCAAATTGAAAAGTCATCTGATTCACTTCATCACCAGTTTTTTGTTTTCACTACGTTCGACGACCGGGTGATCATCCAGACCGTTGACGATGAATTTACCGCCTACGGGATCGAGGCAAATATCCCGGCCCCGCATAATCCTGATTTTATTTTTCGCGATCCAGTTGATCGTTCTTAACGGATTTCTCAACATATCGAAACGAGCGGTTCCGATAAAGGCGCAGTCTTTCCTGCAGTTTTTAACATTCCTCCTGATCTGTATCGCTTCTTCGCTGTTCCATATCTCATCGAAACTTTGGTACTTGAGGTTGCCCATAATCCCTTGTTCATCACTACCGTTACAGGGCGAGATATTGCCGAACGGATCGAGGAAAAACAGATCGGAACCGGCGGTGCAGCTATTTTGGTAGCTGTAGCCATAACTGGCATGATGATAAATTCTCAAATTGAAGAACGCCCTGAGCCAATCTTTCAGCCGAAGCTTAAGCGATTGACGTCTGGATGACAGCAACGATTTGATAAATCGTTTCATTTCGTTGGTAACGACATTCTGTTCGACTATCCGATTATCCGACTTATGGAAATACCAGGAATTATGCATAGTCGATTGGGCGAACTCTACTCCCAGGCTAACCGCCAAATCATATAAATGAACCAGGTCGGCGGCGTTCCTATCGCAAATAACTACGGAAAATCCGATATCCCTGATTTTTGTTTTTTTCAGCTCGAGCATAGTTCTCAAGGCGTGATCGAATCCGTTTTTCGTGCCTCGCAGACTATCGTTAAGAGCCGGCAGACCCTCGAGGCTGATCCGAATCATAATCCCGGGATATTCATTGGCGATTTTAACGATCTTATCCGTATAGAAGCCATTCGTGCTGATCTCAACTTTGCGGCACTTTTTATACAGTATCCCAACTAAGTCTTCTATATCCTCTCGGAGCATCGGCTCGCCGCCGGAAAGATTTATCCGTCCGAGTCCATCAGGTAATTTTGAAACTATATCCGGCGTGATTTCCTGATTTTTACTACTGGGAAATTGCCATATGTTGCACATATGACATTTTGCATTACATCTAAAGGTCGAAATTACACTAGCGTTCATGTTTACCCCACCCTTTAACAGTTAATAACTATTTTACTGAAATCGATTCCCGGCTCTCTTTAAATTCAACGTTTCTTTTATTATCGATCACTTCTTCATAGACTTTCATTATATTTTTATAATGTTGAACGGCTGTGTACTCCCTTAACGCTTTTAACTTACCGCGTCTTCCCATCTCTGCCGCCATTGACTTATGGGTAAGTATTTTTTCCAGACAAAGCCTAAGATCATCTACATTACCGGGTTCGAACAATAGACCCGTATCATCATGTTCAACCTGCTCGGGGATGCCGCCGATCCTGGAGGCGATCACCGGCTTCGAGGCGATCATTGTTTCCATCACGGTATAAGGAAAATTCTCCAGACAAATCGAGGGTACCAAACCGGCGATACAGCCCGACAGAAGCTTGATTATCGAATCCGGTGATTGATGTCCGATAAAATCAACGCCCCTAACACCCAGCTTTCCAGCTTTACTTTTGAGATTATCAAGCTCCGGCCCATCCCCGGCTACAATCAATTTCCCCTGATTCAGGTTTTTAAATGCCTCGAGTAGAATATTTACTCCCTTTTCTGAAGATAACCGGCCAAAATACAGAAAATAATCGTTGCCAGTCGAGTCGATTTCGGCCGATGGCAGGAAATTAGGAAAATGGGTGACCTGAGCTTCGGGAATACCGTGATTCAGCATAATATCCGCCAGGAATTTACTCGGCGTAATGAATCTATCAACTTGCCTTGCCAGCTTGCGCGGATTATGATACCAGCATTCCAGGGCCGCAATCAGGCTGGCTCCCAATGATCCTTTCTTACAGCGGTTAATTACGGCATGAATGTTTTGCCCATTGATACATTTCTTGCATACCTTTCCATCGCGCAGAAAAACATGATCGGGACAGAACAATGTATAGTCGTGATGTGTCCAGACTATCGGAATATTGTATCGAGCCGGCGCTTTAATTATCTCCGGTGTAAGTTGATGGTGAATATTATTGAGATGAACTAGATCCGGTTGACATTCATCAATGAGTTTAGACATCAGGAAGGCCGCCTCAGAATTTACGATCGCTCTTGAGGCAACCTCAATCGAGTTTTTTATGCCAAATCGCTTGAGTTCCTCGCGAAAGTCTATATGCTTTACGAAGTATCTATCATAATCTGTCTTGATGTTTTCAGGATGATGCATGCTGAAAGGTATAACGGTATGACCGGCTTTTTCCAGAAGCTCCATCAACCTCAAGGTGTACAGACAATCTCCGCCGCGCGGATATAGATATTTATTGGCGATTACTATTTTCAGTTTATTCTCATTCATATCAATTTTCCAAGATCACCTTTTGTTTCTCAGACACGGTTATCTTATCTGAATCCGATATCGGCTCGAACTTACGATAAGATATTTTTCTGCCGGCTTTGCTCCTGTTATTAAAAACCATATCGAAATGCGCGGAAAATAAAGGTAAAATGTTATCAAGGATCATATTGATAAGCCACAATGTCTTTTTCAACTTGCTGTTTTGTCCTATCCAGGAGTCTTTTTGAAAGCTCAAATCCAGGCACTGGCAGTTTTCATCGGTGACGATTTTGATTAGTTTGTAAGGATTGATGCTCTTTTCATAAGGTGAACGCGATCCTTCGCCCGAGCAGAATTTCCTTAATCTGCCGCCTCCCTCAATATCCCGCTGGAGATATTGATCAATTTTATCCAGGTTGCCATTCAAGAAACCGTTATCATCATGTTTCCACTTTTCCCAGAAAAGTATCTCCCGGCTCGAGGCATTCGTTGTATCCTCATGCCTTTGAAGTGATTCCAGTTCGCTGCCGGCATACCGCGACGCCAGTTTCATTGACTGTTCGGCCTCATGCAGTTGATCGTCATATAGATTCGCATCAATCAAAACCATGATTCTTTCGACTTCCTTAAACATCACCGTTATACCGTTGACTACAGGATAGATATTAGAACATTCTAGACTCATCAATTCCGCCCGACATTATGAAACATCCGAAAACGCGCTGTGGTCTTGTCTAATTTCAGGCTCGCGCCACAGTTGACACATTTTAGCCTCGATAGAAAATTACCAATATTCACGTTATTATTTGCCATTGAAACTCCTCCCTAATCAGACATTGTTCTCGGCCGCGAACTAATAAGCAACGCAATCAATCCGCCAATCGTCCAGATCAATAGCGATTGATTTCGATACATAAAATTAAATGAGGCAAGGTTCTGAACCGCCAAAGCTATTAAAGAACCTGCCGCCCCCAATAAAAATGCCTGTATTAATGGGTCTTTTGACGCGATAATTGCGTCTGACGTTTTCCTGTATAACCGGATAAAAATAAAGGCCAGCGCTATAAGTCCGATTAAACCAACTTGGGCGAATAAAGCGACATAACCGATATCATGCACATAATGAAGCGCCCCGGATTCGAGACCTAATATATCAGCCTGACTAAAAATTTCATCTTCCGACATCTGACTGGAGATATACATAAAACTTCCGGGGCCAAGGCCCAGAATCGGATTCGTAAAAAAAACAGCCGGAACGACATAAAGTACCGCGTATAGACGCCCGGCGCTACTCACGATATCGAAGTATTCCGGGGTAAACATGTAATAAAATCTGTCGAATATATTGAAATCCTCAAGAAGCATATCAGAATCCAAAACCGACGATCCGGCAAATGATAGAATGATTAAAATAATTGGCCCGACAAAATATGCAATTCGCAAAGGGTGCCTGTCTTTTAGCAATATCGTGCCAATGCCCAAAAAGGCGCTTATCCAGGATATCCTCGATGAACTCAAAATCAATGCCGTAACAACAGGCACCAGGGCCAACAGATAGATTCTTGGCTTTCCCATTTTCACATAAGCTGCCGTGATAAAACAAGCCGCGAAGGCCAGGTAATAGCCCAATTCATTAGATCGGGCGAACGAACCCGTAAATTTCGTATAATATGAACCTTGTTGAATATCCGCGCCTCGGATAAGCTGACCACCAATCGTTATTTCCGCGGGACGGAAAAGTTTCACCAGCAAATCACCTTCTATAGCCTGCCCGATGCAGATCGCCGCTTGCACAACACCGATAATCATTATCGCGAACAGGACTTTTTTCAAAAATTGGGTGTTTGGCTTTAAATTATAGATAATATAGAAAATCGGTATATATCTAATAAGATTTTTAATATGGGCAAGAGATGAGGTTAACGGGATATTGTTTATCAGACCGGATAATAACCAGGCAGCCAAAAATAGCAGTATTAATTTGTCGACTACGCATTTTTTCCAGTTACGGGCAAGCACTAATTTCTCGAAAAGCATCAATCCGATCATGGCAAACAGCAATCCTTCCCACATATATCTCACCGGGGCGTACAAGTTGTCGGGAAGTATTTTCAGCACCAATTCCTCAAACGGAGTATAGATAATCAAAAACAGTACCAACTGAGCCTTGTGATTCCAGAAATAGATAAATAAGGCGATACCTAAGGGAATCATCAGAAGTTCAGGAGCAAAGCACGAGACAATACCCGCCAAGGCTATGGCGGGGAATACCAGCACTCGGCTATCGAACGATATTTTTTTCAGTCTCCCGCTCGCGGCGGATACCAGGGCCATTATTAATAATCCTCACGGTTTTTGTGATCAACTTGTTAAAAATGCTATAATACTTTTCAACCACTTTATTGTAATCCATCTTCTGCCTGGCGAATTCCAGGACGTTTTCCCCCAGCTTTCTCCTCAGATGGTGATTGCCCTTTAATAGTTCGATTTTATCGGCGATCTGTTCGGGATTAGCGTGTTCGATTATTAGACCATTTTCCCCATCTACTATAGGTACCGCATCCTCCCAGCCTTTAATGCCGATAATTATCGGTAGACCGGCCGCCATGCTCTCTGCCAGAACCGTTGAAAAACCCGGCAAATTAGTGACATCGGGATAGACCGCGATATCGGCGGCCGCGTAAGTAACGGGCATATCCTTGTTGGGGACCATGCCGGTTAGCCTGACGTTTTCCAGGCTCATTTTTTTCACCACGTCTTTAAACTCCGTCGCCTGGTCGGCTTCGATATTGCCACCCACGAAAAAAAACATCATATCTTTATCCGTACCCCGTCGACGCATAATATCAGCCGCCTCAAGAAGGTATTTGGCTCCTTTATTGGTACAGAGACGGCCATAATAGGCTACGACAAACTTATTATCGAGGCCATGCTTTTCAGAAAAACTTCGGCAATCCAAATAAGGGTGATATCTCGATGTATCGATGGGTTTGGGAGTAACAGTAATCTTTTCGCCGGGGTAACCGTATTTATTGATAAATCTTTTTTTACCTTCAAGGTTATAAGTGATGATCGTGGCCGCCTTATTAACCACCCGCTTTTCAACAGGCAATACGATTTTATGCTTTAAAGTTAATTGAGGCATAATATCCCCGGCATCAAGATAGACGATAGGTATATTCAATAGCCTGGAGGCCATAAATGTCATATATGACCGTGGGGTTAATGAAAGATAAGGATTTTCCAGAATCAAATCCGGTTTCCAGCGCAGTAGCTGACGTATTATACCGGGGGTCCATCTGAAAAAGCCGCCGAGGCTGATATTACCTTTGCGATGGTAAATCAGGCGCGTTTTCATCAGAAGATGATAAAAATTATCGGGCAACTCTCCTACCTTATCTACCGCGTAGGCAGAGGATCCGAACACCTGTGAATCCGCGGGACTGGCGATATTCGTACCCAGGCAGACGATCTCACAGCCGTAGCCTCGGCATAATATTTTACCAACCCTAAAATCTTTATCGCCTCGATACAATTCGAAGAATTCATTCGATACCGCGATTCTTAAACGACCCGGATCTTTAGGCGGCGGTGTAAATGAATTTAATTTGTCATTTGAAATGATGGTCAAATCATTCCCCCCCATGCATTTTTCATCAGCCCAAACCATGCCCCGGCCAGCGAAGTAACTGTACCGGCTTTAGGCTGATTCGCCAGCTACCTCGATTTTTCAATGAGACTATTCAATCGGCGATTCCGCATATTCCTCTTTGTTATTTATTAAATCCCCGCTATTTCGCAAAAAAAGACTTCTCATGTTATATAAATATGTTTTGCTTAAAAATCCTGATACAAAAAGCAGTACTGGAAACGCCAGGAACACCGCTAATTTAAGACCCAACTCGAAAGGTGAATTCATCCCCGACATCGATATTGAAATAAAAAACATGGCGGATGACACAATCGCCAGACGGCCAAGTTTATTTAATCGAAGAAGCCGGCCGCAGAATTTTCTGGAAAGCGAAAACATCACGACGATCATGAACAGGTAAGTTACCATCATTACCCAGGCCGTTCCCATGATTCCATATTTGGGTGTTAGAATTATATTCAAAACGATATTGGCTATTAAGGCGATGAATATTGGCGGGATAATTTTAGTCGTCGCTTTCTTTATGAATTCGCCCGTCGTCAAAAAGAAGAACACTCCATAAAGGAACATCCCGAAAGACAGAGGCAAGATCACCTTGATGACCGGAAGATATTGCGCGGTCATTACATATGGGATGATCGCTTCGGCGAATAACGATAAAAACAGAACCAGACATAGTTCGAAGGCGATAAATATATTGAATATCTCCGAATATAAATTGCCGGCCTTTTCCGAATGCATGTTTGCCAGGGCGAATTGGGGCCAGGCAAGTTGGAAAGCGACTACCGACAAAGTCAACGGCACCACGAATTTCATGCCGATTGAAAAATACCCGATCTGTTCGAGTGTAAGGTATTTAATCATGAACAATCGATTCAGACTGTTTACGCCCCATAAGGCCACGCCAAGGGGAATCAGGGGCAAGGAAAATTTCAGCATTTTCCGGAGCAGCGCGAAATCAAATCTTTTGGACAAATATTTTCGTGTTTTTATAAATGTAAATACAATCGTTGGCATAATCGAGATATTCTTGGCAACCAGAATCCCGGCTACTCCCCACTTTAACATTATAACAAAAAAGATAATTCCGATAATCGAGATAAACACTTGTATTAAAGATATGGATGTGTAACTTACCGGCTTATTCTCCACCCGCAATAAGTTTATCGGAACGGTAACAATCGCGTCGAGGAATACGTACCCCGCGGCAAGAATAAAAAGATAGGAATAATCAGAAGAGTTCAAAGCCAGGCTCGCGAGAGATTTGCTAAACAGTAAAGCGCCGATGAAAATAATGAATCCATTAATCGAAGACGACATCAGGGCGGTCATGACGATTTTGGATCGATCTCGAATAGTATTGTAATCAAAATAAAAACGAAACAGGGCGTTATTAATCTCCAGTATGGCCAGAACCAGGCCAATCATCACGAAAATCATCAAGATATCCAATCGACCAAAATCGGCGGGCGTCAGAAACCGGGCATAAATCGGCAGAAGTAAAAATTCGATAAATGACCTGGATCCGCCAATTAAGCCGTAGATAATCGTGGATTTAAAAAATTCGCGAATACTATCGAACATGTTCGACTTTTTCCCTGGCAGATTTTTTTCGCCAAAGCGGTGGTTTTTTCATTATCAATTTAATGTTTTTATAACGGTTGTCGTGTCTCATTTGAAAGTCGAGAATAACCGTTAAGCATGAGATCACAATGCCCGCGAGTAGACCAAGCAGAGTCGTTTTTGCTCTGGCCGGACCGCTTTTTCGGCTTGGCGGTTTGGCTTCATCTAGAACCTGAATAATTGGAAGTTCTTTTTTCGCCTGAATAGATTCAATTTCATATTGCTGTGTCAGGGTAAGGTACACCTGGTTTTTAACTTCTACTTCCCGAAGTAACCGATCATGCATCATTAAAAGCTCCGGGTCGGTAGAACTGTAATAATTCAGGTTGTTTTCACGGAATTGTTTGAGGTTTTCCTCGGCCAAACGCAATTCATGGCTGGTTTCGTCAATCCTTTTCTCGATAAATGCTCGATTTAAGCCGGCCCCGGACTGACGTTGATGTTTGTTGAAATCATCCAGATTATTAATAAAACTATTAGCCGCCAGGGCTGATAACTGCGGATCTTTAGTCGTAACTGAGACCGTTACTATGCCGGTTTTCTTGTCATGGGCGACCGACGTAATCTTCCTTAGTGACTCATAAGCGATATCCGGATTATCAGTTTCAAAATACTCATAGAGTGAATGGTTAACGGATTTATCGGCCCTGGAATATTTATAATCCGTTCTCAACACTTTCTCCGCCAACATGCGACTGGCCAATATCTCAGGATATAAGATCGATGGCGAATTTTGGCCCAGATTTATTCCCATCATTTCCATGCCAGGGATTCCATCGGGAAGTGACAGCATACCGCCGGATTGGAGATTATTAACGGTGGGAAGAATCGTCGATCTGGCCGTGTACTTGTTGGGTATAATAACTATAATTAAGGCGGAGCACATCGCGCAGCCGATCGAGAAAAGAGCAACGAATTTGAATTTATGTAATATAACTTCGAAAACTTCTGTCAAAGTTAGGGGTGTTAATCTGTTTTGCTCTTTAGTTGAGTTATATTCTTTTATTGACAAAATACAATCCTGGATTAATATTAAGCCCCCGTCGGACTAGAACTTCAATCGTATTAAATATCGGATAATAAAACTAATGGTTAACTTAAATAACATCGGAATCAACGATAATTAACCTTTTGATTAATAAGATTTTGGAGTAATCTTCATGACATGCATCAGAATCACAATTGGGGCTGTCATCAGGCCTATTCAAGATATTAGTATGCCGTCAAAATCCTATTCCGATAGTTTATTTGGATCACTTGATCTATTTACAATAATTGATTTATTTACAAATTTCTTCAATTTTCGCTTGACAACAAATTGCCACCAGTCTATTTTGAAATTGTGAAACAGTTCACAAATTATTATAGATGAGAAGGACATGAGTAAGCCAACAAACAAAAAAATTTCCGAGTCAACAATTCATAGATTATCGATCTATTACCGGGCTTTGGTAACTTTAGAAAACGAGCATTATAAGACCATCTCCTCTAAGGAGTTGGCTAAAAGGGAAAAGCTCACCCCCGCCCAGGTCCGAAAGGATTTGTCGTTTTTCGGTAGTTTCGGTACAAGAGGGCTGGGATATCCGGTAGCCGAGCTACGAAATAGGATCGCTGAAATTCTGGGCCTGACAAGGCTTTGGAATGTAGCGCTTATCGGCGTAGGTAATATCGGGTCGGCCCTGGTATCATACAAGGAATTCGCCAAGCAGGGCTTTAACATCAAGCTAATATTCGATAATGACCAAAGAAAAATCGGCTCCAATCACAAAGGGATCAAGGTTTCGGATTTCAAGGATATCGCCAAACTGGTGGCATCTGAAAAAATCGACATGGCAATTATTGCCGTACCCGCTCATACCGCTCAGGCCACCGCCGATGAGGTAGTAGCAGCAGGAGTAAAGGCAATCTTGAATTTCGCGCCCATAAATCTCAAACTTCCAGCCCATGTGATTCTTCGTAGCCAAAATATGTGCATAGAGTTAGAGCATTTGGCATTTGCTATGACCAATGATGTTATTAGCGACTAATAAGTCGTTTTATACTATCATGGCCAATATTATCTCCGTATAATTGTTAACGTTCAGTCTCTATTAGTTATAGTATAGTCGAGATTTGACGATAATTAATTAATAGTGGGAACTAAATGTGGAGCGTTATGTATAATAGACATAGAAGTAGCAAAAACCAATGTTTGCCAAAGCGATTTTTTTCTTGACATGGATAACCAAGAATAATATCTTGCAACGATTGGATAGATTATGGGTAATCGTATGTTAAAAATTCTGGTTCTTGCTCCGGTTCTAATACTATTCGGATCGGTTATATCATATGGCCAGCTACTTGGTACTGCTTGTGAGCCTTACGGATCCATATCGATTTCCGGCGAGCCAGCGGCCGATAATTTACCGGTAATTGCTTATATCGGCGGTCAGGAATTGGCCCGATGTTTAACATTAGGCGGTCAGTATTCCCTGTTTATCCCCATGGATGATCCTGATACGTCCGAGAAAGACGGCTGGGCTGATGGCGACAAAATAGAAATTAATGTCAATGGCACCGCCGCCAATCCTTCGTTTTTCGCCCAACAGGGTCGCATAAGACAGGATATTGTTCTTACTGCTTTGAGTGTCAAACTTGACACCTGGGGTAAGATCAAAGCACTTTTTAAATAGTTTTTTAACAATACTAATAAGTCAATCGGGCAGCCTTAAGGCTGCTTTTTTTTACTAGTTTCAGTTTAGCCTGGTATGACATTGATTACTTAATATCCGCCTGGTATGCTTAATCGATATTATTTAAAACCGGAGTCTGATGTTTAAGCTTGACAAACCTACTAAAATGACGATTATTTTCATATAACTTATAAATAACGGGAAATTTAGGAGCCGGCCGAGTGTTGGTATTGAT
Source organism: Candidatus Zixiibacteriota bacterium (assembly GCA_024231855.1). Lineage (GTDB taxonomy): Bacteria > Zixibacteria > MSB-5A5 > UBA10806 > 4484-95 > JAAEQD01. Next base: position 11,627 of record JAAEQD010000242.1, read on the forward strand.
AAGGCTTTTGCCTGATATGTGTAAATATTGCTGAATATAAATAATAAACTCTATCAAAGGAGCTAAGAACATGAAAATGACAGATCGGGTGGTTGAAGACATAGCCATTCTTGAACCCAAAGGTAAAATAATGGGTGGCCCTGATGCTACATTGCTTCATGACAAACTTCACGAATACATTGATCAAAGCAAAAAGAAGGTTGTCATCGATCTTTCAAAAGTCGAATGGATGAATTCCACAGGCCTGGGGATACTGATTTCAGGTTTGACCACGATGAGAAACAATGGCGGCGAGTTGAAACTTGCCGGGCTCACTGAAAAAATCGAATCGCTTCTAACTATCACCAAGTTGATAACAGTTTTTGACAACTATGATTCAGTGGAACAAGCCATATACAGTTTTAAATAAATTTTCAGTTACCGCCGGGGTGATGTGAACCGGAAATAATTTTTTTACCTCCACGCATCACCTTCCGGCTTCGCTAATTATCAACTCAAATAGGCTAGAGCCTGGAGTTTTGCATGGACAAACCTGAAGTTTCCGGGAAAGTAATTAGTATCCCATCGGATGCCATTTATCTGGCCGATGTCGATGATTTTGTTTATGAAATTTTCGGCAAGGCCGGCTTATCAAAATCATCGATTGCCGATTTCGCGATTTCAGTTTCAGAAATAGTGAACAACGCTATCGCATATGGCAGCGGGGGCGATAGCAGTAGTCCGGTTACCGTTAAAATTGAAGTTAGCCGGAACGAGGCAAGTATCTGTATCCAGGATAAAGGCCCCGGCTTCAATCCCGATAGTCTTCCCGATCCTCTCGATAAGGATAATCTTCTCAAACAAGTCGGTCGGGGGATTTTTATTGTTAGATCGCTGATGACTTCGGTTGATTTTAATATTACTGACGATGGTACCGAAGTCGTTCTGAAAAAGAGCATTAACGAATAGTACCGCCGGCCCATTGGCCAGGTAATACATGAGTATTTCATTTTCAATATCACTAATTTACCTTGCCTCCGCCCTGGTTCTGTTTCTTACTGCCGGCATTATTCTAAGAGAAAATGTTAAATCAAGTCAGAACAGGGTGGTTTCGGCGATGTTATTCTTCGCCGGTATCGCTCCATTTCTTGTCTCATTATACGAAACCATAATAATCGATCCCAGCAAACTCTCCCTCACCATAATCAATATCTTCTATGTCTGGGAGCTGTTTTTCCCTGTACTGTTGTGGTTTTCGGTATTATTCCCGGAGCCTCTCCCGGTTTATAGACGGCATAAACGTCTGTTGCAACTGGCGTTTGTGCCGCATATTTTCCATATCATCATGGTTATCGCGCTAAACGACCCGGAACAGATTATCCGGATGGTGGATTTCGACACATCTATACCGGTTCTGGGCTTTCTGATTGGCTTAATCAGCTCGATTTTGAAGCTCGTAGCCACATTTTTCGGTTTCTTATATTCGTTTCACAGTCGATTTTTCTCATTGATCAACCTGGCCTATGTTTGTACATCGATTTACTTTCTCAGCCTTGGTTATCGCCGGATTAACAATCCGGCCTTAAGAATCCAGGTCAAGGTCGTGATTGCCGGTATAATCGCCGCAGTCGGTATTTATGTAATTGGCGTTATAATTCCCACGATTCTCTCGATAAAGATTCCTGACATCTTTACTGAGGTGATGATATTGACCGCCCTGGTCGTCGGGCCCGGGACAATTGCCTGGGCCATTATCAAGTACAGGTTTCTGGATATCGGGCTAATTGCCCGTCAGAGCCTTGTTTATACTCTGACCACGGCAATAGTTGTCGGCGGCTATCTTCTAATTATCAATCAACTCAGCTCCTTTTTCTTTTCGGTGTTCGGCTTTCAATCCAGAATTCTCGATATCATGGTAGTAGTAATTATGCTTTTATTTTTTCAGCCGCTATATACCCAGGTGGATGATTTCGTCCGCAGGCTGTTTATCAGGAGTCGAAGCGATTATCGCCATCTGATGGAGGAGCTATCACGTAAACTGATTGCCGTTTTCGATGTTTTGAAACTGGCTAATATTATAAACGATACCCTTAATGAAGAGATGTTCATCGAGAAAACTTATTTCGCCTTAATTACCCCGGATGGTGCTAATTACAAGTTGATTGGAGAATCGCGGGAGTTTTCAATCGAGACCGACATTCTGGAATTACTCCTGGAAAAACAGAGACCGATTTTCCTAAACAACCTTAAGCGCCTGGCTCGGGAAGGTAACCTTATCGGTCATTTCGGCGAATTGAACTGCCAACTACTCATGCCCTTGGCAGACAAGGGTAAGTTAGTCGGTATAATCGCCACATCACCCAAGGCCGCCGGGTATGGTTATACTTATGAGGATGTAACCCTCCTGACCGTTCTGGCCAATCAGGTAATAGTCGCCTTAAATAACGCTCGGCTTTACGCGGAATCCCTTGAGAAACAGCGTCTGGAAGAGGAACTAGCCGTCGCCCGTCAGATACAGATAGACCTTCTACCAAAAGCCGTACCTGTCCACAATAAATTTGAGTTTGCGGCCTTTAATCATCCATCTCGGCAGGTTGGCGGCGATTATTATGATTTCATTAATAAACCCGATGGCCAGGTATGTATCGTCGTGGCCGATGTTTCCGGCAAAGGAGTTGGAGCAGCGCTTCTGGGAGCCCGTCTTCAGGCGGTTTTGCAATCGGAGGGTCAACGGGGCCGACCAATTGACATTATGATAGCTGCGATTAATGACTTCCTGGTCGATTCGACGGCCTCGGATAAATTCGTGACAATGTTCTATTGTGAACTCGATTGTGAATTGGGAGTGTTTTATTTTTGCAACGCGGGTCATAACTATCCATTTATCGTCAGAAGCAATAACCATATAGATTACTTAGTAGATGGTGGATTGATCCTTGGAGCATTGCCCGGATCTCAGTATCAAATAGCAAAATTGGATTTGGCGAAAGGTGATGTACTTGTGATATACACCGATGGTCTTTCCGAAGCATTCAATGAACATGGCGAGGAATACGGCGAAGATAGACTGGTTAAAGCCGTGCAGGATGCCCGTTCAAAATCTGCTCATTTCATTTGTGGCCATATGATTAAAAACATCAGACAGTTTGCCTCGGATACCTCGGAAGTCGATGATATGACAGTGGTGGTAATCAAGGGAACATAATCGGTAAATGAATATTATATGGAGTACTAAACAGGAAGCTATAACCTTATTATCGTTGGCTCTAACGTGAGGCAGTTCACGCAGAAGCGAAGGACAAGGAATTAAAATGGAACTTAAGCCTGAAACAATAAAAAATCTAACTAAAGAGCAACTCGAATTATTGACCGAATTAGGCGAACTCGCGGCCAAGGAAACTCAACTGACCGAGCAAATCGAGAACAATCGCCGTCAGAGCGAGAAAGCCGGAATGGGACGGGAACGGGAGATCGCCAAGAACCTGATGGATGATCATGAGTATGACAATTTGCAATCGGTAAAACAAATCTACGAACGTGAGCAAATCAAGAGCAAGATCAAATCCGTATTCGAATCGATCATAAACGCCGGTCTTGGAGATCTCGACCTGGTCCAACGGCAGGCGGCTAATTACGGAGCAAAGCCGAACAAAGAGTAGGTTCGGCAATGACGGTCGGTTATAAATACGGCCGGCTCTAAATCCTCAACAAGATTCATATTCCATCGTATTACGGAATTAATATCGACAAAAATAAACAGGGGCGGTCATTTGACCGCCCCTGAATGTATTGTAATCCCTGTCAGGACTATGCCAGGAATCTATTTCAGCATCAGCATCTTTCTGACAAACGTCTTTTCATTGGTGACGAGTTTATACAGATACATGCCTGAAGCCACCACATCACCTGAGGCCGATGTGCCATCCCAGATAAATGTATGATAGCCGGCTTCTTTTTTCCCGTCAACAAGACCGGCCACTTTCTGGCCAAGAATGTTGTAGACTTCAAGTCGGATATCACTATCAATCGGCAGAGCATATCTTATTTCGGTTTGGGCATTGAATGGATTGGGATAGTTCTGATTGAGCGCGAATTCCTGAGGCAGCAGAATCTCGTTGCCGACAATGCCTACATGATCAACCCAGAATTCCACCGGTATCTCTATTGAGGGAACATCAACGTTTTCATCCCAGGCGGTAATGGTAAGCAAACCATCATGAACCCCATCCTCAAGCAAGGAAGCGTCCATAATAACATCCACCTCGAAACTGGAGCCGGCGCTAATTTCGCCCTGAGCCGGATCAACACTTAACCAGCCGGCATTGATCCTGATCGCCAGCCCGTCATGAACGTATGGCTGGTTGTAGGCGACCTGCAAGGCGATATCGTTCGTGGCGTTCTGGATTCCGATAGTGGCGTTATCCAGAGGATCATACATTGTATCGTACTGGAATGTGATCACACCGTTGGAAGTCAGTATGATCTGATAGGTGTAAGGACCGCCAACGGAGAAGTGCGGCATATCAATCCAGGATACAATCGTGGATTCGGCGCTGGTATAGTAGAAAATAGAGCCGCCATCGTTTGGATTCATGTCATCCCAGAACGGCGCAACCAGGTTTTCCGGCGCGTATGGATCCGGTATCGGGGTATTACTGAAACTGGTATTCATACTGGTGAATGAGATGAATCCGTTAGAGCAGATCCGGAAATCCCAGAATACCTGATCATAGAACGGGAAGGCGAATTCCATGGGGAACGGTCCCTGGTTATCGTCATCTGACATAAATAATGGTATGCCGATACCCGTAATATCAATCCAATCAAAATGCGGGCCGTTGGTTTCATCCGAATCAATCCAGACATAACCGAATTCATCGGGACCACCCTGATCGGTTATCACCGGTGGATATACGGGTTCGGGTGGTATATTGGTTTTATCGTAATCACCTACGTGTCGAGTAAATTCGGGTGTCTCAGGCCTTTGTGATTCGTCAAACGTTAAGGCTTCGGATTGAGGGGCGATATCGAACATAACCGGGATACCGCCGTCATTGGTAAGAGTCAATGGTACGATGACGATTTCGCTTTCGTCGTTGTTGGCTTCTATCTCCATAGGGTCAGCCGCCAGACGTCCGCCGAGAAGCGGCGTCGCGAAGGCTTCATTGGATGCCGGCGAATCGACTGAATCGGGCCAGGTGGCGGTCATGACATAGTAGTAAGTTGTACCGTTAACCAAACCATCCTCATCAATGAAGCTGGTCAGTTCACCATCGATATCGCTGGTTATCAGATGATCGACATCGACCGGGACCGGTGAGGTTTCCGAGCGATACAGATTGTAATGAGCCGGCGCGATTCCATCCGGGCTCGTACCCAACCTGACCGCTAATTGATCATGGATATATTCCTGATCGAACGCGACCTGCAATCCGATGGTGCCGTCGGCGTTTTGGATACCGACCGTGGCGCTATTGGTTTCAGGATTCATTACGTCATACTGGAAAACAATCGTTCCGGTTGACCGGAATATTACCTGGAATGTGTATGGTCCGCCGCTTCCGATATGCGGCACGTTGATATATGACACAACACATTCGGAGCCATCCGAATAGTACCAGAATTCACCACCGTTGGGCGGATAAAGGTCATCCCAGAAAGGCGCGACCAGGTTCTCCATCGCATCGGGACTCGGAAGAGGTTGATTCCAGTAAGTGGCATCGACACTGGTAAATGACAGCCAGCCATTGCCGCAGATATTGAATGTGGTAAATATATTGCCATAGAACGAGAAATCAAAACCGAGTTCAAACGGACCCAGGTTCTGGTCATCGCCTGTTATCGGAATTTGTTCGCCTATTCCGGTAATATCACGCCATTCATATGTCGGACCGCCTGACTCGTCGGAGTCTATCCAGGTATAGCCGAATTCATCCGGACCGCCTTCATCTAAAATAACTGGCGGATAGATAGGTCCTTCGATACCCTTATACGACATATCGAGATCGCTACCGTCATTCAATACTCTGTAATTAGAGCTGATAACCGGGTTTTCGAACCTGTCCCTTCTGTCGTCGGGGCCGGTGGTCCAGGTACCGGGAAGATTCCAACGGAGAGGCACCTGAGACTCATGACGGCTTTCCGCGGCAAGGGATGTGGGCGGGACATGACCGACAAGAGCGTAGGCTGTATTAGAAGTATTCGATTCCAATTCGGGATCGCCGGTATCGACGGCGGTGACTCTGTAGCCATACATGCCGTCGTTGCCTTCTTCAATAACATCCACGTATTCGCTGGGTTCGCAGTCGCCGATTATTTCCCATTCGCCGTCAGGCATCAGTCTGCGATAGATGTTATAGTGATCGAAATCACCCATCAGATCGTCGAACACCCAGTCGAGGTTGACGTTCTGTCCGACCGCTTCAGCGGTAAGATCGTAAGGTGGTTCGGGAGGATAGTTCATCGCTATACCCATCGCGACATTCGATGGATCGGATTCCTCGCCATCCCAAATGGCCGTAACCATGTACCAGTATTCCACGCCATTTGGCACCGGGTAGTCATCAAAGTCGTGTTGATCACCGGGGAAAGAACCCAGCTCGACAAACGGACCGGATTCGTTATCGGCTTTGTAAAGCGTGAATCCGTCTGGTTCAATACCCGAACCGCTGCCGACATATATCACGCTGTTCAAGACAAGCTGCAGCATATCGCCGCCATGCTGATGGTCGGGAGAGCCCACGTATCCGTTAATGCAAACAACATTCGGGTTATCGGCGTTAATCGCGACTGCCGGCCAGCCGTTATCCCACGTAGCGACTGCTTCGGCGTTATTCTGTAATGGGACATCGAATACGTAGTAATCCGATAAGATCGTTACACCATCCATCAGCGGATGGCTTTCATCGTATTCGCCCAGGTTAACATCCATATAACCGGTTACAGCAGAGCCGAAAGGACTATATTCGGTAATAAATCGGCCGCTAACACCCCAGTTTTGAGTGAACGAAAATTCGAGAGCAAGTACGCCTTGGCCGGTTTCGGCATATTCGGCCAGGGCATCGCCTAATCCTATGGGATCTTGAGGTTGATAGTTTGTCCAAACTATTAGCATATCGAAAGGCTCGAGGTCCCCGAAAACGGGCGTACTATTTTGAGCGTCAATAACGGTAGCTGAAGATACTTCGCCTGAGTTAATCAGAAAATCAACGACTTCGGATTGGGCATCGGGGTAATCAGCCATTACTACACCGATATTAAGATCCTGAACATCCGAAATCGCGCCGCCGGGATTACGCCAGCTAAGATCGATTTTAAATTCTTTATCATCGGTAGCTCGAAGCATACCGGGAGGGATCAAGCCGATCCCCATATCAATATAGTTAGAGAAACCTTCCGATTCCATATCTTCGGCATCGACGGCAGTAATTTTGTAACGGTAAATGCCGTCTATAGTAAGCACTTCCGAGTAAGCAGTCGTTGGATGTTCGACACTGCCGACGAGATTGAAATCAGATTGGTTGTAATCGCGACGATAAACATTGTATCCCGCGATATCGTAATCGGTGTTGGGATCCCAGGACAGGTTCACCGTATGATCATCCACATCGCCAACCAGGTTCACGGGAGCCTCCGGTGGATGGTTTTCAGCCATACCGGTGGCTTCATTGGATGGTCCGACCTCAACGAAGTTACCCTCGCCGATATCGTATACGGCCGACGCCTGGTAGTAATACAAGACGCTGTTTTCGATTGGCCCATATGGGTCATCGCCCCAGTCGTCATACATAGTCGCGGTGATTAATTCGTCGTTAATCATCAGATCGCGATCGAATGGAGCCGGAGAAGTATCACGATAGAGGTTATAACCGGCCAGGACTTCAGTATCGGTTATCAGCGGACGTTCGCCGAGAATATGAGGATGGTAAGCCATATAATTCGGAGTTGAGGGCATCATGGTAGCAGGCTCGGTTTTATGAGCCCGTCCCGTACCGGCCACCAATTCGCTATTGCCTCTGGGTGTTGCCTCCGAAGAGATCGCACCGGCAGGCATAGCATCATCATAACCGACCCATGAGCTGGCTCCACCGCCAAACACTTTGGCTCGAATCATATGATCGCCCGTGTAAGTATCCATCGGGCCCCAGACATCATATTCGCGCGTCCATTTATTGGCCGGGTAATCGGTCATCAGATCAAGTCCCAGGCCATCGTAAGGGCCGAAATCTGTAAGGGCGCTCATACACACCCAGAAATTACCCGTGGTAACTACTATCTCATTGACATTGACCCTGATCCACTGGCCAAGCTCAGCAGTCGCTTCGGTATAGAATACCGGATCGGGTTGGGGCATGCCCGTACCGTCGTCGATATATATCGAAACACCTATCGGATCGTGATTAGCATCAGGCCAGGGCCAGTAAGGATCGCCTTCTGTCAGAACATGAATCATGACCGAATCGATGCTCACCGGATAGCTTTCCGGAACGAACATCGTGGCCATTAGATTGGCGGCATCATAGTAGTAGTAGGCATTCTCCAAGGCGCCGTCATCGTAAGCCATCTC
>JAAEQD010000243.1 GCA_024231855.1 Candidatus Zixiibacteriota bacterium
GAACAATTCGATTATTTCATCTTCAGTGGGAAGCAGCACTAACCCGGACCTGAGTTTTGATGCTCCCGGCAAGCCTTTTAAATACCAGCATAACTTACTTCTCATACGTATCAAACCGGCAAAAGAGCCATACTTTTCTATCGATAACCGCAAGTGGTCCAGAGCAGTATCAATACGGATATCAACAGCCGGTACGGCCAGAAGTTCCCCGGTTTCGAGATAATGCTTCGTTCTTTTAAATATCCAGGGATTGCCAAATGACGCCCGACAAATCATTACAGCATCGCAGCCGGTCCGGTCGAACATCTCTTTGGCTTTCCGCGGACTGTTGATATCGCCGGATCCTATAACCGGAATATTGATAGCTCGTTTGATATCCCGGATTAAAGACCAATCCGCTTCGCCGGAAAATCCCTGCATCCGGGTGCGCGGATGAAGACAAACTGCGGCCGCGCCGTTATCTTCGGCTATCCTGGCTACTTCGACCGCTACGATACTATCATGATCCCAACCTGAGCGATATTTAATCGTGACTGGAATATTTACCGCTTCAACAACCAGTTTAATAATATTTGCTAACTCAGTTAGGTTCTTCAACATAGAGGAGCCACCGTTTTTAGCGACGACCTTCTTGGCAGGGCAACCGAAATTCAAATCGATGAAATCGGGTTTTAAATCGGCGGCCAATTCGGCGGCCTCCGCCATAACCTCCGCCCGGGCGCCGAAAAGTTGAATACCCAATGGCCTTTCAGCTTGATCAAATGCCATTAAAGCTTTTGTTTTTTTACAGTTGCGGATAAGTCCCTCGGATGAGATTAGTTCCGTTACCGTGGCGTCAGCTCCCCATTTACGGGCTAATCTTCGGGTAAGCGAATCAGTCACCCCGGCTGCCGGCGCTAATATAACCTTATTATATGCCTTAAAGTTTGCCCACATATTACCGAAAATATAAACGAACCGTTGTAAAGGCAAGTTAAATTGGTTTAAAGTTGAGATGTAATCTTTAATTCCCTAATTTAAGGGGGAGTTTTTATGCCAGAAATTATAGTAAAATTTGAAGAAAAAATCATCGAGAAGTTCATTACCGAAAAGCGGCGGGTAACCGTTGGCCGAACTCCGGATAATGATATCGTGTTGGAGAACCGGGCAATATCCAGACGTCATGCCATAATCGAATTCAGCGAGGACCAAACAATCATTATGGATAATGAGTCGTTAAACGGAACTTTCGTTAATTCTCGTAAAATCAACGAAGAGGTTCTGAAAAACGATGATATTATCACGATTGGGAAGTACAGTCTTGTTTATCATAAGGAAGAGGAGCGCGATAGCAATGTTTTTGGCATGGACGGTACTATGGTCTTGCAGACCAAAAAACAAAAAGAGATGATTGCCAAGGATAAAAAAGCAAAAGAGTTGACATCTGAGGCCGGGTGTTCTATTCTTCTGGGCGAAGTTGGCGCGGAACAAGATAAATACCCTCTGGCTCATTCGGTTGTCACTATTGGCAGATCGAAAATGGCTAATATCAAGGCGAAAGGGTGGTTATTATCCGGCGTCCAAGCCAAGGTCGTCAAAAATGGCGAGGATTTCTGGATTGTAAACCTGGGCAGGAAAGGTAAGTCGAAAGTTAATGGTGAGCCGATTGAGAACTCCCTGTTGAGAAACGATGATATAATTCAGGTTGGCAAAACCGTTTTCAGATTTATAGAGAATAAAGCAAGATGAGATACGCCTTTTACTCCGATGTGCATGCTAATGTCGAGGCATTGAAAGCTGTCATTCTCGACTTTCGAGTCGAGAAAATAGACCGAATTTTCTTTTTGGGAGATGCCGTTGGTTATGGGCCAAATCCAAATGAATGTGTAGAACTTATTGATGAGATTTCTGAAATCAAATTGATGGGCAATCATGATTCCGCGGCATTGGGGTTGATGAATACCGAATATTTTAATCAGTATGCTACAGAATCCATTGATTGGACGAAAGAGTCATTAGCCCAAAAAACTATTGATATCATGAGTGGATTCGAGATCACCGCCCAATTGGATGATTGCATGATGGCTCATTCATCTCCAAAAGAACCGAATAAATGGCATTATATTCTGGATATGGATGACGTTAAAGAGAACTTTGAATCTTTTGACAAACAGATTTGCATGGTTGGTCATACCCATCGCCCCTTTATTGTTTCTCAAAACAAAGATGGCGATTGTATTATTTCTCATAAACACGAAGAACGAATTAACAAAGAGCGACGATATTTAATCAACATCGGTTCTGTCGGGCAACCCCGCGACGGTGATCCACGCAGTTGTTATCTTATCTATGATGATGAGGTACAATTAATTAAAACAAAAAGGGTCGCTTACGATTTGGACAATACTCAGAAACGTATGGCTGAACATGGATTGCCGGATTATCTAATAGAAAGATTAGCAGTAGGTAGGTAGTTGTCAACCCAGCAGAAAGAAATAGGTTTTCGCTTAATCCTCTTTATTGGGGCCTTGGCCACGATGATATTGTTGGCAGGATTCGCTTTTTCAACCGATGATGTCCAATCAAGAGCATTAAAAGAGAGCAATAGTAGTATCATCGAGACGAATTAGGGATTCTATCTTACTTTTCCCATTCTATAGTATTATTACCGTTACTTCGATATGAGTGCGTTTTGATATAAGTTTATTCATTATATGGCATAATGAGTACCATTTTGGAATTAAAAGAACAATCCTCGAAAAGGCATTCCATCAGATGTTAAGTAATGTCTCTCCAGTGCCGATTTATGATAATGAAGCGATATAATAACGTTAATGAATATATCGCGATTATTAAGATAAAGTACGAGGATCAATGAAATTGATATTTAGGTGGCGCAAATGCTAAAAAGATTTTCCGGCCTGATTTTATATCTCCTTATAACAGTTTTTGTCGTTACAATCTATCTCGATCAGCCCGAAATATTGGGCAGATGGGAGATGGCGATTTACGACCAGATGTTTAAATTGAGGGGAAAGCAGGATATCACAGATGATGTGCAGATTGTATCTATTGATGATGTTTCAGTTGCCGGTCAAAATAAATGGCCCTGGAATCGAGATAAAGTTGCTGAATTAATCGATGAAATTTCCGCCCAGAATCCAAAAGTCATATACTTGGGAATGTATTTTGGCGATGATAAAACCCAGGATTCGGAGGGTTACACCTCTATTTTAGCTAAAGCCTTAAAAGACGCAGGTAATGTGGTATTACCTTACCGGCATTCGGCAGCATATTATACCGATTCCGATTTTGCCTTTCCGGATTATGTACGACGTAATGGCTATACTCAATTCGATGATCCATCCAAGTTCGAGGATTATCCTCCTTTAACAGCCAACACGATTTATCCGCCCTCTCAGCCATTAGCCGAAGCCGCTATGGGGCTTGGCTTTGCCGGGGTTGATTTCGATGCCGATCGTTACATTAGAGCTGATCCCTTAATACTGGGCTATACACGGGAGTATCTGCCATCGGTACCTTTCGTTGTTGCTCAAGGCTATTTCAGTACAAAACAAAGCGATATTAGTATAAATATCGGCGAATCAATCGTGGTTGGGCCAAGAGAAATTCCCCTGGATGACAGGGGAAGAATGAGAATTAATTATAATGGACCGGAGCGAACTTTCGATTTTGTGTCCGCCCTGGATGTTCTAAATGGAACAGTAGGTAAAAAAGAGTTTTCCGGCAAAATAGTGTTAATTTCCTACACCGGTCCCGGCACAATAGATTTGTATTCCACACCGGTAGCTCAGGCCATGTATGGGATAGAAATTACCGCGAATACCGTGGAAAACATTATTCACAATAATTTTCTTAAAAGTCTTGGTCCAGCCGGCTCGGTTAATTTCCTTGTGATCCTCTTAATCGGCGCGTTTTCGGCGGTGATTCTTCCCCGGATTTCGCTTATGTATCGCTTCGTCGCTCTGGGAATGTCTTTATTCGTTATCGCTAATCTTAGTTTTGTTCTGTTTACGAATTACGATATTATTACCCAGGCGTTCTATCCGTTAATACAGATAGTATTTTTTATCATAGTAGCGCCAATGATGAAACTTCCACATGTCAGCGTCAATGAGGAAGAGGAAGATGATGAAATCGATTATGACGCTCTATTGGCCGGTACGCCTATTGGTGGGACCCGGACTCAGGTTGTCACACCGCCCTCAAACGCGGCGCCGTTAGATGCCACAGTACCTCAAAATCTGCCCGGACCCGGTCGGGAGGAGGAAGCTTCGGTAGCTACCATGCAGCTTGGTACCGATAAAAACGGATTGCCGGTCGGATCAACCAATTTCGGCCGCTACCAGGTTCTCGAGGCTATTGGGCAGGGGGCCATGGGTATGGTATATAAGGGGCTCGACCCGGCTATCGATAGGCCCGTGGCTTTGAAAACTATTCGGTTGGATAATATCGTTAATTCCGATGAAATGCACGAACTTAAAATACGCCTGGATCGCGAGGCGAAAGCAGCTGGCCAGTTATCCCATCCCAATATAGTCACTATATATGACGTGGGTGAAGAGCAGTCGATGCAGTATATTGCCATGGAGTTTCTCGATGGCCAGACGCTTGAAGAGCTTATTGAAAGCAAACAGCACTGGAATTATAAGACGCTTTGCAAGCTTATGATTCAAATCTGTGAAGCCCTGGATTTTGCCCATGAACGGGGCATTGTTCATCGCGATATTAAACCGGCTAATATAATGATGCTCGATAATGACAGAGTAAAAGTCATGGATTTCGGGATAGCCCGACTCGCCCAATCGAATATGACCCAATCGGGAGTCGCTTTAGGCACACCGAATTATATCTCGCCTGAGCAACTGAAGGGTCAGGGTATTGACCGTAGAAGCGATATATTCAGTCTTGGTGTAGTATTTTATGAGTTGTTGACCGAGCAAAAACCTTTTAAAGGCGATACGATTTCGGCGCTGATCTATTCGATATTACATACGAGTCCGCCTTCGCCATCCGAGATAAACCTCGATGTGCCGCGAATTTTCGATAAAATCGTGGCCAAAGCTTTGGCCAAGGATCCAGATCTTAGATTCCAGACGTCGCGCGAGATGGCCGATATACTGAGAAAATTGATTTAAACTATAGCTCGTTCGAACGATTAAGCCGCCGGATAATCATATCCGGCGGCATTTTAATTATAACAAGAGGATGTTTCAGGCGCGCCGCGGCGCTTTAATCATTTATCCCTTTGAAATAGCTTGCGGCGAAAACGAAGAGCCCTTATCTTGACAACGCATAAACCGGACTATTTGCATAGTATGAATAATAAAGGGGAGTTAAAATGTATGAAAAATTCGGTGCCGTTGTAAATGGCAATGATATTGAATTCAAGCTATTTTTCCCCGATAATTCGAAAGATCCATCTCAATACACGCGGGGAAGTCTGCCCAATATCGATAAAATCCAGGTAACCGGTACATTTCAGGAAAAACTGGGTGGTTCAAATTGGGATTTCCAGAATGCTCCTGATATGGCAATGACCCCGCATCCGAAGGGATTTCTTTTTCAAATGAATATAGAAGGTGGTTTGCCTGAAGGATATTATGAGTACAAATATTTTGTCACCTTTAAAAATGGCACGACCCGATGGTGCACCGATCCCTGTACCAAATATGGCGGCGGAGAGATGGAGAATTCGGCATTCGTCGTTGGCGGAAACGATACGGATGTTCAACCGATACGGAACCGTTTACCCCAGAAAGACCTGATTATTTATGAACTAATGCCCGATGATTTTACCGCCGAATTCAGGGGAAATATGGCGCCGTTTAAGGCGATCAGAGAAAAGCTGGATTATCTCCAAAATCTGGGCGTTAACGCGATCGAGTTTATGCCCTGGACAGCCTGGATTGGAAGTGATTTTTATTGGGGATACCGGACATTTCAGTTCTTCTCCGTGGAGCATCGATATATAAACGATCCGCTGAGTCCGCTGGACAAACTCTATTGGTTGAAGGTTTTAATAAATGAATTGCATAATCGGGGCATGCATGTGATTATGGATGGCGTTTTCAACCATACTTGGGAGGGGAGCGATCCGGGCAGGGGTTTCGCGTATTATTGGCTTTACGAAGATCCCGGTAATTCGCCTTTTACCGGGGATTATTCGGGAGGTGGCTATTTTCAGGATCTTGATTTTAAAAACGCCTGCACGCATGAATTTATTCTGGATGTTTGCAAGTACTGGCTGGATGAATATAAAATCGATGGTATTCGTTTTGATTATACGCTCGGCTATTTTGATAAAAACCATCTTGATACCGGTATAACGCGGCTTTGTGAGGAATTGTCGGCTTATCTTCTGGAAACGCGTTATGATAATATCAGTTTGATGCTGGAACATCTAACCGATAACAGGTATGATGCTATTGATGATACTAATCACTCCGCCGCGACCGGTTGCTGGTACGACAGGCTCATGTTTGAATCGAGAGATTATATTCAATGGGGGAATGTTGACGCTCGTATTATGCGAGCGTTGAATACGGCCAAAGATTTCTCGTCCGGAAAAGGACCGGTTACGTATATTGAGAATCACGACCATTCCAGTTTTATTAATAAGGCCAGGGGAAGATCCTGGTGGTGGAAAACACAGCCATATGTAATCGCGCTTATGACATGTCCGGGGACGGTACTTATCCACAATGGCCAGGAATTCGGACAGGATTATGATATGCCGGAGGATGGACCCGGGCGAGTGGTGCCAAGACCGCTTGATTGGGATTACACTTCTGATCAAGTAGGTAATCAGCTCCAGAACCTTTATCGAAAAATGATCAAGCTAAGAAAAGATCATCCATCGCTGCGTTCAACCAATTTTTACCCTGAATCTTATGATCTTTACTTCAACAATGAAGGTTATGGCGTAAATGTGAATAAGGATGTGGTGGTCTATCACCGCTGGGGTAAAGCCGATGATGGATCATTGGAAAGATTCATTATTGTGCTTAATTTCTCAAGCTATAATCAGTATGTGGATATACCATTTTCAACTCAGGGGCTGTGGCGTGACCTGCTTAATGATCATTCTATACAGCTTTCTGACTACCGCCTTTTTAATCAGAAGATAAATTCCAACTGGGGTAAAATCTATTATAATAAGGAAGCTTAGCCGGGAAATTTGACTATTAACAGTATATATGTTTCAGTCGAATATTCTTACGAATTCCAGATTTAATCAAATTAATTTGGATAAACGGAACCGATCAACCTAATGGAATGATTAGTTAATTAATTATCTTTCTTCTTTTCAGCTTACATGTTATATGATTGTTGAGCATGTATTTCTAATGAATATGATTAATAAAATAATTATTTTTAAAAAATATGGAATAAAATTAAGCTAATCGTGTATTTCAACTGCAACTTATTTTGCTCTCTTGTCGTAGTGAGAGCATAATCAGAAATAAAATAGTGAACTTTTCCGATTTGAGCGTAGTTTATGGGTTTTAAAGATATTTCACCAATTTAGTTCTATCCCACAAAGGAAGGAGCGTAAAAAATGCGCAAATCTAACAATTGGCTGTTGATACTTTGTATCAACATGTTTTTGCTTGCGTCTTTCAGTCTGGCAATTGCCCAGGACGGTAAAATGCCGATCACTACATCATCCGATGAAGCCAGAAATTCCTATTTACATGGGCTGAATTTGACTGATAAGCTGCGTTTTCAGGAAGCCCGTCAATTTTTCGAAAACGCCGTTAAAGCCGATCCGAACTTTGCCCTGGCATATCTGAATCTCGGATTTACTTTGCCCAGCGCCAAGGAATTCTTCGAAACCTTTGATAAGGCCAGAGCCTTAACCGATCAAATCTCAGAGGGGGAGCGCTTATGGATATTGGGCGTTGAGGCGGGTAATAACGGCCGGCCCCTGGTCCAAAGAGAGTATTACCTCAGGATGGTCAAGCTTTATCCTAACGATGAACGCGCCCACAATCTCTTGGGCAACTATTATTTTGGTCAACAGAAATATGAAACGGCTATCGAGCAGTATGAGGAAGCTAAAAAAATCAATCCCGAATTTTCGCAAATTTATAACCAGATGGGGTACGCTTACCGGTTTTTAAATCGCTATGGCAAAGCCGAGACAGCCTTCAAGAAGTATGTCGAATTAATCCCCGATGATCCAAATCCGTATGACTCGTATGCGGAGCTGCTGATGAAAATGGGCCAATTCGAAAAATCAATCGAGAATTACCGTAAAGCCCTCGAGGTCAATCCCAACTTCGCCGCGTCTCATTCGGGCATAGCCACCAATTTCAATTTCCTGGGTCGTCACGATGAAGCTCGGCAACAGCTTAAGGTATTCTATGATGGCGCTCTCAATGACGGTCAACGTCGCGCCGCCCATTTCGCCACCGCCGTGTCCTATATGGATCAGGGCAACAGCGATATGGCTTTAGCTGAATTGGACAAACAGTACGCGTTAGCCGATAAAATAAACGATCCCACCAACAAAGCCGGTGATTTGGGTACAATGGGCACTATCCTGTTGTTTATCGGTAAGCCTGATGAGGCGTTGCTGAAATTCAAACAGGCCAGGGAAGAGGTAGTGAATTCGGATCGCTCCGATGAGATAAAGCGCAACGCCAGGCTGGGCTACTTGTTCAACGAGGCGCGCGTGGCTGTTGCTCAAAAGAAATTCGATACTGCTAAAGCGAAACAAGTTGAATATGCTATGGGAGCCGAAGCCAACAACAACCGTTTCCAGATCTGGGCTTCTCATCAGATAGCCGGTATAATAGCGCTGGCCGAAGGCGAATACGACAAAGCCATCTCCGAGTTCCAGAAAGCCAATCCGCAGAACACGTACAACCTCTACCGGATCGGCCTGGCCTATAAGGGAAAAGGCGACAAAGTCAACGCCCATAAGTGGTTCGAAACCGTGGCCAATTACAACCAGCTCAACAGTCTCAATTACTCATTCGTGAGGACACAAGCCCAGAAACTGGTGGCTTCGAAGTAAAGAGAAAGTAATGTTAATATTAAAACTGCCGGGTGATTTTCCCCGGCGGTTTTTTTTATTGGGCGTGCAGGTCAAAGTTGTGACCTGACAACGTACTGCTGTCAGATCACGCTTCGCTACGATCTGACAGAACGATGAATGGGATGTTGTGGGTGATATATACAGGGCGGTGATAAGCGAGGAATCGATTTCGCTTGCAAATTTTAAATGTATTTTATAACCTGTAGGCAAATATAATGTATAGTAATAATACAACAAGGACATCATCAGGAATTTACCGGATAGCATTTTAATGAGAATATGTCAGTGTTTACACGCAAAAGGGATCCAATAAAAAGAGGTTAATAATATGATTACTTTATTCCAGGATTCTGTATCAAAGACATTAAATACATTTCTTGACGTTTATGAAAGCAAGATAGATTATAAATCATTTCACTTGCAATTACAGCATATATGTATCTGGAATTGCAAACAATTTATACTTGGCAATGAGATTTTTAATCGCACATGTGTTCTTATTGAGAATAGTCCCTATGAAGATGAGGAAATACATGAGTTAATAAAAATATTGAAGTACCTTTTCGATAATGCATTGCCTTTTTACGTTCTTGGTATGGATAAAAATCCAATCCACCACAATTTACAAGTAGTAGAAAACATTGTCCAAATTGTCATAGGCGAGAAGGAATCATTTCAATTTGCGAGAATGGCTGCAATACTCGCTTTATTGCATGATGTGGGAAATGGATTTGTTGATCCAAAGTTGGCTAAAATTAAAAGCAGCGACATTAAAGATCATGTGAAAAATCTATATGATGAAGGTAGAACAGAAGATGAAATTGATAGAGAAACTGAAAAGGAAATTAAAAAAGCAATATTATTTAGAAAGGCTCATATGATCGAAGGAGTCAAGATTGCTGATAGATTAATTGACCAACTTAATAAAGACAATGATAGTATGCGCGGAATAGTAATTGAAAATATGAAGGAAATAACAAACTGCATTGAAATACACGATAATCCATCTATAGCAGACCATTATTCGCAATTAGATAAAAATTTTAATAAAAGCCACTTAATACCTTTGAATAATCCACTTGCCGTCGTTCTAAGGGAAGCGGATAGGCTATGGATGGTTTCAAAAGAAGGATTGGAAAAGGATTTGTTTGATGATTTAAAAAAGAAAATCGAAAATAAAGCTATCGAGAAACTGCGACACAATCTAAAAAGATTTGTAAATGAATACAATTTATATTGTAAGGCAAATGAAATAAATTCTAATGAATTATCTAAATTTAAAGGAAAAACCTTATTCCGTACAGCAACTGGCTATCGTTTACTAAAGAAATATCTAAAACTAAGATTACTGGAACTGGATATTGAGTATCATGAGGACGATGAAAAAATAATTCCCTTTATTTTAGATAAGGCAAGATAATATCTTATTAAGATATGTATTTATTCTTATACAATGAACACTGTTGCGGCATCCAGCGGATTTTTAGCTGGTAGATAGAAGATGTAATTACAGTTAACAAGTATAAATTACTGATATTTTACTCTATCACCTCCAGAAATCAAGCCTGGGTGCCCCATACCCGCTACTGGGTTTGTTGAAAAATCCCTCCTATAATTTTAAATAGTTTTCTTGAAAGCCCGTAGGGGCACAGCGTGCTGTGCCCCTACGGGTTACTTGGCCTTCAATATTAATATTCAAGCATCCTATTGAATAGACGGACTTTATTAACAAGCCCTACTGTGGGCTGGGTTCCTTACCAGCTAACTTGTGTGCTATGAACGTAGCATTCAATCCAGCAACGCCCGCCCGGAGAGCTTCAGGAAGACATCCTCGAGGTTGGCCGGGCGTTTAACCAGGCCTTTGGGATTGAATCGTGACAGGCCGCTCAATATCGTTTCGGCCTCGTTGGTGTAGATATTGATATCTTCGCCGGCTCTTTCGAAATAGCCGTCGTTATTGATGATGTCTGGCAATGCTGTAATCAGAGACTCATCCGGTTCAACCAACTCGATCACCTCTTTGCCGATATGGCTATCAACCATCGAGGCCGGGTTGCCCTCGGCGATTATTTTTCCCTGATGCATCATCAACAGGCGATCACACAGTTGGGCCGCCTCATCCATGTAATGCGTAGTCAGGATAATCGTGATCCCGGATTTCTTCAACGTCTTGAGTTTCTGCCAGACCAGATGACGCGCCTGCGGATCGAGGCCGGTGGTCGGCTCATCGAGTACAAGTATCTTGGGGCTGTTGATCAAACCGCGGATTAACATCAGCCGACGTCTCATACCGCCGGAAAGCTCCTCGATAATAGTATCCTGCTTCTCAGTTAACGACATCATAGCGATTAGCTCATCCGCCCGTGGCCCGGATACCCTGGCCGGGATATCGAAATAACGGGCGTAAGTGATCAGGTTCTCTTTCACGTTCAAATCGGGATCGAGCGAGTCCTCCTGATGGACTATACCGAGGATATTTTTCACCTGTCGGGGATATTTGACCACGTCCATGCCGTCGACTTCCAGAACGCCGCTATCAGGCAGGATAAAGCAGTAGATCATCTTCATGGTGGTCGTTTTACCGGCGCCGTTGGGGCCCAGAAAACCGAATGTCTCACCCTGCTTGATTTCGAAATCGATACTATTCACGGCGACTAAATCTTTATAACGCTTTGATAGTTGCGAGGCTTTTATGATTATATCATTCATTCGCGAAACATGTCCATTTCCTTTAAAACGTAGCGGTCGATATTCTTGCGGTTGGCCATTGTCGCTTTAACTGCGTTATAGCCTCGCATTTTCAAATCATCGACTATATCCTTGAAGCCGAACAGGCAATAAATCTTCCGGGGATTAGCTTCTTCCACGTAACGTATCAGATCATTGTACGAGGCGTGGTCGGAAAGCGGTATCAGCTCATCAACGTAGCGCATCCTGATATAACTTCGATACAACGCCCAGCCTGTCGTGAAACAGGTGCGCTTGTGATAGTTAGGGAAAAGGTCATCCAAAAATTTATAATTGGGCGGAACGACTATAGCGCCGTTTTCCGGATATTGTTGGGAAAGCTCGTGATAATTTTTTATATCAACGCCATATTTGCTATGGATATCCGCGTTGGCCATAGCCGTTTCGGTGCCATAGGTATTGAATCCGGCATCACCCAAAATCTTCATCACCTCTTGCGCCTTGCCGCAATTATAAGCGAAGATAATCGGGATATCGCCCGAGTGTATGGCGGCATCGACGAATTCGATCAGCCGCTGCTTGAGATAATTGTAATCGGGGAAATTGAAGCGTTTTTTGCCAAACGTGGTATCGATAAACAGGATATCGCATTTGTGAATTTCGGCCGGGGCGCAGGTATCGTTGGGGCTTAGCTTGAAATCGCCCGTATAGACAATTCGATAGTCCGAATAATCCATCACGAACTGCGCCGAACCCAGAATATGCCCGGCCGGTTCGGGCCGGATAGTGGAGCTGTTGAAATTGTAAGTCTTACCATATTCGATCGGCACGCCCGTGAAATCACCGATATAGTACCTGGCCAGCTCAAGTGTCGGCGGGGTCGCGAAAATAGTCTTATGCCGTTTGATATGATCGGAGTGCGCATGGCTGACCGCCGCCGCCTCTTGAACGCGGGTTGGATCGATAATCAACTCGGAGCCTACTCTGATACCACAGTTGAGTTCAATCAAAGCTTATATCCGATATCGCGAAGGAATTTCTTCCGGGTTTCCTTACCAGTGGCGTCCTCGATGCCCCTGGGCGGGAAACCATCGATAACACCCAGGACCGCGCCGCCCTGTTCGTTGCGGGTGACGACAACCTGAATCGGGTTGGCCGTGGCACAATATATTCGCACGATCTCCGGCACATTTTTAATCGCCGGCAGGAAATTCAACGGGAAAGCGTCTTTCAAGAATATAATAAAACTGTGGCCGCAGCCAATATCCATGATAGCATCGGTGGCGAGTTTGATCAGGCCGTCATCGTTGCCTTCCCAACGAACCAGGCATTCCTGCGAGGCCTCGGAAAAGGCGATCCCGAACTTAACACCCGGACAATTATTGACCATAACTTCGTAAAGGTCTTCGGCGGTTTTAATAAAATGAGAATGGCCGAAAATCACATTGCTACCTTCGGGAATTTTTATCTCAACGGTCTTGATATCCATGACTCCTCCTTGGTTCTATATTCACTCGTACTACAGTTAGTATTTAACTGTAAGCTTCCAGAATTTCAACCGCTTTTTGAAAATCTTCCGGTAAATCACTTTGGAAACTCATCTGCTCCCCGGTGGCGGGATGTTCGAAACTAAGCTTTTGGGCGTGAAGGGCCTGGCTATCGAGCGTTTTTAACAATGACAAACCAATCTGCTTTTTAGGACCGGTTAGCCTGGTAATCGATCGGGAACGGCCGCCGTAGGTTGAATCGCCGACCACCGGAGTGCCGAAATAAGAGAGATGGACTCTAATCTGATGGGTCCTGCCGGTTTGAAGTTTGACTCCCACAAGTTCGGCAATCTCGAATGACTTTATAACCCGATAATGCGTAACGGCATCACGAGGTTTTACGCCATTAACCTTCATCACCTTTCGGTCGCTGGGTGAACGCCCGATTGGCAAATCGATTGTGCCTTCAGCCTGGGCGATTTTACCCCAGACCAGCGCGATATATTCCCGGGAGATCAGCCGTTGTTTCATCATCGCCTGCAATTGGGCCAGGATTTTCTCATCCTTGGCGATTACCAGAAGCCCCGATGTATCCTTATCCAGCCGATGGACAAGGCCGGGTCGGATTCTGTCGGAAAAGTTTTTTAACTGCGAAAAGTAAAACAGTAAGCCATTAATCAATGTGCCACTGTAATTACCGGCAGCGGGATGACAGACCATACCCGAAGGCTTATTAACCACCAATAGATAGTCATCCTCATGAACGATATCTAACGGGATTTCCTCAGGCTGGGCGTCAATGGGTGGTGGCGCGACCATTTCGAGAGTAATCCTGTCGCCGGATTTCACCTTATAGGACGCCTTTAGGACGCGTCCGTTACTTGTTATATACCCGGCCGTTGCCAGCTTGGTGAAATGACTTCTCGTATGGCCCTCAACTCTGTGAGTACAGAAAACATCAAGCCTGTTGCCGGTTTCCTCCTCGGAAACTTCCAGCCTTAATATCGGTGCGTCCATTTCACGAATTGTTTTGGGTGTCGCCGACTATATTATCGGTTTCGGTTGGCATCGCGATTTCGAATTTTTCCTGAAAAACCAAATAGATTATAAACCCGATCAAGCCCAGCGTAATAGCCGCATCGGCAATATTAAATAAATACCATCGATAAAGCTCGAATCCGGGAAATTCGTAAGACAAAACCGTGAAAGGGGGGATAATAATATCGAATATATTTACATCGATGAAATCAATTACTTTTCGATAAAATATCCGATCAATCATATTGCCGATTGCCCCGCCTATAACGGCCGCCAGACAGATTTTGGCGTATTTATGAGTATCGGGTGTTTTTAGAAAGTAGATAATAATCAGGACTATGGCCAATGATGATGTGATCAGATAAAACCAGTAATTACCGAAATTTAATCCGAAAGCGCCTCCGGCGTTCAGGGCGAATGTAAATCTGAAAAAATCGCCTAGCACAAGACGCGTTTCGCCAAGTATATACGATGTATTTATATATACCTTACTTAACTGATCGATTAGGATAATTATAGATGCTACAGCCAGGTAAGTTCTATATTCAGGCCTCACGGGATTTTCGTATCTCCTCGGCTTCCTTACATTTGATACACATCCTGGCATGGGGTACCGCCTCGAGACGGGCTGTGTTTATCGGTTCGCCGCATTCGGAGCAAATACCAAAGTCTTTGTTATTACGGAGCCTTCGCAGAGCTTCATCTATATGGTATAGAAGCCTGCCGGATTTTGAAGCGAACAAGAAGGCTTTTTCACGTTCCATGGCATCGGTACCCTGATCAGCCATGTGATAAGAATATGATGATAGGTCGCCGGAGTTTTCTTTGGAAGTTGTATCGAGAGATCTTTTTCTAATTAGCCCTAATTCTTCGACCAATTGAGCTCTCTTTGCCAAGAGCTGTTTTTCGTACTTATTACGTTCCGCCTTTTTCACAGGAAAACTCCAATAAGATAATTTATATTTTTTCCAATGCTATAACGGTGTCAATACCGTTGATGTTCCATTCTTTTTTTATTTTCCTACTTACATCCGTATCCAAACCAACCGCCAGAGTTTCATTAACAATATAATCACCGAACATCTTCACTGCCTGGTCCGCTTCAGTGGATTGTGATATTCCCAAATGTATGCGATCGGTAACCTCCAGGCCTCCGCCCTTTCTCATATTTTGAATTTTATTAATAAGCTCACGGGCAAACCCTTCGGCTAGCAGTTGTTCAGTCATAGTCAGATTGATTGCCACTTTCAGTCGACCATCGGCTGCGGCCGCGTATCCCTCTTTGGCCCTTACTTTAATAAGAATCTCCTCGGAGGTCAACACTTTTTCGCTATCACCGCAGGTTATTTTAATCGAACCGGTACTCCGTAATTCACTTAATTGACTATCTGTCATAGCCTTAACTGATTCGGCGATTTGGGGCGCCAGCTTGCCAAATTTGGGACCTATTACTTTGAAAATCGGCTCGGCAATAAGGCCGATGTAATTATCCGCGGCACTTGTGAACTCGATGCTTTTCACATTTAATTCTTCCAGAATTACCTGGAAGAGGTTTTCCAGCCCCGCCGGGGCTTCGCCGGAATCATTGATTACGATCAGGTTCGCGACAGGTTGGCGGACTTTGACATTGGCGTCCTTGCGGGCGGCGCGGCCCAGACTGACTATGTTTTCGGCGATGCTCATCGCGAAATTGAGTTCTTTGTTGACCTTGCTTTCGTCGGCGATCGGGAAACCTTCATGATGTATCGATTCGGCGAATCCCTCGAAACTTTCTGTCATGCGACGATAGATATCTTCGGTAATAAACGGTGCTATCGGCGCCGCCAATTTACAGACAGTTAAAAGCGAATCGTACAAAACATGATAAGCTGACAGTTTGTCATCGCTCATATCCGCGCCCCAGAAACGTTTCCGGCTTCTTTTTATCCACCAATTGGAAAGCTCATCGATAATAAACGCGCCCAGCAACCTGGTGACTTTCGTCAGATCGAACGCCTCGTACGCCTCCTCGCAACCTTTGATTAAACCGTTCAGGCGCGATATCAACCAGGCGTCTATCAGCGGTTTTTGTTCCGGACGTTTGGAATTAGGATCGAATTTGTCCAGGTCGGCGTAAAGAGCAAAGAACGAATAGCTGTTCTGGAGTGTCGAGAAGAATTTCCGCAAAACCTCGACTACGATTTTCTCATCGAAACGCTTAGGTATCCAGATTTGCGATCCATTCATCAAATACCATCTGATAACATCCGCGCCGAATTTGGCAATCAGCATTTTGGGATCGAGTACATTGCCAATCCGCTTCGACATCTTTTTTCCTTTGATATCCAGAACCATGTTATTGACAATGCATTTCTTGTAGCTGGATTTGCCGGAAACGAAAGCGCTGATCGCCAACATCGAGTAAAACCAGCCGCGAGTCTGATCCAGGCCCTCGGCGATAAATTCCGCCGGGAAAAATATCTCCTCGAAATTATCCTTATTTTCGAAGGGATAATGCGCCTGCCCATACGGCATCGAACCCGAATCGAACCAGGCATCGATTACCTCTTTTACCCTTACAGCCTCGCCTCCGCAATCGGGGCATTTGAGTTTGATATCGTCGACATACGGCCGATGTAAATCAATCTCATCGAGCGGGCCGGCAGCCGATTTTTTCAACTGGTCGATACTGCCAACAGATATCTCTTTTGAACAATCGGAACAAATCCAGATCGGCAAGGGAGTGCCCCAGTAGCGTTCACGCGACAAAGCCCAGTCGATATTGTTTTCGAGCCATTCGCCGAAACGTTTCTCGCCGATTTCAGGAGGGTACCAACCAATATCCTTATTGATCTCCATCATCTTGTCTTTAAACGAAGTCGTCCGGATAAACCATGAGCTTCTGGCGTAATACAGGAGGGGCGAATCACATCGCCAGCAAAATGGATAGGTGTGAGTATGCTGCTCGGATTTGTATAATTGCCCGCGCTCTTTTAGATCCTCAGTGATTTCGGGATCGGCTTGCTTGACAAATTTGCCCGCCCAGCGGGTGACTTTATCTATGAATTCGCCATTGGTAGCCACAGCCTGCAATACCGGTAAATTATATTTTTTGCCAAGCTTGTAATCATCGGCGCCGAACGCCGGAGCGCAATGCACGATACCGGTACCGTCATCCATTGTGACAAAATCCGCGATAGTGGCGAAGTAGCCGTTTTCAGCTTCATCGGCCATGTAATCAAACAAAGGCTCATATTTCGTATGCTCGTATTCACGGCCTGTTTTCATATCGATAACTTCATATTCACCATCGAGAACCTGCACGCGGGCGCTGGCCAGAATCAGTTTTTGGCCTTCATGTTTGACTTTCACGTATGTCTCATCCGGAGCCAATGCGACGGCGGTATTAGAGATCAAAGTCCAGGGTGTAGTGGTCCAGACCAGGAAATAAGTATCGGGTTCATCCTTAAGCCTGATCTTGACGAATATCGACGGATCGGAGACTTCCTGGTAACCTTGAGCGATTTCATGGGATGATAAAGCCGTCTCGCAACGCGGACACCAGGGGATAATCTTGTGGCCTTTATACAGCAAGCCTTCATCGTGAAATTTCTTGAGTATCCACCAGACGGATTCGACGTAATCGTTCGTATAAGTGATATAAGGATTTTCGAGATCGATCCAGTAACCGATTTTGCGGGTGAATTCATCCCATTCGGTTTTGTATTCCCAAACCGATTCCCTGCATTTCTTATTGAATTTTTCGATACCGTATTTTTCGATTTCGTCTTTATGTTTTATGCCGATTTTGCCTTCGACATTAAGCTCGACCGGTAAGCCATGCGTATCCCAGCCCGCTTTTCGTTCGACGAAATGGCCTTTCATGCTCTTATAGCGGCAAATCGAATCCTTGATTGTTCGAGACAGGGCATGATGAATACCGGGTAGACCATTAGCCGTTGGCGGCCCCTCATAAAATATATAGCGATGGCCGTTTTGACGTAACTTCAGGGTCTTCTTGAAGATGTCATTTTCCTCCCAGAATTTCAGTATTTCTTCTTCAAGTCTGGGTTGGTCGAAACTTTTATCATATTGACGAAACATACTATTTACATTCGCTCCACGGTTTTTTCGATTAATCTGGACAGGTTCGGGCCGGCCAACTGGGCGGCGGCTAAGACTTTCGCGTGAGAACAAGGTTCCATGGCATCGGCTAAACCCATATCAGTAACTACTGAAAAGCCAACAACTTTGGTACCCTGATGACGAGCGACGATAACTTCCGGCACGGACGACATTCCGACTAAATCGCCGCCGATAATCCGCATGAATCTGTATTCCGCGGCGGTTTCCAGATTAGGGCCGGTTACGCCGACGTAGACGCCGCGTTGAAGGTAAATCTTTTCATCAACGGCTGTTTGTTTCGCGATCTCCTGCAAGTCTTTATCGTAGCAGTTGAACATATCCGGGAACCGCGTACCTAACTCATCGTCGTTGTAGCCGATAAGGGGATTAACGCCCTGGAAATTGATATGGTCGGTCATCAGTACGATATCGCCTTTGGCAAATTGAGGATTCAAACCGCCTGCCGCGTTGGAAACAACCAATATCTCGATACCCAGAGCTTTCATGACCCGGATAGGGAAGGTAACCTGTTTGAGATTATAGCCCTCGTAGTAATGAAAACGTCCTTCCATAGCCACGACCTTCTTGCTGCCGACCGTACCAAATAAAAGCCTTCCGGCATGACCCTCCACGGTTGAAACCGGGAAATGGGGGATTTGATCGTACGATATCTCAATTTCACGGTTTACAGCCTTGGCCAATTCGCCAAGACCGGAGCCGAGTATAACACCAATTCTGGGCGACATATCGGTTTTGGTACGAATAAACGCAACTGCTTCATCTATCATCTGTTTTAGCTTTTCCATTAGTTCTCCTCTGTGAATTTCGAACGAGATTCATCTTTTACATTTCGGTCGGTCCTGGAGTTTTTCCATGAAGCCGGTTTATTATCTCTTTCAAACTCTTCAACAACGCGATCGACATCGGAATCGGTCATTTCGGCTTTTTTCTTAATAGTCAAAACCTTATCTTTTTGTTCAGTTTGCTTTTCAATCATTTCCAGAAGCTTCAGTTGTGATTCCAAAAGCGATCGGAAATTAACCAGAAAAGCGGCTCGCTGATTTTCCAATGACACCTGTTCACGCTTCATCCCGGAAAGTTTATCGTAAGCGTCGCCGACGATTTTTTCGGATTGGGCGTTAGCTTCACGAATTATCAGTTCGGATTTTTCCTCGGCCGTTTCTTTCATCTGTTCGACTGATTCTTGAGTCGCTACCAGCGTATTTTGAAGGGCAGCTTCTATCTTGGTATAATTAGACAACTTTTCGGACGCGCCTTTGAGCTTTTCTTTAAGTTCAAGGTTGTCACGGACCAGCTCTTCCATTTCTTCGGAAACCATTTCCAGGAAGGAGATAACTTCAGCTTTGTCGAATCCACGCAGCCTGGTTTGGAATTCCTGTTTCTTAATATCAAGGGGCGTTATCCTCATCGGGCCTCCTTATTAAAGTGATTTTTTTTCATTTCTTTAAATAATCCCTCGCGCCAAAAATAGCCGTGCCGATTCGGAGTTCGGTACTGCCGAATTTTATCGCTCTTTCGAAATCGGATGTCATTCCCATCGATAGGGTTTTTATTGTCTCGCCAAACCTGTCCCGCATTCTCTTAAAAAGGTTCTCCGTTGAAATGAACGACTTATCAATTAACTCCTCATCTTCAGTAAAAGGTCCGACTGTCATTAGGCCGCCCAGTCGTAAATTATCGAATTCGCTGACCTCTTCGGCAACCGGCATTACGTTATCCGGAGATAAACCGTATTTGCTGGCCTCGCCAGAAGAATTAACCTCCAACAGTATCTCCATCTCTGTTTCGTGGTTCGAGCATTCTTTCGATAGAGCCCTGGCTATTTTCAGACTGTCTACCGATTCAATGATATCGAACAGTCGAATCGCTTTTTTGGTTTTATTGGTCTGTAAATGGCCAATAAAGTGCCAGACTGGACCTTCGCCGACATCAGGTATTTTGCTTTCGGCTTCCTGGACTTTATTTTCGCCGAAATGGACTAAACCTGCCCGCCATGCTTCCTCGACCAGTTCAAATCCTTTGGTCTTGCTGACGCCAACCAGGGTTATTTCCTCGGGTTGACGATCATAGCGGGAACACGCAGCCTCTATTCGACTACTGACATGTTTTAAATTATCGTCAATAACGCCCATAGTTAAACCCATTATAACCTTATATTATATTTTTTTGTATCCCTATATGCAATATGTTTTTTCTTAATGTCGGCAAACTTCCGGTAAATGCCGTTTTGGTCAATACCGGGGGTAATGAATTGTCTCTTCGTTTGGCGAGATTAATAGCTCGAATTAATGACGCGAAAATAGGCCTGGAAATTCGTGATTTCTAAATTTCCAGTGGATTTAGTCAGTTAGATGTTTACGAGTTTTGTTATATATGAGCGTTGCTCCAAGTTTATAGTACAGTTCAATGTAAGGGTACCGATAAATTTATTAAGGATACTATTCATTGAAGCTTTTATTTGCGTCATAAGGAGGGTGTTGATGTTTAAATTTCATAAAATCAGAGGTCCGGAAGAGATGGGTGATGCCGTTAGTACACTTGAAGAAACCGCAAATCGCCTGGAGTCCATGGTGCAGATTGCTCAGAAAGAGAAATCTCGCTTACATTTACTGGTTGGCAATGTCTCTGAAAGAGTCGATCAGATAAACCGATCCGCTTCAAGTTTTGATGATACCGCCCAAAAAATCGATAAATTTAAAGTGGCCTGCAAAAACATCGAAAGCGAAATTCAGAATGCCAGAGGCGAAGTCAGTAAATTCAAAGATATCAAAGGCGAATCGACGAAATTATTCGAGCAATTCAAACAATTAAAATCTCAAATGAATGATACCGTATCGAGGCTGGAATCTTATGAAAATACCTCGAAATCAATGGATAGTATTGTTGAGAAGATTAATCATGTAAATACGACTATGTATCCCGAAGTTCAGGCCATAAGCGACAAGCAGAGCAAACTTCTGGAAAAATTCGACGATTTCGTAGAGCGTCTCGGTAAATCGGAACTGAAACTTGAGGAGTTTGCCGAATTAAGTAATGACTTTAAGGAAACGTCGGAACTGGTTGCCCGAGAATCCGTTAGGATAACCACCTGGGTGGAAGCAACTGATAAGATGTCGGGCAAACTGGATCAGGCGTCCGAGGTATTTGAGACAACCAGGCAAAAAATCGATAACCTTCACGAGTTGGCCGAATTTGTTGAATCAAAAGCCAAATCTTTGAAAAAACAGAAAGAGTTGCTCAAGAAAGCTCACATTGAATCGGGGCGCGCCAATGGGCTGTTCTGGGAAATCAAATCCAAGCTTTCCGAACTCGAACAGGACGCCGATAAAATTCGTCAGATGGAGATAAAAACCAATGAGTTCGATTCATCACTTAAACGAATCGAACTTCGATTCGAGCAGATTAACACGTTTGCCGATAAAGTCGAAAATCTGATAGCCGATTATACTCGTCTTGATGACTATGCCCGGGATTTGGTTGACCATTATAAACAGCTAAGCGTGGTTAATGGACTGGTCAAGCAGCTTCAAAAGCTAATTAATGAAGCCCGAGGCGAGCATGACAAGCTTAACAAGGCCGGCGAGCAGATAATGTTGTTTATCAAACGCTCCGAAGAATCGCAGATAGAGTCACGCACGTTAATCAGGCAGATGGCCGAACAGATACAAAACACGCAGAAATTTCTACATAAAGCGCCTGATGTAAATAAAACCATGAGACAGATCGAATCTATCCGTAAGCGGGCCATGGCCCTTGAAAATAAGTTAATGGAGGCTATGGCCACCGCTACCGAGATTACCGATCAATCAGGGAAAGCCGAAGAGATTAAAAAGACTGTTGAAGCATTTCAGCGGGATTTTGACAAGCAGATTGAGGATAAAGCAAGAGAAATAGCAATAATTAAGAATTCAATTACCGGTTTGGAAAATAAAATCCGTAGCGTCCAGACAAGCTGGGTTAAAGTACCCGATCTCATGGACAAGTTGGCCGGAATCGATAAGACTCAGCGAAGTCTGGCCAAAACTTACAAATCTCTGCAAAGCCATGAACAAACCGCTTTAGGACTTAAGGATCTGATGGAACAGAACAATAAATCCTTCAAGGAATTCGAAAAGACTACAGCCGAGATTAATCAAAAAGCGTCGGATATTTTTAAAACCAAGTCCGAACTGGAGAAGATTGAATATAAAGTCAAGGCTCTAAGCTCAAGCTCTCAACAGCTTACTCTAATGGCAACTCGCATCGAGAAGACCGAGAAGCAGATGGATTCAGTGGCAGAGAAATTCGGTGGTATGAATCAACAGGTTACCGATTGGCAGAATCAATCCGAATCCATTCAGGCCGAATGCGATAAAATCGGCAAAACTCATGACGATTTACGCACCAATATCGGCGATGTAATGGATCTTTTCAGTAAACTATCGAATTTACAGACCCAGGCTGAAGCAAAAGCCGAGAAGCTGACCGCTTATTTTGATCAAGCCGAGCAGAAAATTAAAGGCCTTGATGAGCAAAGTGATTTATCGATGAAACAATCCGGCCAACAGATTGAGAAGCTCGGAGAGATCAAGGATTCGATTAAGGCCTTGAGTACAACTCAAGCTGAACTGACCGAACGTTTTACGGGAATTGAGATCGAATCCGCTAAAATCGCCAATCTTGCCGGGACTATCGAGGATAGAAAAGCGGAAATGGCGTCAATGACCGAGAAAATCCAGGTATTGGAAGGCAAGCTGAAGGCGGCGGGGAGTATTCCGGCGCGCCTGGATACATTTGAGACGCGCTTTAAAAATTTAGACGGCCAGATGAAAAACGTAAGCATGACCTTTACTAAAATGGAGAAAACAAGAAAAGAATTCGATGGGTATTACAATACTTTGACCGGTTTGGAATCCAAAATCAAATCGCTGGCGGAGAAGGCAGATAATATCGACAAACTTAAAGCCGATATTCGCAGCGCTTCACTTATAGCCAACGAGTTAAAGGCGCGCCGGAAGAGTTTGGACGATGAGGAGTCTCTAATTAATAAGGCAATTACAGCCGCCTCAAAACTGGAGGAACTTGTATACCGGGCTGAACATATAAATAAAGAAGGCAAGTAGAGAAACCGATTGGCTGCAATAATAGTTGACATTTAGGAAAATGGTAAATACCTTTCAATCAGGATGGAATTGTTGAAAAAAGCGGCAGTAATTTTAATCATATTTATTTGTGTCTCATCGGCGATGGCTGAGAAATTCGCCGGTGAGTTTCTATATCTCGGTGTTGGCGGCCGACCCCTGGCTATGGGAGGCGCCTATATCGCGGCCGAGGGTGATATATTCTCCAGCTATTATAATCCGGCCGGTTTAACCGATGTGGAGAATTATCAAGCCGCCTTTATGCACTCAGAGACATTCGGTTCGCTTTTGAATCATGAGTATGTGTCGCTGGCGAGAAATCAGTACGGCGGTGTAGCCGCCCTGTCGATCAGCCGTCTCGGCGGCGGCGGGATTTTGGTCACCGAGCCAAATAACGGTGTATTTCGGGTGGTCGAGGAAGAATCCCATGCTGATTACGTGGTCGGTTTTTCATACGGCCGTAAACAGAATAGCAAGCTCGATTGGGGGCTTTCGGCAAAGGCGATCTACAGGAAAATAGTTGCCTCTTCCGCCTGGGGAATTGGCCTGGATGCCGGATTGCGATATAGGGTAAGGGACGATATCATCGCCGCGGTTGTTTTTCAGGATTTGACCGGCACCGTTTTATCGTATTCCAACGGCACAAAGGAAAATATCAACCCGACGATGAAGCTTGGCCTGGGATTCAGCCGGGAGTATGGCAAATTCAGAGGTACGATTTTGGCTGATACCGATGTCCGGTTCGAGGGTCGGGAGACTACCGCGCAATTCAGTCAAAGCTGGATATCCGCCGATACCCATTTCGGTTTCGAGGCGATGTATGCCGATGTTATAGCCGCCCGCGTTGGTTCCGATATCGGCAACCTGACGACCGGAGTCGGCCTGAAATTCGGCCGGTTCGTGGTCGATCTGGCTTTATTCGATCATTCCGATCTCGATACATCCTACCGCGGCTCGCTAATTATCAATTGGTAGTCGACCCCCAATAGTTGATTATACTATATATCATTGACAACATTGTTCTTCCTATGCCATAATTTATCAACAGGTAGTTATATTAACAAATCACCGTTTGGAGCTTCCGATGAGTAACGTAACGCGATCAGTGATTATCGGTTTTCTACTACTTTCATTTTTCGCCTTAAGTGAGGCAGATGAAGATTCATCATCGCCATATTTCGATAAGACTCCTTTCAAAAACTCCACCATGTTTATCCTTAAGGTGAATTGGGATACCCGGGCGAAATACAGGCTAAAACTGGCCAATTTACGGTCATACCAGCGCGTGAACCAGAGTATTTCGGCAAACTTTGATGTACTTTTCAAGGAAATCGAAAGGATCAGGTGGGGCATAGGAGCCCAATATCAGCTACCGCGATCGATATCCGGCTTATCCGGAAAGTTTAATTTCATGCCGATTTACGCCCATATGATCGCCTATCCGTTTCTTGAAAACGATTTCCCCTATATCGTAGCTCGAATCGGCTATAATCTGTTTCTGGGCGATAACGTTTTCAGGATTGATTATGATAATGACACCACTTTAAAAGGTGGGCTTTATTACGCCTACGGCGTCGGCACGGCCAGGAGACTTAAAACAGGCCTGGTTTTAACCGAAATAGTACTATCATTTAATAAGGGGTTTATAGAAACGCCGGAAGCGCAATTCGATATCAAGTATTCAAGGCTTCTTTTTACTTTGGGTTATGGCTTTTAGTAGCCGTTCATAAATCTACAATCAGAAGTTAAACCAGGTCGTAGCGAAGCGTGACCTGGTTTTTAAGTGATATCAAACCTCAAGGTCTAAGCGATCACAGCCTTAGTGTGGTCGGCAGACGTCCCCGCCTGCCCCTATATTAGCCAGGTTCGGGCTGGCCGGGAAGTCTGCCGCGCATATTAATTTCATCCCGCAACGTAAAATATACTTGCTTTTTGAGACTATCTTATTATTATCCGATAATTTGATAAAATTAACGGAGGAGAAATGCCAAAGGTTTTAGATAATATCCAGATAGGGCCGATGAACTGGAAGATGACAGTCGAGGTCCCTAAACTCGTCAAAAAGGCCCAGGCCGGCCAATTCGTAATCTTGCGCGTTAATGAGCAGGGCGAACGGGTACCGATGTCAATCGGCGGACTGGATAAGGAAAAAGGCTTACTGACAATCATTTATCAGGTGGTGGGTAAAACATCCGCTTTGATGACCACAGTACCCGCCGGCGGCGAAATAACCGATTGCGTCGGCCCGTTGGGCGTGGCCTCGCATGTGGAAAACTGGGGTACGGTCTGCCTGGTAGGCGGTGGTATTGGAATCGCCCCGATTTACCCGATTGCCCAGGCTTGGAAAGAGGCCGGTAACAAGGTTATCACAATCCTCGGCGCCCGGTCGAAAGATATCCTGTTCTACGAGGCTGAACACAAAGCGGTTGCCGATGAGCTTCTGGTATGCACCGATGACGGCTCCTATGGCCATCATGGCTTTGTCTCCGATGTGCTGAAAAAGCTTCTGGATGACGGCGAAAAAATCGGCATGATCATGGCAATCGGACCGGTTCCGATGATGCGGGTTGTCGCCAACCTGACCAAAGACTACGATGTCCCCACCTGGGTATCGTTGAATCCGCTGATGATCGACGGCACCGGGATGTGCGGCGGCTGCCGGGTATCGCTGGGCGAGGAAACCAAATTCGCCTGCGTTGATGGTCCCGATTTCGACGGCCACAAGGTCGATTTCGACCTTCTAACCAAGCGGCTGAGGGCATACGGCGAACAGGAGAAACAGGCGATGCATAGGTTCCTGGCCGAGCCGGGCTGTAAGTTGGCCGATTCCGTGAAAAGTTTTAAATATCCGGGCTGATATAGATATAACGAGAGTGAAAATTATTGGGGTATCAGGTAGCCTCAGATGGAGCACGACGTGACAAATAAATTAGAAAAAAAAGAACGAATGAAAATACAGCGGCAGGTGATGCCGCAGCAAGACCCTATAGAACGGGGTAAGAATTTCAATGAAGTGCCATTCGGACTAAACGAAGAACAGGCAATAATCGAAGCCTCCCGATGCCTGGAATGCAAGAAGAAACCGTGTATCGATGGTTGTCCTGTCGAGGTCGATATCCCGGCGTTTCTCGATCTGATTTTGGAAAAGGATTTTGCCGGAGCCGCCCGGAAGATCAAGGAAACGAATTCACTGCCGGCAGTCTGTGGCCGGGTCTGCCCTCAGGAAGAGCAATGCGAGATCAAATGCATTGTCGGCAAAGGTAAAAACAAAAAGCCTGTCGCTATCGGCTATCTGGAACGTTTCGTAGCCGATTACGAACGCGAAAACAATCTGGTTCAATTACCGAAAATCGCGCCGCCGACCGGGCGGAAAGTAGCTATAGTCGGTTCCGGGCCATCGGGATTGACTGTGGCCGGCGATCTGGTCAAGCTGGGCCATGAGGTAACGGTATTCGAGGCTTTGCACAAGCCCGGCGGTGTGTTGGTTTATGGTATTCCTGAATTCAGACTGCCCAAGAGCATAGTCCAGGCCGAATGCGATTTCATGGCTGAGATGGGCGTGAAATTCGAAAGCTCTGTGGTAATCGGTAAAACCGATACAGTTGATGAGTTGTTCGAGATGGGCAATGACGCGATCTTTATCGGGACCGGTGCCGGACTGCCCAATTTCATGAAAATCCCGGGTGAGAACCTTATAGGTATATACTCATCCAATGAATATCTGACTCGCTCCAATCTGATGAGGGCCTTTGATTTTCCAACCTACGACACGCCTATCATTCAGGGCAAGAATGTGGCTGTGTTAGGCGGCGGCAATACCGCTATGGATTCGGTCAGAACCGCGCTCAGGCTGGGCGCCGAGAATGCCAATATCATCTACCGCAGAAGCGAGGCCGAGATGCCCGCCCGTATTGAGGAGATCCATCACGCCAAGGAGGAGGGCGTTCAGTTCCACCTTCTGACAACACCGATAAAATATTTCGGCGATGATGACGGCAAAGTCCAAAAGATGGAATGCCTGAAAATGGAACTCGGCGAACCGGATGCCTCAGGCCGTCGCCGACCGGTGCCGATGAAAGGCTCGAATTTCATTATGGATATCGACCTGGTCGTGGTGGCAATCGGCAACTCATCCAATCCGCTGGTGCAATCGACCACGCCCGGCTTGGATACCAACAAATGGGGCAACATCGTTGTCGATGAGGCCACCATGCTGACATCACGCAAGGGCGTCTATGCCGGCGGCGATATCGTAACCGGCGGGGCGACCGTTATTTTAGCGGCCGGAGCCGGCAAGGTAGCCGCGAGGGCTATGCATAAATACCTGATGGATGAAGTGAAGAAATAGATTATTAAAATCTAATACAATAAAAGTTAAGCCAGGTCTTCGCTAAACGTGACCTGGCTTTTTATATTTGGCAAACCAAACAATTGTCATTCCCGATTTGATCGGGAATGCAGGGGCGGGGAAGTGATGGTACCTTACCAAAAGGGTGAGTATTGTTATAAGTGGCAGCTTGATTCTAGGCGATCCACCCTGCGCTTGAGACCGCGGGATGAGGCACCAAGCGCTTGAGGTCTCGGGATGGAGTACCCCTGCACGACCTGACATAATAATATAAGCCAGGCCAGGTTGCTTTGATTTGCATCTGGCTTTATTAATACAAAAACAAACTCTTGCTATTCCCGTGAAAAAGGGAATCCAAGGACGAGATTTTGAAGGGGGCAACTCACCGGCAAGTGAGAAAAAAAGCGGCTCGATTAGATATCAATCCAATCGATGACTTCAGTATGAAATGACTATAATTCTAAAAAAGCTTGACAATATTTAAGATTAATGACTATATTACCCCATAATTTTGACAACTTTGAGCATACTTTATTTGAGCCAAATAGAATTAAGCACTTAATTGCTAAGGAATTAATAGCATTTGATTAAACTTACTTAGGCATAACACACGGAGGATATCTATATGTATTTAAATAACGATAGACAATTCTTAAAAACAAAGATAGTGGCTACGATGGGTGAACCGAGAGGGGGTATTTTTAATCCTTCTTTAGAAAAAAAATTGAAAAACGATGATAATTTTTGGGATAACTTTCTTTCATGGTTTATAAAAAATAATATGTACCTTATTGATATTGTTAGATTAAATATGTCCTTTTTTAAACCACCCGGAGAAAATGAGAAAAAAATTATAAGATGGCTTCGGGATAATAAGAAATTAGTTAAAAATGTTGCGGTACTTGGGGATTTGCAGGGTCCAAAACCTAGATTGGGCAATCGGAAATCTAAATCTTTGGCAATTGAGGCTGGCGAAAAAGTAAGGCTGTTATTTAAAAATATCGATGATGATGATGAACATTTTGTTATAAGTCTGGGTGAGAAATCAATAAGCGATGAGGACCCGAACATTTCCCATAAGATTAATTATCATATTAACAATTCAGTCGAACCACTTATTATTTCGATTGGCGATGATGATGCTACATTAAAAGTGATTGAAGCTACCAATGAATCGGTCGAGTGTGTAGTCGAGAGCGGAGGGATTTTGCTTAGAGAGCGAGGTGTTACGATTAAAGGTATCAAATTAGATCTCCACTCTTTTCAAGATAATGATCGGGAAGCATTGGATTTTTTAATTAATGAGGGTTATGATTGGAATGAAGATTTTAATGATCCTAAAAGTATTGGCAGCTTTTTAGCTTTTATTGGTGTATCTTTTGTAAAGAACAAAGATGATATTCTGACAGTAAAAGAATACGCGTTTAACAAAATTCTAGGCAAGCTTAAAGCACGATATCCCTCAACTAATGAAAAAGAATTAGAAAAAAAAGCGATGCTCTTTTCTCCTTCTATAATTGCAAAAATCGAAACAGCACAAGCTTGGAAAAATATTGACGAAATACTTGACGTGTCCGATGGTGCTATGGTTGCCAGGGGCGATCTGGCAAAACAGATCGGTCCCGAAAAAGTACCAGGTATTCAGAAGCAGCTAATTCAAATGTGTAACCTTCGGGGAAAACCAATCATTACTGCTACAGAAATGTTAGCTTCCATGGAAGACAATCCTTTCCCAACGCGCGCAGAAGCGAATGATGTATTCAACGCTATTCTGGATGGTAGTGACGCTATAATGCTTTCTGGTGAAACGTCAATAGGAAGGTATCCTTATCAAGCAGTTAGAATGATGATTAAGATAGCCGAAGCTGCTGAAATGCAGTACAAAAACTTTAGAAGACGGCGCACGCTCAGTAATAATAAGAGAAGGAGTTTGCATGAGGAAAGATATAGTCGATTACTGGTCGGTGCTGAAGAATTCTACGGCGATATTAAAAAACGACTTAATGAAGAGTTTCTTAATGTTAGCGTAACTAAAAGCTCTGGAACAAATCCGTGGCTTATTGATCTTTACTTGGATAAGATTAGAAAGAATGATCAACAAGATATTACCGATCGAATATCTCAAGCGGCGTGCGTGTTATCAGGAAGCAGAGCTAATTATAAGGCTATTTTAGCACCTTCAGCTTCTGGAAGGACAGTTAGAATGCTATCGCGTTTTCGACCTCAAGTTAGATTAATCGGTGCAGCACATGATTCTATAAACATGAAGAAAATGATTATAAGCTATGGAGTATGTCCCATCAATTGCGGCAAAATATCCTCCATGACTGGTAGGACTTTTGCTGACTCCGATCAAGTTCATAAAGAATGTTGTGAAATAGCGCTAGAGGAAGGGTATCTTAATTCAGGAGATATTGTTGTATTCACCGCCGGAACTCCCTTATTTACAACAGGGACAACAAATTTGGTACAAATAAAAGAAGTAAATGCCTGACCATTCGAGTTTC
Source organism: Candidatus Zixiibacteriota bacterium (assembly GCA_024231855.1). Taxonomy (GTDB): domain Bacteria; phylum Zixibacteria; class MSB-5A5; order UBA10806; family 4484-95; genus JAAEQD01. Next base: position 30,360 of record JAAEQD010000243.1, read on the forward strand.
TTTTAATTAGCAAAATTACAGGCTTTTTATTAAGCCAAACCATATTAGCATGACTTGGTTTATATCGTTTATATGAATTTGTTCTGACTAATTTATCCGCCTATTACTCAACAAATCCTTCGATATCGGCCTGGATTGGGTCGCTTGCAATCCAGATACAGGCTCGGCAGTGAACCAGGCGGTGTACTCTAATGGACATGGCCAACCGGTAAATACTGCCGGCGCTACAAACATCCAATAAGTTCCGGGGCTGACGATGGCAGATATAGTCAAGGTATCCTCTACTGAAGTAGTATCAGATTGCTCAAGTATAACATAATCATCACAACCGAATGTCCCATCAATAATGAAGAGTATGCCGAGGAAATCTGTTGTGGCAGTGAAAGTCAGTTCGGTAGTTTGATAAACATCATATTCATACCAATCTGTATCACGCCAATCATCGGATAGGTATGTGTAATTACCCGAAGTTCCCAATATTATATCGCCGTCATCAATATTCTGGAAGATAGGCGGAATGGAATTACAGCCACCATTGTAAGTATCAACGTAGCCATCACCGCAATCCAGCTCGGCTTCCAGGCGCGCGAAGACCGCCGTGATTTCCTCATAGAATGAGCCAAATGTCAGCACCGCCGGATTATAATCATGGATTTCACCTTCATATATCCAGTGAAAAAATTCATAGCCCGAACTGGGAAACGCTTCAAGTGTTACGGTATCATCCTCTATATAGTAATTCCAATCCGGCTCAATATCAACATAGCCGGCGTAAAATGGTTCGATATTAACGGTCAACGATAATTGCTGCCTGAAATTCGCCGCCAGGGCCATATTAGCGGTGCCGAAGGTCACAACAATATTGCTTTCATACTCCGCGCCGTCATTGAAAAGTACATTACCTGTCCACTTGTAGAATGCCCAATCATCATCCGGAGTCGCGGTCAGAAAAAGCTCATCGCCGGGATCATAGCAAAGCTGTTCCGGTTCATAGTTAACATCACCTTCACCACTGATAACTATGGCCAGATCCAGGCAATCGTCATTCGAGGTGCTTTTTTTGCCGCAACTGAGATGAAGTATACCGCTGATAATCAGTAAAATTAATGCTATAGTTCTTGCTCTATAATACTTCCTCACTGTACCTCCTTCACCGGCGACCAGGCATGCCCTTTCGGGCTTAATATTATGATACTCTCTAATAGATATCGGTCTGAATGTCAAGTTTAACTACTAATTTATCGAATTTATTGGAACTTTGACATCCTATTATATTATAATAACAACCAGTAAGAATGTTCAGGAGGTCCATGAATTAAACTGTTAAGGTTAGTGTAATTATTGACGTTAACTAACAATAAGCAGGGAGGATTTTATGGCTAAGCGATTCATCCGTATATCGGTTTTTATTTTGGCGCTCCTATTATGCATGCAATTCGCATATTCGCAGGATGTTATTCTCGAGTGCGGGTCGTTAGAACTCGATAGAAATATTCGAACATTCCGTATTCCGGTGGATATTTCCAACAATTCTCATATTGGAGGAATGACTCTGGCCATTACTACCGATGAAATCGACCCTCCGTATATACTCAAACCCATTGGCATAGATCGCTCCGGCGGTCGCATTGCCAATTGGGAATATTTCAATTACTCTTACTCCGATGAGGATTCGACTCGTATCAGAATGGTCGGATTAGCTGATTTGCCTGGAGGTGGAGATATTCCGCCGCTTCCACCGGGGGAAGGACTTCTATTAGAAGTGATATTCACATTTGGCTGCGATTACACAGTTAATACGGATATCACCGTGATTGCCGATACGGCCAATTTCTCCGATACAACCGGCTACATTCTTTTCGAGATTGATCTTCAAAATGGTTGTATTAATGTCGGTGATGATACTTCGCTTAGAGGCGATGCCAACTGTGACGGCCTGGTAATCGGTTCGGATATCACCTACCTGATCAGCTATCTCGATAACCTGGTTGGCTGCAGTTGCAGTTTACGGGCCGGTGATGCCAATGCCGATGGTGAGGTGAATATCGCGGATGTCGTTTATCTGATCAGATATTTCGATGGCGAAGGTCCGCCGCCGGGCAACTAATTATATCAATATCAACAGATTAATAATACTGTACTGAAGAATTGGTCTAGACGACTACTGACATGTAATATAATTCGCCCTGTCTTTCGATAATAAATAAAACTTTGTACCCCGAGCCAATACTCTCAATAGTTTTTTTGTAATCGCCCAAACTGGTGATTTTCCTTCGATTTATCCCTCGAATCACATCGCCTGCCTGCAAATCCCAGCCGGCCGCAATAGCGTTTTCATCCCAACCCGCGATTATAACCCCCCGATTATCATCCAGCCCATACATATTCGCTAATTGCTTGGTGATTGCCGCCGCCTGGATGCCGAAGCGATCGGTATATGATGGCGCCTTCCTGATCGGCAATTCCTCTGGAGTAAGCCGCACACTTAAAGTATCATCGATACGAACAATATCCAGATCAATGGGATCATCGACTCTGGCATAGGTAACGATTTCTTCCCAATCAGATTGCTTGTCGATTTCTTCATCGCCGACTTTAATGATAACATCCCCTTGAGAAATGCCTACCTTCTTAGCCGGCGACATCTCGTCAACGGAAGCGACAATCAGGCCGTTTTTTACATTCAAACCCAGCCCCTGAGCTACTACCGGGGTGATCCTGGCCAATCTCATACCGACCCAGGCTTTTACTACCTCGCCGGTATTAATAAGATCGGTGATTATGGCTTTGGCCCGGTTAATCGGGATAGCGAAGCCCACACCCTCGGAGCCGCGGCTGGATGAGAAAATGAAGGTGTTGATACCGATAACCTCGCCCCGGGCGTTAACCAGGGCGCCTCCGGAATTGCCCGGATTGATTGCGGCATCGGTCTGGATCATATTACGATAAACCTGCTTCTGGCCGGCCTCCAGCTTGATATCCCTGTTAACCGCCGATACCACTCCCACGGTGATAGTCGGTTTTGTATCATCCAGAAGGTAGCCGAATGGATTACCGATTGCGATCGCCCATTCACCTGTCATCAAGTCTCCGGAATCGCCAAGGAGAGCATAGGGAAAATCGGTTTTATCGGAGATAATTTTTAAAACGGCCAGATCCGACGATTCATCCGAACCGATCATATTGGCCTGATATTGCTCGCCGCTGGTCAAAGTTACAGTTATCGCTTCGGCGCCGGAAGTCACATGGTCGTTTGTTAGTATATAGCCTTCAGCATTGATGATAATACCTGATCCAAGGGAATGAACTTGTTTTCGGTATTCGCGTGGTCCGAAAAAGAAGTAATTCCAGAAATCGGCGCCTCGGCCGGGATTCGATTGGCGGTAAACCTGGGTTTGCATAACCGATATCGATACTACCGCCGACCCGACTTTTTCAGCCGCTTCGACTATGGCATTTCGCCGGGTTTGCATAATTTGCTTATTTAGATGGTCTATCGCTTCAGTATTAACGACTTGGGGCTGTATCCGCCGGTCGGGATTTGCTTTAGCCTGGTGATTTTCTAAATCGGGTTTATCCCTGTTGCCGTAAGGGAGCAGCTTGAGAGCCGTATATGATGTTGCGACTCCCAGCAACGCGCCTATTACAACCAGAACAATTACGCCTGAAACTTTAGAATAACCCATAATAATACCTCTTCTAATCTATCGAATAATTATACTTTAGGGCAAGGATAAAAGTTGCATAAGCATAAGATTCTTATTATACCGCGAAAAACCGGCAAATCTGGCTGCGGACACTCAAGTAAATTTTTTCGGCGACAGCTAAAGATTGTAGTTTTTGTAATTGAAACAATAGCCAAAATGTAGTAGTTTAAGACACAATACCGTGTACGCTGTACGGTAAAAAGAGGAAATGTATGACAGCCAAGAAGATAAAACTGACGCAATACGCGGCTTGCGCCGGGTGAGCGGCCAAGTTTTCGCCTGAGGCGTTGATCCAGGTACTGGATCGCTTACCTAAAAAGAAATATGATAACGTGCTGGTCGGTACGGAGTTTTTCGATGACGCCGGGGTGGTCAAGTATGACGATAAATATGGACTGGTTACCACGGTGGATTATTTCACGCCGGTTGTTGACGAACCGCGCGATTTTGGCAGAATTGCCGCCGCCAATTCGCTTTCTGATATTTACGCGATGGGGGCGACTCCAATATCGGCGCTCAATATCGTCGGCTTTCCCGAGAAGAAACTTCCACTTGAGATACTGGGAGAAATACTCTCAGGAGGCGCGGAAATCACATCACAATGCGATGTACCGATAGTCGGCGGTCATTCGGTCAAAAACGATGAACCGTTTTATGGGCTGTCAGTTACCGGCAAAGTCGAGATCGAAAAGATGATGACTAATTCGGCTTGCCAACCGGGAGATTATTTGTACCTTACCAAACCTTTAGGCTCCGGTCTTATTACGACCGGCCTAAAAGGCGGCAAGGTGTCGGACGATATAGTTGCCAGGGCCGTCGAGATAATGTCCGCCCTCAATAAAGATGCCTCCGAAGCGGCGCTTGAGGCGGGAGCGAAAGCTGCTACCGATGTCACGGGTTACGGTTTTCTGGGTCATCTTCTGGAGATGATGATGTCTTCCGGATTGTCGGCTGAAGTATATTACGAACCTGTGCCGCTGATGGATGGAGTATTAGAGTTGGCCGAAAAGCAGACTTTCCCGGGTGGCACGGGAGCCAATTTAATATATGTCGAAAAAAATGCTGTTTGGGATGATAAATTGTCACTCGATGAAAAAAGGATTCTTTGCGACGCCCAAACATCCGGCGGGCTTATTATTTCTATTGCCCCGGATAAGCATAAGCAACTGGAGAACGAATTAATCAGGCGCAATCAGATTGTTGCCAGGGTGGGCGAGATAGTCGAAAAAGAAGAATGGTATCTAAAAATCAACAAAAACTAAAAAAAATTCCCTCGGTCAATGCTATTTTAGAACGAGCTGATATACGGGCTTTAATATCCGAGTGGTCGTTTGCCTATGTTTCATTCGAAACCAAGAAAGTAGTAGCGGAAACCAGGAAACAGGCTCGCAAGGAAAACCATGTGCCTTCCGCCGATAAGCTGGCTGCTTTAGTAATAAAGTCCTTCGATTATAAAAAAACAACGCTGATTAAGCCGGTTATCAATGCCACCGGCGTAGCGCTTCATACCAATCTCGGTCGCGCGCCTTTAGCTGATAATCTGGTAAACAGTATATTTTCGAACTGTGTATCATATTGCAATCTCGAATTCGACCTTGCATCAGGGAAAAGATCAAAGAGGGGCACACTCGCCGGTGAAATCGCCGCGGTGCTGGCCGGCGCGGAAGCCGGAATAATTGTCAATAACAATGCCGCCGCGGTTTTACTGGCAGTCAACTGTTTCGGTAAAGATAAAGATGTTCTAATATCCCGAAGCGAGCTTGTCCAGATAGGAGGAGGTTTCAGGATACCCGAAATGATTACCGCCTCCGGGGCGATTCTCAAGGAAATCGGCACTACCAACCGTACCGTGGTATCCGACTACGCCAAACGTATCGGCAAGAATACAGGCTTGATCCTGAAAGTTCACAAGTCCAATTTCGATATCGTAGGTTTCACCGAGGAGGCTTCTCCGGCGGACCTCGCCGTTCTGGCCGGGAAAAAGCGCGTTCCACTTTTGTATGATCTCGGCTCAGGTATGGTTGACGATTTCGGTCTGAACGAATTTAAAGCCGAACCAAGCGTTGCCTCGGCGGTCAGATCAAAATCGGATATGATCTGCTTCTCCGGCGATAAGCTTCTGGGCGGACCCCAGGCAGGCATAATAGTCGGACGAAAGAAATATATCGATAAACTCAGGAAGCATCCGCTTTATAGGCCCCTACGGCCGGATAAATTTACGCTAAGCGCTATTGAACAGACGCTCCTGGCTTATCTTACTCGCCCCGAGGAGATCAAGCTAAATGCTATCTTCAGGCAAGGTATAGACAAATTGAAACAGCGCGCCAAATATATCTGCTCTAAAATGAGTCTTGATTATATCGAACCAACTGCCCTTAAAAGCACAGCCGGGGGCGGTTCGACTCCGAATATCAGCTACTCGGGGTATGGCATTGTAATCCGGAAGAAAACTGAAAACCTCGACACTAAAATGAGAAATTACGATCCGCCTATTATAATCCGCAAAGGCAGAGGCAAGGCAATGATTGATTTGAGCACGGTACTGCCGGATCAGGATAAAATCATCATCGAAGCTCTTAGAAAATGTTTGTCGTAGGTACGGCTGGACATATAGATCACGGCAAGTCGGCGCTGGTGAAAGCGTTGTCTGGTATAGACCCTGATCGTTTACCCGAGGAAAAGCTTCGCGGTCTGACAATCGACCTGGGATTTGCCTGGTTCGAACTACCGTCGGGTGAACCGGTAGGTGTTGTCGATGTCCCCGGCCACGAACGCTTTATCAAGAATATGGTCGCCGGTGTTGGAGGTATCGATGTGGTCATGCTGGTTATCGCCGCCGATGACGGCTGGATGCCGCAGACGGCGGAGCATCTGGATATCCTGGAACTGCTCGAAATTAAAACCGGCATCGTTGTGCTGACCAAAACCGACCTGGTTGATTCCGAGATGGTTGAACTTCAAGCCGATGATATAGCCTCGCGCTTGAAAGGCACATTTCTGGAAAATTCTCCGATATTACCGTTTTCCGCTAAGGACAACTCGGGCAGGAATGAGATTCTAAATACTTTGCAGTCTGTAATTGGCGATGGTATCGAGAGGTTTTCATGCGATTCGCCCAGGTTATATATAGATCGAAGTTTCATTATCAAGGGCATGGGGACTGTCGTTACCGGTACTCTGCTTGAAGGTGAGATCAAGGTCGGTCAGGAACTGGAGATTTGCCCGGCCGCCCAGAAAGTCCGGACAAGGGGACTGCAGACACATAAGCAGTCGATAGAGGAGGCCAAACCCGGCAGCCGGGTGGCAGTTAATTTAACCGGCGCCGGTAAGGATGATGCCCAGCGCGGCTCGGCATTGGTAGCGCCCGGGCATTTTGAACCATCCGATACGCTGGGTGTTAAAATCAAAATGCTGCCCGGAGTGAAACATCCTCTAAAAAACGCCTCAGAGATTCTGGTCCTTTTAGGCACCTCGATAGCTCATGCCAAATTGAAACTATTTAGCCGAAAAGTATTAGCCGCCGCTGAGGAGGATTTCGCGGTCCTCCATCTCGATAAAGAAATTTGCTGCCGTATCGGCGACAGGTTCGTTGTTCGCAGGCTGAGTCCGGCTATCACCGTGGCCGGGGGAACGGTGCTCGATTGGGATTTCGGATCAATCAAGAAAGGCAATGCCACGCGGCTTGAAATTCTTAAAATCAGAGAAAACCTCGATCTCGATTCGATTATAAAATCGGAACTTCTAAAAGATAAAAATATCAGTCCGGCCAAACTCAAGCTTAACAGCAGATTCGATGAATCTCAAATTCGAGAACATGTCGCGCGGGCCGGTAATATTGTTAAGGCCGCCGGATCATTAGTTCACAAAGAACATCTGGAGAAATATCTCGAACCGGCTAAAAAAGCACTGAAGGAAGAGCACGAATCAAGAACCTGGTCGCGGGGTTTGCCGGTTGGGCGGCTATCGAAAAAATTGAAACTTCCGGCTAAAGAAGTCGATGAAGTTATTGCTTACCTGATCTCATCGGGAACTATCGTGCAGGAGGCCGGAATCTTGCGCTTGAAATCCCATGTGCCGTCTTTGAATCCAAACCAGAAAGCGCTGGCCGATAAACTTCACGCGGTATTGTCGGCCAGTCCATTGGCTTCGCCGCTTAAAAAGAAATTCATCGCCGAAGATCCCGCTTTTGAAATAGTCATCGATTTCCTTTGCGAAAAGGGCGATCTTCTGGAATTGAAAAACGGTGTGCTGTTCACCCATGAAGATTTTCAAGAGGTCGTCGAAAAAGTTGTCGCCTTGATGAAATCTGAAGGCAAAGTTACCGCCTCCCAGGTGAAAGATCATCTGAAAACAACGCGTAAATATATTATTCCTCTTTTGGAGAAACTGGATTCGATTGACGTAACCAGAAGGGATGGGGATTTCAGGATACAGGGCCAAAACCAAGGGGATAAGTTGTGAAAAATCTGTTTACGAACGCGGCAATATATTCACCGGATAAGCTTCGCGGTGATTGCATAGCCGTCGATAACGGCATGATCGCGGAAATCGGACCGAAAAACAGGCTGATTCATTTAAAGCGGCATGGATTTAAGGTAATCGATCTCAATGGCAAAACAATCTTGCCTGGGATTATTGATTCGCATCTTCACTTAATGGGCACCGCTTATCATCTGGTTAATATCAATCTGGATAATATAGATTCGCTCGAAAAAGCATTGGCTACAATAGGCAAAGCCGCCGAGAAAGCCAGGCCGAGGCAATGGCTATTGGGACGGGGTTGGAATAAGAATATCTGGCATGATGGTACTCCCGACAGCACCGCTTTAAATAAAATCTGCCCTAATAATCCAATCCGTCTGTTTTCCAAGGATGGTCATACGCTCTGGGTTAACTCTATGGCTTTGAAAGTTTGCGGGATCGATAATACAACGCCTGATCCGGATGGCGGAACGATCCAGCGTGACTCCGATGGCCGGCCAACCGGTATCCTGTTTGAAAATGCCTGCGACCTGATTGTCGATAAAATCCCCGGGGCTACCACCGGCTTCAAATTGAAGGTTTTAAAAAAAGCCGTTAAGATGCTTAACAGCCACGGCATAACCGGTGTTTGTGATTGCGATTGGGATGATAACCGATTGAGTTTATTTAGTATGGCGCGGGAAAAGGACATTCTTAATCTGCGGATATGCATGATGTTGTCTCCTGATGATATTGATTCGGCGGTTCAGCTAGGATTGAAATCAGGTTTCGGCGATAGTTTCATTACATTGGGCGGTCTGAAACTTTATATGGATGGCGCGCTGGGCTCGCAGACCGGTTGGATGCATGAACCATATGAAAATCAGCCCAATAATTTCGGAATTCCCGCCATGTCCGACGATGAGCTTGAGATGAATTTCGAGAAGACACATCTCAATGGCATATCCCTGGCGGTTCATGCCATAGGCGATAAGGCCAACACCGAACTTTTGGAGTTTTTCGGTAAGAAACTGGCCGTTTCGAGAAAGTTGAAATTGAATCATCGTATCGAACATGCCCAAATCTTGCGAACGGAAGACTTAGAGAAATTCAAGCGGTATAACGTGGCTGCCGGAGTCCAACCGATTCATCTGATTGGCGACCGGGATATGGCCGAAAAACAATGGGGCATCAGGTCAAGGTACGCTTACCCGTTCGGTTCGCTTCTTAAAAAAGGCGCCGTCTTGGGTTTCGGTTCGGACTGCCCTATCGAGGATCCCAATCCGTTTATGGGAATATACGCCGCAGTCGCCCGGAAGCACCCCAAAGATGACAGACCCGCCTGGTACGGCCAGGAGTGTATCACGGTCAAAGAGGCTGTCCGGGCCTATACCGAGGGTTCAGCGCGGATATGCGGCTGGCAGGGAAAATCCGGCGTGATTGCCCCCGGCGCGAAAGCGGATTTTACGGTAATTTCAGATAATATATTTAAGATCAAGATCGATCAAATCCCTCAAGTTAAAGCTCTGGCCACAATCGTTGATGGCCGGATCGTATACAAAGATAAGGCATTTAAAGTATGAACATAATCGAGATCATTAAAAAAAGGCGCAGCGCCGGAAGTTTCTCCGACAGGCCGGTTGATAAGGACAAAATTGACAGGATAGTTAAGGCCGTTGAATTCAGCCCGGTGGGATCGGAAAAAGTCCCGCTTAAGATAGTCGTCGTATCAAAGGCGGCCAAGAAAAAACAGATCCGCCAGGCCGCCGAACAGATCGAGAAGGCTTATCTTGAAGGCGCCTCGGTTTTCGACGATTCCAACGGATCCGACTCATCTAAAAGCGGCGATGATTGGCAGAAGCCTTTCCTTGAGGAAGCGCCGTATCTTCTGATAATCTGCAGCCTGGCCGGTCAACCCTACCAGGCCGCCTCGACCTGGCTGGCATTGGGCAACCTGATGATGGCCGCCACCGCCGAAGGATTGGGGTCGCTGTGTTATTCGCCATCAATGCCGACGTTTTTACGCAAAATACTAAATATAGCGGTTACGTATATGCCGATTGCGATAATCCCTGTAGGCTATCCTTCTGATGAGCTTTTCCCCAGGCTGGAACCGAAGGATGAGAAGATATTCCAGAACCTCTTCGCCGGACGGTTTAACTGGCAGAAGACTTGATATAATTGCCGCTTGTTCCTAAGCGCCGCTTAGGAACGAGATAAGGAAAATTGAAATGGTTGACTATGAAGACCTCTTGAGTCATGTAGAAAAAGAATACCTTGACGACGCCGTCAAATGGGCTTTGACTCTGGATTGGCATGAATCTGATGGTTCTGAAATAGATGATCATGAACATTGCGATATCTGTACCCGCCCTATGAAACCAGATGGCAGCATCGGAATTTATAAATCAGGCAGGATACATATAAAAGGCAGAGCGTTTATTTGTGAAGCCTGTTACAGGAAATTTATTGAAAAGCGTGACCTGACTGTAAGGAAGCAAACATGTTTGATATTATCACAGATTTAATCGGCGAACTAATAGCGAAAATATTCGGGCATAAAATAGCTACAATTGTTGCTGTTATCGTTATATTGGCTCTGATTGGCTTTTATTTACTAATCCGCTAATCATTTGTCAATAATAAGCTTATATGGAAATCGCAGGAAAAACCTGCCATATTGACATATCTATTGACAGACGACCTAAATCGATATTAAATTCAAGCCATGGAAGATATCATACTACAAGAAATTAAAAAGACTCTCGGCAGCTTACCCAATCCGCCTAAGATTCGGGAGCTGGCCCGGCTGATGAAGATCAGTCAGGATGAGTATCGCTCGTTTCGCCGTCTGGTTAAAGATGCCGTTATCGATGGCGATATCGAACGTCTGCGTGGCGGCCGCTTGTCGGTGCCCAGTTATGTCGGCCGGATTAAGGGCCGGCTGATCGTCGCCCGAACCGGCGTGGGGTTCGTGGTGCCGGAGGATCAACCTGAGGATATATTTATCCCGGAAAAGGATCTGGCCGGGGCGATGCATGGCGAAACGGTCATGGTCGAATTGAAAAAATTCCGCATGGGCAAAAGAGGCGAAGGCCGGATCGTCAAGGTGCTTCACCGAGAGGGCACCCAGCTTGTTGGTAAGCTCACTAAAACTCGTTACGGCTGGCGACTGGAGCCTAACGATCCGCGCATTGATACGATTATCGAGTTGGCTAATCCGGATAATTTCGCGGTCAAGCCCGACTACATAGTAGTAATCCGCCTGGATGATTGGACCGCCGACTATCTTCCGCCTTGCGGTCGCATTGTGGAGGTGTTGGGACCGGCCGGATCGCCGGGTGTCGATATCGACGCCCTGATTATAGATTCTGGCATTCCGATTGAGTTTTCGACTCAAGCATCATCCGAAACAAAAAAAATCAGAAAAACTATCCCCAAAACCGAGATTAAAAGACGAACCGATCTGCGCCATCTGACCGTTTTCACAATCGATCCCGCCGATGCCAAAGACCATGATGATGCTGTCAGCTATGAAGAACTGGATGATGGTCTAATCCGCCTCGGTGTGCATATCGCTGATGTGGCGCATTTCGTGAAAGCCGACAGTTGGCTGGACAAGGATGCGGTTCTGCGCGGCAACTCAGTCTACCTGGTCGACCGGGTTATCCCGATGCTGCCGGAGAAGCTATCAGCCGATCTCTGCAGCCTCCACGAAGGGGTCGATCGTCTGGCTCTTAGCGCGATGATTTGTTTCGACAAGCATGGTAATATCAAGAGTCATGAGGTTGTCGAAAGCGTTATTCAAAGCGCGGCTTCGCTGAATTATATAGAGGTGCAAAAATGTCTCGATGGCGAACCGTCGGGAAAACTCGAACCTTTTGCCGAATTACTAATCAAGCTAAATGAACTGGCTAAAAAACTGACCGCTAAGCGGCTCAAAGCCGGCAGTCTCGATTTCGATCTGCCCGAACCGAAAATCGCACTCGATCCGGAAGGCAACGTGGTCGATATTTTCAAATACCCACGCTTCGACAGTCATCGCCTGATAGAGGAGTTCATGCTGGCGGCCAATAGGATTGTTGCCAAGACAATGGAGGCGATCGCCTCGCCGATTCTGTATCGGGCGCACGATAAGCCGGATAAGCTCAAGGTAAACAATTTCGCCGAGCTGTTAAAAGAGATGGGCTATAATTTCAGTTTCAAAGGTCAGATTACGCCCAAGAAATTCCAATGGGTAATAAACCAGGTCGCCGGTAAGGATGATGAGAAATTCGTTCACAAATTGCTTTTAAGGGCGTTAGCCAAAGCGGCCTATCAGCCGAATAATATCGGTCATTTCGGTCTGGCATTCGACAGTTACGCCCATTTCACTTCGCCGATAAGACGTTACCCGGATTTACACTTGCATCGCGTGTTGAAATTATTTATCAATAAGAAACTTAACTCGAAGGTTGCCTCGGATATCAGGGACGGCCTGAAAAATATCGGGCATCATTGTTCACAAACGGAATTACAGGCCGACGCGCTTGAGCGGGAATCGGTCAAGATCAAGATGGTCGAATATTTCGCCGACCGGATTGGCGGCGTTTTCAACGGCCATATTTCCGGTGTCGTCAGGCGGGGTCTATTCGTCGAAATCGATGATTTGATGGCTGAAGGATTTTTACCCTACGCGTCGTTCGGCGATGATTATTACATTTACGATGAGATCAAACATCAGGCAATAGGCAAGCAAAGCCAAAAACGATATCGCCTGGGCGATCCGCTCGAGGTGGTGATCGCGAAAGTAGACCGTGAAAAACGGGAGATAGAATTGCTCTCGGGCGCTCAATTTGAACAGAGCAATGAAAGCCGCAAAGGAAAAGGAAGAGGCAAGAAAAGAAGATGATTTACGTATACGGTCCTGAAAAAGCTTATTGCGACGAGCTATTGAAAGCCCTCAAGAAAAAATCATTCGATATACAGGTTTTTACCGATACGCAGGCGCTGGGTTCGGCGATAAAGCGGGAAATACCACAGGGATTATTCTACGATCTGCGATTCGAAAGCGAAAGCCCGATTATCCTGGAGAGAACCTATCTCGAAACACCCGATATTATCCTTCTGGGAACCGCTGAGCGTCATCTGGAAATGTTCGAACAATATACCGATCAGTTATACTTGCCTTATGCTAATTTTCAGCAGATCGCCGATGGTTTCGCCGATCATATTAATGATCGCAAAATGCTGAAGTCCTGTGGTTTTATCGGCAGATCGATCGAACTAATCGGCGTAGCCCGGATGATCGAACAGGTTGCCCCTACGGACATAACCGTGCTTGTCAGCGGCCCATCCGGCGCCGGCAAGGAGAAAGTCGCCCAGGCTATTCATGACAAGTCGGCCAAGCCGACGGATAAATTTATCAGTCTTAATATCGGGTCATTGGCGCCGGGTGTGCTGGAGTCGGAACTGTTTGGCCATGAGAAAGGATCATTCACGGGAGCTGTTAGCCGACGGATCGGCCATTTTGAGCAGGCTGCCGGAGGGACGATGTTTTTGGATGAAATCGGCGAATTGCCCGCCGATTTGCAGGTTAAGCTTCTGAGAGTGTTGGAGGAGAAAAGTTTCTATCGAGTCGGCGGCCAGCAAAAAATATCCACCGACGCCCGCATGATATTCGCGACCAACAAAGACCTGGGCGAGGAGGTCGCTATCGGTAATTTCCGCCAGGATCTTTACTATCGCTTGAACGTCGTCAATATCACCGTACTGCCCCTGGCCACGCGCCCCAAGGATATACCGCCGTTGGTAAAAGAGTTTATTAAGAAATCACGCTATGGCGATTACGCCGGAGATCATCCGGTCGAACCGGGCGCGATGAAAATGATTATGAAATATCATTGGCCGGGTAATGTCAGGGAGCTGAAGAATGTCGTCGAATCGCTTTTGATTTTATCCGACAAGGGCGTGATTACACGGGAATCGTTCGAAAAGTATCTTCAGGAAAAATCTCTCCATGACGGTAAGCTGCCGGTACCAACCGGAAGAACATCCGAAAGCGCCGAACATCAACTGATAATCCAGGCGATCCTGGCCTTAAAAGATGAAATCGGATCGTTGCGAAAATATGTAATCGACAATTCACAATCGACTCTGACCGATAGCGACAGGCTGCCGGAACAGGCAGATAATTTAAATATGGAAAGTAATGAACGTAACCTTATCGTTAAAACCCTGAAGGAGGTGGATGGCAATCGCAGACGGGCGGCCAGGCTTTTAGGTATAGGCGAGAGAACGCTATACCGAAAGCTCGACAAGTATGGCTTAAATTAATCTGTTCTCTAATAACTTTGGCGCTGTTAATCACAGTTTTCACATCGCATGGTAAAGCATCATTGATCTACGATATGGAAAGTTTGGCTGATCTATATCAGGCTTTTTATAACGGAGAAATTGATTATAGCATGTTTACCATTTTGGTTAATGCCTATGACCATCGTGGCTTAACCCGGGCGGATATCGAAGCGCTTGGGCTTTTCGAAAGAATCTACTTTGATAACATATCAGCGCCTGTTGCCAAAAATCGGTTCTGGTCAAGAGTAATCTCTGAACCCGCCGGCAGAATCGAAGTAAGACGCTATAGCCGTAACCTGAATGAAATCACTGATTATTTCTATCTCGATTTAAAGGAGAATGCTTTCAAGGTTCGAACCGATTTGAAAAAGCGTGATAATAATTACAGTATAAGCAACAGGTCAATGAGCTGGAATAAAGAATATGCCTCGGTTACGTTGGGCAATTTCATAGCTAAGGAAGGTTTTGGCCTGGCTATCGGTCGGTTTGATTATCAGCCCAGCGCCGGACTGGAAGGAAATGATGAATTTGATCTTCAGTATCCCGTGAACAGTTACTACAACGGGATCAGATTAACAGCTAATTCCGGTAGATTCGGCGGTCGGGCCTATTATTCCAGAAAAAAATACGGCGAAGCCCTTAAATCATTTTACGGATCGGGATTCAATATCGGTGATAGCACTATCAGTGGTGGAGCTGCTTTCGGCTGGAACAGATTCGAGATGGATAATGCCAATGATGAAACACTGGCCGCCGGCATAAACATTCGTTTGTATCAGGAATACATCAGTTTGGCCGGTGAATATGCTATCGTTGAAAAATCGGGTGGCTTTTTTCTGCGAAGCGAGTGCCGCCTGACTGATTTCATTCTGACCGGAGAATTCTGGCGTTACGCGAATCATTATAACAATTTCAACAGCACCGGACCGGCGGCATCTGACTATAATACATTTTTCCCCGGCCAAAATGAACTTGGTTTCAGAAGCGCGCAGGCGGGTGAAACCGGGTTGAGCTTAAATTACATATTAAATAATCTAAAAGCCGGAGTTCAATTTTGGAGCCATACAGGTGAGCCTGACATTAATTCATCTTTTAACATTAAATATAGAGCGAAACTAACGGACCGAATAAATACCTCTTTTCAAACTTTGGGCAAAATTAGAAATTCCGGCGGCTACTTATGGGCAAAACTCATACTTATGACGGATTGGCCATTATTAAATCAAACGGGCTCCAAATTGTATTTTATGGGCAAGAGCAAGCTCATTAAAAACGTAAGCTACAGTTTTGTCTACCTGGCCAGGAATTTCAATGAGAATACAGAATTATTTTTGAATATCAGGAATTACTATGATGGCCGGATAACCTGGTTTGTGGGGGAGGATTTGAAAGTTGCCGCCGGCATTGATATATCTGTCGAAATTACCAGAGATAAGTTTACGAAATTAAATGTAAGAATCGAGAAATCATTATGAAAAATTGTTTAGCAATTGCAGCCCTGTTAATCAGTTTAAGAGCTATCGCTTTTGGGGACCTGGTCTTAAGCGAAATACTCGCCAATGAACCCGGGTCGAGGGTGTTGCTTGAGTGGATCGAGCTATACAACAACAGTCCCTTGCAGATCGATATGGGGGATTACCTGCTGGTCGAAAATGATGATACGTTGACAATCCCACCCGGTTCGTTAATCGATGCCGAATCCTACGCCGTAATTTGCCGGCGGCTGGTACCATCCGACGGCAGCGATTGTTATGAATATCACTGGGGTGACTCATCAGGCGTGTGGGGTGATTCGCCGCTGGAAAATTATCAGGCTTACGAGCTGGGACTTACGCTTTCCAATGGCAGCGGATCGGTTTACCTATTGACTTCAGCCGGCTTTGGTATCGATCATTATATCTGGAATCGAAGTTCCTCCGACGGCCGCAGTGTTGAGCGGGATGATGTTGCCGATGAGATGTCATCATGGCATGAATGTTACGCGACGGAGGGTTCGACTCCCGGTAAAACGAACTCATTGAAACCTAACGAAGAAAGCAATTACTTTCTCGAGATTACTCCTCAAGCCGCGAGCCTGTCTGGAATCGAACCGGCGATCACGATATCATATGCCGCGCCGACCGGGACTAGAATAAGCCTGTTCGTATATGATGATACAGCTTTGAAAAGAGTTACCTTGGCGGATAAATCCGACAATCCTCTTGGACGAATAATTTGGAATTTGAAAGACGATAACGATCACTTACTCCAGCCCGGCTTGTATTTTATTCTATTTCAAGCTGAAGATAAAATTAACGCTCAAAAATCAATACCGGTGGTGATTTCGCCATGACAAAAGCAATCCTGATTTCGTTTTTGTGCTATGCCATCTCCTTTTCTTTTGAGGGCCCCGATTTGATGCTATTAGGTCCTGATTATGTTTTTGAAGATAAATCAATCAATCTTGTCGGTACCGATTCAACCGGAAACGGTATTTCCGCCTCGGCCGCTCAGGCTTCACTCTACGGCATTAAGTCGCTGGATTGGACATATGTCGCGTCACGGATCACAAAGAAAGGTTGGTCATCGGCAATTACTTTCAGAAGTTATGGTATTAAAGATATCTATATGTCATCGAAGTACTCGATATATCTGGGAAAATCGGTGAGCAGATTTTTATTGGTTGGTTTAAGCTACTCTCATCTGACAAAAACTTATGGCAATAATCTTTACAAATCCGCTGACGACATCTTCTCGATTGGGCTTGGATTAAGATATAGCGAATTAAATTTACGGGCCCAAATCGACAATCTGAAATTCGATAATTCTGGTGATATCCCTGATAACAAACCTGAAATAATCATTGCCGGGAACTGGCAAACCGAGAAATCGTTTTCTATTTATGCTTTGTTATATAATGATCCTCGAGATCATTCCCGTCTGATTCTTGGCCAGAATCTGGAATTACACAATTCGGCCAATCTCATAGCCGGGATAATAAGTGGACCGGAACTCTATTTTGCAGGCATCGAAATGGTTTACAAACGGATTGTATTTGGTTATACTTACTTTGATGTCGGTGGACTGGGGGATTGTTCCAAGCTGACTGTAACTTATAGGTAGGATATGGCTATTTTAGAAAAACTCGAAAAAAGAGAACAACAAACTTTAGCTCCTTACGCGATGATGTCCGTCGATTCGAGAGGGCGACGTTATAAGGAGCCTAAACATTCTTATCGCACGGAATTCCAGCGCGACCGCGAACGCATTATTCACGCGTCCTCTTTTCGCCGCCTGGAATATAAAACGCAGGTATTTGTCAATTATGAGGGAGATCATTACCGCACCCGTTTAACACATACTATCGAGGTAGCTCAGATTGCCCGAGGTATCGCCAGGGCATTGATGCTCAACGAAGACCTGGCCGAGGGCATCGCCCTGGCTCATGATTTGGGCCATACTCCTTTTGGGCATTCCGGCGAGGCGGCTCTCAATAAGCTCATGAAAAACAACGGTGGATTCGAGCACAACCGGCAGAGTCTGAGAGTTGTCGAGCAGCTAGAAAGCCGCTATCCCGATTTTCCCGGCCTGAACCTTACCTACGAATTGCGCGAGGGGGTATTAAAGCATGAGACGATTTACGATAATCCCGCCTACCCGGCCGATCTGTTCCCCGCCGATAGGGGTACTCTCGAATGCCAGGTTGTCAATATCGCCGATGAGGTAGCCTATACTTGCCATGATGTTGATGATGGCTTGAGTTCGGGATTGATCGAATATAAAGCATTGCAGGAGATAAAGTTGTGGCGCGATCTGGATGAAAAGCTTATGCAAAGCCATCCTTATATCGCCAATACCCCGATGTATCGCCATCAGATGGTTAAAATGCTGATCAACGAGATGATAACCGATTGTGTGGATGCCAGCTCGAAAGCGCTTGACGACCTGAAGCCGAAGACTGTCGATGATATCAGGCGACATACTGTCAATCTGGTGTGCCGGACGCGGGAGGTATTGGCCAGGGAATCGAGGTTGAAACAACTTTTACTGGAAAATATGTATCGGCATTTCCGGCTTCTGCGGATGGCTGAAAAGGCTGAGAGGATAATCACATCCCTGTTTGAATCTTATTCAGGCAATCCCGATCAATTGCCGCCGGGCTTCAAATTGAGACTGAAACAAGAAGACGTTCAGACTGTTGTGGCCGATTATATCGCCGGTATGACCGACCGTTTCGCCGCCCAGGAATACAAAAAACTGATCGATCCTTTCGAATTAATTTAAAAAATGTTTGAATATTATATCTTTTTAGGTTAATAATGATTGTGGTGATTTTTACGAAATACTAAAATAAAGCAAATCCGGCTAAAACCGGGAGTCCGAGTTTTTAGTTAAAGGTTAAGCAAGGTCAAGTGAAACAATGAGCAGAATAGCTCGTTAATGTATTAATCATGATAGCAGATCAGACAAATAATAAATCGCGGCAGGCGGAACTATTCACCAAAGAAATATTGCCGCAGGTTTCCCGTACTTTCGACCTGGCAATCAAATTTCTGCCGGAGAAACTTGGCCGTCCCGTCGGCCTGGCCTACCTTCTCTGCCGGATAGCCGATACATTTGAAGATTCAGCCGTGATGGACCCATTATCGAGACAGGAAATGCTTCATAAATATTCCGATTTGCTCAAAGTACCCGGTTCCTATGATTTGTCTTTGATGAGTGAGCTTCAGGATTCATTTGATATCAAGGGCGTTTCGCCGGATAGCCAGGCCGAGACGTCATCGTTCCCCGACCATCTGCCGAGCGTGAGACTGGTGGAAAATATGGATCTGGTCTTAACCGCTGCCGATTCCATGCCAATCGATTTCAGGAATCATATATATCCAAGGGTTCAGGAGATGTCGGAAGGGATGGCTCGCTATACAACATTGGCCAGTGGTAAGCAATCGGAGATACATTTCTTGAAAGATGAAGCCGATTGGGATAACTATTGCTACTTTGTGGCCGGTACGGTCGGTCATATGCTGACCGATATTTTCTCCGATTATGTCGGGTTTTCCGATACAACCCGGGAGAGACTTCACCCATTGGGCCGCTCGTTCGGACTTGGACTGCAGAAAGTCAATGTCTTAAAGGACGCCGTGATCGATACCAGCAGGGGAGTATGTTTCCTGCCGAGGACGTTTATCGACCAGTACGGCATCACTTTCGGCCATAAATCGTTAACCGGCTTGAAAGGCGATTTGCGCGGGCTGGTTTTGAAAGTGGTCGAAATTTGCCGCTGTCATTTTCAGGATTCTATCGAATATATCAAGCTTATCCCGATTAAGTATCTCGGCTTAAGGATGTTTCTTATCGTACCAGTGATGCTGGCCGCCGCTACTTTGCGTCTGATTACCGATTATCCCCAAAAACTTCTGGACAACGGCGATTTGAAATTGACTCGAAATGATGTCTGGAAACTGGTACGCAAGTCAGCTTTGTGCAAGTATTCCAACAGGATGCTGGATTACTCATTCGGCAAGATATTGCCCTCTAATCTGCCTGCTAAATAGGCGATCCGCTGAACATCTAATTAAATCTTGACACTCCATGATATAATTGTTATATTTTAGTAAGTTGTAGTATTTGGCTAAAATTAGCTGTTAGATAATTTAACATCTATTCAGGGGTAATTGATATGAGAAAGTTGTTTACTATCGCATTAATGATGGTGATTGCTGTCGCAGTATCAACGTTTGCCACCATTATCGATATCCCGGATGACTACCCGACAATCCAGCAGGGCATTAATGCCAGTATCGATGGCGATACGGTGCTGGTTCAGCCAGGGACTTATGTGGAGAATATCAATTTCAACGGCCATAATATTGTGCTGGGGTCGATGCTTTTGACTACTGAGGATACGAGCTATATCGAGCAGACCGTGATTGATGGGGATTCTTCGGGGTCAGTGGTTACCTTTGAAAACGGCGAGGGCAACGAAACAACAATAACCGGATTTTCAATAACCAATGGCTGGAATGAAGGTATAGAGGGAGGAGGGGTGACCTGTCATAACTATTCTTTTCCTAAAATAGCTAATAATGATATATACGGAAATTACGCATATGATGGGGGAGGAATTAATTGTAAAGATTCTAACCCGACTATAACAGATAATAATATCTTTAATAATTCTAATCAATTTCGGGGTGGTGGGATTAGTTGTGAGAATAGTAGTCCCGATTTGAATGGCAATTATATTTCCCAAAACGAGGGCAGCGGAATATACTGTTACCTTGGCTCAAGCCCATCAATAACCAACAATTCGTTTATCGAAAATTCAGGCGGCGGGATTCGATGTCGCGATGAATCCTGCCCTTTAGTTGATGGAAATGTAATCACAAATAATTCGGCGCAATATGGTGGAGGAATTTACTGCAGGGATAGCGCAAATCCTTTAATTGTAAATAATATAATAAGCGGAAATACTGCTTTTAGTGATTATCTAACCGGCTTTGGCGGTGGAATATATTGCGAATATTCCAATCCAATAATTGAAAATAATATAATAAGCGGAAATACAGCTTTTGACGATTATTATGACGCTTATGGTGGAGGAATATTTTGTATCGAATCAAGCCCCACAATAAGCTTTAACTTAATAATCGAAAATTCCGCAATCGGCGGTAATTTTCCCGCGGAAGGTGGTGGAATTTGTTGCTTCGGCAATTCTGAACCGATTATTAGAAATAATACGATTGCAGATAACCGGGCAGATTATGGCGGCGGATTATATTGTGAGAATTCGAATCCCTCAGTTGTAAATACGATATTTTGGGCCGACAGCGCATCAGTGTATGGTAATGAATTTGCCGGCTCTTCTCCTGATATTACCTATTCCAATATCCAGGGTGGCTGGGATGGTGAGGGCAATATCGATGCCAATCCGCTTTTTCTAGATCCCCTGAACGGCGATTTCCATCTGTTGGCCGGATCACCCTGCATCGATACCGGCAATCCCGAATCGCCTTTAGATCCCGACAGCACCCGCGCCGATATAGGAGCATTCTACTATGATCAACATGTCGATATCGATGTGGTTGACTTACTGCCCAAAGATTTTCAACTGTATCAAAACTACCCCAATCCGTTTAATGGTTCAACAACAATTAGCTACGATCTTCCGCAAGCAGCCGATGTCACGATCGAAATCTATGATATACTCGGCCGCCGCGTTGAGACGTTGATCTCACGAAACCAGCCGGTTGGATCACATTCGCTAATCTGGAACGCCGAGGATTTAACTTCGGGGATCTATTTCTATAAACTTCAGGCCGGAAACAATATTAACACGAAGAAGATGCTGCTGGCGAAATAAGATGAAATACTATCCTAAGTATCTAATAATATTGATAGTCGTTACGATTGCGGCAAACACCGCCGCCACAATTATCGATATCCCCTATGACTACCCAACAATCCAACAGGGGATAGATGCCAGTTCCGATGGCGATACGGTGCTGGTCCAGCCGGGGACATACGTGGAAAGTATACATTTCAATGGTTATAATATCGTGCTGGGTTCACTGTTTTTGACTACCGGGGATACATCGCATATTTCTAATACGATTATCGATGCTAATAATGTTTACTGTGCTATTATTGTTGATAGCGGCGAAGATAGTACTTCGCTGATTACCGGATTCTCAATCCTGAACGGTTACAGCAGAAATCACTTAACAGCCGCGGGGGTAACTTGCATGAATGCATCGAGTCCGGAAATCCGCTATAATATAATAGCCAATAGCGATGGGCATTATGGCGGCGCGCTAAGCTGCCGGGAGAATTCGAGGGCATATATTCATGATAATCGAATAATTAGTAATATGGCTTTTCAGGGAGCGGGTATTTACACCAGTAACGCCCAGCCGATTATCGAGAATAATATCATCCGGGGCAACGACTCTTCGGCGGAAGGGGGAGGTATAATCTGCCTCGACGGCGCCACTACAATAATTAAAGGTAACATGATCAGCGAAAATTCCGGTTGCTGCGGTGGCGGAATCTGTGTATGGTATTCAAATCCGATAATATCTTACAATGTGATTTTTAATAATCAAGTTTCCAATTATGGCGGCGCGATAAATTTCCTTCACACAAATTGCCTGGTTACTAATAATACTATATTCGGAAATATTGCCGGTTCGGGAGGGGCTATATTTTGTCATTCCTTTGGCGATCCTGTAATTGTCAATACGATATTTTGGGGAGATAGCGCGTCCAGTCAATATGATGAAATATACGATGGCGGTGATCCAGCGGCTATTACGTACTCCAATATCGATGGCGGCTATAATGGCGAGGGTAATATCGATGCCGATCCTTTGTTCATCAATCCTTATAACGACGATTTCCATCTACAGACTGGATCGCCCTGTATCGATACCGGCGATCCCGAATCGCCTCTCGATCCCGACCTGACCCGCGCGGATATTGGTGCTTTCTACCATCGCAGGGAAAACAGAGTTTTCAACATCCCG
Organism: Candidatus Zixiibacteriota bacterium; assembly: GCA_024231855.1. Classification (GTDB taxonomy): domain Bacteria; phylum Zixibacteria; class MSB-5A5; order UBA10806; family 4484-95; genus JAAEQD01. The sequence goes on from JAAEQD010000243.1 coordinate 53,368, forward strand.
GATGATTTTCCTGCTATTCAGGAGGGTATAGACGCTTGCATAGATGGTGATACGGTGCTGGTTCAGCCGGGGATATATGTTGAGAATATCGATTTCGACGGGCATAATATCGTGTTAGCGTCGTTGTTTTTAACAGCCGGGGATACGAACTATATTGAGCAAACCGTGATTGATGGGGATTCTTCGGGATCAGTGGTTAAATTCGAAAGTGGAGAACTTAATTCCACCATAATTACAGGATTCACGCTTCGAAACGGCTTTTCAGATTACGGTGGAGGTATTCGCTGTACAGGCGGTTCGGTGCCCGTAATTGAACACAACATATTAGTAGATAATGCAGCCTCCGAGGGTGGCGGCGGAGCCTACTTCGAAATATCAGTTGCCTCATTTAAGCGAAATGTGGTTTACAACAACATCACCGATGGATATGGCGGTGGAGTTTTAAGTAGGTTCAATTCGAGCCCCTATATTACGAATTGTACTTTTAGTGATAATATGGCATCCAGGGGCGGCGGGCTCTGCTGCCTGGAAACTTCGTTCCCCAGAGTTAAAAATACAATTTACTGGAATAATAGCGCCTCTGTCGAAGGTAACGAGATTTTCGGCAATGAAACCTCCCGGCCGACAATGACATATTCCAACATCGAAGGCGGCTGGGAAGGCGAGGGCAATATCGATGCCGACCCGCTGTTCGTCGATCCCGATAGCGGCGATTACCATCTGCTGGCCGGATCACCATGTATCGATACAGGCGATCCTGATTCACCACTCGATCCCGACGGCACCCGCTCTGATTTGGGGGCGTTTTATTCTCCGAGAACCGGCCCGCGGACTATCGATATTCCGGCTCATTACCCGGCTATTCAGCAGGGTATAGATGCCAGTTTCATAGGTGATACGGTTTTAGTCCAGCCGGGCGTATATATTGAGAATATCAATTTCAATGAACATAACCTGATTCTGGGATCGTTGTTTCTGACAACCGGAGATACGTCGTATATACCTCAAACAATTATAGATGGGGATGCTGCGGGTTCGGTCGTTACTTTCGAAAACGGCGAGGACAGTTCAACCGTAATCACCGGATTCACGATTCGTAACGGAATGGGTGGTTATTCGGAGGAGCATATCATAGGTGGCGGTATTACTTGTTTTAATCAGGCGAATCCAACGATTGTTGGGAATATTATAACCGAAAACAACACCGATGAATCAGGTTCCGGGGGCGGGATATTGATTGCCTTCGCTAATCCTACTGTAACTAACAATCGGATAATTGATAATATTTCCGGTCTTATAGGCGGTGGTATCGCGATTAGATTTTCTGGTTCCATTATAAATAGTAATCTTATTTCTGGAAATTCCTCTTATATTGGTGGCGGAATTTACACGGATTTTCCTATAACTATTATCAACAACGTCATAGTAGGTAATTCGGCTTTTAACGGTGGCGGAATAATATGCGATGGCTCCAGTCAAATGATAGTTAACAATACGATAAGCGGAAATTATGCCGAGAATTTCGGCGGCGGAATTTGTATCGCGTACGATGCCGATCCGATTGTGGTTAATACTATTTTATGGGCGGATTCCGCGGAATCGGGCGATGAAGTCTATACTATTTCCGATTCAATTGATATTACCTACAGCGATATCCAGGGCGGCTGGGAAGGCCAGGGCAATATCGATGCCGACCCGCTCTTCGTCGATCCGACTAGCGGCGATTACCATCTGCTGGCAGGATCACCCTGCATCGACACCGGCGATCCCGAATCACCACTCGATCCCGACAGCACCCGCGCCGATATGGGGGCGTTCTACTTCGACCAGCATGTCGATATCGAAATTATCGATATACTGCCCACAACTTTTCATCTTTATCAGAACTACCCCAACCCGTTTAACGCTTCGACCACAATTAGCTACGATATTCCGCGATCATCTGATGTCACTATCGAAATATACGACATACTTGGCCGCCGGATTGAAACATTGATCTTTCAAAACCAACCGGCCGGATCGCATTCGCTAATATGGCATGCCAGAGATTTAACTTCAGGGATTTATTTTTATAGAATTCAAGCGGGAAGTTATTTAGAGTCTAGAAAGATGCTGCTGATAAAATAGCCGATGGTTCGATTTTAGCTGTTTTTTCGTATTTTTTATATTTCACCGGATTTAAGATGTATATCGCCCAGCCTAAATTGTTGCGGTCGAAATAGAAATATTCGTTTTGGATTTTATGCAGATGCTTGACGATATTGTTCACTTCGGGATGGTCGGGATTCGCCTCGATCCAGTTTATAAATCCACGCCAGTGTTCGGATTCGTAGTTGTCGATAATTTCTCGACTGGCCCGGAACATGAATTCAAAATCCAGGTTTTCCTCCCGGGTTATTTTCAGAAGCTCAGTTTCGGTGAAAAAAGGTTCTTCCTCGCGGAATTTTGAATCTACCCGATCAGTTTGCCAGTAGGCTTCGCCGATGACTAGTTTTCCATCGGGTTTGATAGCGGATTTCATGCCCGCGAGACTCTCGCGAAAACCGCCCCAGGTGTATGATGACGCGATACAAATGCCGGTATCAAAGGAGTTCGACTCGAAATCATACTCGGTAACCTTGCCATGAACTATATCGATTTTCTCCGTTAGATTGTGGGCGTTGATCTTTGCCTGGGCTTGATTGGTACAGCTTGTGCGAATATCGATACCAACTCCCGAAACACCGAATTCCTTTCCCCACTGGCTCAGAAGTTCACCCTTACCGCAGCCGAAATCGATTACCCGGCTGGCCGATGCTAATTTGAGATGCCTGCCGATTCTGAGTAATTGTTCAGTCGTACAAGGACTTAGAATCTCAATTTGTGAATCGGCTATATCCTGAAGATCGAAAAAATTCATCATACCCTTTTTACTAATAAGATACCGTTCAACCTTACTGTTTTAATTTTCGGTTCAAAATAATCCGCAAATTAATTTATCCTTTACGATTTTGCGTAAAATGAGACATTATGTAAACAATCCGGTTATAATTGAAACACCTTTAACAAACAAATGAAACAAAATTGCCTGATTTATTCATAGCATTGAGGAATTATTTAAATGTTTTACGGATTACAGATTTCCTATTTTCCTTATTAAATATCCATAAAATAACTTGACATTAGAGTCAACTATTATATCTTAAAATATAGGCGAATCTGATCGAATCTCAAGAGGAGGTAAACATGAATAGAATTATGATAACCTTGATTTATATGTTAGGCCAATGTTTTGCCTTGACAGCTTCGGCCTCAGATTTGAAGATATTAGAATTCCCCAACGGCGCCAAGTATATCAGCAATAGAGTCGTGGTAGTTAATAAGTATGACGCGCCATCATATGCCACGAACAATTACGAAGCCGGCTTCGCCCAAACAGGAGTCGAGTCGATTGACAGGATTTGCCCCGGGTTGGGAATAATCCAGGTTGAATCTTTTTACCCGGGCGTCCTGCGTAAACCGGCCCTGATACGCGAAATCTCCCGAATATATATATTCATTCTCGATGAAACAACCGCCGCTCAAACCGTCGCGTTGGAACTTGCCGATAATCCTAATATCGAATCCGCCGAGCTTCAATTTATACCTGAGCTTTATTATACACCTGATGATCCTTATGTCGACCAGCAATGGTATCTGGCACATACTCATACTCTGGAGGCCTGGGATATTGTCCGCGGCGACACAACCAGGAGTTCAATAGTCGGAGTTGTCGATGTCGGAGTTGACTATAATCACGCTGATATCAGCCCTAATTTATGGATTAATGAACTGGAAGATATCAATGATAACGGCATCCTTGATCCCGCTGATAATAATAATATTGATGATGATGACAACGGCATTGTCGATGACGTGATCGGTTGGGATTTTGCCGATGAAGATTATAATCCGATATCCAATAATCCTCATGGTACTGGAGTCGCCGGCTGTATTTCCGAGGCCACCGATAACGGTTTGATGGGGGCCGGCATAGGTTTCTCTGCCCGGTTGATGATTCTCAAAGCGATCACCGATAACGGCCAATTGGTCGAAGGGTACATGCCGATGATTTACGCGGCTGATAATGGGGCCCGGATAATGAACTGTTCTTGGGGGATACCAATATTCAGGGCATACGAACAGATCATTATCGATGCCGTCTGGGAAGAGGATGTGCTAATCGTAGCCGCCGGCGGCGATGGCGACCAGGTAGTTTACCCGGCCGGCTATGAACATGTTATGGCCGTGTCGGCCACCGATGAATACGATCATAAGGCGTCTTTTGCTCCATACGGCGAATATGTCGATATCTGCGCGCCCGGAGTTAATCTGCCTATACCATGGGATGATGATTTCGATATGGTATCCGGGACATCATTCTCGGCGGGTTTCGTTTCCGGATTGGCCGCGTTGCTCAGAGCCTGGTATCCTGCTTTTACCAACGATGAGATCGAGCAATTAATCGAGGATTCAGCCGATCCGATCGATCATCTGAACCCCGGCTTCGAGGGCTTGTTGGGCGCCGGCCGGATAAACTCGCTTACCTGTCTGATGACTGATATTGATGAGTCGTCATCGATTCCAAACAGTTTTCGACTATTTCAAAATTATCCCAATCCATTTAACGCCTCGACTGAAATTCGCTATAATTTGTCCCAACCGGGCCGGATTGAACTTGCCATTTTCGATTTAATGGGCGGGAAGATTGCTGTACTGGTTGATGAAATTCAATCTGCCGGGAATTATAGCCTGACCTGGGATGCCTCCGATTACTCATCCGGAGTTTATTTCGGGCAGCTTAAAACAAGTGGTCAGTACTCAACCTCCAAAATGATATTGCTGAAATAGTTTAAATTGTTATCTTGTCATTTACCGGAATATATTGCTAACGAAACTGGTTTTTAGATAATAAAAGTCGGGAATATTATCGTCGCTGAGCTGTATAAGTGGCGGCAGTAATTTAATTATTTTAGTTTAGCTAAAAAATAATATAAAGGAGGTATATCATGCGCGAATTAACTGTATTGGTATTAGCTATATTGGCAGTTGGGCAGTTGTCTGCCGCCGATAAAGTTACCGAATATTTTGATCCGGTAGTTACCGACGTCCCTGATCACTCATTGAGAGTTCATCGAGCTTCGAATATCGCGCTTTCTGTAACCAACTATGGCAAACTGGGTTCCGAGGGACGCGGTATATATGATCCTTATTGGAATATCCCAGCCCCTTCCGTAGAATTCCCTATAGACTCCGGTCTTGAGCACCTGTTCCAGGGTTGCCTGTGGATTGGCGCGGTTGTGGAGGGCGACGAGCCGGGTCAGCTGGACACTCTGGTTTCAATTGGCGATGATGGTTGGTGGAGCAATATCTATGAGCTGAATCCGCCACCTCATCAGTATCAATCTTTCTGGCTTGAACATGAAATAAGTGATGAGGAATACTATGCGCTATATCTTGATACGTGCACCGTGGGGGTTGCACCGGATCCTAACGACGACCGACCCCATAGACCAATGGGTCTCAAAGTAGTCCAGCGAAGTATGTGCTGGAGCACATCAGGCTATGATGAATTCTTCGTGATTGATTATATTATCGAGAATATTTATTCGCAGGCTTTGGAGGATGTTTGGATCGGTATTTATATTGATGCTGACGTTATGCATATTAATGAAGCTGGTTATGGGCCTGAAGAGGGCGCCCAGGATGATCTATGTGGTTTCATAGAACATGGCGAAAGAGGGATCGCCTGGATAGCCGATAATAACGGCCAGCCCCAAAATGGTGAATTCGATAGCAATAGTTCAAGGGATTTGATGGGATTTATGCTGCTGGGTTCGTCAACGCCAGGTTTACAGACCAATTTCAATTGGTGGATTTCCAATATCAATTCTCAAGCGGACTGGGGTCCTCGATTAGTTAGCAATTACGATGGACCCTATCCGGGCGGCGGCAATGGTACTCCTGGTGGAGATATTGGTAAATACAAGATCATGTCAAATGGTGAGCGCGATTATGATCAGGCATATAGCGCCCTGGATTGGACTAATGAAGGCTGGATCCCTAATAATTCGTTTGATCCAAATGAGGCAGCTAATGGTTTTGATACCCGTTACCTGATGTCATTGGGAACTTTTGATATAACACCGGGCGAGATCGAAACTGTCACGGTAGCGTATATAGGCGGAAGCAATCTACATAGTGATCCTTATAATTACGCGAATAATCTTCATAGTGGCACGGATGATTCTCTTTCTATTGTCGAATACTACAGTAATCTCGATTTCTCCGATCTAATCGAAAAAGCCGACAGCGCGTTATCATTTTATCAAACCGGCTATGAATCGATACCGCTTGGACCGCCGCATAATTTCACGGCTCTTGATTGGGAAGAGACTTTCGTGGAGCTGGCCTGGGACCATCAAGATCGAGATAATCTCCTGGAATATCGAATCTATCGAGGCACTGAATCAGGTGTTTATGACGAATTGCCGATTACTCCCAACGGTTTTATCGATTCGTCTTTTACCGATACCGATGTTGAAGATAACACTTATTATTATTATGTGATCGCCAGGGTTAATACTTATAACAGGCAAGGCGCGTTATCTGAAGAATTGGTTATTAATACCGGCCAACCATCGCCGCCAACCGGCTTAACCGCCGAGCGGGGTAACCATGAGGTACAACTGAATTGGAATGCCAATCCCGAAGATGACATACAGGGTTACTTTGTTTATCGCGCTATTAATCTTCATCTAAATGAATATGAATTTATCGATACTTCTTTGACTACTGGATACCTGGATACCGATTTAGCTAATGGATTCAGGTATTTTTACAAACTTACGGCCTTCGATATCTACGGTATTGAATCATTCCACTCTGATACCGTGTCGGCTATCCCGATGGAACTGAATCAGGGTATTTTGTTGATAAATGCTAATAGACATAATTCCGTACAAAACCCGGATTATGATTCTATGGTCGTGTTTTACGAGAATTTATTGGAGAACTCAGGCTATCAGTATGCTATTTCGAATTCCAGGCCGGATACGATTGCGGACTTAACGCCCTACGAAATAGTTGTCTGGTGCAAAGAGCACTTACCGGCTCCCAGTATGACTTTCCTCAATTATGATAATCTTATATCGAGTTACCTTGATGGCGGCGGCAAACTAATTCTTAATGGATCCAGATTAGTTGCGCCTACCCTTGGATTTCAAGGTATTCGAATGTTTGGCTCTACGGATTTTCAAAACGAGTATCTAAATCTTGATGGTGTTGAATATCCTAATCTCTTTACTACGGAATTCGTCGGCGGCCAACCGACGGCGTCATTCTTCCCGGGTTTTGATGTTGATATTGACAGGGCTAATCGAATTACATTTCCTGATGAGAATAACGACGGGCGGCTCTTTGGTATTGGCGCGTTAATACCGAGGGAGTCGTCTGAATCTATCTATGCTTATGAATCGGTTAATCCCGATACGTCCAACTTCCATGACCGACCGATTGCCATAATTCATCATGGCGAGAATCATATCGCCGCCGTATTGGAATTCCCGTTGTACTACGTTGAGGAGCCGACATCATTTGAGATTTTCAATAATATTCTCCAGGTGTTCGAGGGTGTCGATATAGAAGAGGAGCCAATCGCGACTTTGCCGGAGAAAACATCGCTTCTGTATAATTATCCCAATCCTTTCAATGCCGTAACAAGAATCCTGTTCGAGCTGGCCAAACCATCTGATATTGAAATAGATATTTACGATATCCTCGGCCGCAGGGTAGAGACATTTTATAAGCAAAACCAACCGGCCGGACAGTATTCCGTAATCTGGCATGCCGGTGACCTGCCCTCGGGGATTTATTTCTGTAAGCTGCAAGCATCCGGTTCGATTGATATTGGAAAGATGCTTTTGTTAAAGTAAAATCGCTATTCTATATTACTAATTCTAAGCCCGTTTTAATAGCGGGCTTATTTATTTATGGGAACAATACTAATTTAGATTTTGTTAACAAAAACAAAGGAGGCGTAAGGATGAGCATCAGCAGATTAGGCTTCATTGCCTTTATTTTTTTAAGCTTGATAAATCCGGCATTTTCTCAATACTCGTATACCATAAATGCCGACATTGTCGCTTTGGCCGTTCCTCCTGATAGCGGCGCGTTTTTCGAAGCCTTTCTTACTAATAACGGCAATTCAACTGACACTTACAGAGTAGCTAAAACCACAAATATGCCCGATGGTTGGTTTTCAGTAATCTGCATAGATTCTTTATGTCTTCTGGATTCCGGCCAGGTTGCTTTGGAACCGGGAGATTCCGCGAGTATTAGACCAGATTTATTCCCTCAAAACGTTCCGGGCGATGGCGAGGCTACAGTTACAATTACGCCCCAAAATAATCCGGATGACGTTAAAACTATCCTATTCAGGGCTGTCAGCGGGTATCCTGTTATAGTAATAAATCAAGGTGATATCGAGAATCAGTATTGGAGCTACTACAATGACGCGCTAACCGGCCTGGGAGTAGGTTTCAATTATTGGGATCGAGGTTTCTCGACTTATAGAAGCGGCGATTTGCTCAATTTCGAAACCATAATCTTGTACTCGGGCGATCAACTCGATTCAGTATTCACCGATTCAGAGATATTAAGCTTGATGGAATTTATTAGTGGCGGCGGCAATTCGATAATAACCGGCCAGGGTATAGCCTCGTATTTAGAGGGCGATTCCGTTCTTGAAGATTTTCTGGGCGTTGAATATATTGATTCTTATTCGGGAACAATGGCAGTAACCGGGACGGCGGATGATCCGATTGGCGATGGTTTAAGTTTTGCTATCGAGGGTGGAAATGGCGCTGATAATCAAGTAGCTCCCGCTATAATCGCTCCAGTATACAATTCGCCGCCGGTGCTTGAGTATTTATCGGGAGGGATTGCCGCGGTTAGACATGTTCACAATAATTCAAAATCCGTGTTTATGGCATTTGGTTTCGAAGCCATATCTTCGGATCTGAATCGCCGGGAATTGCTATCGAGATCATTTGACTGGCTTAGTCAGTCGACATCGGTCGATGATGGTCAATTCTTAATACCCGATAAAATCGCTATTATAACTAATTACCCTAATCCGTTTAACGCGACCACGACAATAAAACTGACATCTGAATTTAATTCCATTTCAGAGGGAGAAATCGAGATTTATAATCAGCTCGGCCGTCTGGTGCGTAACTTGGTTTTGAAAACAGGACATGATTCCGTAGTATGGGATGGTAGGGATTATACCGGGCATCGGGTTTCGTCGGGAAGATACTATTATAAATTGAAATCCCAGACATTTAACTCGGACTATCACAGTATGACCCTGCTTAAATAGGAAGTGTGAAGTATGGTTAATATAAAAAATACCGTCAGAGCTTGTTTTGTCCTGACAATATTGGTGATTTTAAGCTCCGTCTCGGCGGCTTCTGATAATATCGATTACATAACCACATTCAATCCGAACATCTTCGCCGAACTCCTCGACTGTGAATATCGGGACGATACAGTGTTTGTCGCGGGTGTCAGCGGATTTACTATTGTCGATGTATCTAATATACTAAATCCGACTTATGTTGGCAGATACGTTCCAGAGGGTCATCCTTACAATCGGTATTATCATTTGGCTTTAAGTGATCACGTTGGTTACGGTTTCGCTCGTGAGAATGGAATCGCTGTAATCAACTTTGCTAATCCTCGCGATCCGATTTTACTGGATGTTTATAATCCTTATAGAGTGAATTTTGAAGATGGGGTGGTTTATAATAACTACCTCTACGCTACCGCCCATTTTCGGGGCATATATATCTTGAGAATTCAGGAGAACGGCAATATAAGTTTATTAGACCAGAAGACTGATAATATCGAAAATGCCACCGCGATAAAAATTCTAAACGATCATTTATACTTGGCCGATGGCGCCGGCGGAATTAAGCTATTCAATCTTGATAATCCGGCCGATCCGCTATTTATAAGTGCCGTTAATACAAGCTCGGCAGCCCAGGATATTGATTTCTATGGTAATTATGCCGCGGTGGCCGTTGGCGCGCAGGGAGTAGATATTATTGATTATAGCGATCCGGAACAGCCGCAGCGTATTGCCAACTTTCAAACTCAAGGATCTGCTTTTAACCTGTCGGTTGAGAATAATCTGGTTTATGTCGCTACCTGGGACAGGGTACAGGTTATTGATATTTCCGATCCTTTAAATCCCGAACTCGCGGGCTGGGAGGACACTCCAACTAGGGCTATGGGCCTGACAGTTAATAACTCGAATATATTCGTAGCTGATTGGGCATTATTAGAGATTTATCGATACGGTTCGGGAAATCAGCGGGATATCTTTATCGAATTTAATTTGATGGATCTGGGTGATTTACCGGCCGGCAATACTATCGACACTGTTTTTACGATATTCAATACCGGTGGCGGGCAACTGACGATTGATGAGGTTACTTTGTCCAATGCCGATTTCGAGTTTTCTCCTCTAAACGCCGTAATTCCCGGTGATGAATCCTTTGATTTTTTTGTATCTTATACCGCGCCCGATGAGGAATATAACTGGTCCAATGTTCGGTTTTATTCGGATGATCCCGATGAACCTTTTGTTGATTTAAAAATCACAGCCAACGGCAGTCCCAGGCTGGATATTGGAGATATCGCGCCGGATTTCGAACTGGAGGATGTAGACGGCTGGACTTACCGGCTATCCGATTATTACGGTAAAGTAGTTTTACTGGCGTTTTTTGCCTCCTGGTGACCGGTATGCGGTCCGGAGTTTTCGGACATTCAGACTTCTTTCTGGGAAGAATATGATAGAGATGAACTAGTGGTTTTAGGAATTAATCATAATGAAAGTGAAAATACAGTTAGAAATTTCGCCGATCAATTCGGGATCGAATTTCCACTATTGTTAAGTCATGGTGCATATAATCAATATTCACAGCCAGGCTTAAGTCCTTTTCCGTTGGATTACGTAATCGATCGTTTCGGCCGTGTCGCATATTGGAATACTGAATACAATCCTAATATTATAAGAGATGTTATCGATTCGCTTTCAAATCCTACGGAGAATGAGCAGGACGAGATACTTCTACCGGCAAGCTTTAAACTTTTCCAGAATCATCCCAATCCATTCAACGCCACAACCAAAATCCTTTACGAGCTGACTAAACCATCCGATATTGAAATTGTCATCTACGATATCCTTGGCCGCAGGGTAGAGACATTTTATAAGCAAAACCAACCGGCCGGCCAGCATTCGGTAATATGGCATGCCGGCGATTTGCCATCGGGTATATACTTCTATAAACTGCAGGCCGGGACCTACTCGAATGCACAAAAATGCATTCTTTTAAAATAGGATATCATTTGCATAAGTTTTAGGGAACCAATTGCATTCTTTATTCGTTAAATAACCTACAATAAGTAATTTCGTTCTTTATTAATGTAGAGTAGTTAATCGGTTAAATGAGGTTTATTTAACGTCAAATTGACAAAAAACGGAATATCGATAGATTTGAATTGTATATTCCTCAAGAGGAAAGGCTGGACTGACGATAATTAACTTATAGACTGGAGGCAGAATTATAATAATGTTAAAGTTATTATAAATGCCCGATGTGTGAAAAGAATTGCAGGGGTCAATAAACACGATAAACCATTAAACCTCCTTCAAGGAAATCAGGCTTTTCGCACACTCGGGCTTTGTTATTTTTATCATTTCTTAACCTATTACCCAATAAACACTTAAACAATACAACTATAGCTTTCGGCTCGCCCCGATTATTCGGCCTATTTAGCTTTTCCGGAAGGCATGCCTTTTGCAAATATATTTCTGGAAATCGGCAAAGTGAAAAGGAGGCTGTTTATGAAATGTTTTTTCCAAGGCTTTACCAGACCCGATGAAGATGATGATGAGCAGTTCAACGGTTATGTTAGTTTTGTTATACCAGGTATTGGCATTAAATTCAGGGGGCAATACAAGGGCGATTCGGAAGAGTGCGAATATGCCAGCCTACTGGCGCTTCTTGAGTTCATAGAACTGAATTCACATCTTTTTGTCGATAAGCGAATCGAGATTTTCGGCAATAATTTTGATATAGTCAGCCAGGTCAATTCGCAAGAACAGCCTTCATCCGAACTCGAACAGTTTTGCAGCCTTGCTCAAAGCTACAAGAAAAAATTCCCCTTTGTCCTTGATTGGATTCCAACCGAGGAAAATATGGCTCAGGACGGCCTGTCTATATGATTTTAAAACGAGATTCGTATCTAAATGGGGGTCTGATAATGGCCCTTATTTTTATATATATCAATTGACTATGAACCGGATTCTGCTATATTATAGACGTGAGGGAAACAAATCTTCGTGAAACTGATTTATTCAATATAGGCAAAGGAGACGTGATGAAAAGATTGTTATTATGCGCTTTGGTGACATTAATGCTAATTATCCCGGCCTCGATTATTCAGGCTTCTGATAATCCCTCATTAGTCAGAGTTTATCTTATTGATAAGACGGATCTTTCAAAGCTTTCCGGTCTCCATCTCGATATCGCCTATATTACAGATGATTACGCGGAAATAGTCGCCTATCCCGAGAATATCGATGAGATTATCCGGGGCGGCTTCCATTATGAGATTGTCCACGATGATTTAGTCGCGTTCTACCAGAGCCGCAATCCTCTAAACACAACTATGGGCGGCTTTTTAACTTTCTCGGAAATCCTCGATACGGTGGATGCCCTTCAGGCGGCCTACCCCGATTTGGTGTCCGAGCGATTTTCAATAGGCACGTCCTGGGAGGAGAGAGACCTGTGGGTGTTTAAAATTTCGGATAATGTCGATGTCGATGAGGATGAGCCGGAAGTTTTCTATAATTCCCTGATCCACGCCCGCGAGCCCGCCAGCTGGTCATGGCAGCTTCATTATATTACCTGGCTTCTGACAAATTACGGCTCGGATGATGAGGCTACCGAAATCGTCGATGGTCGGGAATTATTCTTCTTGCCTGTATTCAATCCTGATGGCTACGAATATAATCGTCAAAGCAATCCCAACGGCGGCGGTATGTGGCGCAAAAATCGCCGATCCGGAGGCGGTGTCGATCTCAATCGTAACTGGGGCTATATGTGGGGCTATGATGATGACGGTTCATCGCCTTACCCTAATGATCAGACTTATCGTGGGCCATCGGACTTCTCCGAACCCGAAACACAGGCGGTCAGGGATTTTATCTATGAGCGCGATTTTCAATTCATTTTAAATGCCCATTGCTATGGCAACTGGGTTTTATATCCCTTTAGCTACGATGGATCTTATACGCCTGACCATAGCACTTATGTAGCCCTGGGCGATTCGGCGGAAATTCTAACCGATTACATCGCGGGAACGGCAGGGGAGACATTGCAATATTACGCCAATGGTGAATCCACCGATTGGCAGTATGGCATGATGGGAATATTCTCGATCGTTACCGAAACCGGCTCAGGTCAGGATGGTTTTTGGCCGTCGGAGTATCGAATTCCGCAATTAAATGAACAGATGCTTCCCATGGGCAAATTTATCTCGCAGGTGGTTGGCAATATCCGGGCTATCGCGCCGCCGACCGCTCCGGTTCTCGACCCGATCGGCGATCTCGACACGAATACGTTCACCATCACCTGGAATCACGATGATGAGGAAAATCCGGCGGTTGCTTATGAGCTTATCGAAAAGTCCGGTTTCACGAGACTTGAAGACGATTTCGAATCCGGTTCCGATGTCTGGACACTCGATGGTTTCGAAATAACCTATTATCGTTCTTATTCAGGAGATTACAGTCTTTATTCGGGCGGCGGGAATAGTTATCATGGCTACGCGAATATGGCCGATCCGATCACAGTGGAAGAAGGCGATGAGCTTACACTGTATGCCTGGTATGATATCGAATCCGATTATGATTATGCCTATATCGATCTTTCTACTGACGGCGGAGCGACCTATTCGCCGATTGCCGGTAATATAACCACTAATTACAATCCTCACGGCAACAACAGGGGTAACGGTATCACCGGCTCATCGGATTATCAATGGGTTGAAGGTGTATTTCCGCTGGATGATTACGTGGGGATGACCGTGAACATAAAATTCAGCTATATCACTGATGGCGCCGTTTCCGATGAGGGTATTTACTTCGATGATGTTTACCCGGTTGAATCCTTCGAAAATATCGTTGTTTTATCATCGGATATTACAGAAAATTCATATCTGATAGAAGATCACATCGGGGGCTCTTATTTCTACCAGGTAAGGGCCAGGGATGCCGAGGACCAATGGTCGACTTATTCCAACCGCGAGGAGGCTATAGTTGAAGGTCCAGTAGGAATTTCAGATCTGTCGAGTATCCCATCGGAATTCAACCTGTTCCAGAATTACCCGAATCCTTTCAATGCTCAAACCGAGATTTCATTTAACCTGGCCTCGCCGGGCAATGTTGAGCTAGAGATATTCGATATCTCCGGCCGATTGGTCAGGACTTTAATTAGCGCTGAAATGGGAAGCGGGTACCATCAGGTAATATGGGACGGCACGAACAATCAACAAACTGTTGTTTCATCCGGTATCTATTTCTACAAGCTATCCACTGCTGATAAATCCTCGACTAAAGGAATGGCGTTGCTTAAATAGGCAGCTTCACGATTCTGATAGATAATTACCGGCTGGGTTTGGATTTAATTGAACTGATCCAAGCTCGGCCTATTATTTGGTTGTCTGGACGTTATTTTTACATTATGATTAATTGAGATGAATGCGTTTTCGAAAATAAGTCGCTTCTACCTTTTTCATGGCGAGGATGAATACACCAAGATGAAGAAGGTTAAGGACCTGATCAATTCCGTTATTCAGAAAGGCTTCGAGGATTTCGATTATCACTATTTCGAAAGCCGCGGTCTCGATATGCCGACGCTTATCAACGCCGCATCATCGCCACCATTTGGCTCGCCTATAAGGGTAGTGTTATTGCGAAATGTCGATAAAGTTTCTCCAAAAGGCCAGACTTTGCTTATGAAGTTTATAGAATCGATTCCTGAATATACAACATTGGTTTTGACCAGTGGAAAATTGGAGCCAAAAGACAAAAAGAAAAAGATTTTCAAAGCTTTGTTGGCCCATAAAAAAGATTGTATTGAATTCGCCGAACCCACGCCGGAGAAAGCCTTGATTTTACTCGAGCAAACTGCCAAGGACCTCCAAATAGATATAACCCGCGAGGCGCTTGAATATCTGGTCGAAACAATTGGCTGTAAAGTCGGTATATTAGAGCAGGAGATCAACAAGCTGGCAATTTATGCCGGTAATGATACAGTAATAGGCGAGGGAGATGTGGCTCAATTGATCGGCGCCGGCACCATGGGTACAGTCGTCGATTTGCCCGTAAAAATCGCCCGGGGAGAAATAGCCGACGCTATTAAGTTACTGCATCATTTGCAGTTAACAAAGCAAGGTGAGGGCACGATCTTGTTTCGAATTAAAGACTTTTTCCTGAAACTAAACATGGCTAAGACCACAAACGTGCCATCATATATTTTGGCCAAGAATTTTCGGCTTCTGAAAAAGACTTCCGATGCCCTGGTTCAGATAGCCCCACGACTATCTTTTTCTTGCCTAATTAATTGTTTGCATTATATTTATGAGAGCGAAATAAGTTTGAAATCGGCCGGTTTGAAAAAAAATATTATTCTTATCGATTTAGTTTCCCGCTTAGGAGTCGAGGTTAATAGGGAATAAAAACCAATCTGGATTGTATAATAGACTGAGCGTATGGACAATAAAAAGAAAGATGAAGATCAGGTAACTATCGAACGCGTTTTAGCGGGTGATGTAAAAGCGTTTGAAGTCCTGGTCAATAAGTATCAGAAGAAGATTTACTTTTTGGCGTTAAGAATGACTAAGAACCACGATGTTGCGGATGAGTTAGCCCAGGAGAGCTTTGTGAGAGCATATATGTCATTATCGGGTTTTCAGACAGGCCGAAGCTTTTACACCTGGCTCTACAGGATTGCTGTTAACCAAGTTCTCAACTATCTCAAGCATAAAAGTTTCACGGTTTCACTGGATAGCCCGTCCGGAAGGACTTATTTGGAAAGTATTCCACATAGCCCCGACCAATTAAGCCGTTTGGTGAATCAGGAGCAAATGGAAGTTTTTCAGGCTGCTTTGGATAAACTTCCATCGCCTCAGAAGACGATTTTTTTATTGAAGACATACGAGGAGTTTTCTTACGAGGAAATATCAAAAATAGTAGGATGTTCGGTTGGTACAGTGATGTCGCGCCTTTTCAGGGCCAGAGCCAAACTCAGGAATGCACTGAAACAAACCGATAAAAGGAAAAATGGCAAACTGCAGAAATAAAAAATTAATAGGCCCTTATATCGATGGGCATCTTGGCGAATGTGAATGGCTTGATGAGCATATCGCCGAGTGCGCGGAATGTTTAGCTGAATATGAATCAGTTCAGCACATTTCACATCTTTCTCAAAAAGCTGATTTTTCGCCGCCTGAAAGCAGTTACTGGAATAAGTTCGGAACCAGGGTGATCGCACGAATCGCGGCCAGACCCAGGCCTAGACCACGCCGTTATGGCAGAATTTTCGATTCAATATTCGCAAATAGGCTTGCCGTCAGACTGGTAACTCCGCTGATGGTGGTTTTAATAACGGTTCTGGCTGTGAAAACTTTCGTCCCGCTCGGAAATTTACAGACTCCATCTACCGAACAGAGAGCTTCGTCGCCGATTATGAACGGATCCGGGGAAGCCGAGATCGTTAATTCAGACAATCCAACCGACGAAAGCGAAGCTATTCCGGAAATAATCGACCAGGCCGATCCAGAGATAATCCAGATTGTGAACCAACCGGAAACCGAGGATATTTCGCCTGAGGTCAAGCCTGCCGTGGTCGAAGTGATTCCAGTATACGATGCTGGTACTATTCCCGTAGTTGAGGTGGAAAAATCTGAGTTGGATAATACTGAAATAGAGTCATCCCGCGATTTCGTGCATGAGTATTTGAGCCGTCGCCCTTTGAAAACATCCCGAAGTAAGGTCTCCGGTTTGGTAACCGGCGCCTGGTCGAATATGGCTGCTGATCTGAGACCGGCCGCCTTTAACACGGACCAGGTTATCATGTTTCAAATCCTGTCCGGTTCTAATCCCAGCCTGGCTCCTCTTTCATCTTATCATGAAGCTGCCGGGAAGTTTTTTGCTCCCAGAATCTCTACTTCGCGAAACCTGTTTGAACTCGACGTTACAAATAGATGGGGCTATGCCAGTGGTGATGATAATTTCAATGAGGAAAGACTTCGCCATTTAAAGCTTGAACTTGATCTGATGAGAGATAAATAGGGACTTTTAAGGTTGATTGATAATACCTGAAAAGCATAAAAGATTATCCCGGGCCGATTGGTTTTGGAGCTCCCGATTATTCCAGCCGGCCTGGCTTTAGGGGTAGATTAATATCTGCCCCTTTTTTCTTGATTATCGAATTCAAATCGAAAATATTTTCATTTAATACGTTAAAGTATTTGCCTTAAATGTAATAATTATATATATTGAGAATCCTGAGGAGAGAGGAGCCAGAAAGAAATATCTATGTGGCTCGTTTTTTTATTAGTATTGATTTTTGCGGCATACGGCGTCTTTGAATTTCGCCGACACAGACATAATATCAATCAAATACCGGTTCGGATTCACGTCAACGGCACCCGGGGTAAATCATCAGTTACCCGGCTGATCGGCGGTGGCTTGAAAGGCGGTGGTTTGCGCGTATTTGTCAAGACTACCGGCACTAGCCCGAGAGTAATAGATGTTGATGACGATGAAATGCCGATCAGGCGTATTGGCGCCCCGAATATTATCGAACAGCTCCGAATTACTCGTGATGTTGTTGCCAATAAGGCCGAATATTTCGTAGTCGAGTGTATGGCATTAATCCCACATTTACAAAATATCACCGAACACCAGATGATTCGTTCGCAGGTTGGCGTTATCACTAATGCCAGAGAGGATCATCTCGATGTTATGGGCCCGGGAATCGAGAATGTTGCCGAAGCGTTATGTAACACCATCCCAAGAAATGGGGTATTATTTACAAGCGAAACAAGATTTATCGATCTTATTAAAGAGCAAGCCGCCGGTCTGGGCACGAAAGTCGTCATGGTCGATCCCGAAACCGTCACTGCCGAGGATTTAAGCGGTTTTTCTCATCTTGAACACAAAGATAATGTCGCGGTCACTCTTGCGGTTTGCGAGCATTTCGGTGTGGACAGGAAATCCGCCCTTCAGGGTATGTATAATATCTTGCCGGATCCCGGGGCTCTGCGCCGATACAATCTGAAATTTAACGGCAACTCGATTGAATTTATCAATGCTTTCGCGGCCAACGATCCCGACAGCTACCGGGCAATTTGGGATATGCTTCATCTTCATAAGGGTAGCGAGAAAAAACTTATCGTACTGGTAAACTCTCGTCGCGACCGGGTTCAGAGGGCCGAGCAAATGGGCGAGTTTATCGCCAAAGAACTCGAAGCGGATCATTTTGTGATCAGTGGCGAGGCCACCAAACCGCTGGTAAATAAAGCCCTTAAAAACGGCCTGCGTCCCGAAAATATTATAGATATGGGGGGACAATCCGTAATCGAAATATTCGAATATATAGGTAGATTAACCAATAAAGATACGATGGTGGTGGGTATCGGTAATATCGTAGGACTGGGTGAGGAAATCGTGAGATATTTTGCAAACAAGGGGAGGATGGTTGCCTGAATCAACACTAATTATGCAGGCTATCGGCCTTGGGCTCGTATTAAGTCTGGTATTTTCTGAAATCCTGGGCCTGGCAGCCGGCGGCATGGTAGTCCCCGGTTATGTCGCGTTGATGATACATCAGCCGCTCAGAATCCTGGGCACGATTGTGGTGGCCCTGATAACCTTTTTAACGGTTCGGTTTATGTCAAACCATATGTTCCTGTATGGCAGGCGTCGCACGGTTATGATTATTCTGGTAGGCTTCTGCTTCGGCTGGGCTTCCAGGGAGCTATTCGTAATCTCTCCGATGAATCTGACTATTGAATTTCAGACCATTGGCTATATTATACCGGGTCTGATCGCTAACTGGATGGAAAGGCAAGGTGTCATCCAGACGATAACGATGATGATCGTAGCCGGTGTGCTGGTTAGAATGCTTCTGATGATATTCACCGGTGGGGAGGTGATTCTGTGAGACAGAGAGCAGGCAAACCTTCGCTGTTTTTACTGGTATTTTTGGCTATGCTATCGCTGTTTTTATTCTACATGGCCGAGAAATCCCAAACTCCTCAAAAAGCTGAGCATTATGATCAGAAAATCGAAGCCGCCGATCTCGCCCAACAGGCTCAGAATATTATCAAGCAGGAACTTAGTGGCCGAGGTTATGTAATCGATGTCCAGAATGATCCTAATATGACGGGAATGATTGGACCGCAGTACTCGCAGATTACCACCGACCGGGGTTATATCCGTGACAAATTGATCTCTACCAATATCAATAACGCCGCTGTCTTAATCGATTTATATCATCGGGCCGAACTTGAAGCAGGCGATCACGTGGCGGTTACGTTTACCGGCGCTTTCCCGGCGATGAATATCGCCGTGCTGGCGGCCTGTAAGGTTATGGATCTGGAACCGGTTATAATCACCTCCGTCGGCGCCTCGACCTGGGGCGCGAACTGGGATGAATTCACCTGGCTGGATATGGAAAATGCACTGACGAAAGCCGGCATCTGGGACTATAAATCGATAGCCGCATCCATCGGCGGCGGTAACGATCATGGCCGCGGTTTGTCTCCGCAGGGCCGCGATTTGCTAAATATGGCGATTGCCCGCACCGACCGGGAATTGATAACCTCGATTGACGAGGATAATCCGGTGGGTTCACTTCAGGCAAATATAGAAAAGCGAATTGAAATATTCGACCGGGAAAAAGGCGATATTGAATATAAAGCCGTAATCAATGTCGGCGGCGGCCTGGCTGCCGTTGGCTCGCCTCAGAATGGCAGATTAATCCTGCCCGGTTATAACGGTCGCCTTTTTGAAAGAGAATTACCGGCGCGGGGCGCTATTAATGCTCTGGCCGAACGCCGCATACCGTTGATTCATCTTCTTCAGCTTTCTCAATTCGCCGAAAAGTACAAATTGCCCGTTGAGATTACTCCGGCTCCGTTGATTGGCGAAGGACCGGTGTTCGTGCAGGAAAAATACTCGATTACAACCACGGTAATATATACGGTGGTTCTCCTGGTTATACTCTGGGGAGCTATCAGATTCGATTTTAGATATTACATCTATAGAAATAAACATCTTTTTGTGCGAAAAAACCAGTGATGAGGGAAGCATGAATCGTAAATCAATTATATATACATTTGCTCTGCTTGCCCTGGCTTTAACCGTGAGTGTTTCCGCCAGGCAAACGATTACCCCATTTGGCCGGCCCCGGGTGGCCAGCTTCGATAATCACAAGGGTAAATCCTTCAAGTATTATTGCCTGGTCAAAGGCCAATCCCTGGGTTTTGCCGTGGAGGGACCGGCTGAAATCGATGTCAGAACTCGCGCCGGGTTGAACCAGACAAACGTGACCGCCGATTATCAAATCCAGGTTTGGGAAGAGGAATACCTGGTGGCAGCCGAGAAATTCAGAAGCAAGAGAATCGATGGGGAGATGATTGGCTCGGATTTGTTTCCGGCGGCATTCCGCAAAGTGAATTTCGTAGGCCAGGCCGGTGTGCATAACTACCGCTTGTGGTTGGTTTCGGAAAATATCGATACCGTTTTCGTCAGAATATATCGATCCGATCCATCCGGTGAGAAACCTGTCAAGGTTTCGATGTTTCCGCTGCAATATTTTAAAAGAGTTCATCTATATTCCAAGAGAAACCAGACGCCTTACTATTTAGTAAATAAAAATGACGGCGTTAAATTAAAAGTCGATGGACCGGCCGAAATGATCGTTCGAACAAGGGCCAATTTCAGCAATGCCATGGAAGGACGTATCGGCTATACTATCTCCATTATGGAGGGCGATCAGGAGATCAACACGCTCTCGGCGACTACTTCTAAATCGCTGACAATGGCTTATCAGGATTATACCGGCGTCGTACCATCCAAACCGACTGAATTCATAATTGACGTTCCGGCAGGCTCTCATACTTATGATTTCCTGCTTAAAGAATCGGTCGCGGAAACGGTAAGTATTCGTTTTTCTTTACCCAAGCAGGAAAATGGCCCAGATGACACGCAATAATTCGCTAATTAGGTATGATCAAATATCTATATGGTTGGCTGTTGGATTGATCATCGCGCTATTTGCCGGCTCCAGTTACGCCAAGGGCAGCCATTTTGACCTCAATTTCCAACTTCAATCAGTTTATAACGATAATATATTAAGCTATTCTGATGCCGACCTCGATGAGCTTGATGATACTACCGCAGCAGCTAACAAGTTTGGCATAAAATCAAAAGACGATTATATTATAATCCCCGAACTTGATATTGTGTTTAAAACCAGAATGGCCGGTCATAGTCTACACTTGGGGGTGAAAGGCAGATACTATTATTACCAGGAAAACGATATTAAGCGATATTATCGGGTTGAGGGCTATTTTAAGCGCTACTTCAAGAAGGGGGTTTATCTTCAAGGCTCGATAAGCTTTTTACCTGATCATTATTATCGAAATAGCTTCAGTTTGACCGAAGTCTATCAGGAAGCGGAATTCGACAAGATGCAGGTGATAGGTAAGCTTTCGGTTTTGTTGATCGACGGTTTACAGGCGAATCTCAGATATAAGTACTCGAACAAGGATTTCACTCCCTTATTCGATGATCGTGATATCACCGGGCATGAATTCAAAGGCGAGGCGATTTATAGACCTGGCAGACTCTGGAAGGGTTGGCTTTCATACGCCTTTACACGCGCCATCGGCGCTGGCGCCGATAATCCTCAATTCGCCCGCGATACTTCATTCGACTCCTTTTTCTTCGCCGCCGGCTCAAGATTTTATCTTAACGGATTAAAAGGCAAAGGATTCGAACTGGCTGGTCGGGTAAGCTACAAGATCGTATATTTCCAGACAGATAATATTACAGACATTTGGCGTTTCGGCCGAGAGGATTATCGCTGGAATCTTAGACTGATGGCAAAACACGAAATTACTTCGCGTTTTGATATCGGTATTGATTTTACCAGAATGACCAAAAACGTCGAAATTCCCGAAGAGCAGTTGATAGAATCTCTGGAATCGAATTCGAATTCTGTTTATCTTATCTTAGATTATAATTTATAACACTTTTACGATATATTAGCGAAAGGGGGTTATTTTGGGCTTTACCAATTCGATCTGTTGGCTTATTTTACTAATAATGATTGGTTTCGCGGACAATCCGGCGCTATCTGATTCATCTGATATTTATTTGAAGGACCGGCATAAGATGGTCGACTCTCAAATTATCAGGCGCGGCGTTAAGGATAAACACGTGCTTGAGGCGATGAAGAAGGTGCCCCGGCATAAATTCGTTCCCGCTAACGTTACGAATTACGCCTACGAGGATGAGCCATTGCCGATTGGCTATGGTCAGACAATCAGCCAGCCATATATCGTGGCGTTGATGACTGAACTTCTGGAATTGGAACAAGATTCCAGAGTGCTTGAAATAGGCACCGGTTCGGGTTATCAGGCGGCGATTCTGGCGGAATTGGTAGATTCGGTCTGTTCAATCGAAATTATCTGTGAACTTGCCGATCGGGCTGATTCGACACTCGCCGATCTGGGGTATAAGGTTGATGTTATCTGTGGAGATGGCTACCGAGGTTGGCCGGAGAAAGCGCCGTTTGACGCTATAATCGTTACCGCCGCTCCGGACGAAATCCCCCAGCCGCTTCTGGACCAACTGGCCGAAGGGGGCAGGTTGGTTATTCCGGTAGGCACCCTTCGACAGGAACTGAAACTGATCAGGAAAGAAAACGGCAAGATCAAGGAAATGAACGTCATTCCGGTTCGTTTCGTGCCGATGACCGGCGAAATCGAGAAGTAGGATCGCTTTTTATACTTGAATTATTGTGTAACAAATTGTAAAACTCTATCGTAAGTTAACCAGATATAGCAATTCCTTGATTGATGGAGGAAATATTATGACCCCTAAGAAACTGTATCGCTCACGAGAAAATGCTATGATTGGCGGCGTTTGCGCCGGTTTAGCCGAATATTTCAAAATCGACGCCTCGCTGGCCAGGTTGGCTGCCGTAATTCTGATTTTCCCCGGCGGTTTAAGTCTCTGGGCCTATATAGTTGCTTGGATTGTTATTCCACATAAGCCCCTGATAAGCGACACTGCCGCGGCCTCCGAATCATCAACTGATGAAAATGTGCCCGTTGTTGCCGATGGTGAATCCATTTCGGAACCGGAGGAAGGCGGCGATAAATCCCGGTTCATAGTCGGTATTGTGCTGGTGGGCCTGGGAATTCTATTTCTTTTAAATACATTAAATTTATTTGACTTCTTCTCGTTTTACAGAATGTGGCCCATGGTTCTGATAATAGTCGGGCTGGTTGTGCTATTCAAGGGCATTAACAGAGGTAAAACCGATGAAAGTTAGCTCATTATGTTGGGGAGTAGTGTTTCTGGGCGCCGGCTTGTTTTTCCTGTTTATCAATATGGGATATCTTGATCATTATGTCTGGGTCCGGTTGCTGGCATTATGGCCAATCGCTTTAATCGCTATCGGCTTGGCCCTGATTTTCAATAAAACCAAGCTGAAATATCTGGCTTTTACGGCCCCGCTGCTTTTTGCGCTCGCGTTCGTGTGGGTGGCCTTCTCGGAATGGGGCTATTGCCGGAGTTTCGATTTTAACTACAAGTACAATAGCCGATCATCGGCGAATTATGGCCGAGAAGTGTATGAATACGTAGTTGAAAGCGATCCCGAAGTGAAACGTCTCGACGTTGATTTGGATTTCGGGTTAGGTGAATTATGGGTGGGGGGAACGTCCAATACTTTATTTAACGGCGATTTCGAGTACAGACGCAGCAAACCTAATTGCAAATATAAGACGGTTGGCGATGAGGGCAGAATTGAGGTCAGGTCAAGAGACTTGCGTGGATTAAATATTTTCCGTAAACATAATTTCAAAAACGATGCCCGCATTTTTATCGCCGATTATTTACCCCTGGAATTGACTATAGATATCGGTGCTGCCTCGGTCGATCTGGACCTGTCCGAGCATAAATTGAAGAAACTCAATCTCGATACTGGGGCCGCCGAAGTCGATCTCCGGCTTGGCTGTGGTGAGGATGATCTCGAAATCGATATCGATTCTGGCGCGTCGGACATTACCATAATCATACCTCACGACATGGGCCTGGAGATCGATGCCGATGTGGCTTTATCATCGACGAATTTCCGCAGGGCCGGTCTCGAAAAAGTCCGCGGTATCTATCGGTCCGATAATTTCAATTCGGCCGAGTGCAAGGCGACGATTTCCATTGATTCCGGCGTATCCGAAATCAAAATCCAGTATTATTAACTCCCTCTCAAAGTTGAATCCATCTGGGGTATATTTCATTATGCCCCTTTTTTAATTGTTCGATTGCGATTATTAGGTTATATTCGCCGCCATGTTTGAATTTCCCACAAGCGGTGTCGAGACCTATTGGTGGTTGCCCGCTTTAGTCGCCTTTGTTATATCATTTTTTACTTCAATGGGCGGTATTTCGGGAGCGTTTCTATTAATGCCGTTTCAGGTCAGCATTTTGGGTTTCAGCTCACCCGGCGTAAGCGCGACGAATTTGGTTTATAATGTGTTCGCGATCCCCGGCGGAGTTTACCGTTTTATCCGCGAAAAACGTATGGTCTGGCCGCTGGTAATTACGATCATTATCGGCACGACACCCGGATTGATTGTCGGGGCATATATACGTATGACATATCTGGCCGATCCGAGCAGATTCAAACTCTTCGTTGGCCTGGTACTTCTGTATATGGTCACTAGATTGATCGGCGATATCATTAACGGGAGGAAAACAGGTTTGCCAAAGACCGGAAATTCCGGCAATTTTGAAGTTCAGATTCTAACTTTTAATCCTAGATTGATCGAATATGATTTTAACGGTAAAACTTATCGAGTATCTACGGTTTTACTCTTTATGCTATCATTAATAGTTGGCGTAATTGGCGGCGCCTATGGAATCGGCGGTGGGGCTATTATCTCGCCCTTTCTGGTAGCTATATTGGGGTTGCCGGTTTATACCATTGCCGGGGCAGCCTTGTTCGGCACGTTTTTCACATCGATTGCCGGTATCTTTGTCTACACAATTGTCATGCCGATACTTATTCCCGGACTTCAATCGGCTGATCCCGATTGGCTTCTTGGCTTGTCGTTAGGGATAGGCGGTTTTGCCGGTATATATCTGGGTGCAAGAGTTCAACGCTACTTGTCTTCGAAAATTATTAAGATAATTCTGGCTATTTCGATCACCATCGTAGTGATTAAATATGTTGGCGGATATTTCTTCTAAGCCTGTATAGAGCGTTTTCTATTGACTTATTAAAGTCATCCCAATATCATTAACTTCATGTCTGCCAAGTCGATTCAAAGCCAAAACTGCTTCGTTTGCGGATCCGAGAATCCAATCGGTTTGAATGTGCCGTTTATTTGTGATAGTGAATCCGCTTCGGCTGAATTCACTCCCGGCAGCGACTATTGCGGCTTCGATGGCATCGTTCATGGTGGAATATTATTTACTTTAGTTGATGAGGCCATGATGCATCTCATTCACTCAAATGAAATTAAGGCGATCACCTCGGAAATTAAAATAAGGATGAAGACATTTGCCCGGGCCAATGAAAAGCTTCGCGTTACCGCGAACTCCCTTAATGCCGGTCGTCATTTGGTTAAATGTTCAGCCGAAATTTCCGGCCCGACCGGAGCTATTGTTTGTCGGGCCGAGGGTAAATTTCTCTATTATACAGAAGATCAACCATTTAAAAAGAGCGGATTATGAAAAAGACAGTATTCTCAATGTTGATTCTGCTATTTATCGTTGGCTGTACATCCGAACAGAAAACCGGTCTGGAACGGGTCAAATCCACCGGGGTTATGCTAGTTGGCACCGATGCCACATATCCGCCGTTTGAATTCAACGACGATGAATCAGGCGATTTGGTCGGTTTCGATATAGATTTGATGACGGCAATTTGTAAAGAATTGAAACTGAAGCCTGAATTCATTGTAGTGCCTTTCGGGGGGATTATCCCCGGCTTGCGATCGAACAAATACGATTGTATTATCTCGGCGATGACTATTACTGAAGATCGTCGCCAGGCGGTAAATTTCACGCGGCCTTATTACGATGCGGGGCAGACAATCGCCGTCCCTCTGGATAATACTGTTATTCAATCAATCGATGATCTAAAAGGTAAGAAAATTGGGACTCAACTCGGTACTACCGGTGAAATCATGGCCAAGACAATCGAAGACGCCGATGTAATCAGTTTCCCAAATATCGGGGCGGCCTTTATCGACATGGAAAACGGCAATATTGACGCCGTCTTGAATGACGCCCCAACCAGCAGCCGCGCTATAAAAGTACGAGGAACGGCCAAGATCGTCGGGCCGCTTTTATCCGAGGAACAATATGGTATCGCCGTAGATCAATCAAATATCGTACTTCTTGAGGTAATTAATAAAGCCTTGGAAAAACTAATATCTGAAGGGATCGTTGATTCCCTGAAAAGCCATTGGGTGGGAGGTTGAGCTTGGAATTCATCTTCGGCCAACTTGAACTGTTCTATAAGATTTTTAAATTTCTGCTGCCGGCTATTCCCGCCACCATAAAAATAACCTTATTGAGCTTCTTGTTCGCCTCGACATTGGGGCTTTTAACGGCAATAGCCCGGCTGAACAAACATAGATCAATCAATTTACCGGCCAGGATCTATATCGATGTCGTTCGCGGCGTACCGCTTCTGGTGCAGATTTTCTTTATCTATTTCGGCCTGGGCAAAATATTGAATCTCGATCGTTTCATTGCCGGCGTGGTGGCGATTAGTATCTGCTATGCCGCCTATTTGGCCGAGGTATTTCGGGCCGGTATACAGGCTATTCCGAAAGGGCAAACCGAAGCGGCCCTGTCTTTAGGCATGACTCGTTTCCAGCTCTGGCGGCATATAATAATCCCTCAAACCATTCGATTGATCGCGCCGCCTCTGGTGAATGATTTTATCTCCTGCCTGAAAGACAGCTCACTGGTCTCGATAATCGGCCTTCGGGAGTTAACTCGCGCCGGCACCGAATACTATTCCCAGCATTTCGTCGATTTTCAAACCTGGCTGCTGGTGGGCCTGATTTATTTGTCGATCACGCTGAGTTTGACCCGGCTGTCATCATATTTCGAGAAAAAATACCGCATACCCGGACTGGGGATACATCTCTGATGGCGATAATTTCCGCGCTCGATATCATAAAAAGATTCAACGGCAATCCGGCTCTCGATGGCGTTTCATTGGATATAGACAGTAGTGAGGTTGTGGTCATAATCGGGCCATCCGGCTCCGGCAAATCAACTCTTCTAAGATGTATCAACGCGCTTGAACCGATCGACTCCGGTAAAATTACTGTTGACGATATCGTAATCGATTCCCATCGACAACGAGCGCATGAAGCCAGGTTGAAAGTCGGTATGGTGTTTCAACAGTTCGAACTATTCGTACATCTTAATGTTATGCAAAACCTGGTTCTGGCGCCGAAAATTGTCAGCCGGATAGGCGGGGCAGAAGCGGAAAAGACCGCCCGGCTCTACCTGGATAAAGTAGGTTTAGCGCATAAAACCGAATCTTATCCGAGTGAACTCTCCGGCGGCGAAAAACAGCGGGCGGCAATTGCCCGGGCTCTCTGTATGAATCCACGAATAATGCTATTCGATGAGCCGACGTCGGCATTGGACCCGGAGATGATCGGTGAAGTACTGGAAGTTATGAGGCAACTGGCTAAAGAAGGCATGACTATGATGATTGTCACTCATGAAATCGGCTTCGCCAGGGAGGTCTCCGATAGAATTATATTTATGGACAAAGGCAAAATAGTCGAGCAGGGGCCAACCGATGAGCTTCTCGATAGCGCCAAACATCCCAGAACAGCTAAATTCTTAAGCAAGGTATTGAAATGAAGAAAGCAGCTTTGATTTTACTTCTGTGTTTGACAAGTATAGTATACGGCGATGAGTATTTTCAGCAGAAGGTCGATTATAAAATCACCGCCGAACTGATACCATCCGAGGCATCATTAAAGGGCTCGGAACTGGTCACGTATTATAACAATTCACCCAATACCCTGGATAGGATATATTTTTACCTGTATCTGAATGCCTTCAAGCCCGGCTCTAACCTCGATTTGGAAAGCCAACGTTATGGCCGGTTCCGGCTGGCCGAAATGCCGGCGGAGTTTTGGGGTGAGATGATAATTGAGAAAATCGCTTATGCCGGGATCGAATTCGATGACTACAAAATCGATGATACAATAATGGAGTTTATGCTGCCTCAGGAATTGGCGCCGGGCGATTCGATATCGCTGTACCTTGAATATACCATGCGAATCCCGCCTCAGGGTTATCGCATGGGAAGGATCGGCGATCATTATGATATAGCGCAATGGTTTCCCAAGGTAGCGGTTTATGATCAATACGGCTGGCATCTGAGCCAGTATCAAAATATGAGCGAGTTTTATTCCGATTTCGGCGATTATGATATACGAATTACAGCTCCTGACAATTTTTTAATCGCCCATTGCGGCGAGCTTCTCAACGAAAAGGAAATATATGGCGCCAATTTGCCTGTGCCGCCGAATGATTCTATTATAGTCGATCTTCTCAGCCTGGTCGAAGCCGAGGTGGATACCGATGTTGATCGTACAGTCATGCGGTTTGTTCCTCAACCGGATAGCCTGAATGGCACTACCGATGAGGTAACCGGCATTCTCATGGAAGTCGAACCGACGCTGCCCGCTGATACTTTCATTGAAGGCGAAATGTCCGATGAACCTTTTATCGATCTGTTTGATCGGATTCTTCTCGATTTGCCTTTCGATGGATTAACCGATTACTCGAATTCGCCGGATACGAAGACATGGATTTTTAGTTCAGACGACGTTCACGATTTCGCTTTCTCCGCCGATCCGCATTTCATCGTCGATCGAACGACGGCAAACGGTGTCATTGTCGATTGCTATTATAAAAAAGCTTATGCCGATAACTGGAGTATCCGCGCCATAGTTGCCGCCAGGGACGCTTTGAATTATTTCAGCCGGTTGGTCGGATCATATCCATATAAACATTACTCCCTTGTTGGCGGCAGTATTTATGGTGGCATGGAATATCCCACTCTTTCCCTCGTTAATATGCGTTATGGACAGAGTATTGAAAATCATGGCTTTGAAAAGATAATCGCGCATGAAATCGCTCATGCCTGGTTTTATGGTATGATCGCCTCCAACCAGGCTGAACAGTCATTTATTGATGAGGGTTTTGCTACTTTTATCACCTGCCTGTTCATTGAACAAAAATTCGGTCGATATGAAAACCTTTATAATTATAGAAGCGAGCTGAAGAAAAGACTCATGCCCGGTGAGAACTGTCGAAATAGGCAGCTTTTGTATTATATCAACTCTATCACCAATGGTGTGGATGAGAAGCTCGATACGCCGGTGAATAAACTGATGACGCGGGATGCTTTCCATACCGGTTCTTATGATAAAGCATCTACTATATTATTCCACCTTCAGTATGTCATGGGAGATCAGAAATTTCTGCGCTTTTTACGCGAAATTTACAAACGTTGGCGTTTTAGCCATCCGTATCTAAACGATATCGAGCGATTGGCCACGAAAATTCATGGGCGAAGTTTGCGGTATTTCTTCGATCAGTGGTATCAGACGAAATGGTATCTTGACTATAGCCTCGATGGAGTCAAAGCAAAGCTTGTGGTGAGAGATGGAATCAACTGGTATGAAACCGATATGAAACTATCCAGGCATGGGAGATGTATATCGCCTTTAGACCTGGTCGTATCATATGATAACGGCGAATCCGAAACGATCAGGATAAACGAAACGACCTGGGCTGATGGACTGGATCGCTATTCTCATAGTGTTTATCTGCCATTGAAACCGGTTCGCGTTGAATTAAATCCCGATGGCCGGATTCCTGATATTAACAGAGTGAACAATAATTGGAGATGGCCCAAATTCAGATTCCAGATTGATACTCCACGATTACTTTTCGGGGACGCCTATATTCAGCATTATACCGAAAGCTATACGCTGGCTCATCGTCCGGGAATCTGGTATAACGAAATCGATGGTGTAAAACTTGGGTATAGCCTAAAGGGTTCGTACCTTGGATTACGCCGTAATCTCGATTTAAAGCTGTCAATTGGGACTCTCAACGGTCGAATAGGTTACGATATTAAATATGATAATCTGCTTTCGTTTGATCATCCCGGCTTCAAATATAGGCTGGCATCTTTTGAACGCGATGGACGTGGTCATCAAAGCCTGGAGATTGACTATCAGACTCCCGGCAATCCTTCTGTTTCATCGGTAGAGGGATCATTGGCCTTGAAAAGGCAGTATCTTTACGATGATGATTATTTATCGTTCCCTCAGCACTGGCAACCCGGTAATATCAACAGCCTGAATCTGGTATTTCAATATATGAAAAACGGGCGTGACATAGACCATCTGTGGACCGCTGATATAATGACATCCGCGCCCGGTTCGGAATTCAGGTTTTCACGCTTGTCGTTTTCCTGGTCCGGCGGCACGATGGCGTCCCCCAACGGCAAACTGAATCTTGATATAGCAGGCGGATTATCGGAAGGCGATGTGCCCTCACAGTATCGATTCTACCTGGCTGAAGCATCCCCTTATAAGTATTTCGATAATAAATGGTATTCATCGAGGGGTACATTACCGGGCCAATTGAAGAGAGATCATAATTTGTTTTTAGGCGATGGCTTGGCGATGCCGGGCTATCTGTTTATGGATAAATCAGGGCTAAAACAAATTGGCGGCAGAATACAGTTTGAGTTCATCGATCTGGCCGGGCTATTCGAATTACCCGATAATTTCCTAACCGATGAATTTTCGAAGATCAGGTTTAGAACATACATCACCCATGCCGCCGTCTGGGACGACCCCGGATTGGTTAACGGGGCGGAATTCCTGACCGAAGCGGGACTCTGGTTATCATATGGAATCCCATTCTGGAACAGATTGTTCGGCGATGAGAAACTGCATCTGTTTTTTCCTTTCGTATTATCTGATCCGGAAAATGACGAAAGTAGTTTCAAATTTCGCTGGGCAATCAGCATATCCAGATAATCTTACTATTATGTGGAACTTGTTGCGCTATAAATATATTAATATTGTCGTTTCAGCTAATTGCGCGGCTTGACTAAATCCAGAAGATATGCTACAATTAGCTTCTTAAATTGGAGGAAATTTGGAAAATAAACCCGAATATTTACAGCATCGTCTGGATAAGCTTAAAGCGCTTAAAGAACAGAGTATAAATCCGTATCCCTATAGGTTTGACAAAACGCATGGCTCTACTGAAATTCTGGATAATTACAATAGGCTTTCCGAGGACGAATCGATAGTTAGCTTTGCCGGCCGCGTAGTAAGTCTTCGAGGACATGGCAAAACGTTGTTCGCGCATCTGGTGGATAATGATGGCAAACTGCAGATTTATGCCCGCAAAGACGATATGGGCGAGAGTTTTAAGCTGTTTAAAAAGCTCGATATCGGCGATTTCCTGGGAGTGGAAGGAACGGTTTTTACAACCAAGACCGGCGAGATAACGATCAAAGCCAAAACAGTCACGATATTATCAAAATCGCTTCGACCGCTGCCTGAAAAATGGCATGGTCTGCAAGATAAAGAACTTCGCTACCGACATCGCTATCTCGATCTAATCGCCAATCCCGAGGTTAAGGAGTTGTTTGTCAAACGGGCGATAATAACGAGGGAAATCCGCAATTTTTTGGATTCGCGAGACTTCCTTGAAGTTGAAACTCCCGTGCTGCAGCCTATATACGGCGGCGCCGCCGCCCGGCCATTCGTTACTCATCACAACGCTCTTGATTTTGACCTATATCTGAGAATCGCCGATGAGTTGTACCTCAGAAGGTTGTTAATGGGCGGCTATGAGAAGGTATATGAGATGGCCAAGGATTTCCGTAACGAAGGTATGGATAAAACCCACAATCCCGAATTCACGATGCTGGAATTCTATTGGGCTTACGCCGATTATAATGATTTGATGGACATGCTCGAGGAGATGTATCGTTACCTGGCCCAAACAGTCGTCGGATCGCTCGAACTGAATTTTGGCGAGCACACGATAGATCTTAGCAAACCTTTCGCCAGGATACCGTATTTCCAAGGTATTAATGAAGCCTGCGGTCAGGATGTTTGCGACATGACCGAATCCGAACTTAAGAAGCTGGCCGAAAAATTCGATATCGATACGTCAAAAATGAAAGGGAGAGGCGACTATTTCGACGCCTTCTTCGAACATTTCGTCGAGCCGAAATTGATCCAGCCGACTTTTCTGAAGGATTTCCCGATAGAGATTTCGCCTTTGGCTAAAGTCCACCGTGACGATCCTCGCCTGGCCGAACGGTTTGAGCTGTTTATTGCCGGTTTCGAGTTCGGCAACGCGTTCTCGGAATTGAACGATCCCCTTGATCAACGAGCCCGCATGGAACAGCAGGCGACTTTAATCGATCGCGGCCACGAGGAAGCTCATCCGGTGGATGAGGATTTTATATTCGCCCTCGAACATGGCATGCCGCCCACGGCCGGTTACGGGATCGGCGTTGATCGCATAGTCATGTTGATGACGAATTCTCAGACGATCCGGGATATTATCTTTTTCCCGACCATGAAACCCGAAGATCAGGATGGTTAAATGTCGTTAGAGTATGATATCGCGAAAAGATATATGCGATCTCGCTATCGCTATAGCATCGTATCTATCATTACTCTTATCTCTATTCTTGGCGTGATAATCGGTACCGCGGCATTAGTAGTAGTACTTTCGGTAATGAACGGTTTCGAATCGGAAATCAGATCGAGAATTATCGGCACCGGTTCGGATATTATAGTCACTCATGTGACCGGCGACCTTATTCACGATTGGCAGCAATTGGCCGATACCGTCGGTTCGGTCGATGGCGTAGTCGCGGTGGCGCCGGTGGTTCAGAGCAAGTGCGCTATTGCCAGCAAGATCGAATCCGATGGGATTGTGGTCAGAGGCATTGTACCTGAACTCGAAGCCGGGGTGTCACGAATTGATGAGTATTTATTAACCGACGAAGCAACATTTAACACCGGCGATACTGCTTCGGTCGGTGTCTGGCTTGGAGTAAATATAGCCGACAGGCTGGGTGTAGGACTAAACGATAAGATTAAACTTTTTTCTTTAAGTGAAGCAGTCACCAGTCTTACCGGATTTATTCCAAAAGCATTGCCTTGCCGGGTAGCGGGCGTTTTTGAAACCGGGATGTATGAATACGACGCTAACCTGGCCTATTTGCCCCTGGCGGACGCGCAAAAACTATTCAATTTCGATGACGCGATTACAAATCTATCGATAAAAACCGTTGATTTATATCAGGCGGATAAGATCGCGGTGGCAATCGATAGAGTTATCGGGTATCGTTATTATTCAACCGATTGGAAAATATTGAATCGGAATATATTCTCCTGGATGGAACTTGAGAAATGGGCCAGTTTCATTACTCTGTCATTGATTATTGCCGTGGCGGCGTTTAACATTATTTCATCATTAATTATGGTGGTGTTGGAGAAGAAAAAGGATATCGGTGTCTTGATGTCTTTAGGTATGTCCGCGACCAGAATAAAAAAGGTTTTCATCTTGCAGGGCGTCACTATTGGCGGATTTGGATGCATCGGCGGCTGTTTATTGGGTTTTATTCTATGCTATATTCAGTTAAAATTCGGCATCATTTCACTGCCTGAGGAGTATTATTTTATAAAGGCCTTGCCGGTTAAAATGCAAATATTGGACTTTATTAGCGTCGCGTTTGCCGCGTTTATGCTCTCATTTCTGGCAACTATTTATCCGGCGACCAGGGCATCGAACCTTAATCCGGTCGAGGCAATAAAATATGAATAAAGATAGGCTGAAGTGACAATGAAGATTCAGAAAAACATACTATCTGCCGAAAATATCATAAAAAGGTATGTTTCAGAGGGAGAAGTTCTGGAAGTATTAAAAGGGGCAAGTCTTTCTCTTCAAGCTGGAGATATGGCGGTTTTATTGGGTGACTCAGGAACAGGCAAATCAACTTTTCTGCATATACTAGGCTCTCTGGATAAGCCCGAATCCGGGCAAGTTTTATATCACGGAGTAGATGTTACAGGACTAATGAGTTCCGAATTGTCGGAATTCCGTAATAAAAAAGTTGGATTTGTCCATCAATTCCATCATTTGCTGCCTGAATTTACTGCGCTTGAAAATGTAATGATGCCGGGCTTAATCGACGGTCAAACGAGAAAAGAGGCCAGGCTGAGAGGTTCGGAGATTTTGGCTGAGGTTGGTCTGTCCGGTCGAGCCAAACACTATCCAAGACAACTTTCCGGCGGCGAAGCTCAAAGGGTTGCAATAGCCCGGGCTTTATTTAATAAACCGGAAGTAATATATGCCGATGAACCTACTGGGAACCTGGATATGAAGAATGGCGATATTTTGATGGAATTATTCGAAAAGCTTAATTCGGAACTTAATCAAACTTTCCTGATCGCCACTCATAATCCAAGATTAAATGAGAGGATAGCAAAACGGTTTTTGATCGAAGATGGGGTTATTGAATCTCTTACAAGGAGTTAGCTCTGTTGTTTAGGATAAATAAGGAACAGTTGGCAAGGATTTATTGTTTTCGATAATAGAGGTGTATGATGTTATGCCAGGATTGTAATAAAAAGGAAGCTAATATTCATCTGACTCAGATTGTGAATAATGAGAAGGTGGTATTAAACTTATGCAAAGATTGCGCTGAAAAGAGGGGTTTTCATTCTCCGTTTGAACAGATGCCATTTCCCTTGGCTGAAATCGTTTCCGGCATGGTCGGTCCGGCCAAAACTCAGAAAAAGGGAAAAAGGAGCACGGAAGATAAGCCGGATATCAAATGTCCTTCTTGCGGTTTGACTTTTTCCGAATTCGGCCAGGTGGGTCGATTGGGTTGCTCCGAATGTTATAGAGCGTTCCGATCCGAGCTGACTAACCTGCTTAGGCGCATTCATGGTTCGGCGGAGCATCGAGGCCATGTAGCCGAATCGCCGACTGAAGACCTCAAAGAATTTCGGGAAGATAAACGTCTCCGGGATGAATTGCAGCAAGCGATCGAAGATGAGGATTTTGAGATGGCGGCCGAATTGAGGGATCGAATCAAAGAGTTATCTTTGAAAGCGAAGGGAGAAGTAAATTGATGTTTGAAGACATGGCGAAAAGATCGGCGACATGGATAACCGGGGATGGCCCCGAATCGGAAATCGTCCTGTCATCGAGGATTCGATTTGCCCGCAATATTGCCGATTTTAAGTTTCCTCCATCCGCTGATACCGACACTCGCGATAAAATTATCGAATTTGTTAAAGGCTCGTTCCAATCGGCGGATTTGCTGAATGAGGGTGAGTTCTTTCTGTCTTCGGATATCAATTCACTCGATCAGAGCTTCCTGGTCGAGCGGCATTTGATTTCCCCCGAATTCATGAAAGGTGGTACCGGCAGAGGTGTATTCATCGATAATTCCGAAAACCTATCTATAATGGTCAACGAGGAAGATCACCTTCGCCTTCAAGCTATTTCAGCCGGCCTGTCAATGAATGAATGCTGGGAGATGGCTAATGAGATAGATACCAGGCTCGCCAAAAAGATGGATTTTGCTTATGACGACAAATTCGGCCATCTGACATCCTGCCCGACTAATGTCGGCACAGGTTTGCGAGCCTCGATTCTGATACATTTACCCGGCCTGGTTCTGACTCGAGAAATCGATAATGTGATCAGTCGAATTTCCAAAGTTGGATTGGTCGTAAGAGGTTTTTACGGCGAAGGCACTGATGTTTTAGGCAATTTGTTTCAGATTTCCAATCAGACGACCCTGGGACGTTCAGAGGAAGAGATTATCGATTCTTTGGCCAAGGTCACCCAACAGATAATAGAATACGAATTAAAATCGCAGGAAACTTTAATGCAGGATGCCGCCGATCAGATCGAAGATAAGGTCTGGCGTTCCTATGGTATACTCAAGCATGCCCGGGTTTTAAATTCGGGTGAGGTTATGAATTTACTATCGGCTTTGCGGCTTGGGGTATCTCTCAAGCTTATCGACAAGGTTTCACTGGATCAAATAAATGAGCTTTTAATCGTTACTCAACCGGCCCATCTCCAGAAGTATTATGAGAAAGAAATGGATAACAACGAGCGGGACATGATCAGGGCGGGACTTGTCCGAGAACGCCTAAGTAAATAAATTTAGTTTTCGGGAGATAATCAAATGAATGAGATGTTCACTGAAAAAGCGCGACGGGCAATCGAATATGCCAGGGATGAAGCTGCCAGACTAAAGCATGACTACATCGGAACAGAGCACCTGCTTCTGGGTGTGGTTCGATTAGGGGAAGGTACCGCGGTTGAAATCCTTCAGAATATAGGCATCGATCTTTCCGAATTGAAAAAAGGCGTGGAGGATATTGTTCAACCATCGGGCGGTACGATGCAGATGGGACAATTGCCGTTGACCGCGCGAGCTAAAAAAACCCTGGAAATTTCCGGCAATGAAGCGCGGGCTCTTAAATCCAAGGATATCGACACCGAGCATATCCTTCTGGCTCTTCTCAAGGATGAGGAAGGTGTTGCGGCTCAGGTTCTGTCGATGTATGATATCGATTATAAGGAAGTGTACGAAGAGCTGCGTAACATTCAAACCGGTAAACCATCCTCGTTCGGCAAGAAGCGCAAAAAATCCAAAACACCCGCGCTGGATCATTTCGGCCGAGATTTAACCGAACTGGCCAGACGAAGCAAACTCGATCCGATTATCGGCCGTGATGATGAAATCGAACGCTTAAGTCAGATACTTTCGCGCCGGAAGAAAAACAACCCTTGTCTTATAGGTGAACCCGGAGTTGGTAAGACGGCTATCGCCGAAGGGCTGGCCCAAAAGATCGTTGAAGGCAAAGTCCCGCAAACTCTTGAGGATAAGCGGATAGTGACGCTGGATATGGCATCACTCGTGGCCGGCACCAAATATCGCGGCCAGTTCGAAGAACGGCTGAAAGCGGTCATGGTTGAAATCCAAAACTCGCAGGATGTTATTATTTTCATCGATGAGCTTCATACAATCGTCGGCGCCGGCGGCGCTGAGGGAAGTTTGGATGCCTCAAATATTTTTAAACCGGCGCTTTCGCGCGGCGAACTGCAATGTATCGGCGCGACTACTCTAAACGAGTATCGTAAATATATCGAAAAGGATGGCGCCCTGGATCGGCGTTTCCAGACCATTATGGTAAATCCGCCTTCGACCGAAGATACGATTGAAATCCTGAAGGGCCTCAGGCCCCGCTATGAAGAGCATCATAAGGTCACGATTTCCAACGAGGCTATCGATGCGGCGGTTAAGCTCTCCGATCGCTATATTTCCGGTAAATTCCAACCCGATAAAGCCATCGATGTAGTCGATGAAACCGGCAGCCGGGCTCATCTGGACGCCTACACCAAACCCGATAGCTTCAACGAGCTGGAAGATGAGATAATCGAACTGACTAAAAATAAAGATGGCTCGGTTAAAAACCAGGAATTCGAAAAAGCCGCCCATCTGCGTGATTCTATAAAGCTGAAAAAAGAGCAGCTAGAGCAAGATAAAAAGGAATGGGAAGAAAAGCGAGCCAATCGAAAAGTCGTGATCGGCGAGGATGATATCGCCGCGGTGATATCAAAAATGACCGGCATACCCTTGTTCAAGCTGGAAGAGAAAGAGTCCAAAAAGCTGTTAAGGATGGAAGATGATCTGGGCAAACGAATCGTTGGCCAGGCCGAATCTCTTCATGCTATCGCCAAGGCAATACGCCGTACGCGGGCGGGATTGAAAGATCCTAACAAGCCTATCGGGACATTCATATTTTTAGGCCCGACCGGAGTCGGCAAAACCGAATTGGCCAAGACCTTGGCGGAGTTCCTGTTTGAAGATGAAGAATCCTTGGTTAGAATCGATATGTCTGAATATATGGAAAAGTTCGCGGTATCAAGGCTAATCGGTGCGCCTCCCGGCTATGTTGGCTATGAGGAGGGCGGCCAGTTAACGGAGAAAGTAAGACGTAAACCATATTCAGTC
This sequence comes from Candidatus Zixiibacteriota bacterium, assembly GCA_024231855.1. GTDB lineage: Bacteria > Zixibacteria > MSB-5A5 > UBA10806 > 4484-95 > JAAEQD01. The sequence goes on from JAAEQD010000243.1 coordinate 91,911, forward strand.
GTGCTTCTCGATGAGATCGAGAAAGCCCATCCTGAAGTGTTTAATATCCTTCTGCAATTGTTCGATGAGGGCCATCTTACAGACTCATTCGGCCGTAAAGTCGATTTTCGCAATACGGTGGTAATTATGACCTCCAATATGGGAACTCGCCAGGCGAAAGCCGGTAAATCACTAGGTTTCCAGAAAGTCGATGAAAAAACCGAATACGATGGTATGAAAGATCGGATATTAGAGGAAGTCAAGCGAACCTTCAATCCGGAACTGGTCAACCGTATCGATGAGATGATAATCTTCCACGCTCTGGATAAGAACCATATTTTGGAAATTATCAGTATACTTTTAGAGGATGTGGAGAAGCGCTTGTCCGACAAAAATATCGAGTTTAACCTAACCGATACCGGACGCAACTTCCTGGCAGATAAAGGTTTCGATCCTAATTTTGGCGCTCGTCCGTTGAAACGCGCGATTCAGAGATATCTCGAGGATCCTCTGGCGGAAGAAATCCTGAAAGGTGACTATACAAACGGCTGTAAGGTAAGTATTTATCACGAAAAAGATAAAGATGAACTGAGTTTCGATCTGGATCCGCTGAAGAGTAAACCCGAAGAGGAAGAGAAATCTGAGCCTGAAAAGGCCGTCTAGGACCAATTAACGAGCTTAAAACGAATTTTAAACCGGCTCTCAAGAGCCGGTTTATTATTGTCCCGCAGGGCAGGTTTTTAATGATTCATAATGGATAATCGCTTGACATTGATGCGGAAATCATTAAATTAGGGCTTTGAGTTTTTGAGAAAGGAATGATCGATGGCACATAAGAAAGGTGTTGGATCTTCAAGAAACGGACGCGACTCGAACGGTCAGCGGCGGGGCGTGAAACGGTTTTCCGGCCAGCAAGTGACCTCCGGCTCTATTATTGTCCGCCAGAGAGGTACCAAAATTTACCCCGGCGATAATGTGAAAATCGGCAAAGATGATACGCTTTTCGCCACTGCCGATGGCGTGGTTGAGTTCATCAGAGTCGGTCGTGACCGCAAGAAAGTTTCTGTAAATGTCTGATATAATACCCGGTAGCTCGCGCTTCCGGGTATTTTTAGGCATATTCTGCACACGATCCCACAAAAAATAGATGCCCGAATTAAGAAGCAAAATTCCAAAACGCATAGGTGTTCTTCTATCGAGTGAATCGTTATGGGAGATAATATTTTGCTTCCATCAAATCGAAAGCAAAGGCTACATGCGTATGCCGATTGTTTTCACACCTGTTGGCGCCGATCCTGACGAACCGGATTTTAAAAAATCTATTCATAAAAACTTGTCGCGGATTGATTTGACTGATGCCGAGGACTTGAAAACCGGCTCCCTCACGGCGCTAATTATGGCCGTTGGTGAAAAGGAGTTTGATACCCTTTGCGATTTCGATGAGAAAGGCAAGGCTTTCAAAATATCGACTGAATTGCGAGCTTTTCTCAGAACGGTCTATCGCAAGGGTTTGCCGATTGGAGCGTTTGGCCACGCGGTTCCGATTTTAGTGAAGGCGATTCAGGGTATCACCCAAAGCGGCCCGGTTGTGACAGTCGGCAATAATCCGAAACTTCAATCGGGTATCGAGGCCGCCGGCGCCCAGGCAATTACTACCCGGCCAACCGAAGTTGTTATTGATCAAACCAACAAGCTGGTAACTTCCGGCGGTCAACTGGCTACCAAACGTTTGGTTGAGGTGTCCGCCGATTGTGAAAATATGATTAAAGCGTTATTGGAACTTATCAAAGGATAATTTATGCGTGAAATCGATGTAAACCAGATCGTTTCCGCGGTCAAAACGATGTGCACGGACGCCAACTATTATCTTGGTGATGACGTTCTCAATGCCATCAAAAAATTCGAAAAGGCCGAGGAATCCCCGCTGGGCAAGGAAATCTTAAATCAAATTATCAAAAATGCCGGTATCGCTAAAGAAAAGAAGATGCCGCTATGTCAGGATACAGGCTATTCGGCGATCTTTGCCGAGGTCGGCCAGGAAGCGCATTTCAACGGTGATTTCAATGAGGCGATCAACGAGGGTGTTCGTCAGGGTTACCAGGAGGGATTCTTGCGTAAGTCGGTAGTCGAGGATCCGCTTCGGCGTAAGAATACCGGCGATAATACCCCGGCGATAATCACTACCAAACTGGTCCCCGGCGATAAAGTTAAAATCATTATCCTGCCCAAGGGCGGCGGCTCAGAGAATATGAGCCGAATTAAAATGCTTAAACCCGGTGACGGGGAAGACGGCGTGAAAGATTTCATTGTCGAAACAGTGAAAATCGCCGGCGGTAATCCCTGCCCGCCGCTGATTATCGGCGTCGGTATCGGAGGATTGTTCGATAAGGTGGCCCATATCGCCAAACACTCCCTGCTCCGTGAAATCGGCAGCAAACATCCCGATTCGTATTACGCCGCGATGGAGCAAGAACTTCTCGAACGGATCAATAACACCGGCGTGGGACCGCAGGGTCTGGGCGGTCGTACTACCGCTTTGGCCGTGCATATCGAGACGCATCCCTGTCATATCGCAAGTCTGCCCGTGGCTGTCAATACCCAGTGCCATTCGGCCCGTCACAAAGAAACCGTGATCTGAGGAAGGTAATTATGGATTATATAAAATTAACTCCGCCTTTGACGGATGAGGTTATCGGAAAACTCAAAGTAGGCGACCGGGTATTAATCTCCGGCACCATGTATACCGGCCGTGATGCCGCCCATAAGAAGATGGTCGATTTGATCGAGAAGAACGAGCCGATGCCGTTTGACCCGACCGGCCAGATTATCTATTTCGTCGGCCCGGCCCCGGCCAAACCCGGCCAGGTGATGAATTCCGCCGGCCCGACAACATCCGGACGCATGAACAAATTCTCGCCGATAGTAATCGGCGCCGGCCTCAAAGGCATGGTCGGTAAAGGCGAGATGGGTCCCGAGGTGGTCGAGGCGATGAAGAAACACAAGGCTGTCTACATGGTCGCCACCGGCGGCGCCGGCGCCCTGATTGCCGATAGGATAGTCGGCGCGGAAGTGGTCGCCTGGGAAGAATTGGGTCCCGAGGCTGTCCGCAAACTGACAGTCGATGAATTCCCCGCTATCATAGCCCAGGATTGCCACGGCGGCAATATCTACGTCGAGGGCATGGCGAAGTATAAGAAATAAGCAAAAAGATACTCGCGTTGTCGGGTCTCTCGCAGAGTCAAATGACCCGACCCGACAACATGACTGATAGATTTCCCCTAGGACGTCCTAATGGATCTTCGATATTGATATACGCCCTTTTTTAATTTCCACTTTCACCTTGTTCCCAAGCGCCGCTTGGGAACACTTGTTGCTAAGCGGCGCTTAGCAACAAGATTAAACGATAAGCAAAAGAAAAGTATATTATACCACCTCCGCGATTAAACACTGGGTTTTATAACTAAGGTTTTCATCATTAAAATATTTGCCATTGTTTGAGAATAATGCTATATATTAATCTTGTAATTTGCGGTTCCTATTATAAGAATTAACAAAGAGCGTTAGGATTTCTTGGAAATTGAATCATATTGAGCAAATAAAAGTATTTTTAAGTTCGACAAAAACCGATCTTCAAGCTGAACGCAAAGCTGTTGAGTCAGCCATTCGCCGAATGCAAATTCCATTTATTGGGATGGAGTATTTTGGATCTAATGAACAATCTCCTATAGATGTTTGTATTAATGGATTAAAAGAGTCATCGATTTACATAGGAATTATCGGATTTAAATATGGATCATTTGTTCCCGGCACAGATATATCCTTCACGCAATACGAATATGATACCGCGGGGAAATTAGGTTTGCCTAGATTGATTTATTTGAAAAGCGAAGAAGCAAAATTAAGCTATAAAGATGTTGAACATGATGAATTATTGCGAAATAAAATGCTTAATTTTAGAAGCAATTCGGAATCAGCACATGCTTCATCTGAATTTTCTGATTCAAATGACTTGGCAGCTATGGTTACAGCTGATCTTTTTAATTTGCTCTACCAAAGGAAAGAAAGATCATTGATTGTTTCAGAAACAGATATCTTTCAAATGCCGCGAGTAATTATTAAAAGAGCTGAAATGACATTACTTGATGTTAGAAAAATGCTCGAAAAGGTACATAGAGCGGAACGAAATGGAACACTGTCTAAGCAAGATTCGCGGCAAATGGCAGTTGATTTTTTCCGGAATTATAGATTCAATTATGACGGAGAATTTACTGTGTTCAATTCGGAACGAATAACAGTTTTTCATCAATTTCAGCATATGATAGGTAAAATTTTCTTTTTTATAGATGTGAATTTTGAGCCGATATTCAATTATCTATTAGAGAATAAGGGAGAAGGTACTCTAAAGTGGATTGATAATCTGTCATCAGACTATCTTCTTAGTAACGAAGTTTTTTATTCGCAGCAGGGCAGCAAAGAATGGATTAGGTTCAATATTGCTCCTTTTTTATATTTTGAACCGTGGGATTGGTTTGTGCTTGTAGAATCGCATAATGAGATACATGGATTAAGCAGTACAGAGATTCAAGATATTCATAAGGAATTTCGTAATAAACAGGGTTGGGTAATAATATAAACCTATATTTGTTAGCTAGTTAAGCCATTGACTATAAAATTAAATCCTGGTTCCCAGGGTGCCCCATTCCCGCCCAAAGGGCTTGTTGAAAAACCCATCCTATAATTTTTAAATAGTTTTCTTGAAAGACCGTAGGGGCACAGCATGTTGTGCCTCTACGGGTTACTTGGCCATAAATTTAAAATTCAAGCATCATATCGAATAAACGGGCTTTTTCAACAAGCCCCTAAAGCGGGAGTGGGATACTCAAAAATCGTTATTTATTGATTGTTATTAAATATAATATTGGTGGTATTATTAAAGCAACCCACCCTCGCTTGAGGCGAGGGATGGGGCACCCCTGTTTGGTAACACCTTATTTCCCCTTGTTCCCAAACGCTGCTTGGGAACGCCTTGTTGCTAAGCTTAGCTTAACAACAAGGCTATTACTGCGGTCTTAATCTACGATACTAACATTTGGCCATTTTATATCATTAACATATTTGACTAATTCCTTGGGACGATATTTGGGATCTCTTTCCCAGCGTTTTTTGACCGACGAGTGTATTAATATTTCACCCTTTTCGTGATCTATCGGACGATGAAAAGCGCGTTTCGATCGATAAATACCGCGTCTTGATTGGTGCAGTGTGGCACCATAGCTTGGCTTGAGAGAATCGCGTAAATGCGGTTCGAATGTCAATCCGGCCTTCGTCGCCTCCCGCATAATCCAGTCGAGAGGTATATCAGCAAGCTTGGCATTGGTTCTTTTATCAGGTGGATAGGTGCCGCCAATGTCGCTATGAACACCGGCGAACCAAACTTGCTTCAAGCTAACACCGGGTCGCGGCACCCAAACCGTGGGTTCAAAATCGGACCGCTGCTCATCTATTGCCATCGCGTGGCGAGCGATTACAATATTGGGTCCCATTTTTGTGTCATAAAACTCATCCGCTCTATTCAAGAATCCCAGAAATGAGAAAGGAATGCCTAACGCGCCGACAGTATCCCATACGCCGACAAAAGCCACTTTTTTGCTCGCGTGCGAGAATTTTCTCTTGAACTCCAGAGATTTTTTACCATCCGGCGCATAATCCCTACCAGGTTTCTTATAGTGTTTGAAGGCAGTTTCAATAAGTTTCGCGTTAGGTCTTCTTAAAATTCCACAATTATTAATCAGCCCGCATAAACTGCGTACTGTATAGGAACCCCGACTAAAACCGAAGAAAAATAGCTCGTCACCCGGTGAATAGTTTTGAACGATATAGCGATAATCATCCATGATATTTTTATTTATTCCTTTGCCGGTAATGCCGCCTCTGACATTGCCATAATAGGAACCCACGCCCCAGTCATAAAAAACCTGTTGAGGAATATTTTGACTGCCGAAAGGTTTTATCGCCCGAGCCAACTTTAAAACGTTTGTTGGTTGATCCTTTTTGATATCCTTCTCCGGCCGATTCCAGGTTCCATCCGCGCAAATTACTATCCTTTTTTTGCCCATATTTTGGTCTCCTTCACTATGCTAATTGAAGAAACTTCGATTTTTTCTGAACAACTCCATGACTTGTTAATAAATAGGCATTAACGGGAACACCATGATATCTATCATCTGCGGTTTTCCCGATCTTGGTCCTCCTATATTCTTTTTATGCAATTACCGAGTTGCCCGCGCTGCTAAGCTTTAAATTGTGAAATCAATTGATGCAAAACCCCTGTCCAAAATCGTTTCCTTCAGATTTATAAACCCTTCAGTAGTTTCATCGCTTCCTTACTTATATCGAGAACGCTACTGCCGAGAGCTTCAAGTCTCTGTTTAAACTGCGCTAAGCTTTCATTATTAGCTGTAGCTTCGTTTACAGCGGCGATAAGTTTATCATAAGTTGCTTGATCCGCTATTTTTGGTTTGAGTTTCTCCAGGTCAGAGCTTGTAGCTTCTTTCAAAGCTTTCAGATCTTTTTCCAATTCTTCATCGGTCTCTCTGGCCGCTTCTTCTGACTGCCGCTTTAACTCCGCCCTCATTCTTTCTTCCAGATCGTCATGGTTTGGCATTTTAGTATTCCTCCCTATTAATCAATCTAGTTTTCGACGTTTCTTTCTTTTATTCCGGTTCACTGATATATTCATCAATGGTTTTCGATTTTTCAATTGCTTCATCCGCCTTATCAGACGCGGTTATTAGGCCATTGTTGATTTTGTCTCGTAAATCTTTCAGCTTTAATGCTGCTAATGCCTCGTCCTGAACCTCTTTTACTTTACGGATGCTGTTTAAGTGCGCCGTTATCGTCGCGTTGGCAGTAATTAACTGAGCAAAAACTTCATCTACCGATTTATTTAGTTCGCTTTCATCGTCATTAATAGGCTCAATCAGTTTTTTTCTCTGTTGTTCTATCTTGCTTATTGCCTCTTCAGCCCAAAGTTTTACACCTATCAGAACAATAGTGGGATCAGGGTCTTTAGCTTTGTCAACTAACTTACCTTTCTCAATGAATTTCTTTAGATAGAGCGGCGTCCATTCATTTTCAACAAAATCCTCAGCCTGTTTTCTAAGTCCATCAAAATGCGTTTTGATTAATCCCTTATAAGATAAGTGAACAGCATTTAGATCCTGTCCCATTGTGTAAGAGAGTTCGACCACCTCTTTGGGGATACTCGCGCATCCAATGAGGGAGATAGTAATAATGACAATAATCGATTTCAAAAGCCGGTTTGCCCGTAAATTCATTTCGTACCTCCTATTTAATTAAAGAAGCGAAACTATAGATACTTTTCCTCATTCTCTTCATTATTCTGTTAAAAGTTCTCAATCTATAGCTTTGAACAAAGAATCGTTTTTACAATTTGCTATATTGCCCCAATCTCCATAGTGATAACATCTTAACCAATTGCGCTATTATAATAGCCTTGATGGATCGATATCGTCAAGAAAAAACTTCCCTTATTCCCGGGTGCGCTCGGGATACTTGTTTCTAAGCGGCGCTTTGCAATGAGTTATATTGTATTTCGTAGCCAGGTTTTTAGTGCAGGCGCCCTACTCCAGCCTCAAGCGGGAGTGGGATACTCTAGATTTGAAAACGCTTCGTTTCTTACTATTTCTAACATTACGTTCCAACTCGATCAGTAACCCACCCTCGCTTGAGGCGAGGGACAGGGCACCCCCAGTTCTAATCTATTGTTAAAAAGCCTATTGATTATACACCAGAATATCATATATTATTACCAACATTAACTTGAAAACACAATATAAAGGGGGAAACCATGTCAATCGACAAGGTATTCAAAGGTCATGAATTGTTCAGATCATTGAGCATCGATGAGATCAATAAGCTGAGCAATTTCTCATCGCTGAAAAAGTATGACGTCGATGAGTCAATCTTTAAGATTAATGGCGCCGGCACGCATCTTTATATGCTCATGAAAGGCGTAGTTTATCTTCGGCTGCCGGCCAATCCGCCGGAGTACGGTTTCATTATCGCGAAGATCGAGAAAGGGGAGATATTCGGTTTGTCGCCCTTACTCAACTCGCCGCGCTATACGTCCTCGGCGCAATGTGTCGAACCGGTCGAAGTTCTGGCAATCGAGGCCAAGCCTTTTAGCGAATTGCTTCTGGGCAACCATGATGTCAGTATCAATGTTATGAGGCAGGTAGCTCAAATCTATTTCTCCAGGTATATCGATCTTCTGAAAAATATACAAGGCGTCATCAGCCAGGTATCACTAACTCACTGACAGGTGGAAACAGCGGAGAGCTAATACATGCAGCATAATACTCGTTGGCTAATAAACCGGTCTCGGTTGTCGTGCCAGGTGTTACATCTATTTATATAAACTGTGAGCGGCGCAAAAAAACAATAACACATCAGCTAATGCTCAATATGTCTACATCCGCTCTGGAGGTATTAACTTTTATCATGACATGTCGATCTTCAGAATAGATGCCGGGGGGCATATGCAGTATCAGGAGATACTGCAGAATAATAGCCATATGCTATAAGGGGGGCAGCTGACATGCATATAACGATTCACGTAATTAAAGCTGCTATCTTTTCCTTTCCTATATAGCATAGCGTTTAGATGTACGGGGAGCGCAACGATAGATCCCGGGGGGGCGATTGAGTTGTTGCGATCCCCGTTATTTTTTTTCCTGATCAACCGAAATCCATATTATATTCTTCTATTTAATCCGATATGTCCTCATTCTCAAAGGCTTGTTTGTTGAAAAAGTCATTGCGAGGAGCGAAGCGACGCGGCAATCTGTATGCGTGCTTTTGTAAATTCAGTGAGGATTTGTGATTAGCAGCAGAATCAAACATCCAGTTTTTATTTCCTTGTTCCCAAGCACCGCTTAGCAACAAGCTATCGAAAATAATTCCTGTCCATAAACGCCAAAATTATTTTCAATTAATTCCGATAAATTTCTTGACATACTATACATATGAGCAGTATATTAATGTGCAGGTAATCAAGGCGCAAATGCCTTAGTATTCTGGGGCGCCCATAAATAGACAGGAATATTGATGAATCCGACAATCGCCTTAATCGACATGAATGCCTTTTTAGCCTCCGTGGAACAGGCTCTCAATCCCGATTTAATCGGCAAACCGGTGATAGTCGGCGGTATGCCGGGAACCAGGGGGGTCGTGATCTGTGCCTCGTACGAAGCCCGAAAATTAGGCGTGAAATTCGGTCTGCCGCTGGCGGAGGCGTATAGACGCTTGCCCGGGGCCGCTTTTTTGAAAGGCGATATTAAGATCTACCGCGATTACTGGGCCGAGGTTTGCGACATATTCTACAGCTTCAGCCCGCTTGTCGAGCCGGTTTCGATGGATGAGGCGTATCTCGATTTAAGCGGCTCATTGGCTTTGTATGATTCAATTGAAGCTTTGTCTCTGTTAATAAGAAATACTGTTTTGAAACGGCTTAACATCAGGTGTTCGGTCGGTATCGGGCAATCGAAGATGCTCGCCAAGATCGCCTGCGAACTGGCCAAAACCAAAAGCGCCGGGGGCAAGCAGGGGATTGCCGTTATCAAGCCCAAGGAAGAAACCACAATTCTCAATCGTCTGTCGGTAGATAATTTGCCCAATGTCGGCTACAAAACCAGAAAATTGTTGGCCGAATTGGGAGTTTACACTATTAAACAATTCAGGGAAATTCCACGGCCTGTTTTAATCGAGCTGTTCGGCAAGCGTGGACTTGAATGGTATGACTACGCCCGGGGGATAGATAAGCGCGAAGTTAAAACCTCGGCGCTACCCAAATCGATATCCCGGGAAACCACTTTTAACGCCGATTCGGTCGACAGAAAATTCCTTCGGGGCACATTGTATTACCTGCTCGAAAGAGTCTGCCTGGAATTGAGACGCCTGTCGCTTCAAACCCGACGTATCGGCGTAAAACTGCGCTATGTTGACTATCTATTCAGCGATCAGGCTCAAACGCTAAATTCCTATGTCGACAGCGAGCCGGAAATCTTCCCGGCGGTCATGAAGCTGTTCTCGGAACTATATACTCGAAAAGTCGGAATTCGCCATCTGGGTATAACCGCCACCCGGCTGATCCCCTCGATCAGACAGTTTGGACTTTTTGATCGACAAAATGAAAAACATTCAAACCTTACCGCCGGGCTGGATAAAGTACGCCGTCACTACGGCTATCATGCCATATTCTATGGCAAAACCATGCCTTTAGGCGATAAATTCCGCGAGGTTGTCGATGGCTATGAGCTACGCACCCCTTCGTTGTCACTCTAATTTTTCGTTTCTGCACGGGCCGGTTAGTCTTAACCGATTGCTCGATTTGGCCGAGCGGCACAACTACAGAACTGTTGGCCTGACCGATATCGATGGTTTGTATGGCGCGGTGGAGTTCTATAAACTGGCGATCTCCAGGGGAATTAGGCCAATACTGGGTTGTGAGCTTGAAACGGAAATCGGTCGATGTGTCTTTCTGGCGAAAAATATGACCGGCTACGGCAATCTCTGCCGGCTCTCGACAATCAGAACCGTTCACCGGCGGCAGCCGTCACTTGATGAAATTACCGATCATTCGCGGGGTATTACTCTTATCTATCTCGACAAGAAAAATCTGCGGCGGTTAAAGGAGATTTTCGATGATGATCTTTATCTGGGCATCGAGACATTCACCGATCTTCAGACCCGTTTGGCCAGCCGCGAGAAAATCAGGCTGAGCAAAGAATACTCGATTAAGCCGGTTATTGCCGACCCGGTTTATTTCATAGATAATGATGATATAGTTATCCATCGCGCTCTAAGCGCGATTAAAAATCTGACCACGATAGACAATCTCGGCCGCTCGAAATTGGCTAATCCTCAAGCTTTTATCTATTCATCTAATGAAATGAAAAAAAGATGTCGGGAATATCCGTTGGCCTTAGAAACTACTTTAGAGATAGCCGAGAAATGTGATGTCGCCCTGCCGATTGGCCGATTGAATTTTCCGGAATATATTAACTCGGCCAGGATTTCGAATTATCAATTTTTACGGGGCAAGGCTGAAGTCGGTTTAAAAAACCGTTATCGCAAATTGAGCGGTGAAATCTATTCGCGATTCGAATCGGAGCTGGCAATAATCAACCAAACCGGTTTCGTCGATTATTTCCTCATAGTCTCTGAAATAGTCGAATACTGCAAGCAGGAAAGTATCCCGGTAGTCGGACGCGGGTCGGCGGCCTCATCGATTATATCATACGCGCTGGGTATCACCGAAATCGATCCCATCTCCCAGGATCTTTATTTCGCGCGTTTTTTGAATGAGGCTCGAACCGACCCGCCCGATATCGATCTCGATCTCTGTTGGCGCCGCCGGGATGAGGTGTTGGAATTCGTGTATGAGAGGTATGGCCGCGATCGGGTGGCCATGATTTGTACCCTGAACACTTTCGCCGCCCGGGGTGGATTTCGGGAGATCGCCAAAACATTCGGTCTTTCCGGTGATGAGATTTCCGATTTTACCAAGCGGCTGCCTTGGGGTCATCTGGGCGACTTAAAAAGGACGCGCGAAAGATACCCCGAATGCCGCGATCTGCCGGTGGATACCGAGCCTTACCGCACTATTATCGACCTGGCTTATAAAATCGAAGGCTATCCACGGCATCTGTCGATCCATTGCGGCGGTATCGTTATATCACCGGGAAAACTTCTGGATATGGTGCCGCTTCAGATGTCGGCCAAGGGCATCGCGATTACCCAATACGATATGCGCTCAATCGCCGATCTGGGATTGGTAAAAATCGATCTTCTGGGGCAACGCGGCTTGTCGACTATTGTCGATGGGCAGCAGTATGCTTTAAAGAAAACCGGGTCGCCTGTGAAATATGATTATAATGATGAACAAACATTGAAGCTTCTTCGGGCGGGCCGGACAATCGGTGTGTTCCAGATCGAATCGCCCGGCTTGCGTTCGCTTCTGATCGAAATGCAACCTCAAAATATCGATGATATCACGCTGGCGCTGGCTTTGATTCGTCCCGGCGCTTCCGAATCGGGAATGAAAAAACTGTTCCTCCAAAGATTGGCGGGGGAGAAGCCGGTCGAATATCCTCATCCATCGCTGCAACCGGTGCTGTCTGAAACTATGGGCAATATCATTTACCAGGAGCAGGTACTTCGCTCGGCGGAGGCGTTGGCCGGTTTTACGCCCGAACAGGCCGATTTGTTAAGGCGATCAATCACCAAGGCAAGGGATAAGAAAGAGTTTCAGGCATTTGCCCGAAAATTTGTCGCCCAGTCGACAGATCGCGGCGTACCCAAAGCGAAAGCCCGGCAGGTGTTTCAGCTTCTCAGCCAGTTCGCCGGCTATGGATTCTGCAAGGCGCATGCGGCTACCTACGCGCTTTTAAGTTATCGGGGATGTTACCTTAAGGCTCATTTTCCGATCGAGTATATGGCGGCTATGCTGAATAATTTCTGCGGCTATTATCGACCTTATGTTTATGCCGATGAGGCTCGCCGATTCGGGGCGAAACTGGCTCCGCCGAATTTGGACAGGCCTAATAAACTATGCTATGTCGAGGATAACGTTATCACTATCGGCCTGGCTTTCGTGAAAAATCTGTCCGAAACGACGATGGATAATATCATCAGGGAACATCAAATATCCCGTTTTTCCTCGCTGGGTGATTTTTTGATTCGGGTTAAGCCGGGCAAAACAGAGGCGGAGAGCTTGGTCAGACTGGGCGCCTTCGATTTCCTGGGCGGAACCCGGCCATCGCTGCTGTGGTATCTAAAACTGTATGGCGACAAGATTATCAGAAGCGATCCGGGCACATTACTTCCCGAAAGCCTTCTACCATCCGAGATTTCGTTTACGCCAAAGCTGCCGGATTATGATATCGATGAGAAACTGGCCGCCGAACAGGAAATCCTGGAGATGGCTGTCAGTTGCCATCCGACCGAACGCCTGATCTCTAACAACGGACATGTGAAAGCTGATGAGCTTGACGGCTTGCAGGGGAAACAAATTAAGATTTTCGGCCAGGTGATCGATCGTAAAAGAATTAAAACCGGGGATGGTAAATTGATGGTTTTCTTAACGATGGAGGACGCTTTCGATTATTTCGAGGTTACCCTGTTCCCCGAGGTCTATCGCAAATTCGGGCAGCGGATATTTAAAAAACCGCTTTTAGACATAAGCGGTAAGGTGGATAACCAACACGGCGTGATTTCGATCATTGCTGATAATCTGGAAACTTGTATTTGATAAGATATGCAAGATCAATGAACAAAACAAAATGCCGTCAGGCATGAGAGTAAACCTTTAACCAAGGAGACACGATGGATAAGTTTTGTCACAGTTGCGCGGCGCCGTTGAACATGGATGATTTCAAGGGACCGGCGGAAAACTACTGCAAGTATTGCACCGATGAATCGGGCAAACTCAAACCCATGAATGAGGTGAAGCAGGGGATAGCCGGCTGGTTCAAAGGCTGGCAGCCGAATATCGATGACCAGACTGCCGCCAAACGCGCCGAATCCTACATGAAATCCATGCCGGCCTGGGCCGAATAAATCTCAATAAATCGGTCAAATCTGGCCGATTGTCCAAATGATATCGGGGACAGTTAACGCTGCCCCCGATTTGCTATATCACATAATGAATCTGGTTGTGCCTGCCGGAATAGGAATAATCCGGGCAGATTTGTTAATTCCAATGCTATTAATAAGGCTTGTATATTAGGCAAAAATGGCTATATTTTTTATTAGCAGCCGATGATTTGGCCTGAATAGTGATATTTGAAAATCAGATTATACTTAAAGGAGCTATTATGCGGAAATATATGCTCTATTTGGTAACAATAGTACTACTGGCATTTCCAATTATCGCTTTCGGTCAGGTTGATACTTTAATATTAGTCGAAATCAACAGCATTGAAATTGAAGATGAAATCACAATCCTTTATACCGAAGATTTAAACGACGATTCTTTTAAAGAGTTAATACTGTGCACTGATTATTTTATCTATATTTATAACGGTTCGAATAACGAACTTCTCTGGACTAGCCCGCCGCTTTCTAATCCTCAAGATTTACTTTTCAACGATATCAATCATGATGGTTTGTTGGATATTTCTGTAAGAGATGATTTGAATATATATCTATTTGATCCGCATAATTTTAATATAATCTGGACCGGCGCTGAGCTTGACAGTACCTACCATTGTTATACTATTGGAGATATTAATGATGATGAATGGGATGATATATTAATTGTATCTAAGGAAGCATTTACAAATGACTCCACTCAATTAGATACGGTTTGGATTGATATATATAATGGCCCCGCGTTCAATGTTTTGAATAATTTTTATCTAAATATGCCAAATTATGATAATGATAGCGTATCTTTTAGTGAAAACCCTACTTCGATTAAAGTATTAAACTTCATGGACGAAATACGAATATTCGTTTTTACAGAAACCTGGTTTTATAATGAACCGTATCCTGAATCCTGGGCGTGGCATTGGACAATGTCAGGTAAAATCTGGTGTATTGAACCGTTTGATTTCAATTGTTTATATGTTGAAATGACAGGATTTAGAACATCTAATATTGAGGTCGAAGATGGCTTTACCAGCTACTTTGCGGGTTATGAGTATACGCTTGTTCATCACCTATTTACCGATTATTACCGAGCGAGGTATATTAACTCGTTCGATATGAATTCGTTTTACGAAAGAGTCATGTTTTGGGAAAGCGGCCAAGATGACGACCTGACTGGGTATATTCTGGGTGATACAAATGAAGATAATGATAATATCGAAATGTCTTTTTTATACAGACCCTATCTTACGCAATTAGATGTCTCCAATTTGGATACGCTTTGGCATATAGATTGCACTTACGATATTGATACCCTAATAGCAAGCATACAAGATTATGATTTCTTAAATTCGCTTTCGCTGTTGTGCAAATTGAGAAGCCCTGGTAATATTTATAGATGCTATGATGGCTCAACCGGATCACTTACGGGAATTATCCAAACGCGAATTAATATTAATGAAGTTGTCGACCTCGACGACGATAGTAAAGATGAGATTATCTCCATTGATAGCAACACATTGTGTATCTACAATCTTGATTATTTTTCTGATGTAGATCAGTCGCTAAATACTCCCAACGCTACATATATGCAGCCGAACTACCCTAATCCCTTCAATGCTACTACAATCATTAGTTATGAGTTGGCTGAACACTTATCTGTCTCTATTGATGTCTATAACATTCTTGGGCAAAAAGTTACTACATTGATTAACAGAAACCAAGTTGCTGGGCAACATCATGTGATTTGGAACGCCGATAATTTCCCATCCGGAGTATATTTCTATAAACTTCAAGCCGATGATTATATCGAAACAAAAAGCATGCTATTGTTGAAGTAGCAATAATCTGAAGAAACTTAATCTTATAATTAGACTTATCTTTAATATCCCGTTATCTCAATATAGTCATCTTACGAGTAAGTTCACCTTCGGGTGTTTTTAGCTGATAGAAATACAATCCTGATGGCAGATCGCGGCCGTCTTTATCGAAACCACTCCACAAAATCGAGTATTGGCCAGGCTGAGCACGCGGTATCGAGACCGTTTGAATGAGCTGACCGAGAATGTTGGTGATATCCAAAATGACATCCCCCGGTTGAGAGATTTGCAAACTTATAGTTGTGGCGCTGTTGAATGGATTGGGATAGTTCTGGTCCAACTTGAATGCCCGGGGCAAATCAGAAATGAAATCAATACTGTTGCCTTCCTCGAAAGCCTTGATAGCAAACTCCTGGTTGGCGCCGAATGCGCGTTTACCCTGGAGGCAGGCCCAATAGAGTGTTACATGGCCCGTGGAAATTTCAGGAGCAGTCCAGATGAAGTTGCCCGAATCGGTATCCGCGCTTACCCAATGAATGCCGTTCGTTTCATTTGTGGTGCTATAGGCTTCCGTGGCAAAACCGGCTTCCAGCAAACCCGCGTTAGTCGAATCGGAATCTTTGCGTACCGAGCAATTGAATTGCTTGATGGCCTGAAAACCGTCCTTGCGGACCGTAATAGTATATTGCTCTCCGTGGACGTAAATAGCCGGAAAACCGATAATCTCACAGGATGGCGTGAAAGCGTCTTGAGCATGACACGAGTTGGAGCAAGTGCCATTGGCTGTTGGCGCGCCGGAAAATCCGACATATGCTGGATCGCTTAGAAGTATATTAACCGATAAAAGGCATGTAATAATAATTATAGCTGTGATTCTCATTTATCCTCCTTTATAGGCGCTGAGAATAACTCCCGCTTCACTAATAGGTTATCGTCCAGTTCGTTAATTATCTAAACAGAAAATTGTTGCCTGTTGCCTGTTATTATGGTATAAAAAACAAACAACAGGATACCTGTTATCGTGATCCGGGTTAATTAGGTGGGGGAGTTGGCGCCCGGAAGGTTTATTTGTGATGATGTTTATTTTTGCAATAATTAACGGAAGAGGTGATTATGCCGGCTAAGAAAACAGCCAAGAAAGCCGCTGGTCAGGTAAAAAAGACTGCCACGGGGGCCAAGAAAAAAGCGGCTCCCAAAAAGAAAGCCGCCGCGCCCAAGACAAAAGCGGCACCTAAAAAGAGAGCAACAACGCCCAAGATAAAAGCGCCCCAAAAGGATATGGTGGAATGCGCTCACTGTTTGGGGGCCGGTAAATGTACAGCCGGGGATATTTTCGATAAAGATCGCCATCAAAGCCTATTCCAGGAGCAACGTATGACCAGTTGTTCTGATTGCCTTACGGCAGCCGGTAGAGCGCCAAATTCGAAAAAACTGGTAGCTTGCCGTATCTGTCAGGGAACGGGTGAAGTCGAAAAGGAATAGCTCTTATTTATAATTTTGTCAATCTTGGCTGATTGAGATAATAATGTTATTCTATTTTGTAATCCCAATCGAGACTTAATACTATCCGGCTGGCTTGATTAATCAATTGCTGTCGACCGAGTATTATATTTTTTGGTTTTGTGTCGATCATTAATAGAATGAGGTGTCTCTATCTAATTTACTTGATAGTAACGATTTGAGTTGATTTTTAGAATTTAATGATGTAGATTAACGCTACAATACGGTTGATACTCAATGTGATTAACGATATTTGTGGGAGTAGTATATAATGACTATTTTATTTAAGCAAACCAAGATGCTCGAAAATCAGATCGATGAGTTCCTGGATGCGGTTAGCCGCGGCGGTATCGTGTTTGAACTGGGAATGAGCGATTATTTAGCCGGTAATATGGAGGATTTTCAGAAAAGATTAAAGGAAATCGGCAAACTTGAAAACATTGCTGATGATATTCGTCGGGAAGTTGAGAATCAACTTTATACTCACTCTTTGATTCCCGAGCATAGAGGAGATGTCCTTGGGCTGTTGGAGACTATGGATGACGTTATCGATACCGCCAAGAGTGCGATGGTCCAGTTTTCGACTGAGAGACCCGATATACTTCCCGAATTGTCGGAGGAATACTTGAAATTGACCAAAATGGCGGTTCTGGCCACCGAAACGGCAGTTTTATCGGCCCGCGCTTTTTTCAAGGATGTCAATGCCGTGAAGAATCATCTCGATAAGGTCTATTTTTATGAAAAAGAGGCCGATACGATAGTCAATAGTTTAATCAGCCATATATTCGAATCAGAAATAGAGCTCAGTCGTAAAATGCATATGAGGTATTTTGCCTTTCACATTGAACATCTCGCTGATGCCGCGGAAGATGTAGCCGACCGTCTAGGTATATATTCGATTAAACGGACTATGTAGAGGACCCCAGATAGATGATCTTTTTATTTCTATCGAGTGGTTTATTCCTGGGCTGGTCGCTTGGGGCCAATGACGGGGCCAATGTATTCGGTACGGCGGTTGGTTCTAAAATGCTTCGGTTTAAAACCGCCGCGATAATTTGCGGAATATTCGTTATTATTGGGGCATTTATAAGCGGCAGCGGAACATCCCATACGATTAATAAACTGGGTTCAATTGACGCGATTGCCGGATCATTCATCGTCGCCCTGGCGGCCGCGATAGCGGTTTTCTGGATGTCGAAGTTAAAGTTACCTGTTTCAACCTCTCAAGCTATAGTCGGCTCTATTATTGGCTGGAATTTTTTCGCGGGCCTGACAACCAATATTAATTCACTGCTTAGTATTACTTCAGCTTGGGTAATTAGCCCAATATTGGCCGGGATATTCGCTATTGTTATATATCGCATTATCAAAATCATTTTAGCCAAAGCTAATATTCACCTCTTAAGATTGGACTTATATACCCGATTAGGCCTGATTCTGGTTTGTGCCTCGGGGGCATATAGCCTGGGCGCTAATAATATAGCAAACGTGATGGGTGTTTTCGTATCGGTCTCACCCTTTCAGGATATCAATGTATTTGACTTATTTACGCTTTCCAGTATGCAGCAATTGTTTATTTTCGGTGGCCTCGCTATCGCGGTTGGGGTGTTTACATATTCGCACAAAGTGATCGAAACAGTTGGCAGCAATATTTTCAAACTATCGCCTGAGGCGGCTCTGGCAGTGGTGCTGTCAAATACATTGGTGTTGTTCATGTTTTCATCGGTGAAACTGCAGCAATGGCTGATATCTTATGGGCTTCCATCGTTGCCTTTGGTTCCGATTTCCAGTTCGCAGGCGGTTGTCGGCGCCGTAATTGGCATCGGTATTATCAAGGGCGCCAGAAGTATTAGATATAAAGTTCTCGGGGAAATCGCATTTGGCTGGGTAATAACTCCTATCATTGCCGGAATTATCAGTTTTATCGCGCTTTTTATTATTCAGAACGTATTCAACCAGAAGGTTAGCGGTAGCTCGGAAATTTATAAATCCAATCAGATTATTGAGCAGCGCGAAACATTCCGCTCGACTATGAATAATAAGCCATCTAATCCGGATCGCAGCGGCGAATTTCATCTCACCCGTCGAAGTTGACATCTGGAAGTATCTGTTTTATTATTGTATGATGACTAATTTGCTGAATAATATATTATTGGCCAATGAGAGGTTTGATCTGTTCAGGCAAGGCGACCGTGTTCTCATCGCCCTTTCCGGCGGGCCGGATTCGGTGGCTCTTCTTCATCTTCTGGGCCTATTACAGCATCAATGGAATCTGACAATTGCCGTCGCCCATGTCAATCATTGCCTGCGTGAAGAGGCTGCCGGCGATCAACGATTCTGCCGGGTTCTTAGCCGGGCGAATGGCTATAAGTTTCATTCGAAGAAGGTTGATATTCCGGTTCGTGCCAAAAAGTTAAAAATCGGTTTCGAACAAGCCGGCCGTGAAGCACGCTATGGTTTTTTTCAGAGATTGTGCGAAAAATTCGACTATACTAGAATCGCTACGGCGCATACCGCGGATGACAGCGCTGAAACGTTTCTACTGAATCTAATCCGTGGAGCCAACTTCGGCGGTCTGGGCGGCATACCCCCGAAGCGGAATAATATTATCAGGCCGCTAATTGAGTCGCCGAAGGCCGAAATTCTTGAATTTCTCAAACTAAATGGTTTATCTTACAGAATCGATGAAAGCAATCGTGATAATACTCAAAGTCGCAACTTGATACGCAATAAGATAATACCGGTGCTTAGGAATATTAACGCCAAGGCTTCAAGGCATATCGCCCGGGCTGGGAGAGATATAAGTATCGGATACGGCTTTCTTGAAGATGAAGTCGAAAAGCTGTATCAAAAGTGTCTGGTGAATGAGTCTAACACGCAAATAACTCTTGACTTAGAGAAACTGCCAACCTATTATGACAGTTTAAGGTCATGGATTCTGTTAAGGGCTTATTTTCACTTAACAGATGATAATAAACGCCCGGATTCCACCAAAATAGAAAGGGCTGTCAATCTTTCAAGGAGGGGAGCGGTAACGCTTCTGGGTTCCGGTATAATCGTATCGAATCATGCCGGCAAGTTAATTTTATGTCGACCCCTTGAGCAGGTTAAACGTATAAGGCTCAGAAGAAATAGCAAAACCAAATTAACAGATTCCGGTTTGGCGATCCAAGTCGAGATCATTGATGGGTTTAGCGTAAAAGATATTGAAAAAGGGAATGATGAGAGTATCGCTTTTCTGGATAATGATAAAGTAAGCAAGTTAACCGTCCGGGGTTTTATCGAAGGAGATAAATTCCAGCCATTGGGTATGAGAGGAACAAAAAAAGTCGCGGATTATCTCAACGATAAAGGTGTACCTCTTGTCTTTAAAAAATCGATACCGATAGTATTATCAAATGATGATATTATCTGGATCGCCGGCTATGGGATCGCGGAAAAGTTTAAGGTAACCGTTAAGACCAGTAAAGTGTTGAAGATTCAAATGTTAAGAGATATGGTGATTAATGAAAGTACTTATTTCTGAAAAAAAACTCGCCGCCAAAGTGAAAGCTCTGGCTAAACAAATAAGAAATGATTATGAAGGCGAGGTTCCGATTTTTTGCGGTATACTTAAGGGTAGCTTCTTATTTATGGCTGATCTTGTCAGGGAATACGCTAGTGAATGCGAAATCGATTTTATGGCCGTTTCAAGTTATGGCAATGCTAAAAAAGGATCAGGTGTCGTTCGCCTGATTAAGGATTTACATATAAATGTCAAACAGAGACATATTCTGATAATCGAAGACATAATCGATTCCGGTTTGACATCGACTTATATAAAGCAATACCTGAAGTTGAGAAAACCGAAGTCCGTTGAGTTTGTAACTTTACTGGACAAGTCTGAAGCACGCAAGGTAAAAATCGATATTAAATACGTGGGTTTTAATATCCCCAATAAATTCGTTATTGGGTACGGTTTGGATTACGCGGAAAAATACAGGCAATTGCCCTATATAGCTGAATGTGAAGATGAAGAGAGGCTGAAGTGAATTTAAATAAATTGAATCGTGACGGGTCCGATAAAAACGACCGCAAACCAGGTAAACAATCAGGCGGAGGTCCTGAATTCAAATGGCAGAAAAATATCCGCCCGCTCATCTTTTGGGCTGTCATTTTTATGGCCGTGCTTTTATTCTACCAGGTATTTGTAGGTGGCAATCAAGACTATATTGAGGTTAATTACACCGAGTTTATCGATCAGATCAAAGCCGATAATGTTGTCAAAGCCGTTTTTATCGATAAAGAGATCAAGGGCGAATTTCTTGATACTTTTACTAAAACCGTTAATGGCCGAACCGTTACCGGGAAAAAATTCAGATCGAGGGTGGCTTTAGAGGATCGTAATTTAATTCCTCTTCTGCAAGAACATAAGGTCATAATAGAGGCTGAAACATCCCAGCATTGGGGAGGTTTATTGATTACGGCCTTGCCCTGGTTGATTTTGGTTTTCTGGATGATGTTCATGCTTCGCCAAATGCAGGGTGGAGGACCGAAAGGACTGTTTTCATTCGGCAAATCGCGAGCCAAACTTCTAACCGGCCAACGCGTCAAGGTAACATTCAATGATGTTGCCGGCGCCGATGAAGCCAAACAGGAGCTTCAGGAGATTATCGAATTTCTGAAAGACCCGGCCAAGTTCCAGAAACTTGGCGGTAAAATTCCCAAAGGCGCTTTGTTATTGGGGCCTCCCGGTTCGGGTAAAACTTTAATGGCTCGAGCAGTTGCGGGTGAGGCCGGAGTGCCGTTTTTCTCGATGTCGGGTTCCGATTTTGTCGAGATGTTCGTGGGCGTGGGAGCCTCACGTGTCCGCGATTTGTTCGAACAGGGCAAGAAAAACGCGCCTTGCATTATTTTTATCGATGAAATCGACGCCGTCGGACGCCATCGGGGTGCCGGCCTAGGCGGAGGGCATGATGAGCGCGAGCAAACGCTGAATCAACTTCTGGTTGAGATGGACGGTTTCGAATCCAATGAAGGCGTGATCCTGTTGGCGGCCACAAACCGTCCTGATGTTCTTGACCCGGCCTTGCTTCGTCCGGGACGTTTCGACAGACAAATCGTAGTCGATCAGCCGGATGTGAAAGGTCGTGAGGGAATTCTGAAAGTTCATATTCGCAAAATCAATATTCATGATAAAGTAGATATGAAAGTTCTGGCTCGGGGCACTCCCGGGCTATCGGGGGCCGATCTGGCCAATTTGGTCAATGAGGCAGCCCTTTTAGCCGCTCGCAAAAATCACGATCACGTAATGATGGATGATTTCGAGGAGGCCAAAGACAAGGTGATGATGGGAACGGAACGGCGGTCGATGGTGATATCGCCCGAAGAGAAAAAGACAACTGCTTATCACGAGGCGGGCCATGCCCTGGTGGGTAAGCTTATTCCTGGTTCCGATCCGATTCACAAAGTTACGATTATTCCCCGAGGTATGGCATTGGGAGTCACTCATTACTTGCCGGTGGATGAGAAACATAACCTGTCGAAGGATTACCTCGAAATTAAACTGGTGCATCTTTTAGGCGGTCGGGTCGCTGAGTTGCTCATTTTTGATCAATTAACGACAGGCGCCGGCAATGACCTCGAACAGGCAACGAACCTGGCCCGGAAGATGGTCTGCAATTGGGGTATGTCCGATAAAATAGGACCATTGACTTTCGGCAAAAAGCAGGAGCATATTTTCCTGGGCAAGGAAATTTCCCAAGCGCGAGATTATTCCGAACAAACGGCGCTTGAAATCGATAGTGAAATAAAGAAGATCGTCGTTAAATCTCTGGAGAAAGCCGAGGAGTTGCTTTCCCGGAATACAGATAAATTGCATGTAGTGGCTCAGGCATTGCTGGAGAAAGAATGCCTCACCGGTGAGCAAATCGATGATATATTAGAGGAGTTTGATCAAGCTGAAAAGGTCACCGAAGAAAAAGATTGATAAAGATACTATTCAGAGGGGATTCAGGTTAGTACTCAAAGGATTGGGCATTGATTCAAAATCTGAGGGGCTTAAAGACACTCCCCGCCGCATGGCCGAGTTTTACGAGCAGTTCTTTTCGGGTCTTCAGCGAAATCCTCGCGAAAAACTGAAATTATATCGGGCGGAAAATCGCGATGAAATGATTATTGCCAAGGATATTCATTTCTTCTCGATGTGTGAACATCATTTTTTACCGTTTTTCGGTTATGTTCATATCGCCTATATTCCCGAAAATAACACGATCACCGGCTTTTCAAGATTGGTTGAGGTTGTCGAGGCAATCGCCAAGAGGCCTCAGATTCAGGAGAGAATGACGACCGAAATCGCCGAGGTCCTAATGGATGTTCTTCACCCCAAAGGAGTTCTGGTTATTGTCGAAGCTGAGCAATTATGTTTGACAATGAGGGGCTTTGGCCAGCCCGGCGTTAAAACAGTCAGTTCTGCCGTTAGGGGAGCATTGAGAAAAAACGCGACTCGCGAAGAAGCGCTATTATTAATTAAATCTCCATAGATCCCGCCGCGCGTGGTAGCTGGAGATAATTCAGGTCAATTATATATGAATGATAGAACTACTAAAATGAGCCTGCCTATTGGTAAACGACCCTTGGTTATGGGTATACTGAATGTAACCCCGGATTCGTTTTCCGATGGAGGTACTTACTATAATGCCGAAATGGCCGCCGCCCACGCGCTTCTAATGGCCGAGCAAGGCGCCGATATAATCGATATCGGCGGTGAATCATCCCGACCCGGAGCCAGGGCTATCGATACAACCGAAGAGATTGACCGAATTCTGCCAGTTCTGGAAAAACTCAAAGGCAAATTGAGTATCCCTAAATCAATCGATACCCGCCGGTCCGAAGTTGCCCGCGAAGCCTGCCAGGCGGGCGCCTCTATAATTAATGATATCTCCGGCCTGACTCACGATGAGAAATTAGCCGAAGTAGCCGTTGATATGAAATCTTATTTAATCTTAATGCATATGCGTGGTACACCGGAAAACATGCAGAATGATACTCATTATGGTAATCTTATCGGAGAAATATCCGATTTCTTATTAAAAGCGGCCGACAAGGCGATTGCTCTGGGTGTTTCGCGCGAGAAGATTATTATTGATCCCGGAATAGGATTCGGCAAAACCGTAGAGCATAATTTTAGCATCGTAAAACATATTCGAAGTCTGGCCGGGCTGGGATTTCCGGTTCTGATTGGTGCCTCACGGAAATCATTTATCGGCAAAACGCTTGGCCAGGATGTCGGCGATAGGCTGGAGGGCTCGTTGGCCGCGGCTGTCAGCGCGGTTATAAACGGCGCTTCCATAGTCAGGGTACATGATGTTTTACCGACTGTAAAAGCTTTGAAGATAGTCGATAAAATTATAGAGGCGGTCTAATGACTATTTTCCATATTGGTTTTTTAGAATTCACGTTACTCGATCTTTTCGACGTTCTTATCGTGGGCTTCTTTTTCTATCGATTTCTGCTGGTATTGCGTGG
The DNA here is from genome assembly GCA_024231855.1 of Candidatus Zixiibacteriota bacterium. GTDB lineage: Bacteria > Zixibacteria > MSB-5A5 > UBA10806 > 4484-95 > JAAEQD01. The sequence continues at coordinate 116,387 of JAAEQD010000243.1, forward strand.
CGCCCGGTCGCTCCAGCTTCTAATCGGGCTGGTATTTTTCTTCACCGTGGGTCTGGTAGCGTTCTGGCTTAAGCTTTCTATGGTAACGTGGTTTATATCCAATATCGCGACGGTCGGGATTATCGTGATAGTCGTAATACTTCAACCGGAACTCAGACGCGCCTTCGCCAGGTTTGGCCAGAATCGGTTTTTACGCCTGCTTTTGAGAAGCGAATCCAAGGGTGCGGTCGATGATATAATCAGGGCCGCCGAGAAGCTATCCGATATGCATTACGGCGCCTTAATAGTTCTGGAAAATAATGTCCGATTGACTAATATAGTCGATAGCGGCAAAATGCTGAATGCGATGGTATCGCAGGAAATTCTTCAGAGTATTTTCACGCCTTATACTCCTCTCCATGACGGCGCGGTAATTATCAAGGGCGATCAAGTGATAGCCGCCAGCTGTACTTTGCCGTTGTCTCAAAATCCGGCCTATCATCGGCTTCACGGCATGCGGCATAAAGCCGCCGTTGGCGCTACAGAAGAAACTGACGCGTTCGCTATCGTAATCAGCGAGGAAACCGGTCAGATCTCTTATGCCTCAAAGGGCAAACTATACCGCGATGTTCGTTTACAAGAACTGAAATCAATCATACAAGAACTTTTTATCAGTCAATAGAAGATGTTTGTCGATTACGCCGAAATCGAAGTGCAAGCCGGCAACGGCGGTAACGGTCATGTTAGTTTCCATCGGGAAAAATACATAACCAAAGGTGGTCCGGATGGCGGTGACGGTGGTCGAGGCGGTCATATCCTGATCGTGGCCGATGAGAATATGTCGACTCTACTCGATTTCAAACATAAGAAGCGATTCAAAGCCAAATCGGGCGGCAGGGGCGGCAAATCCAATAAGACCGGCCGCAGCGCCGATGATATCGTTATCAAATTGCCTCCCGGTACCCTGGTAAAAGATCTGGACACGGGCGAGCTCATAGTCGATTTGAAACCGGGCGGAAAGCCGGTAATTATCGCCACCGGCGGCAAGGGCGGCAAAGGTAATGCTCGCTTTAAATCATCAACCAATCAGACTCCGCGTAAGGCATTACCGGGGCAGCCGGGCCAATTTAGAAAACTCGAACTGGAATTGAAATTGATTGCCGACGTCGGCCTGGTGGGCTATCCCAACGCGGGTAAATCGACGCTTCTGGCGCGGGTATCGGATGCCCAGCCTAAAATCGCTAATTATCCTTTCACCACGCTGGTGCCGAACCTGGGCATTGTCAGAACATCCAAATACAGAAGTTTCGTGGTAGCGGATATTCCAGGTGTAATCGAAGGCGCTCATTCGGGTAGAGGTTTGGGTTTGGAATTTCTCAGGCATATTCAGCGAACTCGAGTACTTGTTTTTTTAATCGAATGCCTGGATGATGATCCAATGATCTCATTTAATATGCTGCGGGCTGAATTGGGATTATTCGATCCAACGCTTTTGGATAAGCCGTTAGTGGTAGCAGTTAATAAAATCGATCTTCTTGATAAAAAGGCGAGAAAGATGTTCAATTCAATACCATCTGAATGGCTGAAAATATCCGCCGTTTCCGGCGAAAACGTCGATGATCTAATCAACAATATAACCAAATTGGTTTTCGAGGATAAACGTGTCTGAGGTTGAGACTAAATTCGCTTTGATGCTTGCCCAGACCAATGGTATCGGTCCGGTAAAATACCAGGAACTGACAAAACGCTTTCGTAACTACGACAGCCTCGTCGCCGAAGGCAATCCGGATATACTTCAGGACTGCGGATTATCGAGCCGGCTGGCCGGTAAACTAAAAAAATTCGACAATTGGAATTTAATAGATAAGATATTGGAGCAAGCAGAACAATTTAACGTTGAAATAATTTGCCTGGGGCAATCGGCATACCCTGAAGCATTGACCAATATCTATTCTCCGCCCCCAATTCTATACATCAAGGGGGATAAGGATTACCTGGATAAACCGGCTGTGGCGATTGTCGGTTCGCGAACGCCAACGGCTTATGGCCGTTCCATGGCATCGAAAATAACAGCGGTTCTGGCCGCTCGTGGATTAGTGATAATTTCCGGGCTGGCCTGGGGTATAGATGCCGAAGCGCATAAGGCCGCCCTGGATGCCGGCGGCGCTACCGGGGCAGTATTTGGCTGCGGAATCGATAATATCTATCCCGGCGATCATCGGGACCTGGCCGAGAAAATTCTTAAACGAGGTTTTTGGATTTCTGAATTTCCATTTGGCACCGATCCTGAAAGACATAATTTCCCCCGCCGCAATCGAATCATATCAGGATTATCTAATGCGGTCGTGATAGTCGAGGCGGCCGCCAGATCGGGGGCTTTGGTAACCGCTAATATCGCCGCCGATCAGGGCAAGGATGTGTTTGCTGTTCCCGGTCAGGCCGATAATCCAAAAAGCGATGGCACAATCAGTCTGATAAAGCAGGGCGCGTTCGTGGCGACATCCGCCGACGATATCCTCGAATCACTGGGGTGGGAGATATCCGAGAAAAGCAAAATATCGAAAAATGGCCCGAAGCCTGTTGATATTAACCTTGATTCCGATGAACAGAAAGTATGCGATTTGATCGGCAACGGACCGCTTCATTTCGATGAACTAGTGAGGCATTTCAATTATCCATCGGCCAGAATTTCGGCCATATTGCTCAAACTCGAATTGGCCGGATTGGTGGCTAGAAGACCAGGAAATTATCTGGCAAGGACTTGACTATGGTATCGCGGGAAGTTACAATTGTTAATAAACTGGGTCTGCACGCGCGGCCGGCAGCTCAATTGGTTAAAACCGCCGGCGGATTCTCCTCAGAGATATATTTTAAGAAGGGTAATCTTGAAGTCAACGGCAAGAGTATAATGGGTGTTATGATGTTAGCTGCTGAAATGGGCGCCCAAATAACTATTACCGCCGATGGTGATGATGAACAAGAAGCTTTGGAAGCGTTGGTCCTGGTGTTTGCCGGGAAATTCGGTGAAGAATAAATGAAACAAGTCATTGAGCAACATTCTCTGAAAGGCATGGCTGCCTCGCCGGGTATTATAATCGGCAGGGCGGTGGTTCTTCAGAAAGATAAACTGGATATAAAACCTGTACCCGTAAGCTCGACCGAGGTTCAAAAGGAAATCAACGAGTTCAATCAGGCGATTGCCCGGGTTAAAAAGGATCTCCTGAATATGTCGGCGGCTGTCAGTAAGCGGTTAGGCTCCGATTACGCCCGCATATTCGAGACTCAGGCAATGATCGCCGATGATCCGGTTATTAACGCCAAAGTAGTAGAGCTAATTGAAAAAGAGAATCTGCAAGGCGCGTATCTTTATTATCAGCAAATCGATGAGGTGGTTAAGCAATTGTCACGATCCTCCGATCGCTATCTTAAAGAGCGAATCCTGGATATCAATTCGGTTTGCAACAGGCTTATCCGCGTGCTTCAAGGAGCCAAGAAATCGGTTGTTCAGGAGACTAAAGGTCCCACTGTAGTAATCGCGAAATATTTATCTCCTGCCGACTTGCTTGGTTTTTCGGTTCGTAAGACGGTCGGATTTGCCCTGGAATTGGGCGGTGTCACATCACATACCTCGCTTCTGGCTAAATCACTGAATCTGCCGGCAATCGTCGGCATCGGTTCAGATCTGAATAAGATCAATACCGGAAACCGGGTGATTATGGATGGTTATTCGGGAAAGCTTATCGTTAATCCTCGGCCGGATATGAGACAACGATTCCGGGATCGTCGAAAAACGCTGGCCAATATAAATCTGCAACTGGACAAGATCAAAGATGAGCCGGCCCTGACAAGGGATGGCCATCGATTGAAGGTTTACAATAATATCGAACTTCCCGCCGAAACAGGCAGGATTCTAAAATCCGGAGCCGAAGGAATTGGCTTGTTCCGCACGGAATATCTGTATTTGGCCGATAACGCGATTCCCGATTTCGATAAGCAATACAAAGCTTATAAATCGGTTCTATCGAAAATGAGCGGGAATCCGGTTTTGATCAGAACGTTCGATATGGGCGGCGATAAATTCGCCGTAGATGATGTGCAGGCCGTCGATCCGAATCCATTCCTCGGCTGGCGGGCTATAAGGTTTTGTCTTGATCGGCCGCAGGTGTTTAAAACCCAATTAAAGGCATTGTTGAAAGCCTCGGTTCATGGCAACATGGGAATAATGCTGCCGATGATTTCCAATCTGGATGAACTTTTGGAGGTCAAAGATATTATCGGGCAATGCAGGGTAGAGTTGGCCGGGGAAAATATCAAAACTCGTGACAATATTCCGCTTGGCATAATGATCGAAGTTCCATCCGCGGTGATGATCGCGGAACATCTGGCGCAAGAAGTTGATTTCTTTTCAATTGGCACCAACGATTTGATTCAATATACTCTGGCCGTTGATCGAACCAACAAGATGCTGACACATCTTTACCAGAGTTTTCATCCGGCTGTGCTGAAAATGATCGTCAAATCAATTGCCGCCGGACACAAATATGATATCAAAGTCGGTTTATGCGGAGAGATGGCTTCCGATCCTTACGCGATCATTATTTTGGCGGGTATGGGAATCGATGAACTCTCCACCAGCTATCTCTCGACCGGTATGGTCAAGCAGATTATTCGAAACATCGATATTGAAAAAGCGCGCGATATGGCGGCTAAGGCGTGCTCGTTAAAATCGTCGTCTCAGGTTGAGGCATATCTCGTAAAAGAGGTCAACGCGAATTTTCCTGAAATTCTGCCTATAATAGATTTTATTAAAGGAGCCAATAATGGTTGATTTGTCGTTAAAAACGATTGATAAAAAGCTATTAACGATAAAAGCATTTAGGTGCTGGAACTATACACCGGGGGTGATAGTTTGTTAGCAAGGATGTTTTCACTGATACAATTGGCCGATTTTATCTCATATTATCCGGCCCTTTTAAATGGCGTTGATCCGACGCCGATAAAGTTAATCGAGTATTTAGGGATGAACTATCCGAGAATTAAGGAGATATCATGAAAGCGATAATTCCTGTCGCGGGCATTGGCACCCGATTAAGACCGCATACTCATACTGCTCCAAAAGCGCTGCTTCATGTTGCGGGAAAGCCCATACTTGGACACATCATAGATGAGTTGATTGCTTATAACATCCGGGATATTGTATTTATAATAGGTTTTTTAGGCGATCAGATAATTGAGTATGTGAAGGAAAACTATAATATCAAAGCCAGTTTTATCGAACAAAAAGAGTTAAAAGGATTAGGTTGGGCTATTCATCTGGCCCAGGAGCATATAATCGACGAACCGATATTGATTATTCTGGGTGATACGATATTCGAAATGAACTTAACCGAGGTCTTGAGAAGTGAATACGATTCGATAGGTACCAAGGAAGTTGAGGATCCCAAGCGATTCGGTATCGCCGAAACGGATGGCAAATTTATCACCAAACTCGTCGAAAAACCCGAAAAGCCGACTTCGAATCTGGCTTTGGTCGGGCTTTACTATATAAAATCTACCGAATTATTCGGTCGATGCCTGGAGGAACTGGTAGCGAAGAATATAGTTACTCGAGGCGAATACCAATTGACCGATGCCCTGGGTTTGATGCTAAGGCATAAATGCCCCATAACCACTTTCAATGTTGATGGCTGGTATGATTGCGGCAAGAAAGAGAGCCTTCTGGAGACTAATCGTTATCTGCTAACCCAAATTAAAACTATCAACGGCCGTTCCGATGTAATCGTTATACCGCCTGTCTATGTCTCTCCATCAGCTAAGATTAAAAACTCGGTTATAGGCCCATATGTAAGTATCGCCGATGAGGCGGTTATTGAATCCAGTGTAATTAAGGATTCAATTATTTCGTCTAACGCCGAAGTCAGGCATTGTCTCCTGGATTCATCTCTTGTAGGCAGTTGTTCCTCGTATATCGGCCATTACCATAAATTGAATCTGGGAGACAGTTCCGAAATAGGAGTTTAATATAGTCCCTTTAATAAATTTTAAGAAAAAATTGATCGATTGCGCTTGCATTTAACCACTTTTAATATTAGATTTGCCAAACGTTTAAAAACGGCAATCGAAATATTCGATTTTTGTACCATATCGACGGTTAATCAAGGTGTCGATTGCAACTAAAATGAAAGTAAAAAGCTGGAGGATAATTAATGGCTAAGAATAATTTCTTCTTCACCTCTGAATCGGTTACGGAGGGTCATCCCGATAAGGTCTGTGATCAGGTTTCTGACGCGGTTTTGGACGGGGTGCTAAAAAAGGATAAAAGCGGGCGTGTCGCCTGCGAGACGTTTATAACGGTTGGACTCGTTATAGTCGGCGGCGAAATTACAACCAAGACATATGTTGATATTCCCAGTCTCGTCAGGGGGTTGATTAAGGATATCGGCTATACCGACGCGAAGTACGGTTTTAATTATAAAACCTGTTCGATATTGAATGCCATAGGCATTCAATCGCCGGATATCGCCCAGGGAGTGAACAAGGGAGGAGCGGGAGACCAGGGCTTGATGATCGGTTTTGCCACTAATCAAACTAAGGAGTTGATGCCTCTACCGATAATGCTCTCCCATAAGTTAACCGCCCGGCTGGCCCAGGTTCGCAAGCGCAATATTCTTGGTTATCTTGGCCCCGATGGCAAGGCGCAAGTAACCGTAGAATTCGAAGATGGCAAACCAAAGCGGGTCGATACTGTTTTGATTTCCTGTCAGCACACGGAGGAAATTCTCGATAGGACCGGTAATAAAATAACACAAAAAGCAATAGATGAAATCATACAAAAAGTCGCTTTGCCGTCAATACCCAAGAAGTACCTTGACGATAAAACCAGGTATCTTGTGAATCCGACAGGTAAGTTTGTTATCGGAGGACCTCAGTCCGATACCGGTATGACCGGCCGCAAAATTATAGTCGATACCTATGGCGGTTCGGCGGCCCATGGCGGCGGCGCGTTCTCCGGCAAAGATCCGACTAAGGTCGATCGGTCCGCGTCGTATATGGCCCGTCACATTGCCAAGAATATCGTGGCTGCCAACCTGGCCGATGTTTGCCATGTGCAGTTGGCCTATGCTATCGGGGTAGCCAAGCCCGTGAGCGTCCTGATCAATACTCGCAATTCAGGTAAATTGCCTGATAGCAGATTGACTCAACTGGTCAGAAAACATTTTGAACTTACGCCCCTGGGCATAATCGATTACCTGAAATTAAAGCGACCAATCTATAGGAAAACGGCGGCATATGGTCATTTTGGCCGCAACGAAAAGGAATTTACCTGGGAGAAAACAAACAAAGTGAAAGCTCTATTAAAGGATGCCTGAGATGAAATATGATATCAAAGATAAAAAACTGGCGGCCAAAGGCAAATTAAGGATCGAATGGGCTGAACGTTTTATGCCGGTGTTACGGCTGATTCGTCAGCGCTTCACGAAACAAAAACCCCTCAAGGGAGTCAAACTTGCCTGCTGCTTGCATGTCACGACGGAAACAGCCAACCTGATGATAACTCTGAAAGCCGGTGGCGCCTTACCATACCTGTGCGCTTCGAATCCGCTGTCTACCCAGGATGATGTGGCCGCTTCATTGGTTAAAGATCACAAGATACCGGTATTTGCTATTCGTGCCGAGTCTAATCGCGTTTATTATAGCCATATTAATAGCTGTCTCGATGCTAATCCGCTTATCACTATGGATGATGGGGCTGATCTTGTCAGTCAGCTTCACACCAAAAGAAAAAAGCAAGCGGATAATATAATTGGCGGTTCCGAGGAAACAACCACCGGCGTTATCCGCCTGAAAAGTATGGAACAAGAAGGAGTCTTACTGTTTCCGATGGTGGCTGTTAATGACTCCAAAACCAAACACTTCTTCGATAATCGTTACGGCACGGGTCAGTCCACCCTTGACGGTGTTATAAGAGCGACAAATGTCCTGCTGGCGGGATCCGTTATTGTTGTGGCGGGTTATGGCTGGTGTGGCCGCGGCGTGGCAAGCAGAGCCAAAGGAATGGGCGCGGATGTGATCGTGACAGAAGTTGATTCGCTGAAGGCTTTAGAGGCCACTATGGACGGCTTTAGAGTTATGCCGATGAATAAAGCCGCCCGCGTCGGCGACATATTTATAACAATTACCGGCGATATTAATGTCATAGATAAGCATCATTTCCCGCTTATGAAAGACGGGGCCTTGATAGCCAATTCGGGGCATTTCAATGTCGAGATCAACACCGATGCCTTAAAGAAACAGTCCAGAAAAGTGCGCACGATTCGCCCCAACGTGGAAGAGTACACGATGCCCGGTAAGAAACGTTTGTTTCTGCTGGGAGAGGGTAGGCTGATCAATTTATCGGCCGCGGAGGGCCATCCCGCTTCGGTTATGGATATGAGTTTCGCCAACCAGGCCCTGGGCGCCGAATATCTTCTGAAAAACGCCGAAAAACTCGAACGCAAAGTTTATTCGATACCCAAGAAAATCGATGACTCCATAGCTTTATTGAAATTAAAGTCAATGGGCGTCAAAATCGATACCTTGACTCCCGAGCAGAAAAAGTACTTATCGTCGTGGGAGTTAGGTACCTGATATAATCGATTAGAACTATATGAATTAGTCATTTCGGCGCCGGATAGCCTTTTCTACCGGGCTGAATATTTAGAGCCGCAACTGAAACAGTTGCGGCTTTTTTGCGGCCTTTTGGGAAATCCGTTTAAGCGGATTGAAAATTTACCGACAATTAAAAAAGATTGTTTAATTTCCCAAGGAGGTTTATTTCATGCCGACCGGCGTTGTAAAATGGTTTAACGATAAAAAAGGTTTCGGTTTTATTAAACGCGAAAACGAAGATATCGATGTGTTCGTCCACTATACGGTTATAGCGGAAGAAGGTTACAAGTCTCTTACCCAGGGCCAACTGGTAGAATATGATTTCGTCAAAGGGCCAAAGGGACCATTGGCTACCGAAGTACACAAATTATAATCGACTGAATTGCAATATAATAATCCGGCCCCGTTATCGGGCTAAAATATATAGCTTTTAGAAATGATTTCTATTTTCTAGCCTTGGCAAACATTGCCAGTCCTACTATCAGGAATAGTATATTGCCTATGGTAGCAGCCAGTAGCGGGGGCAGATTTTGGTTGTAGCCAAATGATTGGCCCGCTCTTAAAATTACGAAATATATAAAACTGATAATTATACTTAAACCAAATCCTACCGATCCCCCTGACCGCCGTGGATTAGCCGCCAGCGGTATACCAAGAATTACTATTATGAAATTAAAGAATGGGAAGCTGATTTTAAGATAAAGTTCGACTTTATCTTTTGAGATATCTTGCTTCATCCATTTCTTCATCTCAATCATCTCGAGCAATTCGAAGAAACGGGTATCACGAGGTTTTTTCTGGCGGTGGCTCATAATCGATGGCGTATGCGGCAAAAAATCAGCCGGCAGTGTGGCATAGGATTTAAATTCGATTTCTTCGTTATTTTCGAACACTCTTTTAGTGACATCGCTTAAAATCCAGGCGGAATCCGCCCAGATCATGGAATTGGCTTTAAGCGCGATTTTTACCTGGTTACCGTCGATTTTCTGGATTACGATTGATTTGCCCTCCTTGTTTAACTCATTATATTTCCCGGCGAAAACTATCCAACCGTCCTGGCCCGATTTTATCACATTTTGCCTTACTCCTCTCCTGCCGGGCGTTCTCTTCTCGATTTGTTCTTTTTTGACTTGGTTCTTCTTGATCGTGGCCGGAACCATGACGGCATCCGAGAAAACTATAGTCGCGATCGCGATTAAGAAAGCCGCTGACAGGATTGGAACTGAAAGTCGATATAATGATAAGCCAGTTGCTTTCATCACGTCAAGTTCATGGTATTTGGCCAGCGACCCGATCGTGAACATCGTTGAAAGAAGCATCGCTACGGGCATGGCCAATATAATTATAAAAGGAGTATAATAAATATAATACTGGGCAACCATCCAAACCGAGGCATTATGGTCAATAAACTTGTCTATGTTTTCGATCAAGTCAACTACGATAACTACAAAGATAAATGAGAGCAGGGCAAAGCCGAGAATTTTGAGGAATCTTCCTAATATGTATTTATCTATTATTTTCACTTTTTAGATCCGGGTAAAAATCTCTTGATAAAATCAAAGCCTTCAACTGTGGTTTTCCGGTTAACATGATATATTAATAAAATCCCGGCGCCACCGATAATAATATTCGGCAGCCACATCGCCAGCGCTCCCGATAAAAACATCCTGTCAGCTAACTCTTCACCACCGATTAAGAATGCCCAATAGATAATGAAAAATAAAAGTGATAATCCGATACTGGTGGCCATCCCGCCTTTTCTGGTCATTACTCCCAGCGGCGCGCCAATTAGGATGAAAGCGATACAGGCCACCGGAATCGAGAATTTTTTGTGGATTTCAACACTCCTGGAATTCACCTGCCTGCGATAAGTTTTTATATTTCGAGATTGGTAATCTATCTTGCTTAGTAAATCTTTAGTACTTTTAGAGGCTCGCGCTTGCTTAAGTAATTTTATGCCTTGGCGTGACCGCTTGTCCTTGTCAAATTCGATGCTAACCAGCTCATTCAATTCGTCTCTGATTAGACTATCTATTCTTACCTGAGCGCTGTCGGCCCTGATTGTGAATTTGCGATTCTCTTCAATCATCATTCGGATAGGCATTTCTCGATCACCCCGGGCTCCTGATGAGGACCGGACTAATTCGGTGGAACTTCCCTCTATGGTCAATGTCTGTTTTTTAAAATTGACTCGTTGGTAACGTTCGGGGTTCTCCGGGTCCGGTTCATGAATTTCTCCATCGAACAGATTCATTATGAGCCTTGAACCGTCAGCGGAAAATTCGATATCTCCATGGTCAGCCGTAATGGTTCGGGGCGCTTTAGGGTCCTTATGCTCGAAAATAGTCACATCGCCGATTTTCGAGCTCTCATTGTCGACTTCTTTAACCAGTATATAATAACCATCAAAATAATCCAGGAATATATTTTCTTCAAGATTCCAGGTCGGTTTTTTTCTCGTAATATCCGACATTAATAGCCGGGCTCGATGATTTGACTCGGGCAAAACCTGATCGTTAAACCAGATTAAGCCGGCGGCTAAAATACAGCCCAATAATAATCCGGGTATAACGAGATTTATAAGCGAAACTCCACAGGCCTTGAAAGCGATAACCTCGCTGTCGGCCGACAATCTGCCATAGCCCATCAAGGCAGCGATCAATGCCGCCATTGGAATCGATAAAGCCAGCATCCAGGCCAGGCTCAAGGCGAATACTTCCAGTACCACCGGCGCTGGCAGGCCCTTATTAATAATCCTATTAAGCACATCAAGAATAAAATCCATGAGCAAGACGAAAGTGATTACTGCCAGGCCGAATAAGAAGGGACCGACTAATTCTTTAATTACATATTTCCAGAGAATCCTCATCACTTGCCATTATATCCGAACGATTAACCTATAACAAGACCTTTCTTTATGTTATACGGGGGAAATCATGTCTATCTTTAAAAAAGTTTTATTTTTCTTTAAAATTGCGTATTATGTATATTGCTTGTGAATTAGAATTTGAACAGGAGGCAGTATTTTGAAAGATATCTGGGTAAATCAACTTGAGCCGGGCCGTGATCTGGAGGAAGTATTCGTGATCCGTAAACTCGATGCCAGAGAATATAACGGCCGCAAATACCTGAGTTTGGAATTCGGCGATAAAACCGGCCGAATAGGTGGTGTATGTTGGGAGGGGGCCGAAGAATATTTCCAGAAATTGACGCCGGGCAATGTCGTTAAAGTCGAAGGCAAAGTCGGCACATATAAAGAGATGCCTCAGATTACGGTGCTGGCTATGGAAAAAATCTCCGAGGCCAATTTCGATCCAGTTGATTTTCTGCCCCGAGGACCTCGCGACCCGCAAAAGATGCTCAAAGAGGTTGATCAGCTAATCGCCGATGTTGATGATATCCATTACAGAGACTTGCTGACGGAGGTTTTTAACGATGGTATACTGCGTCGCAAATTCACATTCACGCCGGCCGCCAAGCTATGGCATCACTCATATATCGGCGGATTGGCGGAGCATACTCTCAACGTGGTTCATCTTTGCCTGGCGGCCTGCGAGGTGTATAAGGGCTTGAATCGTGATTTAATAACGACCGGGGCTCTGCTTCATGATATAGGCAAGGCGGACACTTATTCACTGGATAATTTTTTCGATTATACCGATGAAGGTCGACTGATAGGGCATATTGTGATTGCCGATAGAATAATCTGCAATAAAATTACCAGGTTGAAAGATTTTCCGACGGAGAAAAAGAAGCTGATTCGTCACCTGGTTTTGTCGCATCAAGGGACATATGAACAAGCATCTCCGGTTTTGCCTCAGACACTTGAAGCCAATATATTATATATAATTGATCTCCTCGACTCGCGGGTTGGAGGAATAACGAAGGTAATGAACAAGCCCAGACAATTCGGTCAAAACTGGTCGGCCTGGGTTAAGCTGATAGAGAGATATATCTATTTCGGCGATAAATCGAAAGAGGAATAAATGTCTAAAAAGGTATTAGCGCCATCGACAATGTTGGTCCCGCTGCCGGCTGTATTGGTCACTTGCGGAGGATTAACCAGCGATCCCAATATCATAACCATATCCTGGTGTGGTGTTGTTTGCTCCCAGCCGCCCATGTTATCGATTTCCGTCAGAGAAAAACGACATTCTTTTAACCTTATCAAAGATACCGGCGAGTATGTGGTTAATATCACCGGCGCCTCATTGGTTAAAGCGGTTGATTATTGCGGCAATTACTCCGGCAAAGATTTCAATAAATTCAAAGAAACCGGCCTCACTCCCGAACCAGCCACCAAAGTCCGTCCACCGCTTATTAAGGAATCCCCGATTAATCTCGAGTGCCAGATACGCAAGACATTGGACTTAGGTTCTCATCATATCTTCATCGCGGAAATTGTCGCGACTCATGTGGATGAATCGATGATAACCGATGATGGGCGTCTGGATGTGCAGAAAATCAATCCCTTAATATACGCGACCCATGCCCGACAGTACTGGTCCGGTCTCTCCAAACTTCATGGCTTCTATGGCTTAACCCGGGAGAAAAAATAAACTCTTTCAAATTCGATATCAAGGCGACTGATGGATTCGCCAGACTCGGAAAGATTAATACCGCCCATGGTGAGTTTCAAACGCCGGTCTTTATGCCTGTGGGTACTCAGGCTACTGTAAAAACTCAATCACATCGCGAACTCGAGGAACTGGGCGCTGAAATTATCCTCGGCAATACCTATCATTTATACCTCCGTCCGGGCGCCGATCTGATCGCGAAAGCCGGGGGACTGCATAATTTCAGTAGCTGGAATAAGCCGATGTTGACCGATTCGGGCGGCTACCAGGTTTTCTCACTGAAGGCTCTCAATAAAATCACCGATCAGGGCGTCGAATTCCAATCACATATCGATGGCTCCAGGCATATATTCACGCCTGAAAATGTCGTCGAGACCCAGCGCAAACTTGGTGCCGATATAACAATGCCACTTGATGTGTGTACCGAATACCCGGCTGAAAAACGCCGCGCCGCTAAAGACGCCGCCAGAACGCTGGAATGGGTCAACCGGGCTAAAGCGAAATGGTTGGAAAACACGACCGACCAGGTACTTTTCGGTATTATCCAGGGGTCGATCTATGAAGATCTGCGGCAGCAATGCCTGGAGGACATTCTGGCTATCGATTTCCCAGGCCTGGCAATAGGCGGCCTGTCGGTTGGCGAGCCGAAAGAAGATCTGATCCGTATCCTTGACTTTCTGGCCCCGCTTCTACCGGAAAGTAAGCCCCGCCATTTACTGGGAGTCGGCACACCGGAAGATTTGCTTGATGGCGTTTTTTATGGTATCGATATGTTCGATTGCGTGATGCCGACCCGAAACGCCCGAAACGGCACTATATTTACCAGACGAGGCAAAATGACCATTAAAGCCGCCGCCTACGCCGAAGATTTTCGGCCAATCGATCCCGAATGTGGCTGTGCCGCTTGCCGAAATTACACTCGGGCTTATATCAGGCACCTGCTCTCGGTCGGTGAAATTTTAGGACTTCGCCTGACAACGGCGCATAATTTGTATTTTTATATCCATTTAATGAAGAGTATTCGCCTGGCGATCAAAGAAAACAGGTATTCAGCGTTCAGGAATCAGATATTGATGAATCTCGGTATTGGAAGCGAAAGCCTCTATTAGGCAATTAGGTAATTCCTTAAATGGCTGAATGTTGCGGTAGAAAATATCACCCAGGGCTGATTCATCTATATGGTTATCCATATATGGTAATATATCTGATCACAATTTCCCTAATATTAATGTTAGATTAAGTAAAGATTTAAATGAATATGATGAGTTTTAGCTTGTTTATTTATCTAAAAGGTCATTATATTTGACGTTTGGTAAAATTTGGAAGGAGAGAGGTGTTTTAATGCAATTTTTACTGATGGGTCAACCTGGAGGAGAAGGCGGCGGAAACCCACTTACGATTTTCCTGCCGTTCATACTGATTTTTGTGGTTTTCTATTTCTTTATGATTCGGCCACAGCAGAAGAAACAGAAGAAACACCAGGCAATGCTAACCTCGATAAAAAAAGGTGACAAAGTTGTCACCAATAGCGGGATGTTTGGCACAGTCTGGGGAATCGATGATAAAGATAACAAAGTCGTCTTGAAATTTGGCGATGATTTGAAAATTGAGTTTTTAAAAAGCTCAATCGCGGGTAAGGTGAATAAAGATTAGTTCGAAAATTCTGCCAATTAGACTATATGGCGATGAAATCCTCCGCGAGATATCAACAGCGGTGGATAATTTTAATGGTGAATTAGTCGATATTTTAAAATCGACGATTCTGAGTATGAAGCATGGCAAAGGCTTGGGGCTGGCGGCAAACCAGGTAGGGATTAGCAAGCGTTTTTTCGCGATTGACCTATCCTATTTTGATGTCGTCAAGGAGCCGATTATAATTGTCAATCCTGAAATAGCCGAAATTTCCGGCTCAATGATCGGCGAGGAAGGTTGTTTGTCTTTTCCAGGATTGTTTCAGGAAATCGAAAGACCGGAGAAAACTATCATAAC
Organism: Candidatus Zixiibacteriota bacterium; assembly: GCA_024231855.1. Classification (GTDB taxonomy): domain Bacteria; phylum Zixibacteria; class MSB-5A5; order UBA10806; family 4484-95; genus JAAEQD01. Next base: position 131,581 of record JAAEQD010000243.1, read on the forward strand.
CGGCCTGGATATTGATGGCAAGGAAATAGCAGTCGAGGGTAAGGGATTGATGGCTAGAGTTCTGCTTCACGAAATCGATCATCTTGACGGCAAAATGTTTATCGACCATTTGTCCAGTTTCAAGCGCAGCATGATTAAAGGCAAGCTGAAGAAAATAAAGGCTGGTGAAGAGATCTAATGCGGCTTGTATTTATGGGTACACCGGAGTTTGCGACTGAGTCGCTAGACTGTTTAAACGCATCAAAACATGAAGTTGTCGCGGTAGTTACGGCTCCGGACAAGCCCCGCGGTCGTGGCCGCAAAATTACGCCATCGGCTGTGAAGGAGACCGCTTTAAAGCTCAGTGTACCGGTTTTACAGCCAACTAATCTGAAAAGCAATAGTTTTATTAACCAACTTAAAGATTGCGGACCCGATCTCATCGTGGTTGTCGCTTTTAGAATTCTGCCGGAAGTGGTATTCGGTATGCCCCGATTTGGTTCGATTAACTTGCATGCCTCGCTTCTACCGAAGTATCGGGGTGCCGCGCCAATAAATTGGGCATTAATAAACGGCGAAACCAAAACCGGCATGACCACATTTCTTTTAAACCAAAGGGTTGATACGGGCGATCTATTACTTCAGCGTGAGATTGATATAAGTTTCGATGATAATTTCGGAAGTCTACATGACAAATTGATGACAGCCGGTGCCGATTTATTACTGGAAACGATTAATGGCCTGGAAGATGGACGCTTAAAGCCCGGGATTCAAAGCCCGAATGGTATTACTCCCGCGCCCAAGTTGACCACTCTAACCGGCTTGATCGCCTGGCAAAAGTCCGCCGGCGAATTGTACAATTTAGTCCGCGGGTTATCGCCCTATCCGGGTGCCTACAGCTATTTTAACGCCAAGAAGATTATCATCCTGAGAGCTGCCGCGGTGGAAAATTCTGCCGATGAGGAACCTGGAACGGTAATCGAATCAAGCCCGACGAGGGGGATTACGATCGCCTGCGGGCAGGATGCATTGACCATTAAAGAATTAAAACCGCAGGGCAAGAAATCGATGGGATCTGCGGAATACGTAAGAGGATATCATGTCAAAGTCGGAGACAAATTCGGCGACTAATGGCAAGTTAATAAAAGAGATATTTGTTAACGTAACCGAAAATGAATCCCGAATCGCGATCTGCGAGGAGGGGAAGCTCGTTGAGCTTTTAGTCGAACGACCCGAAAAAGAGCGCCTGGTTGGCGATATATATAAGGGCAAAGTAACCGCTATCCTACCGGGAATCCAGGCCGCCTTTGTCGATCTGGGGCTGGAAAAAGCAGGATTTCTTCATTTTTCCGATATGTCGGATCATCGTGGTGAATCCAATATCTTGTCCGACCTTGATGTTTTTGATGAGGACGGCGAAGAGATGCCCACCAGGTCCAAATACGGCCGTAGAACTCCTATAGCTTCGGTGCTTAAAAAAGAACAGGAATTACTGGTCCAGGTGATTAAGGAGCCAATCAGCACCAAAGGACCCAGGATCACATCCGAGATATCACTTCCCGGAAGGTACATAGTTTTGATTCCGGGCGCCCGCCATATAGGGGTATCCAAGAAGATATCATCATGGGCCGAGAAAAAACGCCTTCGTAAAATCGCCCTGGAGTTTCTGCCGGATAATTTCGGTATGATTATCAGAACTGTTGCCGAGGGCAGGAGTCGGAAAGAATTCGCCGCCGACATCAAGCTTCTTACCAAACTCTGGAAGAAGATGAAAAAGAAGGTCGATAGTACAGAAGCTCCCAATCTGGTCCATAAAGATATTGAAATTACAACCGGCATAATCAGGGATTTGTTTACGCCGGAGGTCACCAAAGTCGTAATAGACAATAAAAAGGAGTACCGGAAATTTCTTTCATATTTGCGCGAGGTAGCGCCGCAACTCCGCGATCGGGTTGAACTTTATTCAGGGGAAACTCCGATATTCGACGCGCAGGAAATCGAACCGGAGATTGAGAAGATGTTCAGCCGTAAAGCCTGGCTGAAAAAGGGCGGCTATATCGTAATCGATCAAACGGAAGCTCTGGTTACAATCGATGTTAATACCGGCAGGTTTACGGGCAAGTCGAAACCGGTAAATGCTATTTTCGAAACGAATCTCCTGGCTGCTCGCGAGATCGCTCGTCAGGCAAGGCTGCGCGATATCGGTGGTATTATCATTGTCGATTTTATCGATATGGAAAATAAAGAACACAGGCGGAAAGTATTCGAGGAATTTAAAAAAGCGCTGAAGCGAGATAGATCACAAACATATATTTCTTCGATATCCGATCTGGGATTGATAGAAATGACGCGCCAGAGAATCCGTCCCTCCTTTATGCAGACTTTATCGGATCCTTGCCCGGTTTGCAATGGCATCGGGCGGGTGTTGTCCAAGGAATCAATCGCTATGAAAATCGAGCGCTGGTTTAAGAGAGCGTCCGCCGTCCGTGGCAAAGGGCATTATCAACTGGTGGCCTCATCGCAGGTTATCGATCTTCTAACCGAGAGTTTTTCCAATCGAATTACCAAACTTGAAGACAGCCTGAAAATAACCATAGACTTGATCAGGGATACGGCGTTGCATCCGGAGGAGTTTCATGTCATTGATGTTGAAAATGAAACCAATATAACCGATAAGTATAAGATTTGAGGGATGCAAGTGTCTGATCGCGATTACACCCAACATCTTCTGGAAGTAGCCAGGATGATGGAGTTAGCCGCCCGCACGGCACCGAAATCATTAGGCCAGGATTTTATTGAAGTTAAAATCATATCGCGCGGGGACGTGTTGGAATTAGCGAAAAATATACTTGAATTCGGCAAAAAGACCGGCAAACAAAATTTCGATCGTGATTTCGAAAATGTCAAAACAGTCCCGGTGGTCGTGCTAATAGGACTAAAAGGAGCCAGCGCCCTAAATCTTAACTGCGGCGCTTGCGGATTTAATACCTGCGAGGATTTAAAAAAAGCCCCCAAAACTACCGGTCATTTCATGGGGCCGGTTTGCGCTTTACGGCATCTCGATCTGGGGATAGCTCTGGGATCGGCGGTAAAAACAGCCCAAATGATGAATGTGGATAACCGAATTATGTACCGGATCGGAGTAACCGCCAGGAACTTCGGAATTGTCGATTGGGATTTCGTCATGGGTATCCCGCTTTCAGCCACCGGAAAAAACATATTTTTTGACAGGGAGAAAAAATAGAGAGCAACTTTTTGCGGATTAAAATGTTAAAACTGATAGTTTGATGGCAAAGGTCTTGACCAAAGGCCGATTTTGAGTATATATATGGATTTAATGGAATTTAATTGTAAGGAGTGTTAAATGCGAGCGATAGTTGAAACCGGCGGAATGCAATTCCCGGTTGAAGAAAAATCTGTAATCAGAGTTCCCAAACTCGAATCAGAAGTGGGACAGAAGATAGATTTCGAAAAAGTATTATTAGTTAGTGGAGCCGATAAATTCGCCGTGGGCAAGCCGTATATCGATGGAGCCAAGGTTTCGGCCGAGGTTCTGGCTCATGGTAAAGCCGATAAGGTGACCGTCTTCAAATTTAAAAGACGTAGAAAATACCGGAAGACGACCGGTCATCGGCAGGGCTTTACTGAAGTTAAGGTTTTAGCCATATCGGCGTAAATATGCGACTATACGTTTTTACTATAGTATTGGTTCTGTTAATCGCGTCGATGGCTACCGCCGAGGTGAATGATTATAATGGCCTGACAATAACATCGGTGAAGCTTTCCGAGACGGCGGCTGTAGATAGTTTTTTAATCTTTAACAGTTCCGGCCTCATTCCCGGAGAAACATTGACCGCGGGCAGGATTCAGGACGCGGTAAAAAAACTATATGCCCTCGGCATTTTTTCGGATGTATCGATTCTCGGCGAAAAATCAGCCACCGGTGTAGATATTTTTATCGAAATCAAATCCTATCCAAGAGTTTCGAAGATTAAATTCGAAGGCAATAATAAAATCAAAGACAAGAAGCTTAAGAAGGAAATCACTATCAATGAAGGCCGAATCGTATCGCCCGGAGCTATTAAAAGTAATGTCCAACTGATAAAAAACCTTTATGAGGATAAAGGCTACCTCACGGCAAAAGTGAATTCCAGTATTGTTCCCAATGAAAGCGATCCCGGCAAAGCAACCCTTACTTTCACTATAGAAGAAGGTACGAAAATCAAGATTCGGGGAATTTCCTTTGTTGGTAATGAACAATTTACCGATAATAAACTTCGCTCAAAGATATCGACCAAGCAGAAATCGCACGTCCGAACCGGGACATTTGACAGTGAGAAATTTCGCGAAGATAAGAAGAAATTAATAGATTTCTATAAAAAAGAAGGCTACATCGATGCCGCGATTACCGCCGATTCGGTAATCCATGGCCTCGCCAAGATAATGAGATATACGGTTTTTTCCGGAACGACTTATGTCGATATACCTGCTTTATTTATAAAAATCCATGTCGATGAAGGCCAGCGATATTATTTCGGCGATTTCACCTGGGAGGGCAACGAAATATTCGATGACAGGTTAATCGGTTCCGTGTTCAATGTCGAAGACGGCGAGAAATACAACCAGGAAAAATACGATGAGATGTTGTTCAAGTTATATGAGCTTTACCAGGACGAAGGTTATTGGTATGTTCAGATAGACGACAAGAAAACTCCTCGTGATAATATTCTGGATGTTAATTTTTCGATGGTGGAGAATCAGCCTGTTCATGTCAGGTTGATCCATATCGAGGGTAACAGCAAAACCAAAGATAAAGTTATCAGGCGTGAATTGCGGATCAAGCCGAATTCGATTTTCCGAAGATCTGTGCTTGGCAGATCGCTTCGGGAAGTCATGATATTGAATTTCTTCGGTAATGCCACGCCCGATTGGAATATTCTCGATAACGGCGATATCGATTTGATTATTAAGGTTGAGGAGAAACCTACCGGTCAATTTCAATTGGGGGCGGGCTATTCCGGCCAGGATAAGCTGGTTGGCACTGTCGGACTAGGCATGCCGAATTTTCTTGGCGGTGGACAAACAGTCAACCTCAACATCGATTATGGCAAGCTCCGACAAACTTTCAGCCTGAGTTATTTCGAGCCCTGGTTTCTGGATACGCCAACATCCCTGGGCACAAGCGTCTACGCGCAAGAACGTGATTGGTATGGTGATTATTCCGAAGGCCGTAGAGGCGGTAGTCTGAGGGTTGGGCGCAGATTGCGCTGGCCCGATAATTACTTTAAGATTTTCTCCAGTTACACTCTTGAAGAATTGAAATATTGGGGCTGGTATGAAATACCGGATACTATGATGGTGGACACTTTGCCGGGAGGAGAGGTAGTAGAGGTAAGGGACTCTTCGGTAGTAGTGGATTATACAAGCTATACATTTAGGAATTTAGATAATCCTTTCAGTGTTGATAAACCAGACTGGCCCCTGATAACATCCTCGATGAATCTCAGTATAGAACGTGATTCGAGGGATCTGGCACAGTTCGCTACTAAAGGTTCTCAGGTCTACTGGTCTGGCGAACTTGGGGGTACGATTCTAGGCGGTAATTATGATTATTGGAAGCAGATTGTCTCGGCTGAATTTTATTTAACCCCGTTCTGGAAACTGACGTTCGCCTTGAAGGCTAAATGGGGCATGTTGGACGGTATCCATCATAGCAATTCTGTTCCACCGAATGAACGGTTCACGCCTGGTGGGACTGATCCGGATGGTATAGTCAGGGGTTACGAAGATTCGAATCTCGGTATTCTTGGCTATAATGGCGGTCGAAGCGAAAGTATTTACAATTTTGAGATGGTTTTTCCGCTTGTCGAACAGCAGTTTTACGCGCTGTTATTTGCCGACGCTGGTAACGCTTGGCCAACAGGTGATGATTTTGAAGCTAATTTCTATAAACATAAAAAGTTATATAAATCCGTGGGATTTGGATTCAGGGTCGTAGCTCCGATGATCGGTATAATCGGTTTCGATTTTGGCATACCATTAAACGGATTAAAAGCCGACCAGGGAAAATTAAAGCCTCATTTCCAGATAGGCAGAGGATTTTAAAGGAGAGACGTTATGCGAAAAACACTTGTTATTGGCTTGCTTATCATGCTGGCTAGCATTGTTACAGCTGAGGATTTGAAAATCGGTTATGTGGACTCTCAGCGAATTTTCGCTGAATATCAGGAATACCAGGATGCTCAGGCGAAATTCGATAAGGATGTAGAAGCCTGGAATGTTGAGGCTGAGCAAATCAAAGCCGAAGTTGAAGATTTAATGACTGAACTCGAAAGCCAGTCGCTGATCCTTTCGGCCGAGAAAAAAAGTGAAAAAGAAGATTTCCTCAGAGCCAAACAGGATACGCTTCGACAATTCCTGGATGCTACATTTGGACCCGAGGGTAAAGCTGAGCGGCGGATGGCCGAGTTATCCAAACCGGTTCGCGAAAAGGTTCTTGAAGTTATCGAAAGACTCGCGATAGAAAATGATTATAGCCTTGTTCTGGATGCCGGTACGATTAATATCGCCTATGCCAAAAAAAGCCTGGATATAACCGATGATATACTCGCTGAATTGGCAACCGAACAATAATGAAGCTTAAACTTTCCGAAATTGCCGAAAAGATCGGCGCCGAACTGGTGGGCAAGGATTTGACGATAAGGGGGCTATCGACAATAGATGACCCTCGACCTGAAACCCTGGCTTTTCTAAGCTCAAGAAAATATCGTAAGAAGCTGGCTGATTGCAGTTGCCCGGCCGTGATCGTACCGCCTAAAATCGAATCTGATAAACATAGTTTGCTTGTCATGGCTGATCCACATCTGGGTTTTGGCCTGGCTATGAGATTATTCCACTCCGACCACCATCGTCCTCAGCCGAACATTGAGGATTCGGCGATAGTCGCTAAGTCGGCTAAGATTGGCAAGGATGTGTATATTGGTCACCACGCCGTGATAAGCAATAGCGCGATTATCGGAGACTACTGCGTTATCCACCCGGGCGTATATATCGGAGAGAGTTCGATTATTGGTGAAAATTGCTATATATATCCTAACGCGGTAATCATGCACGAGGTAACCGTTGGCCGGCGAGTGGCAATATATAGCGGCGCGGTGATAGGTTCTGATGGCTTTGGCTACGCCAAAAATAAAAATGAATTCGTTAAAATTCCTCAGACCGGGACCGTGGTAATTGAAGATGATGTAGAAATCGGCGCCGGTACAACCATTGACCGAGCCACCCTGGGTGAAACCCGAATCGGCACTGGCGCGATTCTTGATAATCTTATTCAAATAGGACATAATTGTAAAATCGGCGCCGGGTCGATTATCTGTGCTCAGGTAGGATTGGCCGGTACGACGACAATCGGTAAAAATGTGATCCTGGCTGGCCAGGTGGGCGTGGCTGGACATCTAACTATAGGTGATGGGAGTTTGGTAGAAGCTCAATCGGGAGTGCCTTCCGATCTGCCGCCGAAATCGGTTGTATTCGGTTACCCTGCCAAACCGGCTATGCATGCCCATCGAATCGATGCTATTGTTAATCGTCTGCCCGATTATATCCAGCGTCTGCGGGCTATCGAACGCAAGGTAGGTAAATCTGAAAGTAATTAACTTTTGGAACTAATCAGAAATGAGGATTGTTCTGGATGATAGATTGATAAATATTTAGTTATTCAGGAGGAATTTAATGGCCGAATTAACCAAATTGACAGATCAGAATTTTGAAGACGAAGTAGTAAAATCAGAAATACCAGTTTTAGTAGACTTTTGGGCCGAATGGTGTGGTCCGTGCCGGATGATAGCCCCTATCGTTGAAGAATTCGCGAATGAGTATAGTGGTAAGTTGAAAGTCTGTAAACTTGATGTTGATGCTCAAGGCTCAATCGCGCAACAATTTAAAATCCTTTCCATACCGACGGTGATTATTTTCAAGGATGGCAAAGTGGCATCCCAGATAGTTGGAGCTGTGCCTAAAAAAGAATTTCAAAAGCATATTGATAAGGCGCTGGCGTAATGGTTACAGACAAATATGCCGATAGTGGTGTGATTGCCGACATCGTGAATCAAAGCAAGGTTATAGCGGTAGTCGGTTTATCGGATAAACCCGAAAGACCATCATACGGCGTAGCTTCATACTTGAAAAAAGCCGGCTATAAGATCATACCGGTCAATCCAACCAAAGACGAAATCCTGGGCGAAAAATCGTATCCGGATTTACGCGCGATTCCCGAACCGGTAGATGTCGTCGATATCTTTCGGAAAAGCGATGCTGTCGGACCGATTATTGACGAGGCGATAAAGATTAAAGCCAAGGCGGTCTGGCTGCAGCAAGGGGTAATTAATCTTGATGCCGCCGAAAAAGCCGCTGATGCGGGTTTGAAAGTTGTTATGGATCGATGTATATTAATAGAACATAAAAATTTACAAGCCGGCTAAGTATTTTGCTGGTTGTTGGTTGTAATATTTTACCCGTCGCTGCTGGCATAAGGATTCACAAATTCGCTACTAGTGACGGGTATTTTTAATTAAGGGATTTTTTTTGAGTATCATGAGAATAATAGAAAAGCTTGCCGCTATTTTGCCGATGGTATATATTGAACCTTAAACGTGAGAGTGATATCATGATACGACCGTATACTAAAATACCAAAGACAGTCGATATTAAACTGGAATGGCAGGATGGACTCAAATTCGTCTCTACGACCGGCTCGAAGCATGAGCTAATACTTGATGCATCTCAGGATCATGGCGGCAACGATTTAGGCGCTCGCCCGATGGAGGCGATGCTTTCGGCTTTAGGTAGCTGTACCGGTATGGATCTGGCCACAATATTGAAGAAAAAGAAACGTCAACTCGAAGGCCTGAGAATAAACCTTCATGGCCAGAGAGCCCCAACTCATCCTCACGTATTTGAGAATATTTCAATGGAATACCTTATTTGGGGTCCCGATATTACCGATGAGGATGTGCAATGGGCCTTAAACTTGTCATTGGATAAATACTGCTCAATCGCCGCAATGTTAAAAAAGTGCTGCAATTTAAATTTTAAATGGCGGATAAATAAGAAAGGCGAACGACCTTAATGAACGTCTATCGATCATATTTTGCCGGTCGGGGCGGAATGGTTCCACCGGTTGTGAAGATGTTATTAATCTCAAATGCGGTTGTTTTTATACTTACTTATTTTAGCCCTATCGTAATAAGCAAATATTTTGGCCTGGTGCCCCAGGCTACCTGGAGTCAATTCATGATCTGGCAGCCGGTTACATATTTATTTCTGCATGGTGGCTTCTGGCATATCGCGATGAACATGTTTATACTCTGGATGTTCGGCTCTGATTTGGAACGAACTTGGGGCAGCAAAGAATTTTTAAAATACTATTTAATTTGTGGCATCGGTGCGGGCTTATTCAATGTAGTTCTACAGCCGAATTCACTGATCCCGATAATCGGCGCATCCGGGGCAATCTATGGAATCTTAATAGGTTTTGCGATACTCTTTCCTAATCGTTTGATTTACATCTATTTCCTCTTTCCGGTTAAAGCTAAATATCTAGTGATGTTTCTTGTAGGCGTGGCATTTTTCATGTCGATGGTTGGAACCGGGGATAATATAGCACATATTGTCCATTTGGGTGGAGCGCTTATAGGATTTCTATATCTTAGGGGCAATTGGCAGGGGCGATCGATAAAGCAGAAAATTTCCGGCTATTTTCATCGTCAGCGCATGGAAAAAATGGCCCGCCAACATGAAAAAGAGCTTAAAATGATGGAAGAGGTCGATAGAATCCTCGATAAAATAAATCAGGTTGGTTACGATAATTTGACCAGACACGAGAAAAAAATCCTTGAGGATGCTTCGGATCAATTGTCGAAAAAGTAAATGGTTGGCAATTAGTCGACTTCAGTTCTGGAGAAGGGCGAAACCACTATGAAAAAAATAATGGTTGTAGAAAATTCCCCCACCATAATCAGCGTTGCCGATTCTCTTTTAAGGCAGAGGGGATATGATGTGACATGCTTGTCGGATGGCCAGAAGGCTCTTGAATTGGCCAGAGCTGAAAGACCCGATCTGATTTTAACCGCGCTTGGGCTGGATGGCCTGAATGGGATAGATTTGTCTAAGCAGGTATCATCTGATCCTATAATCGGCGGAATTCCGATTATCCTCCTAATCGGTGAAAAAGACGCCGGATACCTTGAGCAAGCCGATCTTAGCGGCGCCCGCGGCAGGATTAAAAAGCCGTTCTCTCCGAAAGAATTGCTTTCAGTAGTGGAAAAGTATCTCAGTTCGGGCGAAACAAGTATGGGCATCAAAATTGTCGACCAGTCCGCCAAGGGCGCGCCGAAGCTTAAAAGCAAAGTTTCACCTCAGGAAATTGGAACAGCCACCAATACTACTCTGGCGAAAAATAAAACAAAGCCGGTGACAAAACATGAAACGGTGTTCAATCTTGAGTGGGAAGACCTTAATGACAGTAAAGCTGATGGAGCTGAAACTCCAGAGGAATCCGATTTAGATGATTCTGGATTGGTTTTGGAAGAGGATCAGTACGGTCTCACCGAACGTGCCGAAAAGGCCGGGCCTTCAGGCAAAGGCAACCAGGATGAGGATTATGATTGGTTTATAGGCGAAATGAAAAAAGATATCGAAGAAAAGGATGAGAAACCCGCGGAGACTCCCAAACCGCCGCCCAAATCCAAGCCACGGGTTGCTTATAATGATATTGGCTCGTCGACTAAATCCAAGGATGAGAGTAAATACCGAGAATTCCTGGATCAATTCAAACAAGATGCCAAAGTTTTAACTCATGATACACTATCGGCGGATAATTCTATCGACGTCAACTGGCTGGTTGATAGAATCGCCGACAAACTCGCTCAAAAGATTGTAGAAAAGCTTGATAAACAGGAATTAAAACAAATTATTGGGTCTTTTCTTAACGTTAACAAATAGACAGCCTTAGTATTAAGTAATCAATATTATTTTATATCAATCTGGACCGCTGTAGTCCGTTATGGTTAAATGGATTAACCAATTGACTAATGGAACTTAAATCGTTTTATTATAGTTTTATGAAACGGAAATAGAGGAGAAGTAATGGACAACATTTCACTTATCACGGCCTTTGGGGCAGGATTATTATCATTTATCTCACCATGTGTTTTACCTATTGTTCCCGGATATCTATCATTTATCTCGGGCGTCTCAATTGAAGATCTTCAAGGAAAGAAAAGCAACGCTACCCGAAGAGTGTTTTTGAACTCGTTGTTTTTTGTACTTGGTTTTTCCGTGGTTTTCATCGCTTTGGGGGCGTCAGCAACTTTAGTATCTAATTTTCTGTTGAATTATATGCATATTATTGCCAAAGTGGCCGGCGTTTTCATTATTATACTTGGCTTACATTACATGGGACAAATACACAATATATACTTCAGGATAGGATGTTCAATTTTTATCGGGGTATGGATTGGAAATACCGTAGCTTATGATTGGTATCCGGATTTGGGTATGACATTAGCAACTATTATATCTGTGATTGTTTCTTACTTAATAATTCATGGATTATATTTTATAGGCTTTTTTAGGTTGCTAAATTATGAAAAGAGATTCAACGTCAGTGATAAAAAACTCGGTATGGTAGGCGCGTTTCTTGTCGGGTTCGCATTTGCTTTTGGCTGGACGCCCTGCATTGGACCGATCCTGGCGGCGATTTTGGCCATCGCGGCTGCGGAGGACACCATCGGCCGGGGAATTATCCTGTTATCATTTTATTCGGCAGGTCTGGCAATTCCGTTTTTGTTAACGTCGCTGGCTTTTAATAAATTTCTCACTGTTTCAAGTAAAATTAAGAAGCACTTTAAAACGGTCGAAATCATCGGCGGTATTCTCTTATTAACCGTCGGGCTATTAATATTCACGAATTCACTGGGTTATTTATCGGGTATTTTATCCGATTGGTTCCCCTGGTTAGAGTTGGGTTAAAGGTTAATTAGTCGAATAATTAAACCCCGACTCGTTTATGATCGATATGTAAGAAGAGAAGTGTTAACATCGGGGAAAACATGAATTGTAAATTCGACGATAAAATTCTTCACTTATACGTGGATAATCAATTAGGCGATCATACAAGATCGAGATTGATTGAACATCTGAATTTTTGTGATCGATGCCAGTCTACCGTAGAATCAATCAAAGCTTTAAAGACAGAGGTGGCTACCGCCTGCACTTGCGTAAATGCTCCGGGCTTTCTGGCAGCCAGAATTTCCAGCGAACTCGATGCTGAACAATCTTCAGTATCCACCCGTCTGAACCTACCGGAAAAACTTAAGTTACTGGTTTTAAATCTGCAATCGACACGAAATCTGGCCGTGGGATTTGCCTTTGTATTAATATTATTCATTATTTTAATCCCGGGGAAGTCGGGAATGTCGAGTGTTGCCGGCGAACTGGCCAGAGAGTATAAAGACGGACCGGGTTACTCGGAAACCGCCAGTTTGTTATCCAGCGACCCGGGGGAGATTACACGCTTTTTCAATGAAAATATCGGATTGAATACGAAAATTCCGCAGTTGCTACATGAAAAATACAAGCTTGAAGGCGGTAGCATTATTCAACTTAGAGGCAACTCGATGGCTCATATCAGGTATACCGATGGTATTTCTATGTGTTCGATGTTTATCGTGAATAATCCGTCTTTTGAACCGGACAGATCGGAATTGTATATGGCCTCGGGGATTGAATTCGAAATTTTCAATTCCGGCAAAGTGAATTTCATTTGCTGGAGTAATGGTTTGAATTCGTATATCCTTTGCGGCAATTGCTGCCCGCTGGATCTGGTTAATATGGCCGTTTCCGACATTTAAACCTATTTAAAAAAAACACGAGCTTTTTCTCTAATCATATTGCTTTTTAGTTTTGAGTTTTATACATTATATAAAACGCGAATTTGAAAGCACGCGGGGGACGCAATTAATCTTCGCTGCTTTAATCAACCTTAGGGAACGATGCAAACATGAATTCTGAATGTACTGTAATTATCGCCAACGATCCGGAGAAGAGTTCTGATTTGAATGCTATCGAACCTTCTTTGGGTAAGAGAAAAACTTCTTATCTGGGCCGGGCAATGTTCTTTGATACTTTAGCATTATGTCTAAGTATACCCAATACCGATGTAATAGTATGTTATCATCCTGCCGATTCCAAAGCGAATTTCGAAAAGATGATTGGTTTATTTTCCCGCGAGGAAAAAAGCAATGAAATAAAATCTAAAGTCGATCGGATAAAAATGTTTCCTCAAAACGGCCATTCGATTATGGATTATATCTCGAACGCTTATAAGCAGGTTTTCGATCTTAATTATAAACGGGTGACAATGGTTGGCGCTTACTGCATCCCCATCGATCCGAATTTGATTAAAGCCGGATTTATTTTGCTTAAGGAAAACGATATCGTGGTCGGACCATCATTTAGCGGCAGGTATTACCTGTTTGGAATGTCGAGATTTATGCCGGAAGTCTTCGATGGAGTTAAATGGGAAAGCGAGGATTTCTATATCAAGCTCAGAGAAAATATTGGAACCGCCCAGGCCAAAGTTCAGGAACTTGAACTCTCTTATGAAGTATATAGCAATGATGAATTAAACCAGCTTATCTCCGATATAAACCGCTGGCGAAGTGTCGGTGATTTAAGAACCGCGTATCATACCGAAAAATTCCTAAGAGTTCTCTAAAAAAATAGTTGTCTCAGTGTTTGTTTTTTCGTGGGATAAAGCGTTGCTGTAGAGCATTGCTTTAATATATTGTAATTTAATTAATTGACGGAATAGATCCATTCCCTGTTTTTCATCGATCCTTTAGACAATTTCTAAGTATACCATGTTATTCTGCCGATGTCAGTATATAAGAATATTTATTTGATATTGAATTACGGTTGAAAAGAGTGTTAATGGCAGATGGCGACAATTAGTGCTAACTTGAAACGAATTGCCAACTTCGAGCTTAAAAACCTGATTGGCTCGGGGGGAATGGCTAATATATATAAAGGCGTACAGCTCTCACTGGATCGGCCCGTTGCTATTAAGGTATTACATCAACATCTAACCGCTAACAAAGATTTTGTGGCCAGGTTTGAACAGGAAGCCAAACAGGCTGCCATGCTTCAACATCAAAATATTGTCTCAATAATAGATTATGGCCATCAGGATGATCAATACTTTATTGCGATGGAGTTTATTGATGGTCAGAACTTAAAGGAAATTCTGACCCGAATCGAACGTTTGCCGTTGGAAATAGCCCTCTTGATCGCCCGTGAAGTGGCTTTCGGCTTAAAATACGCCCACAGCAATGAATTAGTCCATCGCGATATTAAGCCCGCCAATATAATGTTGGCCAAAGACGGCCGAGTAATGATTACCGATTTCGGCATAGCTAAAACCCACGGCGATATGTCTATCACCGTAACCGGCCAGACTATCGGTTCTCCGGCATATATGTCGCCCGAACAGGCGGCTGGCCGACCAATTGACCAACGTTGTGATATTTTCTCCCTGGGAATAGTATTATATGAAATAGTGACCGGTAAAAAGCCGTTCAATGGCGATAACTATCAACAAGTTGTGACCAGTGTCATCTCGGGAACGCCTGTAGACCCCAGCAGTTTGCGCGTAGATGTGACTTCATCGATTGAAAATCTGATCATGAAAGCCTTAAACAAAGATATCGAGAGTCGTTTCCAGGATGCCGAGGAAATGGCTTCAAGCCTGGATGAGGAACTTAGCAGTTATATTATTCCTTCGGCCAAAAATATCATATCGGGATTCGTGCGTAACCCGATACGTACAACTGAAAAACTTCGAACCGAAAGGATTTCGAAGCATATGGAAACGGCGCTCTATCTGGTTAATATCGGCCATGGCAGATTGACCGACGCAATCAAAGAATTCGAGAATGTGCTAAGATTTGATAAAAAGAATAAGCTGGCCAAGGAATACCTTGATAGACTTAAGTCTGGTCAACAGGATTTTTCAGGCCAGTCGATTATCCGAAAATTTAATATTCCTTTTAGATGGATTGCTCCGGTAGGTTTCCTTATTTTCGCCTCATTGTTATTCTATTTCGTATTTAAGGATAATATCGGCGGCATTTTTGACGCTTCAAAGAGATCCGAATCGAGTCCTTCAATAACGGCAGAATCGCCTATCACGGATAATGAACCGATTAATTTCATAATCGGGGAATCGGCTGATTTGCCAATGCCGCCGCCCAATTTGACCGATTCTCCGGCAGATAATCCTATTACTCAAAAGAAACCGATACCCGGCAAACCCCAAAAAAAACCGGAAGTTAAGCCCGGATCGAAGCCGCCGGCGGTGAAAAAGGCGAAACCTAAACAAGTATCGGCTTATAATTACCCAAATCAGGATATTGCCAAATTCGGTTTAATGGAAATTATCTCCAGGCCACCGGCGACATTTTCTGTCGATCTGACATATTATGGCAAAACCGGCGGACCGGCGGCCAAGCTGTCGCCGGGCAGGCATTTGATAACCATCGAGGCCAAAGGCTACCGGACTGAGCGAAAAAGAATATATACTGAAACGGGCAAAACCGAATCGATTGAAGTAGAATTGAGACCCAACAATTAGCTTCGCTGATTAGTTTCTTAAATTGATATAAATCACAATTCTCCTGTTTTGTCTCTCTGTCGGGAGATAGCGTTTCTGATCATTTATTAAAATATCTCCAAAGTATCAATTAAAGTCAACAAAAATGAATATACCACGTATTTGAATTATCCAGATTGACAAGGAGTTCGGCACGATGTAGATTTAGCCGAAGAAAGGAGTATCATGTATGTCAAAGTTTAATCTGTTTATTGTAACAGTACTAATTAGCGGGATTATTATGAGTTGTGGAGAATCACCTGTAGGCGGTGTAACCAGGAAAGTTCTGGATAACGGCTTGACTGTTTTGGTCAAAGAGGATCATTCGTCACCGGTTGTCTCTATTGTTACCTGGGTTAGCGCCGGTTATTTTAACGAACCTGATTCAATAACGGGCATATCGCATCTTCTGGAGCATATGTTTTTTAAAGGAACCTCAAGACGCGGCGTCGGCGAACTGGCTCGTGAGACAAGAGACGCCGGAGGTTATCTCAATGCCGGTACAATCTATGAAAGAACCAGTTATTATACGGTCATACCATCCCCATCGTTTGAAAAGGGTCTTGACATTCAATCGGACGCTTTAATCAACTGCGCGATTGACGCGGAGGAACTGGCCAAAGAATCACAGGTAGTAATCCAGGAAATTAAAAGAAAGCTGGATAATCCGAGCTCATTTTCATATGAAAAACTCCTTGAATTGGGCTTCGATAAACATCGTCTGAGACGCTGGCGGATGGGTTACGAAGATCAGGTCGCCGGATGGACGAGGGATCATTTATATAACTATTATCAAACCCGGTATCGTCCGGAAAACATCGTTCTTTCGGTAGTAGGCGATATTGAAACGTCACAGGCTTTGGAGCTTATCGATAAATACTACTCCGATTTTGAAAGGGGAGAGATTAATACCGAGTTTTCTCCAAATGAACTTCCGCAGGAAGCGTTCAAGTATCGCAGGATGACCGGCGATATTTCGCGTAATATGATCCACATCGGTTATCATACTGCCGGCGCCCTTCATGAAGATTTTTATCCTTTAACTGTCCTAAATTATATTTTGAGCAATGGCCGGGCATCGCGGCTCTATCAGGAGGTCAAAGAAAACCAGGGTCTGGCTCAATCATTAGAATCCTATTACGAGTCATTTAAGGATTTCGGTTATTTCACGATTAGCGCGGATCAGGCCGACGGCGAACCGTTGCCGCTTCTTCAATCGATATTCGAACAGATAGAACGATTCAAACTGGGCAAGGTCAGCCAGGCCGAATTAACCAGGGCTATCAATCAGCTGGAATCATCATACCTGCACACCTATGAAGAGGTCAATGGCCAGGCATCGGTCTTTGCCATGTATGAATCATTGGGCGATTATAAAATGGCTCTGGATTATCTCGATAGATTAAGAATTGTCACTGCCGATGATATCCAGCGTGTCGCTCTTCAGTATTTCGATATCTCCAACGCCTCGGTGATTGAATATCTTCCGACAAGCGGCAGTTTCCAGGAATATCAAGCCGATGAGGTTAATCAACTTCTCACCTCTGCGGTTGAAAAATACCGGACCGGCTATATAGCTATGCCTGCTGAAGCCGGTGAAATCGCGAAAACGCGGGCGGTTGGCGGTCCGAATTTGCCGGATAAGCCCGCACAATTGAAAGTTCTCGATAATGGGATAACTATCATCTGCCGAGAGAATCATTCAATCCCGCTGGTTTCAGTTGCCGGATTCTTTTATGGCGGGATATTTACCGAAACCGAAGATGACGCCGGAATTACCAGGCTATTGGCCAGGACATCACTAAAAGGTACCAAATCGATGACCGCCGCCGAGATCGCCCAAAACACCGAGATTTTAGGCAGCAATATATCATACACCGTTGATGACGATTATTTTGGATTTACATTCGATAGCATGCCGAGGAATTTCGAGGAAGGTTTCTCGATTTTATCCGAAATCATGCTTACCCCGTCTTTTCCGGCTGATGAATTGGAGAAGGAAAAAGGCTACCAGATCGCGGCGATTAACCGCTTGAAAGACTCTATGCGCGGTTATCCCGTTGCTCTCTGCCTGGAAGCTTCATTTGAAAAGCATCCCTATGGACTTCCGTCGATGGGTGAAGTTGACGTTATTGAAAAAGTCACGGTCGATGATCTGACCCGCAAACATGAAACATCCGTTACTACAGGCAATCTCGTTATGTCATTTGTTGGTGATGTCACTATGGAAGAAGCGGTTGGTCTCACCACGAAATATTTAGATGATATGAAAAAAGGCGAGAGGTTGGCCAAACTTGAGACCGAAGCTAAATTATCGTCGGTTCATTCGAAAATCGAAAAGAGAAACAAAGCCCAGTCGGCCCAGTCTTTCGCGTTTCTAACCTGCGAATACTCTAATCCCGATCATGAACCATTGAAAGTTTATCAGAACATAGTCAGCGGCATGGGCGGACGGTTATGGACCGAGGTCAGGGATAAGAAATCACTGGCATATTCCGTTTATGGCTATCAGAGCGCCGGAGCGCTGGCAGGTTCGTTTATTTGTTATCTGGCTACATCGCCTCTTAAAGCCGTGGAAGCGCGAGATATCGCGATGGATGTATTAACCGGCTTTGTCGATCGACCATTAAGCGATGAGGAATTACAGAGATCCAAAAATTATACCGCCGGCTCATTCAGTATATATATTCAATCAAACGGCGTTCAGGCCGACTTGTATGCCAATTGGGAGCTTTCCGGCCGAGGATATAAGTCGGTAGACGATTACCCTGATATGATTCGCCGGGTAACATCCGACCAGGTAATGTATGTAGCCGCGAAATATTTCAAAGATAAATATTATGGCCTGGGAATGGTTGAAGGACAAGGGGCATCAGTTCAGGATCGGGATTGAAGTTGTTGACCGTTTTTTACGATCAAACATTCTTAAAACACGGCTCGGGCCAATTCCATCCGGAATCACCGGCCCGTTTGAAGCCCGTTATTGAGGCTTGCGAATCATTTTCCGATATCGATATTATCAGGGAATGCCGCCGGGCCGAGCGTGATGAAATCGAGTTAGTCCATACCCGGGAGTATTTTGATTATATCGAAAGTGTTCCCGGTGAGTCAGTCATGCTTGATCCGGATACTTATTTCGGCCCCGACAGCTTTGAGGTTTCATTGAAAGCCGCCGGCGCCGTTATCGAAGCAGTGAGATATGTTTCGGAAGGCGATAAGCGGCGGGCGTTTTGCGCGGTTCGGCCGCCGGGACATCACGCCGAAGCCGGCAAAGCGATGGGATTTTGTATTTTCAACAATATCGCAATCGGCGCGGCATTTGCTCTAACTAGCAACTTGGCCGAAAGAGTCGCCATAATCGATTGGGATGTTCATCACGGCAACGGCACTCAGAATATGTTTTATGATAATCCTGATGTTTTATATATCTCGCTGCATCAGTATCCCTATTATCCGGGTTCAGGTAGCGAGAATGAAACTGGTGACGGCGACGGCGACGGATCTAACCTTAATATCCCGATGCGTCAAGGCGCCAACGATGAACAATATAAGATAGCCTTTCAGGAAAAAGTGTTACCGGCAATCGAAAACTATCGGCCGGATTTGTTGATGGTCTCGGCCGGCTTCGACGCTCATCGCGATGATCCATTGGCGGGTGTAGATTTATCTACAGAGATGTTTGGGATTATGACGAGGATGCTGGTTGATCAGGCTGTTAAGCATTGCCGGGGGAGGATTGTTTCGGTGCTTGAGGGCGGCTATAATCCGGATGTTCTCAGAGATTCTATGAAAATTCATTTAAAGGAATTGCTCAATGGCTAACAAGTATTACTTAAGATTTCGGACCGATAAATATGAGGGCCCGGGACGCGTATTGGATAACAAAGTACATCCGATAAACGGCGATATGTTTGGCGGCCACTTGATTGAAGATAGAACCTACAACCTCAGTGAGATCAAATACCTCCCGCCATGCGTACCACAGAAGATAATCTGCGTCGGCTTGAACTATGCCGAACACGCTCAGGAAAGCACGCTCGCTGAAATCCCCAAGGAACCCGTGTTGTTCTTCAAGCCGCCATCGGCTTTAATCGGGCATATGGATAATATCGTTAAGCCATCATGGGTTGACCGGGTTGATTACGAGGGCGAGATAGCGGCGATTATCGGCAGGCAGATGCGCTATGTGTCCGTCGATGAGGCCCGAACCGGCATTTTCGGCTATACTTGCGTTAATGATGTCACCGCGCGTACAATTCAGAAAAGCGATAAGCAGTGGACACGGGGCAAAGGATTTGATACTTTCTGCCCGATTGGCCCGCATATTGTCACCGGCATTGATTCCTCTTCATTGGATATCGAAACTCGCCTAAATGGCAAGGTAGTTCAGGAAAGCAATACCAGTCTGATGATGAAATCGACTACGGAGGTCATCAGTTATATATCAAAAGTAATGACGCTTTACCCCGGAGATGTTATCTCCACCGGTACTCCCAAAGGAGTTGGTCCGGTAAGCGCTGGCGATCTGATAGAAATCGAGATCGAAAATATCGGGATATTAAAAAACTCAGTTGTTGATGAATGAACTCTAGAAGTAGATTTACCGCAAACTCTATATTTATTCTCGTTTTGTGCGCAGGCTTTCAGTTTATTTTCACATCCTGTCCACGCGCCGGTTTCGAGGAAAAGTTAAATTCTGATATTCCTGCCGGATATCATATCGAGGCGGAATTGGATACCGCTCAAAAAATACTACGAGGTCACGAAAGCGTCGAGTTTTTTAATCCAACAGACAATCCGCTTGATGTGATAATTTTCCATCTTTTTCCGAACGCGTTCCGAGATACCCTAACTTCAATGGCATCAGCCAGCAACAAAATAAAGGCCGGCATTAACCGACATCCCGGTTATATCGATATCGATTCGATTACCGTCGACGGCAACCAACCCGATTCGATAAAAGCATCTGAGACGCTGCTCTATATATATATCAAAAAGAAATTGGCGCCGGCGGCAATCGCCGTAATCGATATGAATTTTGAAATTAAAACTCCGCCAACCATAGCAAGGTACGGCTATGACGATTTCGGTAATTATCTTTTATCTCATTGGCATCCGGTTCTGGTGGGCTATCAGAAAAACAAACCTGTGATATTCCAATACGACTATAGCGGCGAGTTTTTCTCGAACTTCTCTCATTATAAAGTCCAACTGGCGATTCCTCCGGATTTCCATCTGGCTTCGACTGCCGGAACAAACTTGCCGGATTCCACGACAGACAGCTTTTCTTACTACACATTTAATGCATCCAGAATTATCGATTTCGCTTTCGCTTGCGGCCCGGGTTGGCGCGTTGACTCGTTAACGCATAATAATATTAATGTGGAAATCTTATATCTCGAACAAAATGAGAAGGTATTACCTCGAATAAAGGAAAGCATAACAGGATCTCTCGATTTTTTCGGAGAGATGTTATTTGAATATCCGGCTGATAAGCTCACCTTCGTAGATTTCGATCCGGGTGGTTTTGGTATGGAATTGCCCCGGATGGTGATAATGTCATTCGATCAAAGCAAATCTATCAACGAAATGGACTTAATGAATACCGTTATCCATGAAACGGCCCATCAGTGGTTTTACGCGGTAATCGCCACAAATGAATTCGGTGAAGCCTGGCTGGATGAAGGTTTCGCCTCGTATCTCTCTGATAGAGCGATGATCGATATTTTCGGACAAGCGCCAATGTTTGATTATTATGGATTGGAGGTTTCATTCACCGATGTCAGCGCTCTGACGGCCCGGTTTGCCCGAGCCCTGACTCCATTGGCCATACCCAGCGATCGATTTCATGGCCGTGATTATTATATGAATGTTTATGGCCGGGCGGCGGCGACAATTAAAACCCTGGAAGGAATCCTGGGCACCGAGAATTTTGACGACGCGTTACTATATTTTGCCGAAACCTACAAATTCAAACATCCCGATAGCTATGACTTCCAGGCGAGTTTTGAAGAAAGCGCGGGAAGGAATCTTGATTTCTTTTTCGATAATTATATTCATGGAACAGCCCGAGTCGATTATGAAGTTACGGAAATCATGACAGTAAGAAGAGATGATATCTATAGCACCGCAGTCGAAATTCAACGCAATTACGATGGCGTTCTGCCGCAACGATTGATTGTCGGATTCGCCGATGGTACCAACACTGATACGCTATGGGATGGTCTGGATAAGTATATAGAATTCGAATTCGAATCTGAAACGCCTGCTCGATGGGCGGCGATCGATACCGGCTACTTCTATCTGATCGATGAGAATCTAGCCAATAATTCGCGCAAAGTTCAACCTGAAACGGGAACAACGGTCGGTTTTGCCACTGCTATCGGATTTTTAGTCCAGATATTCCTTTTGATTTTGGGGGTTGTATGAGCCTGGTGAAATCAGGCATAAGCATACTCCGCCCGGCTTTGATATTATACGCGATGAAAGCGGTTATGGCCATGGTCATTATCTTACCGACTATGTCTTATCTAAATGGCAAATTCGGTTTCTCGCGTTTGGCCGATGATTTCTGGCCCGTACCTGAAGGTATCGCTCTGGTTGAATTATTCTGGCAAGTTCGCGAGCTGATATATTTCATTCTGCCGCTCTTATTCATAGTCAGTCTGATTTATTTCCTGATCATGCAATTCTTATATGGTGGTATCTGCGCTTGCGCTCTGGGCGACGGTAATTCTTCAAGTGAAGGTTTTTTCAAAGCCGGTATAAGATATTTTGGAGGTTTTATCAAAATCGCCCTGGCGGCCATTCCAGTTTATCTTTTAGTTTTCTTGATTGCCGATTTAATCGGCATATTCATCGGCAAGCTTTTCGGCTTGATAATAGGTGACACGGGCGGTTCGATTATTACCGCTTCGGTGGTATTTCTGTTTCTCTATTGCCTGAATGGTTATGTTATCAACTTGAGATTGGCCCAGATCAAAAATGATAACTCATCGCTGAGATTCGCTATCAAATTCACCCGGCAGGTTATGGCAACCAGATTAAAACATTTCCTGGCGTTAAACATGATGGTCGGTATTGTTACTATCATCGTATTAGCCCTTACATTTTTAATTATGATCTTTATCAGTCGATTGGATTTTAGCATGGTGGCCTTGATTATGATCTTTGTCATGCAACAACTCATAGTTTTCATGGGTTCATTTTTCGAGGTTTTCTAAATTAAGATAAATACAAGAGTATTAGAGGAGCATGAATATGGAACTTAGATGGGACAGGCTGGGCTGGCAGGATATTGACAGCCTGATTAAGCGGGGATATGACAGCGTTATACTACCTGTCGGCACAATCGAGGCGCATGGCGTAATTCCATTGGGTACCGATAATTTCATCCCGGAGACAATGGCCGAAAGAATCGCCGAGCAAACCAAATCATTAATCGCGCCGACTGTCAACTATGGTATCACCCGGACGTTGATGACCTATCCGGGTTCGCTGACCGTTTCACCACCGACATTTCAGGCCTATATCACCGAGATATTAATGTCGATGGTATCTGTCGGGATGAAGAAGTTGATCGTGTTAAACGGTCATGGCGGCCAGTTCGATGAACTGAAAGCGGCCGCCTTCGATGTTTTCGAAAAGACTTCAGCTAAAGTAGCCGTGATTCACTGGTGGGTGTTGTGCCAGGACCTGGTGGAAAAACATTATGGCACATCAGGCGGGCACGCCGCCGTTGATGAAACGGCCGCCATCATTGCCTGCGCCCCTGAGACCGTGCAAAAGGATAAATATGATCCGGAGATGCTTTACTATGTTAGGCCAGGTACCAATGTTTATCCCAATCCGTCGACGGTTTTGATTTTTAAGGAAAATACCGGTGAGCTGAATTTCGATGAGAAAACAGCCAACAGTTATTTTGATGATGTATGCGAAACCGTGAAGGGATTTATTCAGGAGACTTTCAAACGTTGGGATCAATAAATATTAGTGCATGAATATTCGATCAAGCACAATTATTGTGCACAGATGTATGGCCTGTAACTAACGAACTCGTCTAATATGTTGTTATTTTTGATGTTAGGCCGATTTACCGGGATGGCATAGTGTTTGCTTTAACTCAAGTTAAGTTCTTTGATAACTTAACAGATGAGTCTTCCTTGAAAAACGTTGACATGATTTTCAATTGATGATAGAATTCTGACTGGAGGAATGATGAAGTATTTGTGTTTGATTTTTATTCTGCTTGCGGCATCAGTTACTTTCGGCCAGGATGACTATTCCGATGATTCCGAGCTTTATCCCGTTGCTGAATTTATCCCACCGGCCCAATATGATGTGCGCTGGTTAATCGATACTCCGACCGCTTACATGCTACCGCGCGGGTCATTCGATCTGGATTTCCGGACTTTTCCCCATGGCGGAGTACAGGCGGCCATTAGTATCGGCCTTGCCGACAGATTTTCACTGGGCCTCGCTTATGGCGGATCGCGGATACTCTCGGAGGAATCGCCGGAGTGGAATTCCAAGATGGAATTTAAAATTCGCTACATGCTGATAGAGGAATATCGTTCGTTCCCTCAGATCTCCGTCGGTTTCAGTTCGATTGGCTACGGGCTGTATCAGGAGAGGGATGAAGATATCGGCTACGACGAGGACCGCTACCTTATCAAGTCTCCCGGGTTTTATCTCTGTGCTTCAAAAAGATATCCGGTCTATACAAGCTATCTCAGTCTGCACGGCGGTATCAATTACTCCCTCGAAAGCGAAATCGACTCCGATCCCAATTTCTTTGCCGGCGCGTTGATCAATCTCGGTTATAACATGATTTTCCTGGCCGAATACGATTTGGCTATCAATGATAACAAAAAGGCCGGTCAATTCGGAAAAGGCAGGGGATACCTAAACCTCGGCATTGCCTGGTATATCACCTCGGAACTTCAACTTGAACTCGATTTTCGCAATGTGCTCTTAAACAGAAACAGAAGCGATGAATTCGGTAACGAGGATTTGGTTATCGACAGGGAGGTTCGTCTGGTTTATCTGCAATTTTTTACAGATTGATGAGGTAAGCAGTGCTTAAAGCAAATCGAGCCGCGATTCTCATCGCGGTTTTTTTATTGTTCAGCCTCCAGGGCTGCTATACGAAGTTAAAGTCGGCCAAACCCAGGCTGGTCCCGGATGAAACATCCGGGCAAGACTATCGGGATTGGGATTTCGGTTATGGCTGGTACCGGCCGGGAATCGAGGTTTATAGTTCTTACTTTGGTTTCTATTACGGGCAGTGGTGGGATAATTGCTCGTGGTGCGATGAGAATAATTACGCCTATTATGATAATACGGGCGCGTCCGAAACTGAAACCGAAGAGGGCAAAATAAAAAGCCGGGATGATAATGTTTATCCTCACCATCAGTATCAACATGTAATCCCATCGGATAACAGCTCGCGTCAAAAGATCGATATTCCGCCGCCGGCGAATAATTCCGAGCCGAAGAGTTATAGTAATAATCAATCAAAAAGTAAATCTAATACAAGCAATAGAAGCAGCGGCAAGATAAAACGAAGAAGCAGGAGATAGTATATAATGTTGAGATTATTGATAATTATAATAATGATATTGCCCTCGGCGCTTTGGGCGCAGGTCAGCAGCGACCCGACTCTTATATACGAGATGGCGACTGAGAACAATGTCTTCGTCGGAGCGCGCGCCGCCGGAATGGCCGGCGCCCAAATCGCGGCGGCGGATGATGGCTCGGCGCTCTGGTATAATCCGGCGCTTCTGACTCGAATCCGACGGCTCGAACTTTCGGGTACATTGTCCCATCAGAGGTTTTTCAATGAGACACGATTCGACGCGGTCAATACTATTGAGGCACAGTTAAATAAAACCAGGCTTTCATCCCTTTGGGGAGTATTTCCGGTACCTGTAGAGCAAGGAGGGCTATCGTTCGCGATGGCGGCCAATCGGATTAAAAACTTCGACAGGATATTCCGCTTTGAAAATACCCCCGGGTGGTTCGCGGCGCCATCGGGCGATGGCCTCGGCGGGGGAGAGGATGATAGAGGCAGTCTCTGGGCTTATTCTATTGGCGCCGGTGTTGAAATGTCTACATATACGTCAATAGGTATTGCTTTAGAATGGTATGGCGGGGTGAATGATTATTCTTACCTGGACGATGAGATTGTCGGACCCGATACGTATTCATACCGGCAGGACCTTAAAAACAGCTACTCCGGTTACTCCACCAAAATTGGCTTGGCCTATTCATCCGGCCCAAACTTCCATTTGGGCGCGACTATCAAACCACCGACTGTTTTAAAAGTAGAACAGGAAAATTACCAGGTTTCATCGATTAACGGTTCGGCGGATTCGGATTACTCTACCGGAGAATATAAATTCCATCTACCTTTCAGCTTTGGTGTTGGCGTTCTTTATACGATTCGCGATCTGCTGATTACCGGCGATCTGATCTACACGGATTTCACCCAGCTTGAATATAAGGAAGGTGTCGATCTGTTCGAAGCTAATTCTGATATCAAGAAATACTATAATGATGTAGTCACACTCAATCTCGGCGCCGAATATTTTATTCCCCAGTGGGGACTGATGCTTCGCGGTGGGTACAGCCGTGATCCGATCCCCTACAATTTCTATCCGGTCGAGGATGATTTAAGCGTTTTCACCGCCGGTTTCGGTTTCCTTCTGGATAAGACACTGAAACTCGACGTGGCCGCTAATTTCCTCAATTGGACGCGCAAAGATAATGAGTTTTTCGGAGTGGGTACTGTCGAAAAGTATCGTGCCCAGCGAGTCTTCCTCGGAATCACCTACAGGATTTGATGTTCCGATGTGATTAGTGTCACATATCTGGCTTTTATGATTTATTACTCAACCAGCTGAGAATTCAATAACCGAATCTCTGCCTGTTTTCCTCGTATCCAAGATATTATAAAAAATACCTTTTCATGGAATATTATCGCGATTAAGGAGTATAATAAAACAGCTAATTAAAGGAATATAATGATGAAAAACATTTGTATTCTTATCCTTGTCTTGCTAACCACCGTTTCAGGTAATGCCGACAACAATTTTACAATAGAAAGCGCAGTAGGTATTCCATCGGACGAATGTTATGAATTCGCCCTAAAGGGAGAATATAGCTTGAATCCGTTTATATCTTTCTCTTTAATGTCCGGTTTTGTTGAGGATAAATATCGATACATTCCTGTGTCAGGTGACGTAATTAATGTAGAGTGGAGATTCAGCGAGGAAACCGGCAGGGTTAACTATATACTACCATCCGTAAAATTCTCCGCCAGAATCTTCAGGATTGATCTGGGCGGAATCTTTTTTACTCGAAGTTCTGATAGCCTCAAGCTAAGCAATCCCTTCGACAGAGAAAAGAGAATCCAGCCCGCTTATGGTATAGAATTAGGGGAGTCCGATTTTTATGCTTTTTATCGTTCATTAGTATCATTGCCGCTTTACAAATGTGGCGGGCCATTTGAAATTGGAGTCGGCATGGTTGTTTCAGGCGGAAATGAACATAAAGTGTATTATTCGCAGATGAATGAATCTTATTCAAGCCTGGGCTATAAGGGAGAGATCGGCATTTATAAATCCACAGCTCTAATACTTGGTTTTACGATCGGTGGCCGGAAAAAGGATAACTTTTATTCGATGATTACGGGATTTAAAACGGCTCTTTAATCGGAGACGATAGGAGTATTCAAATAATGTTGAGATATTTAATACTACTTTTGATTGTCTTAAGCGCGTCAATCGGCTTCAGTCAGGATAAGTACATATTCGAAACCGCTGTTGGAATAGGTTCGGCGCATTCGCCTTTTTCCTCCGAATGGGAAAACGGGATCAGCTCCCGGGCCATAAACTACCGCGAGTTCGCCATGCGGGGAACCATTTATTTGTTTGATTATTTATCCGCTTCGATATCAGCAGGTTCGATAAGAGATGCGCATATACCGGATAGATATATACTTCAGTTTTGGCCTAGGCCAAAATACGTTAACTATAATAGCGAACGGAATGTGTTTTACATTAATCCCTGCCTGACTCTTAAGCAAAAAATAATAAGATTTTCCGCCGGCGCTAATATACATGTTATAAATTCTGGCGGTTTCCCTCGTGCCAGATATGATTATCCCTTCAATGGCGGAACTCCTATCACGCCATCATTTAGATTGGAGTTGGGCGCTGAAGATAGATATATAGTGATCGGCTCTTTGTCATCGATTCCTCTTTATAGCGGAGGAGGACACGCCGAAATAGGTTTTGCGGGTCGATCTAAAAATGGTTTTGAACATAAATTCTTCTACGCCGCTTCTCCTTTTATGAGGACGAATCTGGGTTATCGAGGTGAATTCAGGATTTTTGGAAATAACGGGCTGGTTTTCAGTGCGATGTTTGGTAGTGAGAATCACTATAAATTATACTCATTTTCGATTGGTTTTAAAACCGTTCAATGAACCGGAATTTTTACCTGATACTATTAATAATTTTAATAATCAGATTGTTTTACTTCGTTAACGTCATTTTAAATTATTCCGATGTATATGCTGTCCCATTTTAATTGACTTAGTAAAAAGATGCTTTATTTTATCAGCTATGGAATTTATCGCCTGCTTTGCTTTAATTGTCATCCTAATACGCCTTAGAGTGCCCGTTGGCCTGACATTATTTGCCACATCCATTCTGCTTACTTTGCTTGAATTCGGTTTCTCGATCAGGTTTATCGAGCCATTTCAGCAGACAGTTTTAGATTTGCGGACCTGGAAGATGGTGGCTACGATTATGATAGTCGTTACTTTGGGCGAAATTCTCTCTCAAACGGGATACCTTGAACGCATGGTTGCCGCCTTGAAAGCTTTTATCAGCCCCGGGATGGTGGCCCGGATCGCGCCGGCGTTAATTGGTCTTCTGCCGATGCCCGGCGGGGCGATGGTTTCGGCGCCGATCATCGAAGAATTGGCCAAAAACAGTCCGGCTTCAGCCGATGCCAAGACAGTCTCGAATTTCTGGTGGCGTCATATTTGGGAACCGGTTTGGCCGCTATATCAATCGGTTATCCTGGCCGCCGCTATATTAGGCGTGTCGGTTTGGCAAGTCGCCTTCATTTGCTTCCCGATTACACTGGCCTGCATGGCCGGCGGCTACCTGGTGATAAGGCTGCCGCTACCCAAACAGAAAAGCCAGAGCCGCGGAGTAATCTGGTTTTGCCGCGAGATGATCGCTTCGATGTGGCCTATTATCTTTATAATAATGACCGGAATAATTTTTAAGGCCGACTTAATTATATCGTTATTAGTATTATTCGTAATACTGTTCATAATCAGGATTACAAATATCAAAATGGTATATACGAGTTTCAAAAAGGGCTTTTCGTTCGATATCGTGATGATATTCCTGGGTGGTTTATCGATGATGAAAGTGATCGAATCGGGCCAGGCGGCAACCAATACACTGGCCGCCCTGCAAACATGGGGAATTCCAATCGATTTGGTGGTATTTACGCTGCCGTTTTTAGTCGGGCTTTTAACCGGGCTGACAGCCGCTTATGTCGGCGTTGGCTTCCCGATTGTATCCTCGGCCTTTATTTTAACGGGGGGATTAAATTCCGGTATTTATCTGGCTTACGCGGGTGGCTTGATGGGCATAATGGTGTCACCGGTGCATTTATGTTTGGTTTTAACCAAAGCATACTTCAAAGCCCAATTTGGGGGGATTTTCAGGATACTAATCCCGGTTGTCGTTTTAACCTCGATACTGGTTTTCGTTACAAAATACCTATTTTATCCTAATTAATTAAGACCTGCCAAAGCATGCCGATACCTTATATGAAAGGAGATTTTAAATGGGTGATTTAACTGTAATTATACTGTCATTGTTAATAATAGTGCTGTGTTGGATCATTATTAAAATTAATGAAAAACTAGATAGACACATAAATAGATTTAAGAAGTTGGAAAAAGCCCTTCTTAAAAACGCCACCGGAAAGATCCCGATACCTACATCATCAAATCCTACGCCTCTGCCTGGTAAAAAAGCTATGGTTGATCAGAAGGATGACATCCCAATGGCGGCTACCTCTATGGATCTGCGGCCGCAAAGCCATCAAATGATCGCCAAGAAATAAGTCGGGCGTTTGGCGCATTGGCGTCGAAAATAACATATCCTTGATTTATGTTGCATAACTTGTTATATAATATGATGTTATTGTGTTTTATGGTAATTTATTGCCGGCCAGATTTTTTTTGTGTATGGGAACAATATTGCCTTGAACATGTATAATATAAAGAAATAAAGAGAGGTGTATATTGGATAAGATTAGTGACAAAGAGTTGTTCGCCAAAGTGGCCGGCGATGATGAACAGGCCTTTACTCAATTCGTTGAGCGTTATAAGAACCGTCTCTTCAATTTTATCGTCCGTATAATATCTGAAAAAGAGGCGGCCGAGGATATTCTTCAGGATACATTTTTAAGAGTCTACAATCAGCGCAAAAATTATAGCCCCGATTACGCGCTATCCACCTGGGTCTATACAATAGCCTTAAATCTGGTACGCTCTGAACTTCGCAAAAGAAAACTTAGGAAATACTTGAGCCTGGATTTCCTCAAGGATGAAAGCGATATCGAATTACCGGATAACAAGAACCTCGAACCCGGAAAACTCAAACCATTGCTGGATAAAGCTGTTAAAGCCTTACCTGAGGAATACCGGACGGCGTTTGTATTATGTGATATCGATCGATTACCATACAATGAAATAGCTGAAATTATGCGTGTTCCGGTTGGGACTGTTAAGTCGCGAATTAACCGGGCTCGGAGTATGTTGCGTGAAAAACTTTTACCTTATAAGGAGTTGAATTATGAATTGTCGAAAGGTCTCCCGCAGATTATCTGCTTATATTGAGGGTGACCTCTCGCCCCGGGATTGTAATAGTCTGGAGGGGCATCTCAAAACCTGCGCGTCCTGCCGGCGCAAGGCGGCCGATATCAGGTTGATCATCGAAACATCCGGGCAGCTTGAACAGCAAAAGCCGGGACCGTATTTCGTTAATCGTTTGCTATGCGCGATCGAACAACAAAAAAAGCCTCGCGAAATATTATCAGGTTGGAGATACCGTCTAACCCTTTCGAGTGTCGCTTTTGTGGCGGCTGCCAGTGTGACTTTCTATGTTATCGGTCCGCCGGCGACTATGGTTGCAACGACCGGGCCGGAAACCGAAATCCAAGCCGGCTTCGCGCCGGGTATCGATACAGCCGTAGCCGATCATGGTTTTCCGGTTTCCGAGGAAGCTCTTCAACGGGATATGGCGTTAACCGAGAAGCAAACAACGGATTCACTTAATACCGAATCTGAAGCTATCTTGAAAACTTATGTTAAACCGATACCGGTAAGCACTAAAAAGAGTAACAAAGGTGATAAGGTTTTTTAGAAAGGTTTAAATGAATAAAATCGCTAATGGTTTTTTCCTGACTTTTTTCTTCTTGATAGCGACAGCAACCATAATTAACGCGGGGATCCTTGAAAGCTTGGATAATGAACTTACCGGGCTAGTGGAAAAAGCGGAGCCGTACCTGGTTACTGTCGAAGCGCGGGGAGATACTCCAAATAGAGCATTTGTCGGTTCGGGAACGCTTATAGACCAAGACGGCCATGTATTGACGACGACGTCCGTTATCGGCAAAAGTGATAATATAAAGGTATCCTTCAAAAACGGCGAGGAATATAATGCCGCCATTATTGGAACCGATTATCATTCGGGTCTGGCTCTGCTCAAAATCAAGCCGCTTGATCGGCAATCTCCAAAGTTTGGCGATCCTAAAAACCTCAGAGATGGTTCATGGATAATCGTTATTGGCAATTGTTATGATATACCTAATTCCGTTGATTTCGGTGTGTTCTCAGGTTTCACCGATGAGGGATTCATGCAATTATCGGTCCAGTCCGGTCCCGGCAGTTCCGGCAGCGCGATTTTTAATACAAAAGGCGAGATGATAGGTGTTCTAATTGCTCAGGCTACCGAAACAGTTTCTTTTAATCTAACCAATGATAATTATATCAAGGTTAAAACCAATAAATACGGACTGACCGAACCCCAAAATCCCGGCAGCCTGGATATAGATTTGCCAACGGTTGGCACGAGTCTGGCTTTGCCGGTTGATAAGATTAGGCATATTACCGACCAATTGAAAAAAAATGGTGTCGTAGAGCATGGTTTCCTTGGAATAAGGCAAAAGTCATTAAGTTCTAAAATTAGGCTGGTTTTCAATATCGATAACGGAGTTATAGTTGTAAGTACAACAAAAGATTCCCCGGCAGAAAGGGGGGGAGTAGCCAGAAACGATATAATAACCAGATTCGACGGCATTAAGGTTAAAGGCCCGGAGCATTTCTATAGCCTGGTGCGCTCGCATATGCCAGGTGATAAAATCGAGGTTGAGGTTATCCGCGACAGCAGCAAGGTTAAACTGGATGTGGTCCTGGGGCGAGCGCCTGATGAGGGTTATTATGGCTTTTTACAAAATCAATCCAGAACTGTCAGAGATCAGGAAAATGTGTCCCCATCAACTCGTGGATTGGCCAATAAATTAGATATTATTAAAGATCAAGTATCCCAGCTTGATGGTATCAAGGATGTTGAAATTAAAATCGACATCGAAGAATTAGAGAATAAAATGATTGAGCTTGAAGATCATTTGGACAAGCTGGCCAACAAAATCAATGATTTATCTAAAAAGTTAGAAAATAAATAGAGTAATATATGTTATGAATTGTCACTTTGCTTAAAAAAGTAACAGCTCGCATTATACTATTCCGTTATATATTATAAGATTACATATCACCTTTAAACATTTGATATAATTTATAACGTTTTCTCCAAGGTGTGATTATTTAAGTAACTAATGCTCTGATCTAACTCGTTATATATTGCAAAATTACATATTTAAGCTCAATAATCAGCACGGCATGAATATTGCATTTATCCATTCGGGGACATGTTTTTTGTCAATAGAATAGCTGTAAGCCTCAAAAGTTTCAATGGTTTACATGAATTCAGTCCGACATTTGTGTTGACTGACATTCCGGGTTTGATTATATTGACTGAATGTCAAAGCTCGGTTTAGGATGAGAACAATTGTTGAAATTTATTGAGGCGAAAAATAAATTAGAAAAAAATAATAAAAAGTGTTTTTTGGAGGAAAAAGTATGTTGAAGCACTTCAGAAATCGTAAAGGTTTCACTCTCGTCGAAATTCTAATCGTAGTAGTCATGTTGGCCATCTTATTCGCGATCGCGGTTCCTATTTACATCAGCTATGTAGCTAGCGCGCGTTCGGCTGAAGCCCAGGAGGCGATCAACGCTATCAAAGCCGCCGCCAAAGTTTTCCAGGCCAGAAATGGTCAATGGCCCAATAATGTTCAGCAGATGGATCAATTATTGCAGTTTGAAGAGGTTACTGAACTGAGGTGGACGTTTAATATTGTTACAGCCGGTCAGGGCCTGGCGCAGATATCGGCCACATCACTCGGTCAGATGCCCGGAGGCGCCGGTAAAGTCGTAACTCTCGATGTCCGCACCGGTGAATGGAGAGGCTACGGTTTCGATAGCAACTAAAATAAGTCAGTCCAGATTGTTTAACGATTAGCTAAGGTCGGTTGAATTGGAAGAATTTGATGCTGTAGGCGGGGCGGTAGCCCGCGATGCAAAGCAACTGAATATTAATGATTTGCTTGAGTTTACCACTCAGCAGGGGGCATCCGACTTGCATCTATCGGTAGGCTC
>JAAEQD010000244.1 GCA_024231855.1 Candidatus Zixiibacteriota bacterium
ACTTGAATTTTATCGGATCCTCTGATAAAAATTCGAGCCCCGTATTATCACCACGGCTCACAAGAATGAAATCATATTCCGAGGAACCAAACTGATAAGCTAAATCAAACCAGATTTTTTCAAACTTTAATCCTGTACCAACAGAGAATAGATAAGTATTAAACTGATCTCCGGTAAAGGTTGAGTCGGCAATCACGACTGAATCGGCATTCATGGAATCCAAGTAAGCCGTATTATAATTAACAAACCTGGTATCGCCTTTTTTCAGACTGGGCAAATTCTGAATGCCTGCCCTTAATGGAATTTTAGCGAAACCAGCATCATAAACATATTCAGCACCGGCCCTAATTTGTAATAAATCTTCCCATTCAGGATCATAATCGCTAATATCAATCCATATATCCTGCTCGGGATCGATATCCATTCGTACCTTCGAAAAGGGCTTGTAAGTCACATCGACGCCAAGTTCAATATTTTCCATTGGGGCAAATACTGCACCGCCACCAAATGTCATAGGGAATTTATTGTTAACAGTGAATCTATCGATTAATCCAACAGTTTCACCATATGGATTTATATCGCCCCTTAAGTGAATGGTTTTTTGAGTCAGGCTTAATGCCGTACTGACAACAAATCCTAGCTTTATCATATCAAAATCTGCATTAATTCCAAAATCAAAATTACTACCGGTGAATGTCGATTTATCCCTGAGATGGACTGCTTCAGCAAGCGTATCGCCGAACTCATCAACACTGTAGTTGGGAAGCCAATAATCCATCTCATAACCCCTGGTATAGATATTGAAATTAATTCCCAAACCTATATTGGGCATAGGATTAGTAGCTATTGCCATATTTATAGCATCAACTCCTCTATGCTGAGTGAATGCAGTCTGCGCCCCTTCTAAATACAATGGCGTTACCACTTCATTATGAAGATCAAATACAGTTCTGAAACCTCCACCAAACCACCAATCGCGGTCGAAATATGTAAATGGTGCAACGGCGCCTACCTGGTTGAATCGGTTATGCTTGCCATTAATATCAGATTGCGAATAATCAAAATTCCAACCATGGTCTGGATCATAAAATTCTGGCGTCATATATTTGAATGATTGCCTGTGCTTATCACTGCTCGAAACAAGACTCAAAGACATCATAGATTTACTTGTGTGGATCATTGTTGCAGGATTTAAGAAAGATCCATAGCCATCATTATCAGTCGCGTAATAAATCCCGCCCATACCAAGAGACTTGGCTCCGAAACCGGATGAGTTA
Source organism: Candidatus Zixiibacteriota bacterium (assembly GCA_024231855.1). Taxonomy (GTDB): domain Bacteria; phylum Zixibacteria; class MSB-5A5; order UBA10806; family 4484-95; genus JAAEQD01. Next base: position 1,278 of record JAAEQD010000244.1, read on the forward strand.
AAATTATGGAAAGGATCTAATGAATTGTAAACAAATGATGGTTCAATAGAAATATTGCTCAACCCTCCAATTAAATAAAAATCGTATGTGTCGTCGTCCTGGCCAATCGCAAAACTCGCCGAGATTAAAACAAAAATAGTTACGCATAGTACTTTTCTCATTGTATCCTCCTGAAACGTCAGTCACCCGCCAATTGGCAAAACCTAATTCCATTATTTACAGATGCCTCCCCCTTGTCAGCAAAACTTGGATAATTTAATTAATGTTAGGCGCTTATGCAAGCATTTTTAGCAGAAAAAATCGAGCTTATTTCAAGCTCCTCGCCTGCTCGCGACTTCAGAACCTTGTTATATTAAATCACCATAGATTATACAATTGGACCGTTTATTTATTCCCTAAATAGCAGCTATTTAGTCCTATACTGTCGACTAGCATGGTCATTATTTATATATTGGCTACCATGCGCGGATTGATACGGCGACTATGAAAACCTCTGAAAACTACTTAAAGTTAAGAGAACTAGTCATATGAACCAGAGTAAATACCGGTAAATGATCCCATTTCTACCTATAAATCCCTTAAAACCAAATGATCATGTAAGTGAAGCCTTAGGCTTCATTGCTAATGTTTATTGAAAATATGTTGAAAATGCCTGGATTTATGAATATAAATTTGAATAAATGTGCCGATTGCCCGTATACATGAGTGAGGAGGCAATATGTCTTATGTACCTACTTCAGTGGTGACGACTGCCGCCATAACGGCGGCGGCGGCTAAAGCGGCTCGTGATAGACAGGAGGAAGAGGATATGACCGGCTATAGCAAGGCTGATCTCGATGGTTGGGAATTCAAGATCATGAGATCGAATATGGGGAAATTTAAAGATTATCAGAAAGTTCAGATACTTTGCCAGGAGGAAGCCAAGGCCGGCTGGGAGATGGTGGAAAAATTCGATAATTATCGAATCCGGTTTAAAAGACGGATCGATAAGCGTGCGGGAGATCGCAGCTTACAGACTGATCCCTACCGAACCAATGTGGGCGTTGGCAGCGGCAAGATGGTTTTGACGATATCGGCGGTTGTTTTTCTCTTAATTGGGGTACTCTTCTTTCTGATAATATACTTAAAGAGTTAATAAAGGGTAATCGGTCGCCAGGCTGGGCTATAATAAGTTAATAATGCCGTTTCCTCAAGTATAATCCGGGGATTTGAACCATCAACATTCATAGAAATGTAAGTTTGATGTTCGAGAGCTATATTTTGAAATCCATATGAAAGCATTTCATTCAGGTTTGCTTGCGTGAGCTTAACAATCTTGAGGGTAAGTAAATGATTGACTTGAGCAATTCCAGCACGCCGCCTACTGCTATACCAACCAGGCGAAACGGCAGCAATAATAGCCAAACAACCGGATATAAAAATATTGCCAGTATGGCAATCGGCCAGCAAACTATAAACAAAATACACCATAAAAGAAAGCCTGCCATTATTTTCCAAACCTCGTTTTAGATTTCTTCAACTTGTCTCTCGATTCCTATCTATAACAGTATACACTTCAACAGTGAAATTATTCAGTTAATAGGATCAGCGTTGAAAGTCTTTCGAATAGCTTAATACAATATCCTCTACCTGAAAACCGGCTTTTTCATAAAGCCATCGAGCCGGATTATCCGCGTATGTGCTTAAAGTTATTGCCTCGATAGTTTCAAATGAGAATATCCACTGGATCGCTCTATTTAGAAGCTTTCCGCCCAGTCCTTTCCCCTGCTGTGAGGGGTGAACGCCTATAAATTCGATATTGGATTCGCCGAATTCCGGCTGTGTTTCCACATACACGTAACCTTTCACTTCCCGGTCGACGAAAACTACCCTGTTCTGGTTACATCGACTTAGTATATCCCGCCCATTATAGTATGATTTTGGAAATAACATCTCATGCAGCTTGATAAAGGCATCCTGTTGATTTTGGCTGATTTCGACAATTTCAGGCGATTTATGAGGTTGGAAAGCTTGCCTTTCGAGTTTGAGGACCAATCCATCATTCCCGCGATCGAAACCGTTGCTTTCGGCAAACTCGATGCAGTTGATATTTTTTGAATTCGGCCCCAATCTGGCCTGGGCAACGCTTTTGGGCAAAATTTTCAATATCGCGGCCCAGAGAATATCGGCGACTTCGCGCCAATTATCATGTTTAATATATGGTCCAAGTAGATATGCCCGGTTTTTATCAAGGTCGATATCCAATCCAAATACGCCAACCAATTCATTATTATCGTGCGCCAGGATAAAGCCATCTTCAGCCTTCATATCCAACAGGTCATGATGGATAAAGTGTTCGATTTCAACCGCTTTAGTTCCCAGATCGCAGATATTATTTGAGTCGCTGCTATTGAGTTCGGCAATGAACCGGGCAACAGAAGTATAGTCATCCTGTTTTAATTTTCTTATGAGTATATTCATGATGTAAACTACGCCTTATTGAAAAATTAGTTACGAGAATTCAGACTTATTTGGTTTTAGCCTTTATCAGGCTTTTAATAGTCAATCCCTGCACGAGAATCGAGAAAACGACTACAACGTAAGTTATCGAAACAATTAAATCCCTGGCTTCGCCGGCGGCCAAAGACAGAGCCAACGCGATAGATATTCCCCCGCGAAGTCCGCCCCAGGTCAATATTATAATGGCGCTGCGGCTGAATTGTTGGGTAAATTTCAATACAGTCACCGCCGACCAGACACTTAAGAATCTGGCCCCCAAAGTCAGCGGGATCGCGATAAGCCCAACGGTCAGGATGTCACTGGTGAAAGACAAAACCAGTATCTCCAGGCCGATCAGTATAAACAGCACAGCGTTCAATATCTCGTCGATCAATTCCCAGAATTTATCGAGATGATCCCGGGTTTTCGCCGACATGGCCAGATCTCGTCCGTAATTGCCTATCAGTAATCCGGCGACAACAATCGCTATCGGACCCGAGAGATGAAGGCTCGAGGCCAGGGCGTAGCCGCCGCATACCAGAGCCAGGGTCAGGAGTATTTCAACGGTGTACTCATCGACCTGCTTCAACATGCGGTAAGTCAGCCAACCCGCGACTATACCAAAAACCGCGCCGCCGATCGCCTCTTGCAGAAACAAGATCACAATGCTTCCGGCAGTGGTGGAGTGACCACCGGTCGCGATACCGACCATCACCAGGAATACCACTACTCCAACCCCGTCATTGAAAAGCGATTCGCCGGCGATCTTGATCTCCAATGATTTGGGCGCTTTTACAGATTTCAGAATCGATAACACCGCGACCGGATCGGTAGGCGCGATTAACGCTCCAAAAACGAGGCAGTAAGTATAAGGCAAAGCCATCTCTAAAAGCCCCAGGATGAAATACAAAGCTGTGCCGACTATAAATGTAGTTGCTATTACTCCGCCTGTAGCCAGGGTGCCGATAATTAGTTTTTTCTCCTTAAGGTCATTGATATTGATTTTCAGAGCGCCGGCAAAAAGTAGAAAACTGAGCATACCTTTCATAAGAGTTTCACCGAAATCGACCTGTTCGAGGAATTTCTCGGCCGGTTCCTGAATATCCATCCCCAGAAAGTTAAGGGTGACCATAGCCAGCGACATGAATAAGCCAATAACCATCAAACCAATAGTGGCTGGTAGCTTGATGAAGCGATA
>JAAEQD010000245.1 GCA_024231855.1 Candidatus Zixiibacteriota bacterium
GAAAAACCATTAACGAGATTAATCTTCGGCATTCTTTTCTTGTATTTGCTTTGCGTTTCTACAGCCTATTCTCAAGATACCCTTGAGACGAAACGACTTAGAATCGCCGCCAGCATCAAAACAGTGGATACCCTGGAATATCCAGAAGACCATAGTTTACTGATAGATGTGGCGGGAAATCCTGTGGGCTTTGAGGTATGGGAGGGAATCGGCAAAGAAGCAAAGAAAATCGTTTATTTAAATGCGGGAAACCGCTTTGCCGTAGAATCCTTTTTGGGAACATTGATTTCATCCGGGGGGAATACTATCCTCAAATATCGCTGCGAGGCTAATATTATGCCAACATCACGCGCCAGTTTCATTTTATACTCAAGTGAAGGCGACGTGCTTACTACGAATTACAATCACAGTACCAATGCCGTTATTGCCATGTCAGGAGACGGCTATTTCGCGATTGCGGGCGCTAGAAACGATACGGAAGATGCAAATCGAACTTATTTGACTGTATTTTCGCCGACCGGTGACGAAATCTTATCTAAACCATTGGATGCCAATCATTTCGCGACCAAAATGAGTTTACGGGATAACGCCAGAGCGATAGCATTAACGTTGACTAATCCCGAAAAGGATTCGGATGGGATGAGTGATATTCATGTATATGATAGATCGGGCACGTTGGTCAGAAGTTTGCCAGACTATAAATATGTGAATACTTTAAAATTTGCCGGCCGACAACAGCAATACCTGGTCGCGTTTTCTATAAACTCTCTCGTTCTAATAAATGCCGAAGACGGCGAGGTAATCTGGAACAGGAAAAAATTCTACCGATTAGTGGGGCCTTTCGGATTAAACGTTTCAGAAGGCCAGGACTATCTCTCGATTGTCACAGCTGAACTGGACGATAAAGGCGGAACCGATTTTACCTGGCGGGCCAACCTGGTTTCATTAAGCTCGGGCAGATTGCTGGGAAGCGTTGATATTGAAGGCAAATTTCCGGTAAGCAGAACTAAAGTAATCGAATGGATATCTGAACGATCGTTCAAAGTGAGTACGCCATTCAGAGATGTTTCCACTGTAAGCTTTGATTGATTGTAATAGTACTCAAGGAGGATAAAAATGAAAAAGGGCATATTTTGGTTTCTGAGCATTATGATTGTTATCAATATGCAATTTGTTATAATTCATGCCGCTCCCCCGGCGGATCCAACCTTACTTAAGGCTGTTCCAGTCTACACCGATGATGATATGAAACTGACCTGGGAAGACAACTCCGGTAATGAGGATGGATTTAAAATCGAACGAAAAACGGGTAGCGGAGCTTTCGGGCAAATCACTACAGTTGGCGTTGGCGCAGAAACTTATACAGATAATACAACTGCTGCTAATACCGAGTATACTTACCGGGTTCGGGCATATAATTCGGACGGCAATTCGGGCTACAGTAATGAATCATCTAATGAAATCGCAATTACCTGGGCGTTATCCAATGGCGGCCATGAAATGATGAATGGCTGGCAGGATGGCACGCCCGGCAATAATTGGGGATTTCATGAAGGGGTTGATGTGCAAGATGACGGCGACGGCGGGCAAACCGTGGTAGCTTGTCGAGGAGGAATAATAAAACGAAAAGATTCAGGCTACGCCGGAGGACATTTAGCTATTGAGATTCTCGACGGGACTAATACTTTTTATGATAGATTTTTACATGGTAATATTACTACTTCTAAGGCCGAAGGAGAGGTTGTTAGTCCTGGCGAAACGGTTGCCGAAATAAGCACCACCGCGTATAGTGCCGGCGCTCGTCATTTACATCAGGTTATTCTGGACAGTTGGACAGGTACTAATGGTTATGCCGCCGACGGCAGTAATTTTAACAACCCATTACCGATGTTCGAAACGAACGCCGACAAAGATCCTCTTGGAAATACACCCAGCCTGGAGGATATAGATGGGGACGGGCATGATATACTTTATAAACGCCCTGACAATTCTTACATAACCAATGGCAAGATATACGGCGATGTGGATATCAGTGTCGAAATGGTGGATAATATGGGTACCGATCCGCGCGAAAATCCTCATCGGGTCGGTTACTGGATTGATGATGGCACCGGATCGACGAGTAACGATGTAAAAAGCGCGGCATCGCCTTATCTGCTCCACGATTTCGATAACTGGTTCGGGCAAAGCGGTTCAAGCGCTAATTTCGATGATATTTACGACCCCGCGAAATCATATACGGCCGGAACCGGCTTCACAAAGAGAGCCCATCACATCGTAACTAATACCCAAGGGACCAATGGATCAGTCGCAAATCTTGACGCGAGCGAATTTTGGAAAACCGACGCTCGACAAGGAAGCGGTACTGAGTCAAATGGATCCGACGCTCAAAAAGCGCGCGAAAATCAGGAAGCTAAATTCCCCGATCGCACATATTTCGTTCATGTATTGCTCGAGGATTTAATACATTCCACGGACCGTGTGAGATCCGTAGTCGTTGATAACTCTCGCCCTTATGTAAAGAAAGCTACCGTTTATTCCGGATTGCGGATAGTTTATATGGCCGAATGGGTGTGGGATGGAACATCGGCTCTGCTCTCTATTCAACCATCAACATTTGATGCGGCCGCGGCATTTACGGCGCTTCGAACACAGGATATAACTGTTGAGGTTGAGTTTTCCGAGCCTATGCAAACCGCCTCCATAAATTCGGTAAGTCCTCTTGGCGTAACACCGACACTGTCATCAACTCAGTTTGAACATGAAAGGACAGTTTGGACGGGAATAATATCTAATATCGATATTGCCGATGACGGTTCTGACGACGGGACGCACATGATTACTTTCGCGGGTACGGATCTTAATGGAAATCAATTACTTCAAATAAACAACCGCAACGATATGGGAGCCAACCATCATAATCGCGACGCGACCGGCAATATGCTAGGCAGTTCGGGCCAGGACAACATACATGGATTTAAAATCGGTCCCTTGACTGGAGTTATTCCCATAACGGCCATATTCATGAAGCAAACCTCCAGCGATCCTACTACTCCGCCTATCGCGGAGAAATCTTTATCGCTGCAAAACGCGTTAAATGATTATTTCGATGAAGTGTCGTATAGCACAATTTCATTTACGGTTACCGGGCATGGCTGGTACCAATTGGATCAAACCCTTGGTTGGTATTATACCGATCCTCAGACCCCGCTTATAGACCTGGTACAGGAGGCGATTAACGATGCCGAAACGGATGGCGTGGATATATCGAGTTCCAACTATATTATGGTTGTCACCGATGAAAATACTGATAGAACAGAATGGTCGACTAATGGAGGATGGCCATATTCAGTTGCCGCGGCTCCGGGCTGGCAGTTATTCGCATCCGCGACGATTAATCTTGCCTCAACGGACGCTCATGTAACGAACGCCTTCGGTAGAATAGTCGGCTTGATTGATCTTTTTGCGTATCCTTATGTATCCTATCCCCGCCCATTTGTGGGTCCCTGGAGCCATATGAGCGATAAAGATACCCAGGTTCATGTGTTGGGTTGGGAAAAGTGGCGTGCCGGATGGCTGGATGAAACAGGTGATGCTACCGGCAATACCTTGACAAGGGTGCCTAAGCCGTCATCTTCATCGCCGATTGTAAATCAATCGCATACTATAACGCGAATGGATGTCGATAACGATGACGTGAAAATGGTTGCCGTTGATATCGGAGATAGACTTCACTATACCGCGGAATATCGCCGTCGACATAATCTGGATCAAGATTTACCGAATAATCCCGGCGTCCTGATCACCAAGGTTAATGACTACATAAACCAGGGCGAAGGACCCGCCATTGTCCAGGAAGCGCCTGTTACTATCGGTGATCTTGATGACGCGCCATTCAATACAAACGCGGCAACCGATGAGTTTGATGATGTTGGGTCGGGGGTCAATATCCTGGTGAATTCAATGAACGCGAATGAAGCGGATATAGTATTAAATTACGAAATCCCGCCTCACGAAAACGATGTCTGGGTTTCCCCATGGGACAGTCGCGCGAAAGCAGTGGATATTTGGGTTGACGCGCCTGATCTGTCGGATAACTATGATCCCGATCCTTTATCATTAATCGATGCTGATGAAAAACCGGTGCCAGGCAAACCCAATAAGATTTTTGGCCGGATACGCAATCAGGGCCGCGCTGATGCTTCTAATTTTGAGGTCTACCTTGCCGTCAGAGAACCATGGGGAGCGGGCGGACCCTGGGACACATTGGTCGTTAAAACGATAACACATTTAGAAGGCCAGGATATGGATCCCAACGCATTTGATACTATAAGCGTATTCTGGAATTTTGACGCCGGGGTACATACATGCGTAATGCTGGAAGTATCCGGCGTCGCCAACGATATTAACACGGGTAACAACTGGACTCAGGAAAATATCAGCGAATTTGAAACTACAAGCGGCAGCCCTTACGCTCCGGTAACATCGCGATTCGGCGTCGGTAATCCCCATGATTATCAAATATTGGCGTTTTTCAAACTTGACGGCCTACCGCCCAGCTGGTCTTATATAATATCCCCTGATCGTCTGGTTATTCCGGCCGGCGGAGAAGAAGAAGCAATAGTGACTATACAACCACATGATGGAGCTCCCGTATGTTCAAGGGAAGACATAACCATTTCCGCTTATACCCCACAAGTCGATGCTCTCCAGAAATTAGGCGCGATTACTCTCCAGGTTGCCTTGAAAAACGACGCCAATATCGCATTGGAAAGCTGGTTAGACTGCGATAAGAACGAATACCGAGATGATCAGGATTCTAGCTATACAACCGGCGCCATGCTAAAAGCTCAAACGCACTCAAGAAGATGCGCTATCTTCACTCGAGGCTGTACCGATCCAATACTCGCTAATACGCAAATCGCGGTTATATATACGGCTCCCAACGGCAGCAAGCAGGTACATTATGTCACTACTGATGAAAACGGTTGCTATATGGACATGCTTACAGTTGGCGAGCCCGGTGCATGGCAAACACAAGCTGTCCTCGTGGAGACTGATTGCAGAGTCGAAGCTAAAACTGACGAACGACCGGTATATGTTGGACCGATTCCCGGTTTGGGCGGAAAGTTGAGCAATTTTATTTGCTTTGGCCCAAATTTCCCATTAGGTGATTTTAATGATGTATATGATCCCGGGTTCAGCCTGAATGCCGGGGCTGAATACTCATTCGTTCAGAATTTTACCGGCGTGTTGATTCTAGGTTTTCATCAATTTTATAGTCCAATTCGAAATGAGCATTTTAATCAGCTTTCATTAAATTTAAAACACAGATACTTGAATCTAACCGATAGGTATGCTTACATTCAGGCAGGCGGAGGATTATATAAACCAAGATCAGGCGGCAATTCCGCGGGTGCGAATTTTGGAATGGGATTAACCTGGATTCTAACACCACAACTGGGATTGGATTTACAGCTTAATTATCATCTTGTCAGTTTCTCTCAAGATCATTTTGAAAGAGCAGATTTTATTGCAGTTCAGATGGGAGCAGTATGGTCTCATTAATTTAACTTTAATGAAGTATCCGAGTTTTAATTCCAGACTACCGCATGAGGTTGATTTTCCTCTGATAGTCAAGCCCAATCTACCTTGACAAGGATGGGATAGGTAGTACTTGCGGCTGGCTGGATTGAGGGATACCGTCATCATCTCGATAGGTTAAATAGATTAAGTTAAGTCAATAACAATCCAAATCCGTCGATTATTAATCGAGCTTGTCTACGAGGTTTCGATCAAATGGGTACTGGATATTAGCTATAGTGATAATACTGTTTTCACTAAAAATATTACAAATACAACATAATATGCTAGCTCAATTGTAAACTGTTTTTGCTGGTTAAATCGGCGCTAAATAAGGTCTGAGTAGTATTATAAGTAATTAAGTGTACGCAAAATTAGGTATAAAGATGTCGTATTGTTTATTTTGCGGATATCTCTAATATTTAACTTACCGAAATTTATTTATCCGTCTTTGGTGTCAGTTCTGTAGCTGACAGTATATTTACTACATTGTGGGGGTTCACAAATATAATTAAATGTTTAACTGTCAATTGATATTTGGCAAAATGATGTCTGTATGTTCAAAAAAAACCGCCGCGAGTTGTCTGTTCTAAAAACAGTATTATCAAAGGGGCCACGTATTGATTATGCCCGCTTAACTGTGGGCTACGCTCACTTTACCATTCCCGAATATGGGTTGTCCACAAAGGAGGTGATAAACCAAAGATAAATTATCGTTTTAGATCATCGTTCATTTATTTCGGGCATAAACAGGAGGAAAATAACGTATGGATACGAAAAAAGCCTTAAAAGATTATCATATCATGTCTGCTTCCTTAATAAAATGCTTTTGCTTAATTGCCATATTAGTATTGGTAATGGGCTCCCAAACGTTTGCTGAGGAGGAAGTAGCATGGTTCCAATCTGCGATTGAAATATCAACCGCGGATCAAGCATCGATGCAGTCTCAACCTGTTATCGAAGGAACGAGCATTATCAATTCTTCGCTAATCCTTTATGAAGATTCACCTGACATTGCGGTTACTACCGATCCTCTTACTACTCAATCGGAAAATTCCGTCTTCATCAATCCCAACGATCCATTGAAGTTGTTGAACTCAAATAATTCCAGCGATTGGCCTGTTACGCAAATCTATGGTACCAGCTACTGGATGTCGGATGATGGCGGCCAGACATGGTCGGGGAGTATTTACGGCCCGGGAGGTCCTACTAAAGGTGATCCAGCCGCGGCCATCGGGCTGAATGGAAATTATTATATCGGTGGAATCGCCATGGATTACGGGCAGGTTGTTGCTTATTCAGATGATGAGGGCGAAAATTGGACCCAGGTTCAGGTTGCTCCGGGAGGATATATTCTGGATAAAAATCACCTGTGGGTTGACAACAGTGCGATAAGTCCCTATGCTAACTATTTATATTCATCGTGGACGAATCTTCAATACAGCAGCGGAATTTACGGCGAAATCGAAATTTCGCGTTCAATTGATGCCGGCTTATCCTGGGAGCCAACCGATGTAATTAGCCTTGGGGTTGCCGCTGGAAACCATAATCAGGGTGTCAATATACAGACTGGGTCAAACGGCGAGGTTTATGTGGTTTGGACGATATACGACTCATGGCCATCAAATGAAACCGCTTTGGGTTTGGCCAAATCGCTGGATGGCGGCGCCACCTGGACGGATGCTACCCGCATTATTACCGATATACTGGGGCATCGCATTACTCCTTTAGGCGGCAGCAAAACAATGCGTCATAATAGCTTCCCATCAATGACGGTAAATCAACAAACGGGTCAGCTATTCGTCGTCTGGACAAATCAAGGTGTGCCAGGTATTAATGATGGTGATCCCGATATTTACATGAGTTCCTCGACTAACAGCGGAACCAGCTGGTCAACCGCTATAAGGGTTAACCAGGATGATATCGATAATGGCAAGGATCAATGGTTCCCCTGGATCGCTTGCGATCCCGTTACTGGTCTTTTGGTCTGTATTTTCTATGATTCACGTAATTTTGAAGATAACGATTACGCCGAAACTTTTGTGGCGGTTTCACAGGATGACGGCCAGACCTGGGAAGATTTTAAGGTCAGTGATGTCGCCTGGTCCGGAGACGCTATACCTGGTTTCAGTGGCGGTTACGCTGGAGATTATCTGGCAATTGCTTCTCGGGAAAATAAAGTCTATCCTATGTGGTCGGATACGCGAGCCGGGAACATGTTGGTTTATGTATCTCCGTTTGAAGTGACTATCCCGGATGATACGCTTTATGTTCCGGATGAATACTCGACAATACAAAACGCTATTGACGCGGCCATTGACGGCAATGTGGTTATGGTTGGCCCGGGCTTATACCGCGAGAGCATCGATTTCTTGGGCAAAAATATCGTTGTCACCAGTTCACATGGCCCCGAATCTACTACGATCCAGGGAGTTTGGCGGAGTCGGGCCACTGTCTATTTTCAATCCGGGGAACCCAAAGGCGCTGAAATATCGGGATTTACAATTACTTTTGGGAATAAATCCGGAATCTATTGTTACCGATCATCCCCGACCATTAAAAACAACATCATTAGTGACAACTACAGCTTTACTAACAATAATGGCGGCGGCATAGATTTGAATTACACGACCGGTTCGGTGATCAGGGGTAACCTGATTTACGGTAACCATGCCTGGTCAACCGGCGGCGGAATTCATCTGGAATACTGCCGGGATGATACGATCGCCTACAATGTGATTCGCAAAAATATCGGCACTTCAATGATCAGGAGTATTGCCGGTTCTGCGCTGATTCATAACAATTACATCGAGTGCGGCGACTCAATATATTTTGGTATTACAAATGAAATGTTCGATACTCTGGATATTCGGAGCAATATCATCGCCTTTGCCAGTGAATGCGGCGTATACGCTCATCATGCCGGATGGGCTCATATTCGCTATAATTGCTTCTTTGAATGTCGCGAGCCTTTCTGCGGCAATATTATTGATGGTCCCGGAAATATTCACGATGATCCTCTCCTGACTGAGGATTTTCGTATCCGGCCGGAATCGCGATGCGTTGATGCCGGATACTTCTCACAGTTTGCACCCGATAACTACTGGCCAGACCCCGACGATACCAGGAACGATATGGGTGTTTATCCTATCTATCAGGTAAGCCGGGAAAACGGCTATCATTACAATGATATCGGATCGGCTATTGGAGACGTTGCCGACGGTGATTTTATCGTCGCACGGCCCGGAAATTATTATGGACCTATCTTTTTCATCGGAAAGCGAATTGTCGTTACCAGTTTCGAAGGACCGGAGGTCACGACTATCTCTGGCGGATATATAGATCTGGCAATCGTAAATTTTATCGATCATGAGCCGAGAGGAGCGGAGATATCCGGGTTCACGATTTCTCGAGGAGTAAACAGCGGCATTCGCTGTACCGGTTCATCGCCGACAATCAGAAATAATATTCTCCAAGAGAATTTTAGTTCTGAGATGGGTGAGGGCGGAGCTTTAGACTTGAATAATACCTCGGGTTCGGTTATCGAAGACAATATATTCACTCACAATACTGCCGAAGGTTATGGCGCCGGTCTCTATGCCCAGAACTGCATGAACGACACGATCCGCTACAACTTGTTTGAAAGCTGTCACGGGAAAGAGCTTATCCACACCGATAACAGCTCCATGTCGATATATAACAATACAATTGACGCCGACCATACGGATGGTCATACTGTTTTAGCCTGGCAATCAGGATTGCTGCATTGCCTCAACAATATAGTGGTTAACTCCGATATGACAGGATTCAATGCCTACGGCGGCGCCTGGATTCTCGGCGATTACAATGATGTCTGGAATTACGGCGATGCTCAATATGGCGGCGATGTTTCCTGGGGGCGTACTAATATCGATGCTGATCCGCTATTCTACGATTATTATTTAATTCGTCGCGAATCCCCATGCATCGATAGAGGTGATCCTGACCCGTTCTTTAATGACCCCGATGGTTCACGCAATGATATGGGCTGGAAGCCGTGGTCTGAGGGTTTACTTGGCCGCTTTACGGACTTATCGAATGAATCGGCTTTGCCGACTGAATTTTCATTAGCCCAAAGTTTCCCTAATCCCTTTAATGCTTCAGCCATTATTAAATATGGTTTACCCAAGTCCTCTGAAGTGACTATCGTTGTCTATGACCTTCTGGGCCGCCGTGTTGCCACGCTTGAAAACGGGCCAAAGTCGGCGGGCTACCACCAGGTGGTTTGGCAAGCCAACAATCATCCATCGGGTTTGTATTTCTACAATATTCAGGCCAGTGATTATTCCAATACGAAAAAGATGCTACTGCTGAAATAATTCAAGC
>JAAEQD010000246.1 GCA_024231855.1 Candidatus Zixiibacteriota bacterium
AATACCAGCCGATATAAGCGTAGCCATCGAGCCGTCACTTGCAACCGCCTGTTTATCCTTGATGGCCTTCATAGTTGCAGGATTCATGAACATATCCACCACACTGGTGACGCCGAATACAAGTGTCTGTTTAAGCTGTTCTTCCGACCAGACGTGGACATGCGCATCAAGGAGACCTGGAAGAAGCGTCATACTCTGGCCATCGATAAGCGCGGCACCGTCTGGTGCGGGTGAGTCCATGCCAACGCCGACGATGATGTCGCCCTTGATCACGACTCGTGTATCCGGAATGACATTCTCACCGTCGAATATGCGGACATTGTCGATGACCACGGCCGGCACAACTGACCCGGCAAGTGCAACTGATGGCACCGCAGTTGCAATGACCACGATTCCAATACAGGCTATCATCAACGCAAGAATCGCATTGCTAACTAGTGCCCCTACTGCCTCATTGCAGCTGGTGTCCTTTCTAAGTATGAACATATTGATAGTCCTTTCATTTAGACCGTTTGATGTATTGCTCAAGCACGGAGATATATTTTTGGTATGCTACACGCCCCTTAGCTGTAATTGAACAGGTCGTCTTCGGCTTTTTGGCCTCAAAGTGTTTGACTATTTTGATGTATTCAGCGCTCTCGAGCCTGGACAAGTGTGTGCTCAGATTGCCATCGGTTGCGCCAGTGACTTCTTTCAAATAGCCGAAGTCAGCGTCTTTCATGGAGTGCAGGACAGTCATTGCCGACAGACGAATGGGTGCATGGATTATTGGATCAAGTTGGGTGTACTTAACCATTTGCATCACACCTCAGGATTAGCGTTCTGTCCGCGGAAATGCAGCATAAGGAGATATCCCGGTATCAAGTAGCCGGGAACAAGGACAACTGACATTATGAGCGGGTGATAGTGAAAAGGCACTAGCATCATCGTTACCCCTCCACCCCACAAGAAAAGTGCCCCAATCCACAAAGAGGTCCATTCCATAATTCTGCCTGACGCAAAAACACCGATTCCCGCGATAAACGAAATGAAAGGATAGATGGACTCGAAAGGAAAGGACATCGTAATGGTATTGACAATCATCATAATGAAGAAAGCCAGTCCGCAAGCCAGCCAGATGCTGTCGTAGGCGTGTTCGACATACGAAGTGTGCCTTGCTCGCTTGGAGTAGCGTCTCTTGAGAACCATGCTGACAATTCCTCCGATCGGCATGAAGGTAGCCCACGGTAGCCAAATCAACGACTCTCTGCCGTATTCGTTGAGTGCAAAGGTGATCAAACAGGCAAGCGAGACGAGGACACCCCATAGGAGGAAGAAAGCTCCCCTGTCGGCCACTGTTTGTTGGGTCTTCTGGATCATCTGCGCAACGATCTTCAGTTCCTGGCGGGCATCTATTTTTTGCCTCGCCTCGTCATTCGTCTTCAAATCAAACTCCTTTCTATAAAGTACTTTGTTTAACAAAGTTACTTATCCATTACGAACTTGTCAAGGGAAATGTTTCAACCAGTGAGCGAAAGTGTCCTAACTTGCTGCCAGAAGAGGTAAAAACACTCTGACAAATCCTTGACCAAAGTGATAACACGTTATTCGGCGTTATTGGGGGATATAGACTTACAAAGGCAGGGGTGGGGGGTATTATACCCCTGTCCAATTTGTAATCTATTGTTTTGTAATGAGTTATATAAATGGAGGCGGGGGGAATCTACATACACTGTTTTCGTAACCCTCAGAGACACATCAAATTACGACTCAACTCATTGATCCCCATGAAATTCTAATTTTTATTTGGTTTTATTTGTTTGTGTTTGTTTTTATCTGTTTTGATCTCGATTTGGCACAAATCCGGCCCAGAGTTTTCACCTCACCATGACCAAATTATGACTACTCAGCCCCAATGAAACATTTTACAAATCTGACCGTCTACTATACTGATAGTCTACAACACAGTTGAAATAATAACCTCCATTGAAAAAGATGGACTATTAGGGAAAGGAGCCTAAGGAGATGAGTTTGTTAAGCCTATTCTTGGTGCCTACTAATACCTTCATAAGAATGGGGGCAACCATCTACTGGAATACAGTGTTCGTTGTGTCACTGTATCTGGCCCTCTTGATTCCAACCTTTTCAATGGCTGCTGAGCCTCAACGTGATACGTCTACTTCAATATCTGTTCCTCAGGTCGCACAATTCCATGATGAATCTGCTCTTGATCAAGATGATATGTGTATTTGGGTAAACTCAGTAGATTCATCCAAAAGTTTGGTGATCACATCAGACAAGGATGCAGGTAAGATATTCGTCTACGATCTGAATGGTAAAACAATGCAGATTATCTCAAATCCAAAACCCGGCAATATCGATGTTAGATATGGTTTCCCATTCCAAGATAAACTTGTGGATATTGTTGTTGCTAACCAGAGAAAGGGTGGCTGGCTTCGGTATCTTGGTGTAGAAGGATTTAAGATCATTGTATACATGGTGGATCATTTGGAGCGTCAATTAATAAGAATTGATGATGGTTCAATTATTACTGATAAACCAACCGGTGGGACGCTGTATCATAATCCTACTAGCGATAAGTTCTATTTCATTAAGACTAGCGAGGAAGACGACGGCACTGTGGAACAATTCAAACTCTACGATAACGGTGAGGGATCTGTAATGGGCACCAAAGTTAGAGAGTGGATTCTGCCAGGTTGCGAGGGAGCCGTTGCTGATGATGAGAATCAAGTCTTGTTTATAGCACAAGAAGATGTTGGTATCTGGAAATTCGGAGCTGAACCAATGGACAGTAACTCCGGACAACTTATCGCAAAAGTAGGTGACAACGGGTTGGCTGATGATGTAGAAGGGCTCGCTATCTTCAAAACAGGGAAACACGATGGCTACCTGGTGGCATCCAGCCAATTGCGGAGTGTATTTATGGTATATGACAGAACGCTTGATCATCACTTTGTAGGTCACTTCAACGTAAGCAAAGTTATGGAAACGGACGGTATTGCTATTACAAGTGCCAATTTGGGTGGCTCATTTAAGTCCGGCCTATTTCTGTGTCACACTGATCCTGAGCCATCACCAGTAGTGGCTGTCAATTGGGGGGAGATCACAAAAATTCTTGGGTTACTAAGTGATTCAACCAGAACACTTGACAAGTAATGGATTAGTGATCGACTTTTTATAACCGACCGAATAGATTAAATTAGCACTCTGATTTATACCTGAACTTTTACAAGACGGATTTGATTTGACACAAACGAGAATATGGGATTTAAGAGTTCTTAAAATAAATGGAGTTAAGTAAAAGTAGTTAGATGTTAGCCGCAGAACTTGAAATTGCTGTATACAATTGTATTTCATATAAAAAATAATTAGTGGGAGGTGGGAGAGCGAATCCCATAATTATCTAACTAGTTGACACACAACAACTTGCAATCTAATAGAGGGGGGATCTACATGCGCTGTTTTTGTAACCCTCAGAGACACATTAAATTACGGCGCAACTCGTTGAAGTGCATAAAATTCCTGTTTTTATTTGGTTTTATTTATTTGTATATATTTTTACTTGTTTTTACTTCAATTTGGCACAAATCTGGCACAGAATAAGATGGCAAACAATCCGAATTATTAGAAATCTTTATTATCTCTCCAGCCCTAGTCATTCGATAGTAAATCTATACGCCCGGAAACCCCTGCAGTATCAGGTTATCGGGCGATCTTATCTTTACTGCTGATAACCTGAATTCACAAGTGAGTAGACGACGGGACTCAGTTTTCCTAACATCTGATAGACTCCATAGTGACAGTTCGCTAACTCACACGCATAGTCCTTCTCTCCGAATTCGGCAATATACCGTTCGCGATTTCGTCTTAACCGAGCAATGCGGAGTAACTGCTTTGAGGTTATCTTGGATTCGGTTTCTTCACCGTACTCACGCCATTCACTACTGAAAACATCTGCTTCTATGATAGAAAACCCAGCTTCGGTGAAGGCACGTTCGAAAAATTCGCGAGACATATTCTCAGGCATTGTTGCCGCCGGCGTCCAGAGATGTTTAGCTTCTTCTTCCGTCAAGAGATCGGTCGCGAACACCTCGAAAATCAACATCTTTCCGTTAGCTTTCAATACCCGCGCGCAGGATTTAAAAGCTTGTTGAAGATCTTGCATATGCCCCAGAACATCCCGGCACCAGATGAAGTCGAACCTGCTCTCAGGGTAAGGCATATCATGAATATCACCCTGAATCACTTCAATAGCGTGCGTTAATTCCTTGTCCTTGATATTTTGCTGTGCCTCCCGGATATTAGATTCCACAAAGTCTATTCCCTCAACGCGGCACCCGAAGCGGCGATGCAGTTCACAAGCCTGAACTGCATGGCGACATCCGGTATCCAGTACGATGCTATCGGAAGTCGGATCTAAATCATTGAATTTATCATACAAAGTATCTGGGGAACGAGGATTCAGACTTTGGTCCAATATGTCCAGGAAAGCCTCATAACTCTTATGGCTGCCGGCGTACATTTCCTCAATGGTAAGTTTAACTGGTTTCATCTTCCGTTTCTCCTATGATCGTTAACCTATAGTTCAGAGAATTCAATGTACTGATTTCAGAATTCAATTTCAATCGATTTTGATATTCTGCCCCCATTGTTCTTTGATTCAAACCATTTGAGAACATCCTTTTCTTTATGTAAACAAACCTACCTAATTTCACATGCGGAATATACCTAATACAAGCGCACTGTTAGTCAATAGTTTTTGAAAAATATCAATTGAAAGTGGGGGGGCGAGCCCCATCCGAAAAATGTACCAGGTCATTTGCTACGTGTATAGTACAATTTTAGATATTTATCTTTTTTACGCCATTTTATTTTAACAGCGTTTCGGCGCTTATTGATACTCTTATAGTTCCTTGGGGCTTGCTCTCCAAATACCCTATCGTTATCTTTGAGTTATATTTGGTTGTTGCAGATTTAAGGCGAATCAACAATTTCGAATAATCGCTTTCCTTAAGTTCCTCAAATGCCCATACATCTTTGAACTTCTTCGTAAGTGCGTCTATAACGGAATCAAATAGTATTACGGCTATTTCCCTATCATCCCCATTGTAAAAATCAGCCTTAAATTCCCACATTCCATCCGAATAGCGCCAAACATCGCAATCCTGCCAACCTTTTGGACATCGATGAGTGTAATATCTTATATTTCCGTCTATGTCACTTTCACGTCTAGATAACCTTCGAGACGGAAAGCCTCTATTCGCCCCAACTGCCAACGATTTGACGGCCAGACAAAACTCTCCCCAATCTATTACTTCTTGCTTGTGCGTTTGGTACTGATTTTTGTTAGAACGTTGCACTTGGATCCTCCACATTCCCATGACTAGATTAGAGAATTGTCCTGCATCCCATTCCACCTTGCCTTGGTTTTTTCGGTTTATATCTGAGGGCCACGGATCTCGGACTACAACGCTCATTATTCGCGGACCAATTGGAGAATCATTGTAGCTGGCGGCTGTAAGCAATACTGCATGTCCTGATAGTGGACCTGATCGATAGCCAACAATTATGGGTTGACCTTGAAGTAATTGCTCCGAAATCTGTTTCTCATTGACAGCTCCTGGATAAAATTCTGAAAAAACCGTATAGCTCGTCTTATTAGCGTCAATGCCCCAGCCATTCAGATTGTTCGATATAGTTTGCCAACTCCCCGGCCAGTCTGGTAACTGACCATAGGGATCAACCCCATAAGATCTAAATACAATCTCCTTTTGTGAAACAGTTACCTTATGATAGTTCATTAACATCTCAATACAGGCCGCCCAGCACCACTGACTATTCTCTTGTTCGGAGTAAACAGTATCAAGAGAGTCGGATGGTATCCCCATCCACTTAGCTCCATAAACAATCTGATTAGCTTGTGTCGTAGTGGTCGAAAGAAGTGCTATTAAAATAATAGCCATAAATATTATGCCAAATCTCCACCTGACCATAATATCCCCCTAAGGTTAAAGATTATGTTTAATTGATTTATACCGCTTGCTACAATATAAATGTTTATATAAATTTATTATGACTAGATAGGTCTGTCAAGTACATTTTATTGGTGGTGCAAACTACGAACTATGAAGTATAACTTGTTGTATAATAATTACTTAAATGGAGGCGGGGGGAATCGAACCCCCGTCCGAGAATAACCCGTATGGGCCATCTACATGCGTAGGTTTCCTATTAATCTCGCCTGAGAGACGCCGGAAAACCAGGCTTCATCTCAGGCCGACCCTGATAAATCTCACGACGTCAGGCCAGAGTAATCCTTTCATCGCCAGCTTCCCTAATCGACACCCGAATCAGGGCCGGAAAGCGTACCCCGGTCGGATGAGCTACCGTTTTAGTTAGGCAGCCATAGCATACGAATAATCGTCGCCAATTAATTGTTTTGTTCCCGTTTTTAACGATGCCCGGGTCATCGGCACGCAGACCCTAACTAGCTAAACCCGTCGAAACCTGTCGCCCCCATGTAGTTTTCAAAGAACACACTGTAATATAACTATCGACTCTATCCCGGTCAATGATTACTCTAATTATTATTACTGGTGATAATCGCTGAAAGTTTCAATTTTCAGGCGCGCCGCCAGCGATAAAGGACGATTTTCTCATCCCCGGTTATTTGCCCGATGTCATTGAAATAAACCACGATAGCGTAGATTTCGCCTAGATAATTGATACTGATATCCGCCACATTGAAATACCTGTAATCGGGTCGGGCGCACTCTATCAGGTCAACCGAATATCTTTCGTGGGTGTTCAAATCCTTGCCCATAACGTAAGGGATATCGGCCCCAATTTCGCCACTATCGGGTGTTGAAAAACTATATCGTGAATGGAAATAACAGATCAGGTTATTATCGAATGTGCTCTTAAAATTATGATTACCTATTTGACGGGAAAACTCATCGCACAGCATCACCCGGCCGCTATTTACATCAATTACTTCGATTAATTTATCCCGGCCGCGTTTGATCGTGAATTCAGACAAATCCTTGGCGCGCCCCTCGGCACGTGATATCCCCAATTGCCGCCCATTTTGATTCAAGACTATAGCCGATCCCCCCCTTTGGTGAACATATATTTCGTTATTGGGGCTAATGCGTATCCGATTTGATGAGATATTATATACAGGGGAGTCGAATGACTCATCTAGTCGATAGACATTGTCATTTCTTAATAGCCTGAATAGCTTATAGTTACGCGTCGCCGTTCTTCTACTGAATGGATTGGGGTATTTCTGTTTTGTTTCGGATTCATTTCTCGCGCTTAATTCAACGAAGATTTCGTCCCGTGGACCGACCCAGAGGTAATTCAATTTATAATAAGCCTCATATATTGGCGCCAGTTTGTTGTATCTCCCGGTTTTCGGATTAAGTACATATACGATATCGTCCCGGCGATTAATAAAAACAAGATCACCGCAGTTGAGAGCCCAGAAATAACCGATTGATGGACTTTTGCTTTTTACTTTGCTATACCATGAGCCATTTCGGGAAAAATGTCCTTGAGTCATCGTCAACGAAAAATCTATGGTATATGAACTGGAAAGCGCAAGAGTAAAATAATAAGGCGCTTGAGCCGGACCGGTCTCAAAAATCGATTCTCTTAATAATTTTTTATAAGTTGTATCGCTATTGACCGAATCCGCGCCCGATAAAACTAGAATAATGATAAACATTGCCGGCAGTATTTTACGTGGGTATTTCATTCTCTTGCCTCGCGTTTACTTATTATACTCCTCAAAAAGAAGAATTATTCCAGAATACCTATATTTTCCAGGTCACTCAATCGCCGATATACTTGCGAAGAATATCCTGCCACCAGGGCTCATGGGTCTTTTTCAGTATTATCCGATTGATCCGCTCCCTTAAATTGCTTTGCTCGGGCAGACCGATACCATAATCCTGGTTTTCGAATATATTGGGTAAAACCCGAATTTTATTGCTTAAGCTCGTGTTGACCAGATAGCGCAGGATGGGCTCATCATAAACCATCGCGTCGATTGTACCGGCTTCCAGAGCCCTTAATCCCTCGATAGGGCTTTCATAATTTCGATATCTGATTTTGTTGTTATCGAGATATAGCGCCGGCGATGATCCGGCAACCGTGCCAACCTTCACCCGGGGCAAATCCTCCGGGCCATTAACCGGAGACTCCAATTGAGAAACGGTTAGCACCGATGTAATAGTCGCTGTAAAACTCGAGATAATAATGATTGCCGTAAACATCCAAACAAACCCGATAAGCCGACCGCCAAAAGTTGTCGGGGCTTTATCGCCGTAGCCGACGGTAGTCATGGTAACCGCCGACCACCAGAAACTATGGCCGACACCTCTGAGAAATCCACCGCCGAATTGCTTTTTATTTTTCTTCCTTTCAAACAGCCAAACCAATATTCCAATAAAAAGTAAAACCACAACCAGGGCAAATACGACTTTAAAGAATTGAAAAGACAGTACTCTCGATAGCGCCCTGGTAATAGTGCCCTCGCCTTTGGTGATAGTAGCGATTCCCAAGCCGGTATTATAGAACGGGTGTGTGAAATCGATTACATGTTCCCGTTCGGATGTTATTGTCAGCGCCGCCACCGACGCGTCCAGCGTTCCATCCTGAAGCCCATCGATAAGGCCTTTCAAGTCGGTTTCATCATATTTATAATTTAACTCCAGCTCCCTCGCGATCTCGGTCCACAAATCGATCGTGATTCCGGTCCAGCTTCCATCTTCGCCTTTTATGACAAACGGCGGCGTATGTTTGGTGCCGATAATTAGCGAATCGCTATCTTGAGATTGAGCTAAAGTAGAACCAGGAAATAATAAGCCGATAAGAATCGACCATAACAGTATTTTGGATAGTTTCGACATATCGGCTCCCTTTAAAAATTAACGGTTAATTGAATTATTAGTAAATTGATCGTTCATGCTTAAATTAATCTTTTTTTCCCAAATAGTTCGACCACCAAAAGGGCGAATATATATATGCCGATAGCCGCTTCGATACCGACAAACACCCTCGACCAGCGTACCGGTCTGAATTCGACATGCTCAAACCGGAATAACTCCAGCCATTGCCTCGGCTTAACCGCCCCATAGCCGAATGTGGCAAATGACAGGATACTGAAATAGAGGCAATCGAGCAATAGCTTGCCATGATTCCAGGGTAGAAGTTCCTCTCTGATTACGCCCCCGTATTGGGTCGCGGTTAATCCCGAACTTGACCATCTAAATGATTTTGCCAATATCGTTTGAATAGCGTAAAATAAGGCGAATATAAAAACTACCGCGACCGAATATGGCAGAAGTCTGTCTGCCTTTGAGCCATAGCCGAAAGGCCACTTGAGAAACAGCAGGCGAAGAAAACCCAACAGCGGATTGTCGGCTAAAAGCCTTTTCGTTTCCACCTCATTTTCCCGGTAATGAAACTCCCTGGCTATACCGGGCATCAACTCGCGGTCATATAATGTTTTTAAATCGAGATAAGTAATCTCGGCATTTCGGAAATCTTCAGGCGTTTCCAGGAATAGTTCTTCGCCGATGACGAATCGCTTTTCAAGAGTATCGACCCAGGTTACATATCTTATATTTTTAGCCACGCCGAGGTTAACATTTAACAGAAATGTCGAATCCAATCTGGCCTCTTCCAAATCGGTCGATTGCAGTATGGCGCTGACCAGGCTGGCATTTTTAAGATCTACGGATGTCAGGGCCGCGTTTCTGAGATTCGCGCCATATAGAATAGCCCCTCTGAGGTCACATTTATGAAGAGATGAGTTTTCCAGGTCGGCTTCCGAAAAATTGGCGCCCTGGAGGTTGGAGTAGATTAGAAAAGCATCCCGCATATCGACATTATCCAAACTGGCATAGGTTAAAACAATACTATCCATTGTAGCGTGATTTAGGTTGGCTCTGGTCAAAGATGCCCCGGTCAGATTACAACTGTCGATAACGACGTACTGAAGGAAAGATTCATCCAGATTTACCTCTTGAAGATTCGATAAAACTATATGAGCCCCCTCGAGATGAACATAGGGCAGTTTGGCAGATTTTATATCCTGTTCGACTAGCTGGATTCCCCGCAGATCGTAGTGGAGGTAGTCATATTCCTCCTCCGTGTCATAACCGAATTCTTTTAATCTTTCTTTTCTTTCCAGCTCGGCTTTGGTTAACTCCAGCCTATTAACAAATCCCGGCATAGGCAGGTTATTCCGAATTGCTGAAACGACTTGCGTGACTTTATCTTCGGTCCATCTGTTTCTGAGGCTATCCCTTTCCTGATCTGTATACGCGGTCCAATCCTTATAGGCGGATAATCTTATAGTTTCGGCGGAGCAATACTGATACAATACGCCAACTGATAAAGTAATTGCCAGGAAAGTATAAAGTCTAACTGGTTTCATCGACACCTTTGGTCTGCCCAATGGCATATAAAATGGTTTAACTTATTCTTTTAGCGCCCCGATAGCTTGGCCGTAATCAGGAGAATTGAATATGTAGCTGCCTGCCACCAGTATATTGGCGCCCGCTTTAACGCATTTTTCCCCGGTAATATTATTAATACCGCCGTCCACTTCGATGACGCATTCATAATCATACTCATCAATTATGCTTCTAACCGCGCTGATTTTATTCAATGTCTGTTCGATAAACTTCTGTCCGCCGAATCCGGGATTTACGCTCATCAATAATACCAGGTCGATTTCACCCAATATCTCATCGAGCAGAAACGGGGGATTGTGAGGATTAAGGCTAACTCCGGCTTTGGCGCCAAGCTCTTTTATCGCCTGGATTTGTCGGTGAAGATGAGGACAGGCTTCGAGATGGACCGTAATATAATCGGCGCCCGCTTCGATAAAACGAGGCGCGAATTTCGCCGGATTTTCAATCATCAGATGTACATCCAGGGGAAGCCTGGTTGTCTTCCTGACAGATTTAACCAGGCCCGGACCGAAAGTGATATTGGGCACGAAGCGTCCATCCATAACATCGAGATGAATCAAATCGGCGCCGGCTTTTTCCACTGCCTGTAGTTCCTCGGCCAGATTCGCGAAATCGGCGGCAAGCAGTGATGGAGCTATTAATACTTTTCGCTGGTCGACGGCATCCTGGGTCATTGTATTACTCCAATTGT
This sequence comes from Candidatus Zixiibacteriota bacterium, assembly GCA_024231855.1. GTDB lineage: Bacteria > Zixibacteria > MSB-5A5 > UBA10806 > 4484-95 > JAAEQD01. The sequence continues at coordinate 11,179 of JAAEQD010000246.1, forward strand.
GAAATCGTTAAATTGATAATAGTCCATTTGACAACTTCAGTCTCGGGCGGAATCGATTGGTATAAAATCGTTTCCGGCAGCATTCGATCATCCACCTTGTAACTGATATCCCCGATTATTATGTAATTCTCTTCGGCCACCTGTTGGGCTTCGGAGAAATCGAGTCCGATAAAATCCGGTACTGGAATTAAAACATCGGTTTGCTTTCGGTTAACAACAAGTTGAACTTCAGCATTTAATTTCATCACCGTGGCGGCGTCGGGCCGGGATTCGATAATCACGCCATCGGGCAGTACTTCGTCGGTATACCATAATAAATCGCCCATGACCAATCCCTCTTGCTCGATCAGCAGCTTGGCCTCTCTTAGTGATATTCCTCTGAGACGCGGTACTGTAGCTGATGCCGCCCCCTTTGAAATCGTGACCCGTACTTTCATACCTGTTTTAACCGACGCGCCCGATTCCGGCAATTGGGAGATAACAGTGCCCTTGGGGTGCTGGGCGTTGAATTCCTCCAGCGCCACTGTTATTTGGAGATTCGATTCTTTGAGTTTTATCTCCGCGGCTTGTCTTGACATATAGGTTATATCCGGTACCAGGCACTCATCGCCATGACGGACAGCTATAGGCATAACAACCTGATCCATTAATAAAGCAAAAATAAATATACCGCCGAAAAACACCGCCAGCGCCACTGTAATCGGTTTCCACTTATCGATTATTGTATTTTTAATATTCATTTCCTTACCCAGTATGTAAAATTACTTTCTTTCTATCAACGCGACAAACGCCCCATCGGATAAATGCCGATGCCCAATCAACTCTAAAAATCCCGACTGGCTCACGAATTTTTCGTGTTCACTCAAATCTAATAACCGGTAGCCTTTGTTTTGTTTCAGGAAATCTTCAACGACCTGGTTGTTTTCCTCCGGTTCAAGGCTACAGGTTGAATATACGAGTTTGCCGCCGGGTTTTAACATACCGACAGCCGTTTTAATTAACCGCGCTTGCCTTTTTGCCTGACGGGTGATATCGGCTTCTTGCAGGTTCCAGCGCAAATCAGGATTTCTCCTGATCGTGCCTGTCCCGCTGCAAGGCACATCCGCTAAAATATATTTAAAATTTCGCCGGCTGGCAAACTTAAAAGTGTCGCAGCATACAGGAAATACATTATCCAATCGCCAGCGCTTGATATTACTTTTAAGTAATTTTAATCTTTTTAATGAGTTATCAGCCGCTATTATATAGCCATCAGTCCCGACTCGGCCTGATAGTGACGCGGTTTTCCCGCCGGGAGCGGCGAATAAATCGATCACGATATCTCCCAATGAGACATCCAGGGCTTTCGCGGCCAGGCCCTGGGCCGGGTCGCCGATAATTATTGTCCCGCTTTCAAATGGCTTTGATCTCAGCAAAAGATGAGGTGTGAGACATTTGTAATAGCCGTCAAAAGAATCCAATCTCTCAAACCCAATATTTAAGCTATCGAGCTGCTTTAAAACCTCCTGTTGGGATGAATTCCTGTCATTAATATAGAAACACAGGTCAGGTGGCGTATTGCCCCAGGTTAGGAGTTTTTCAGTTTCTTCATAGCCGAATTTTTTTAAATATCTGCTGACCAACCAATCGGGATATGAATGCTCAAGGCCAAGGTATTTAACCGGCTGATACTCGGGATTGGGTAATTTGACTTTCTCCGGCTGCCGAAGAAAGCTTCTCATCACCGCGTTGATAAAACCAGCCTGTCGGGATGCGCAGAACTTCCTGGCTAATTCAACTGACTCGGAGACAACGGCATAAGTAGGAATATTATCGGCCTTCAGCAACTGGTAAAAGCCCAGACGCAATACCTGTTTTAATTTAGGTTCAAGGTTTTTTGATGTATAAAAATTATTCGCGAAGTAATCGACTTTTCGCTTAAATTTAATGGTTCCGAAAAATAGCTCCCTGGCAAACGCCGCGTCTTCGGGCTTGTCGATTTTCCTGATCAAGTTGGCGATTATCGCGTGCGGATCTGCCTTGGAAGCTTGCCATTTCATTAAAGCCTTGAAGGCTATTACGCGTGAGATCGATGGCATACTAGACCAAATCGAATGGGTCGACCTTGTGAACACCTTGAAGCAGGAATTGGCCGGATCGATTATAAATGAAACTCAATGTTTCCTCCTCCGAATATCCCAGGCCGAATTTTAACACTTCATTGGGGCGAAGATAACCATCGGGCGTGAATCCCAGAAACATCTCCAGAAGGCCGTCATTAAAAGAGAGCTCGTATAAAAACTGACCGACTTGAAGTTCTCTTTGCTCTTCCTTTTTCGTCCGGGTAACGGTTAGCTCTTTACTTGCCACCAGATTATCGATTTTCGTCCGCGTTTCTTCGGTAATTTGCCCTACATTTACCGTATAGGAAGCGCAATTTATCACTTTGGTAATCGAATCTATTTTGGAGAATGCCAGTTTGGTAGCGATGATATTTACGCCGGGAGGAAGGCAATTGCCCAGTCTGGCGAGATGGCTTCTTTCGAATGGCGAATCGAGCTGGATATCAAGATATTCGGCTTCGGAGGAAAAACCTAAAGGCAGCGGCGGCCCAAAAGAAAGCTTCATATGGGGATGATAGCCCTGGCTGTAGGCCACCGGGATTTTCGCTCGTTTGAGTGTTCTTGTGAATAACCTGAGCAGGTCGAGATGGGAATAAAAACGCATTGTCTCATCGCGCGAATATTTAAGACGAATCTTGGTCTTTGTCGGCACGGCCGTCTGCGTGGCACGTTTCTTGGCCGTGCGGCCATAGCCGAAACTGTCGCGATTTTGCTGCTGACGATCTTTTCTGGCAGCCGCTCCCGGAGGTAATTCGCCGTTGAGCGATCTTTCACGCTCATCTAATAGGAATTTGTTCGGAATGCCTTTATCGATATGTTCCCAGGGTAGAGGCTGATGGGCATATCTCGCTTGCAGTAAATCATCGATTGTATACCCGCAATCCGTGATAGCTTTTTCCCAGCGTTCGAATTCGAAATGCTCGCTCCAACCGTCCAGGCAAGCGCCGTTTTTAAAAGCTTTATAGATCACATCAGCCATCCGCCGGTCGCCGCGGCCCAGGATACCCTCAATAATCGCCAGATTCGGGTTCCGAAGTTTTAACGATACATTACGATTTTTGATGCTGGAGGTTAATGTACCGTAGATTTCCCGGATACTTTCGGTATTCGCTTGCTGTTCCCATTGCCACGGTGTGCCGGGTTTGGGGCAGAAAGGCGAGATTGTCACGTTGATATTCTTCTTGCCGCCCTTCGATCTGGCTATACGGGAGAGTTCTTTGATCGTATTGATTATTCCGGCAATGTCGTTCTCAGTTTCGGACGGCAAGCCGATCATGAAATACAATTTCACCAATGTCCAGTCGTTATCAAATACCTTTTTTACGCCGTCAGTGATTTCATCCATGTCGATATTCTTACCCATCACATCGCGCATTCTTTGCGTACCGGCCTCGGGCGCGAACGTGATTCCCGATTTTCGCTGATGTTTCAAATACTCAAACATCACCGATGACAAAGAGCCGGGGCGCACCGATGGCAATGATAACGATATGTGATTTTGATAGAAAAACGGCACGATCCCCGATATCATCTCTTCCAAATCGGGATAATCAGTCGATGACAGCGACAGAAGCGTAACATCATCGTAACCGGTGGCAGCGAAGCCATCCTGTATTTGGGCGTAGATGTCATTGGGTTTTCTGGATCGCTGAGGGCGATACTGGTAGCCTGCCTGGCAGAACCTGCAACCGCAGACACAGCCGCGCATAATCTCGACAGCCAAACGATCATGGGTTGTCTCTATAAACGGCACTAAGGGCCTGGATGGGTAATACTCTTTCTTCAAATCCAGGCATGACCTGACCTTAACTTTTGCCGGTATGTTCTCCGATACGGCAACGATAGATTTAAACCGGCCATTATCATATTCGGCGTTATAAAGCGAAGGTATATAAACACCCTTTATCCCGGCCAGATCATGAAGCTTCTTTTCTTTTGATTCAGCGGCGTTTAGTTTCAATGAATCGATGATCTCATCGATTGCTTCCTCGGCATCGCCTAAGAACATCACATCGAAAAACTCAGCCATCGGTTCGGGATTTAATATCGCCGGTCCGCCGGCCAGAATTAATGGATAACTTTCGTCACGTTGGTCGGCTTTAAGCGGGATTCCGGCCAGGTCAAGCATGCTGAGAACGCCGGGAGCGTGCATCTCGTAGGTAACGGAAAAGCCGATTATATCAAACTGCTTAAGTGGCGTGGAAGTCTCCAGCGAGAAAAGCGGAATCTCATGATCGCGCAAACGCCCGGCCATATCGGGCCAAACATTGAATACCCTCTCGGCTACACAATCATCGCGCCGATTGATGATATTATACAATATCTGCTGGCCCAGATAACTCATTCCGATTTCATAAATATCCGGAAAGGCCAGGGCCACTTTGAACTTGTCGACGTGATCCTTAACGGTGACATTCAATTCGTTGCCGATATATCTCCCGGGTTTTATTACGAAAGGTAATACCTCTTTTTCGAGTCTACTCCAGAGTTGGTTTTTATATTGAAAATATTTATTAGCGGCCAAAAAATCCTCCATAGTTTGAAAGCAAGATAAGTTTTACGTATATGGCTGTCAATCGTAAAACGGTTTAATGGCAGATTTGACTTATCATATAAATGTAATTAAACGCTGATTATTATAACTCTATAGCGTATATTGATTTGTTATTATCGATATCGAGTTCTTCAAAACCCGCCTCCAGGTACATTTGCCTGGGCCCTGTCCATAGGTCATCTTCCGAGGTTGAATCATCATGCCTGGGAAAGGCTTCCACCTTTTTTATCCCCCGGTTCCTTAAATCCGCCATAATTTCTTTTAACATGAAAGAGGCTAAACCTTTACGGCGCCGTTCTGCGGCAATAAAAAAACAGGTTACTGCCCAAGTGTTAAAATCGGGCTTAAGGTCAAATTGACGCACTAACTTTTTTAGACGATCCCGTCTGCCGACCTGGCACCAGCCGATAGGACTATTATCCTCGCAAAGCAGATACCCGTCATAATGCCCTTCATCCAGCAATTTTACTCGTAGTCTGCGGTTATCGGCTTCGGTTCGTTGCCCCCAACCATCCCAGGTTTCGACCCACCAGGCCACACAATAACACCAGCCACCGCCGTTTTTTTCGCAGTGGACTTTAAAAAAGTCATCCCGATTGCCCGGGGCAAATCGTTCTATTTTTAAATTCATAATTTTCTTATCTCCTATCTTTGATGTTACCGGCTATCTTGTCCTTTTTTCACTATTAGCGCTCTTAATTAATGAATCAATTTTTTCTTTATAGTCCCACTTAGTCAATTTGTAATTCATGGCACTTATTCTTTTTTGTTAAATGGCTTAAATTATAACTGCAAAAAACATGAAAATAAATTAAATAAAAACTCAGTAGATGTCAATGGAAGTTTCGGAACGTTACTTATATTCAAAAACCGATTAAAACTTTTTCATATATCGAAAATAGCGCGCCTAAACCTTCAGAGCCTCCGCGGCCTTGTCCACATCCTCCTGCTTAACCCAGATCACGAAGCCATACCGGCCGCCGCCATCGATTACCCCATTAGCCGCGGTCACATTGATGCCCGCGTTCGCGAGTCTGAGAAGATGGTCGTGCAACGCGCCCACTCTGTCTCGACCTTGAATCATCAAAGCCCTCATCGGACCGACCAGGTTAATCCCTGCATCTTCCGCCGCTTCAATCAATAATTCGCTGTTTTCAACGATAAAACTAATCTGTGAACGGCCGCTACCTATCGGAAAGGCTGTAAAAGAAATTAAATTGATGCTTTTTTCAGAGAGGTGTTCCAATAACCTGCGGCCTCGGCCGGGTTCATCGGTTACGACCGAGTAATAATATTCAATTGTTTTTATGTTTTCAGACATCGGTCCCTCCTGATTAAATTTTCAGGTTGCCTGAATGAATACGTCTCAGGCGCAAAATCTTATCAGCGAAGTTATTCTATAAAAGTTACCTCCGGCAGACCGGTAGAGGCAAAGATGTCTATATCGACTACCTGTGTCTCGCTTAATTTCAAGAATAAAAACTTCGGCCGCTTTATCTCATAATCGGCCAATGTCACCTCGAATTGAGCCACGATATGCAGAATATCACCGGGTATTTTGGGTTCAGTAGTTTTGCTTTCGGCCATGAAAGTTACGGTTGCTTCCATAGTGATGGATTGGGTTACACCGTGGATAGTAAAATCGCCATCAAGTGTCAAGTGTTTGGATTGGCCGTCGGTCAAATCACCTCCATTCTGGCTGGTGACTTTATGCAAGACGAAAACCGCTTCGGGGAATTTATCTGTTTCGAGGTGGTTTTCCCGCATATGTTTGTCGCGCATATCGATGCCGGTTTTTAGACTGGCTAGAGCTACGGCAAATTTAGCTTGGGCACCGATAGTAACATCGGTTGGATCAACGGCCACGAAACCTCTTATTTCAGATGTCTTCCCCTCGATCGTTTCCAGTGTTGCTTCGGAAGTAAAAGTTACGGCTTCCTTATCCTGCTTGCCGTTTACGTTAAAATTCATGGTTTCGGCGGAGGCTATGGAAAACGATATAGCTAACGCTAAAGCGATAATTACATTTCGCATGATTATACTCCAAACTTCTCGTATTAGATTTATTTATTTCAATTCCCGCTAATTGAAACCTCAAGTGCGCAATTTTAGTTCCGTTATGCAACTAGTTAGTTTTAACTGGGAAATGAAGTATTAATGATTTAGTTGATTGATGAGGCAACAACATAATACGCTGATAACATTGCTGGGGATATGACGTTAATCATCATATATTGCTTGTAAAGCTAAAACATGTTGGGAGTATCATGAAAACATTTCGGTATATTTTACCGGCCCTAATTCTTACTATAATTAGCCTGATTTCGGTGGCTTATGGTGTACCGAAATTTACCGCGCAATATGAGCAAAAGTGCAATCTTTGCCATATCAGCCCTACAGGCGGCGGGATGAGGAATGCCTATGGCTCGCAGTTTTTCGCCTTAACCGAAATGGCGGTTCATAAAACCGCGTTTGAGGACGTTTCAGGATTCCAGACTCAGGTCTCGGATATGATCTCGCTGGGCGCCGATATGAGGACATTGCTTTACTATGACGAAAACTCCGAACGATCGTCGTTATTTCAGATGGAAGGTAATTTTTATGTGAATGCCCAACTCAATGAACAATTCTCGCTGGCTCTGGGTAAGGGTCTCTATGACGGTTTCGAAATCTATGGCATGGGCTATATCCTTCCTATGCAAGGCTATTTTCGGATTGGCAGATTTCAGCCCGCTTACGGTTGGCGTTTCGATGATCACACATCATTTGTGCGAGAGAAGATGCTATGGCCTGCCGGATCGACCGATACCGGTCTTGAGCTGGGTTTTTATCCGCATAGTCTGTCGGTCAATATTGGCCTATTCAACGGTACGGCGAACTCCCTGGATAATAACAAAGGCAAGGCGGCTGTTGGCAGGATTGAATGGCGACACAATATCAAGGGGATCGGATTCGGCGTTGGCGGCTCTTATATGCTCAACAGCTATTCAGAAGGCAATACCAGGATGTTCGGACCGTTCGGCTATCTCAAGTTATTCAAAGGCAGGCTTATTTATATAGGCGAAATCGACTGGCTTGAGGATGATTCACATATCTCGCCGCCGGTCAATGAGGCGACATCCCATAAATTGAGCTATATGCTAAAACAGGGTATTTGGCTCAATTCGACCTACGATTTTTACGATCCCGATATCGATGCTAAAACCGGTCGGATCACCCGGTATGGTTTTGGATTCAATTATATTCCCTACGGTTTTTTAGAGATTCAACCTAACCTCTGGCTGTATCAGGATGATTTCGCCGGCGAGGATAGTTATTTATATTTTAATACGCAATTTCATTTCTTCTTCTAAGGAGGTTATGTGAGAATGATGAATTCCAAATTGAACATCTTAATAACCGCGTTATTGTCTATTATGATGTTTTTGGCATGTTCGGATAAAGGCGAAGAACCCGAGAACCGGGCGCCCAGTATCACATCATCCGCCGCGGTAATCGCGCTTATCGATGATCTTTTTAGCTATTCGGCCACCGCTTCAGATGCCGATGGCACGGCACCGGCTATTCATTTCGAAAATATCCCGAGCTGGCTTGATACCAACGGCAATACGATATCCGGCACGCCCACGGATGATACTCCCGATACTGCGTTTACCGTAGTCGCCGCCGATGATTTCCTGGCCGATACGCTCAGGGTGACTATTGACGTTACCGATGTTTTACCGTCGGTTTCATATTCTGATGATATTCAGCCGGTTTTCAACAACAGTTGCGACGGCTCAAACTGTCATATCGGAGGAAGTGCTTCCGGATTAAGATTAAATACCTGGACGGATTTAATGGCGGGTGGCAATTCCGGCGATGTGGTTCTTCCCGGTGACGCCTCTATGAGTATATTAGTCAGAAGGCTGGAGGGCGATATACAGCCGCAAATGCCGCTAGACGATTCACCTCTTCCGATAAGCACACGTCAGGACGTTCGTGATTGGATAGACGAGGGCGCGCTGAATAACTGATAAAAGAATGCTCGGTCGTATCGAAACTCCTAAGGAAGGGGCATCATTATAAATACGTTAAAAAAATTTTACAACGGCATCCACTATTGAGCCGCTGACATTAAATATTATATGTATAATAATCGCGGGGATCAGGCTGCCGGTTTTTTCAAGCTGATTGCCTGCCAATACGCCTAGTAAAAAGGCAACTAACAAAAAGAATATCAACGTAACCGACGGCATAGTGGTCGCGAATGCCATCAGGTGCATTAACGAGAAAAAAGCCGCCCCGATTATCACCGGCAGGCTCACTCGCGTTTTCAATATAGTTAAACCATGTTGAGCCAGGGGTGAAAGCATCCCTTGAATCAAACCCCGAGTATAAATTTCCTCGCAGACACTGGCATATAGCCAAATAAAAATAATAATTTGCGGGAATGAATATCCCTCAGGTAAAAAAGAATCGGTTTTGGGCAAATATGCAAGGATTATATTCGCGGCCACTCCAAATACTAATGGTAGCATTACTATCTTCGTGAAACTGAAATCCGACGGCAATTTATACCCGTATTGGCCGAGATTACCTTTGCCAAGCATCAAGAGAATCAAGGTGGATAGCACTAACATGGCCGTGTGAGGGATAAAACCCATCAGCCAGGAATTTTTTTCCAGCAAAAGACTGGCTTCCGACAACGACATCATTATCGCCGAGGCGATAATAATTATAGCCATCGCCACAAGCAGGGTTATTAGAATCCTACCAATTATGCGTAACATATTCATCTCCTAATTTTAAATAGACTTGTTAAAAGTTAATTCTAGTTGAATACAAGATCACTGTAAAGGGAAATTTTGAAGGTTTTAGGTTGATTGTTGGCTATTAAAATCATTATCATTACGATGATTTAGACCTGATAGGATTGAACCGGGAGGAATTGTGCAAACAACTATCAAATTACTTATTACATTTGTATCTACTGCATTACTAACCAGCCAAGCCTTCACCGCCTCGCCCAAACCGGCGGCCGCCAATAACGGCATGGTTGTGGCGTCGGAGAAAATCGCCGCCGAAATCGGCCTCGAACAGCTAAAATCGGGCGGCAATGCCATCGATGCGGCAATCGCCACCGCCGCCGCCTTGAATGTCACCGAGGGTTACAGCTCCGGCATGGGCGGGGGATGTTTCGTTCTGGTTTATTGGGCGGAAACCGATGAAGTCTATGTTATTGATGGCCGCGAACGGGCTCCGCTAAAAGCTGATCGCGATTTATATGTCGATAAAAATACGGGCGAGGTAATCGGTGGTTTATCCACGACCGGAGTTACCGCTGCCGGTACCCCCGGACAACCGGCCGCCCTTGAGAAAATCCATAAACGCTGGGGGAGTAGCCCATGGGCGGAGCTTTTTGCCCCGGCTATCGCGCTGGCCGATACCGGCTTTGATATCTCTCGAACCTACGCGCTCAGGCTTCTATATACAAGGGAGAAACTAATTCAATTTCCCTCCAGCCGCGAGGTATTTTTCCCACCGGGTGATACTCTGCCATATGGTTTCGGCGATAGGTTGATACAGAATGACCTGGCCGGATTCCTCCAGAATTTATCGGACAAAGGCGTCGATTGGTTTTACAACAGTGATTTCGCCGATAAACTAGTGGATTTCGTGAAGCAAAACAATGGCTACCTGCAGGAAAATGATATGCAATCATATGAAGCGGTCGAACGTCAACCGATTCACGGCAACTTTCGCGGCTATGATATCTATTCCATGCCGCCGCCATCGTCTGGCGGTATTCACGTCGTGCAGATATTGGAAATGCTCGAGCCATTCAATTTGAGCTACTGGGGCGCGGGTTCCTCCGAAACGATTCATCTACTGGCCGAAACCATGAAACGCGCTTTTGCCGACCGGTCGTTCTACTTAGGCGATCCCGACCATGTGGATGTGCCTATCGCGGGCTTGCTTGACCAGGACTATCTCGATCGGCAACGCTCCACGATGAAACCTTATCAGGCATCAACGATTCAGGGACATGGCAAATTACCAGGTAGTGAAAGCTCGCAAACAACCCATTTCTCGATAATCGATAAAGACGGTAACATGGTAGCCATGACTTCAACGATAAACACCAGCTTCGGATCGGCGGTAGTGGTGCCGGGTTGGGGGCTTCTGTTAAATAACCAGATGGATGATTTCTCGACTCAGCCGGGCGTGCCCAATTATTACGGGCTCGTCGGATCGGAAGCCAACGCTATCGATGCGGGCAAGCGGCCGCTCTCCAGCATGTCGCCTACGATCGTACTGAAGGATGGCAAGCCCACCGGTATACTCGGTTCGCCGGGTGGACCGCGGATTATCACAACGGTCCTGCAGACATTTTTGAATATCGTCGAGTTCGGTATGGATGTGCAGGAGGCTGTCGATTTCCCACGGGTGCACCATCAGTGGAAACCCGATGTTATATTTATCGAGCAGGGGATACCCGTTGATGTGCTGGCCAATCTCATGGCCAAAGGACACGAGGTGTATCAAACCGGCACCTGGTCATCGGCGCAATGTATCTGGGTCGATCAGGACTCGGGACTGATAACGGGCGGTACCGACAGCCGTTCGGAGGGCAAAGCGGCCGGGTATTGATATGCCGGGATATCATTCTAATCTAACCAGTTTTTCACCATGTACGAAGTAAGGCGGATAGTAACCCTCAAATTGCCCCCAATCTTCTGAAATTACCGCCCGGGATTGAAAGTGGCCATTATCAAATTCCATTATAGCCGACGAACCGCCTACATGATACCCCACCGCAAGCGAATCATCGACAAAATCAAGAATACTTCCATCCGCTGTGAGATTACCATGGAAGCTGGGGTTTGAAGGATCGGCTAAGCTAAAAACCGGGTAGATATACCAATCATCGGGATTTAAATTATAGTATCTTGGTATTAAAATCAGAGAATCTCCTTTTATCATACCTTTTGAATAATCATAATTATCATATGTATATACTAATTCAATACTATCGAGATCTGATATATCATAAATGCCCATTGAGAAACCCCAGAGTTTTAAAGTATAAAGATAATTTGAACGTATTGCGAGAAGTCCTAGAGTACTTATCTCATGTTCGCGAATTAATTCCGGTTCTGAGTCAGGTTGAAGATTATAAAGCTTTAGAGTATAGAGGCTGTCCCAAAATGCCAGAAATAGAATTGAATCTTGACGAACATAGTCGAAGCTATAATCAAATTGAAGCTGATATAATTCTTGCGGTGTACTAAAATTGGCTATTGAGTATACAAACAAAGTCTCTTCCCAGGCGACATATAGAGTATCGCCGGATATCGATGCTTTGCCAACGTTGTGTGGTAGTTGGAAACTTAAAACTTCATCAATACTATTTTCGGTATATTCATAAACATGATAATCACCTTCGAATCCTAAAGTAATAATTTGATCATCATCAAAATATTCAGGTCGACCGATTAGATCTCCAATTTCTACTAGATTTCTGGGCGTGGAATTGATTACATAGTCGCCCGCGTAAATTTCGCTAACTTTATTAGTGTAATAATTATTTTTATATATTATTACCGTCAAACCTCTAGCCCATTCGGGTATTTCAGCTTTACCTTCCAAATCCGTAGAAACCATGAAATACATCATACATGAATTGTATTGTACCCAAGCGCCCTCAACCGGAACTCCATCCTGATCAAATACTGTTATAGTGAAAGTTTCTTCAATGTTGGTTGAGCTATCACCACATGTTATAATCACAAATACCGCTAATATTATTATGTATTTACCCATGACATCCTCCCGTAATTAAATGATTTATCATAAGTTATCATGCTTTTTATACTTCCAACCACAGTTTGCGGTTCACAGAAATGCGACAGTTGCTATGTGTTATTACAATCTAAAATTAAAATAATTCCATCAGTAATCATTTAATTTCTATATTAGTGTCAATTTAACAATGAATCCAATTTCTGCTTTAATGGATTTAATGCTATAAGCCCGATAACTTTATCCCTGGGCCGATGATCCCTGAAAAACACCAGCGTCGGCACGCTCTGAATTTGATACATCCTGGCGGTTTCCGGATTTTCATTGATATTTATTTTAAATATATTTACTCGTTCGACATAATTCGGCCCAATTTCTCTAAGCAAGCCGCCCATCACCTGGCAGTGGGAGCAGGATGTCGAATAGAAATTCACCACCGCCGGTGTATCTGATGCCAGCACGAGCTGCTCGAAATCGTAATCGGTGATATCGACAGGCGCGCCGGGTTTAGGCTGACGATTGAAAAGCTTGTCTAATAATCCCATGCTGTATTATAGGTAATTCGTCGTTTTATAACAAGAGTGATTAGCTTCGGTCCCTGACTATTTTCCTCTGGGCAATCCACACGCCAAAAAGCACCAGTATCCCGCCTAATGCCGTGAACAATCCGAAAGATTCGCCCAGATAGGGCACGGCCAAACCTGTTGTCGCCAAAGGTATGAGATAAAGGAATATCGCCGCCCGGGCGGCTCCGATCCGGGCAACGCCCTCCTGCCAGAACCAGTGAGCAACCGCCGTTCCTAATATGGTCAGAAATAGCAGCGCGATAAAAGCGTCAGTCGGAAGATTCAGGAATTTGGACATATCCGCGAATAGTATCAAAGAGACGGCGGAGACAATAGTCGGGCCGATCAGTATCACGGCGGTGACAGCCAGCGGATTGCAATCCCTTGATAAATCCCGGGTGACTATCGTGTACAGCGCCCAGGTATGAGCTGATATCAGCACCAGCCAATCGCCAACCGATGACAGCCAGCCTATACCGGTTAGCTCGCCTTTGGAGATTAGCAGAAATATCCCGACAGTCGCGACCACGATTCCTGTTATGGCGTTTCGACTTATTTTCTCCCTGAGTATGAAAAACGCAAGCACGGCCGTAATAAGCGGAATAACCGCGACCAGCCAGCCGGTGTTGGTCGCCGAGGTGTATTTTATGCCGGTAATCTGGATCAGTATATGCGCCGTGAGAATGATCGATCCCAAAATTAAACCTCGCCAACGGCCATTGAATTCGAATTTGACATTGCGCGCCCGAACAATGGCGATCATAATCGGCAATCCGACAACAAACCTGATCCCCATCAGCTCCAGGGGTGTCAGGTAGCCAAGGCACAGCTTTGTCGCCACGAAAGACCAACCCCAGATAACGACCGTCAGAAAAAGTAAGATATAGGCAATCATAGCCTGATAATATATAGAATACTATTTTATGGCAATATATTATATTTCGTTCAGGTAGTCGGCCGGGGTGCCGGCTTAACCCGGTACCAATAGCCGATCCAGATAATTATAATTCCCATAAATTCGCCGATATATAAAGCTTCTACGATGCCGGCTTTGGCCATGCCCCCGCCAATACCGGGAAGAAGAGCACCCAGGGCAATCAAAGAATTGCCGATAACATGAACCGCCGGCGCCCGTCTTTTAGCGAACCGCCAGGCGCTGAAAATAGCCCCGCCGATTAAATATACTGAGGCGTAACCGTTTATAATCGGCGTAAAAATCCTGATCCACTGCCAACCCAGTATCGCCCCGCCCGGTTTATGAGGGATCATCGCAGCCAGGTTGACTGGCGATAGCCAGACAAGGATCGATAAGATAACTATTATCGGTATCGTGACAGCGGTTAGAATATTAGCGGTCTTGCGCTTCAATAGAAGGTATACGGTTCCCTGAGCCAGAGGGTAGCCGCCAAGCAGAGCTCCGGCTATATACCAGGCTTTTGTCAGCTCGGGGCTGTTGCCCAGAAGGGTAATCGAGGCTTCCAGACCCGTGCCGAGACCGTAAGCTATTGCGCCTACTGTCCACCAGAGAAGGTGGGTTCCACCGCCTTTGTATTTGTATCGCCTCAATAAAACCGCGGCGAAAATTATCGAAATTATAGTGGTGAAAATCGGTATATAATGAATCAGATTTGGACTAACGCTTGTTTCCTGCGATTACATCTCCTTGTTTGGCTTTTCATATGATTGTACTGCAAATTTTAAGCGATTATTGTATCTAAAAGTTTCATAATAACCTAGATAGGTTACTCTTGACAAAAGCGCCAAATTCCGCCGCTATCTCTTGTGTCAATAACCGTTCTAAAGCCCCGCGCGCATTACTATTAATAAAAGTAGGTCCATCAAATGTGAATTTACTTGATTTTTGGAACTGTTATCGATATAAATATGTTAACTCAAAACATAAATCATTTGCCTAAGGAGGGTAAAGAGGATGAGGAATTTTAAAGTTGGCCTGATGATATTAGCAATATCGCTGATATACCTGGCCACAGCGACTGCCGGTGAAGGAAAAGCCTGGTTCGACATGGAAAATTGCGCTTTCTGTAAAAACCTGGCCGATCAACCCGGACTGATGGAGAATTTCGCCAAGTGGGAACATCATAATGTCAAAAATGGCTCGCTATCCATTTCGGAAATCAATAAAGATTATGTTGATGCCTACAAAAAAGCCATGGCCGGCATGGAAGCTACCGCCAAGAAAGCGCAAGCCGGCGAGCAGCTTCAGATGTGCGGCTATTGCGAGGGTTTCGGCGGCTTGATGATGAAAGGCGTCCAGTTCGATGAGGTTCAATCCGGCAATACATTTGTATCGATCTCGTGGTCCAGTGATTCTGAAGTGGTTAAGGCTATCCACGCCCATACCGACCGCACCAATGATGAAATGAAGAAAATGGAAGAAATAGAGAAAAAGAAAGAGATGAAAGGCCACGAAGGCCACGGCCATTAAGCTGGAATCTCTATTAATTTTCCAATTGTGCCGTCGGGTCGCACGCAGTGTCAAATGACCTGCCCCGGCGGTTTTTTTGTTCTATATAAAACTATTGAATTATCGTAAGATTTAAGTGTATAGATTATCAGTATTTTCAAATATTTTATGCTTGGGAGGAATCGCAATGCAACACACACTGAAAGTTGGGAAGTCAATCGATCTGAAGAAAAACATTTTTTCATCGTCTATAAAAATGTATTACGCCGGTATGACCTCCGATTCGGTCTATTCGCTGGTTTATAGTTACTCATCGGGTAACCGCATGATGGCGTTCAACCTGTATTTCCCAAAATCGCGGACCGAACTTGATATTGATAAAAATCATCTGCGTGTTTTAGGAGTATCGCCTGAGGAAATTTCTTTTCAGTTGGATAATTAGCTCTTACTTTTTTGATCATCTTAAAATATTGGAAGAGACCCACCGCAAGCGGATGGGGCACCCTGAATTACCTAACTCGTTACGAAGCGCTGCTTCGTAACGCTTGCTAATCTATTTACCCAACCGCGCTTTAATCCAATCAACTTTCTCTTTCGGTCCCTTGATCTTCTGATCCCACTGAGGATCGGGATCGCGGAAATATATATCATATCTCAATGATGTAACATTATCGATTGAACCGAATTCCCTATCAGCCCCGAACATCTGCTGAAAGAAAAGCGGATAGTTGTAATCATCGCCAAGCTCAATCATATCATCCCGGCCAAGCGTATTGAGTACCGCTCCCACAAGCGCTGTCTGATGGAGAAATATCCGCATGTTGAGATCCGCCTTGCACATATCCGCCAGAACCTTATCCTGATAGAGCACCGTGAAATCCTCGCCCCATTTCCGCAGGATACCTTTCTCCGGGCGAACTGCGATCAGGCCGGCATTGAAATAGGCGTTGATTTTCTGATTATCCGCCGGCGTGGTCATCTCAAATAGCGATTCACTCTTGATAACCAATTTATCATAGATTCGTCCCCAGAACGGAGTGGGCTTTTTACCATACAGCGTGCCCGACCGGTTATGCATAACCGGCCGATAAGCGAAACTGATCTCGGGCGCGAGCAAAAAGTCCGACGGCTCCTGAAGGAAAATCGTGTCATCATCCAGCCAGACCAGTATTTCGGCCAAGCCTTCCGCCATCTTTTCGGCAACCCCGGCGGCGAATGTCTTGCCGGCGTAATAAAACCAGAGCGCCCCCTCCGGCGCTCCGCTCGTGTAAATTTCGACACCCAGCGGCTCGAATGTCTGTTTGATTTCATCAATATCGATAGCGGCGTAATCGCCAACATACAGCCAGATCGGCGCGTCTTTGACCTGCCCGCCGAACTTGCGGATACTCTCGGCCAGGTAGCGGATATGATCGATCTGCTCGGCGGATTCAACGAATGTGGCGAATACAATTTTATCTTTCGATGGCAACATATTCATATCATCATCTCCTAACGCCTGACAGAAGCCAATCGAGGCGGCGATTGCGACAATCATGAGGCTTGTTAGCACGGTTAGCTTTGTCATATTTTCTCCCCTGAATACACAAATAGGCATTACGCATAATCACATCTGATTTACGGGATATGTCGAGAATTGTTGCGGGGAGAATGGGTAAGACGGATTGCCTTATCAATATAAAGTATATATAGAATCAGCAAGATATTCTGGAAAAATAGTGTTCTCATCAATAAAAGCTTTTGATAGCTGTGCAATAGACAAACCGATAGCATTGCTTAAATTTGCGCCCTGTAAATGTACACTAGATAGATTCGCATTTTTAAAGTTGGAATGTGATAGATCAGCACCGCGGAAATCGGTACAAAGAAGATCAGCATCCTGGAAGTTGGCTTTTATTAAATTGGCCTCTTGGCAATTCACCGAAAATAATTTATAATTCCTAAAATCTTTCCTCTTTAATCTTTCATTATGATCTTTAGGTAATCCTAGGGAATCTAAGAATTCCTCATCTAGATATGCTAAAACTATATTTTTAACAAAGTAACGCTTATCATTATTTAATCCCCTAATATATCTTAGGTTAGCGTCTTGTACATTAATATCACGAATATCAGCGTTTTTTAAATTAACGCTTTCTAAATTTGCTCCCATGAAATTTACATTTATTAATTTCGAGTTTTTAAAATCTAGGAAATGAAGATCAGAATTTCTAAAATCCGCACTATCAAAATATGAATTACTGATTTCAGTGAATGACATTTCGCATTCTCGAAGATCTGCTTCGTTAAAAAAAGAATAAGAAATATTAGTACCTTCAAATTTTGTATTTCTTAGATCTGCTCTGTTTAAACTGGTCATAAACAGTTTTGCATCTGAAAAGTTCGAATACTGCAAATTTGAATTGCTGAAATTAACCCCTGTTAAGTCAGAAGAATAAAAAATCGTATGATTAATAGTACAAAAAGATATATCAGCATACCTTAGGTTTTTATTTGATAAATCAATTTCTCTAATTATTGGATTTTCCGTCATTTCATCCGTTGTTAAAGAAAGGTAAGTGTTTTTTAGATTAATAAAAGGTTGAAGCCCGCAAAATTTATATAATCTTGGTACAATAATTCTGGCATCATATCTTAAAACATCCTTTAAATCATCATATACCCACGTAGTAAGTTTTCCGTAAAAACCATAATATGTGTGATTTATGCCATTTATGGTGCCATAAGAAAATATCAATAATATGATAATACCCCAAAAGAGAATTACTAATCTATTGATAAATCTTTTATCTCGATAAAATGACTTGAGTTTTATTGGTCTCCAGTCGTTAATTTTAAGTATCGTTATTGCCATTCTAAGTGAAAGATATCCAAATGCTATTGAAATACTTAATATCAGTATATGAAAAATAGTTAATGGCCATGAACTTA
This sequence comes from Candidatus Zixiibacteriota bacterium, assembly GCA_024231855.1. GTDB lineage: Bacteria > Zixibacteria > MSB-5A5 > UBA10806 > 4484-95 > JAAEQD01. The sequence continues at coordinate 29,542 of JAAEQD010000246.1, forward strand.
TTGTTAAGTAACGAATCCAAAATAGCATTATCGTAATTGGTGTTGGAAACCATAAAATAAATATAATAATTGAAGTTTGTAATTTAGAGAAAACTGGTTTTTTTCTTTTCAATAATGGAAAAAATGCTCTTACTAGGTTATTGGGGAACCATGGAAAAACTTTCTTGTCTAAAGGTTTTCCATCTTGAAATAATGCCGGAAGCATCGCTAAAGTTTCCCACAGTCGCTGAAGATGTAAATGCTGATATATGTATATTATTAGCAGGAATATAGGCATCAACCAATAAAAATATCTAACAGGTACTAGCATATTAATTATTGGTAATTTTGTTGGTACATTATTCAAAATTAAATTTGCATCGGTTGTAATAATAATAGTCAGAATTGAATAAATACAAGCCAATATCAATAAATTGAATATTACTCTAGTATTCTTTGATATATCTTCAGCGTATTTTAGCCCACTAAATTCTCTTATCTCTTCTGGAAGTGTTGTCCTGGCTATATTTGCACCGCCTAAATGCCCAGAAACTATTCCTTTGGCATTTGTTAAATCTGAACCCCTAAGATTAGAATTGTATAAAAAAGCTCCTCCTAAATCCATACCCTTAAGATCAGTATAGCTTAGGTCGGCTTGTTGTCCCTTCTTTCCGTTTGTGGTATGCCACTGAAAATGATATTCTAAAATAGTAATTAGAGATTCGTCATCGATTTCTCTTAGTTCTATTGATTTCTTATAAAATTTTTGATCAGCCATACCACAAAAATATAGTTAATATACTCACATTTTGCAAATCTTACTTTACTGATAATATGTATTATATAATTTACCCCTCTTAATAATGATTACATTTCCTACTCCGTCACATCCTCCAAAAGCTTATCCACTATATCCAGCGAACTCACATTCTCGGCTTCGGCGGCGAATGAGGTTACTATGCGGTGACGGAGCACCGGGCGGGCGACTGATTTAACATCGTCAATCGATGGCGTGGTGCGGCCGTGAAGGACCGCGCGGGTCTTGGCGCCTAAGATCAGGTATTGCGAGGCGCGTGGGCCGGCGCCCCAGCTCACCCATTTCTTGATATAATCCGGCGCGTCGGATGATTCACCCAGACGGGTGGCACGGGCAAGTTTTACGGCGTAGGCGATTACATGATCGGAGGCGGGAACCCGTCTGACCAGCCCCTGAAGTTCGGTGATTTCGGCGGCTTTCATGATCACATCGACATCGGAGACATAAGCCGAGGTGGTCTTGCGCACGATCTCGTTTTCCTCATCCTCGTTGGGGTAATCCACGAAGATATTGAACATGAACCGATCAAGCTGCGCCTCGGGCAGGGGATAGGTACCCTCTAATTCGATCGGATTCTGGGTGGCTAAAACGAAAAATGGCTTCTCTAATTGGAACGTGTTATTACCGGCGGTCACCTCGTTTTCCTGCATTGCCTGCAGAAGCGCGGCCTGGGTTTTCGGCGGCGTCCGGTTAATCTCATCGGCCAGCACGATATTGGCGAACACCGGGCCATGCACGAATTTGAATTCGCGCGCGCCGGTGGATTTGTTCTCCTCGATAATCTCAGTGCCGGTGATATCCGATGGCATCAAGTCTGGAGTGAACTGTATCCGGGAAAACTTCAGATCGAGAGTCTTGGCCAGTGATGATATCATCAGTGTTTTCGCCAAACCCGGTACACCCACCAGAAGGCAATGTCCACGGGCTAAAATCGCGATCAGTAATTCCTCGATTACCCTGTCCTGCCCGACAATGACCTTGCCGAGTTCCTTTTTTATAGTGCTGAAACCTTCGTTTAATCTTTCAACTGCTGCCAGATCGCCTTTATCCGATGCCATTATTCCTCCAAATTATCTTATTCGAAATGCTAGTATTTTCCGATTTTCTTGCTTCTAAGTCACTACCTAGTAATTAACAGATTGCCGCGTCCCCAGATGGGTCCTTGCAATGACAGATACTTGAAGTCATTGCAAGCCAAAGGCGAAGCAATCCGTTTATCTCTTGGCAGAATCCCATAAGCATGCTCAATTATCAATATTTTCCTTGTGCTGTCGGGTCGCCTGACCCGACAGCATCCTCGATATTATACGCATTTAGAACCGATAAAGGAATTTTTTTGTTTGATATTTATAAAAATGGACTTATTTTGTCCATTGTTATTACATTATATAGGTATTTTACAGCGGGGTTTTCATGGATATTTTAGAGTTTATCAAATCAAGGCGATCAATCAGGAAATTCCTGAATAAACCGATTGAGAAAGATCATATTACAAAAATTCTGGAGGCCGCCAGATGGGCGCCATCGGCGGGTAACTGCCAACCCTGGCAGTTCCTGGTAGTCACGAATAAGAAGAAAACTAATAAATTCGACCCATTTTTTCATCAACCCTGGGTGTTGAATGCTCCGGCGGTAATTGTTGTACTGGCAGCCCCCGATGACACCCGCAAACGCTATGGCCACGATAGTACATATTTTGTTCAGGATTGCGCTGCGGCAACGCAAAATATCCTTCTGATGGCGCATGGCTTGGGACTGGGAGCGGTCTGGGTTGGGGCGTTTTCGAAAGAGGCCGTGAGAGATTTACTGGATATACCCTCGAAATATGAAATCTGCAACCTGGTTTGCCTGGGGCATTATAAAGCCGATGATGAGGTCATACTGGATGGCGAGAGGATATCCAATAAAGACAAACGCGGGCGCAAGAGCCTTGGTAAAATCGCCTTCGAGGAGAGCCTGGAAAATCCCTGGACAGCCGGCTAATCTATTCCGATATCAGGCTCTAAATGCCAAAAAGGCTTTGATATAAATAATAGTATATTGTATTATTCTGTATGATAATTTAAATATAACCAATAAACGTAAATGATCCGATATTTTAAATATTGGTTAACGGTTATGCTTATGAAAGAAGGCAGGTGAACATGCATTACAGAATAATCATCATTTCTGCTTTGATAATATTAGTCGGCGCTTTCCAGGTCATGGCCACCGATTGGGAATTTAAAGGCTTAACCGGCCGGACTATTTACTCGTTAGCGGCTGATCCCAATGACGCGCTGAATATCTGCGCCGGTACCGATGCGGGAGTCTATTATTCGATCAATGGCGGCAGCACCTGGAGTTTCCGTATTTCAGCCGATTATGATTTTCCCGATATGGCGTACGCGCCTCTGGCGGATGATACTTTATTATGTATTGCGGGTGGCTCGTCGACATTGAGCGGTATACATTATTCCACAAACTATGGTCAATCATGGACACAGATATCAACTTATGTTGATCCGCGCCGCATGGCGTTCGACCCGACTAATCCGGGATTTATTTATATCTGTTTCCCGGATGGCATTCTTAAATCACAAAACTACGGCCAGAACGTAAGCGCCGCCAATGACGGCTTACCCGATACCGATATTCTCGATGTTCTGGGCGATGGTGTCAATGGCATCGAGGCCTATGCCGTGGGGACGAATTTCCTGGCCCATACTGTCGATTTTGGCAATAACTGGACCGAGATGAGTGGTCAATTCAATGTGCCAAATCACAATCCATATCGTATCGCGTTCGAGCCTAATGGTCCTGAAACGCTGTATGTCGCGTGCCATGCCTATTTCGCCCGTTCGATTAATGGAGGTATAACCTGGGATTATACACTTATGTCGGCGCTCGAATTTAAGTCGATCGTTTGCGATCCCAATCAGCCTGGAAAATTATTTGTCGGTTCCGCTGCCGGTGGCGGTGTATTTGTAACAAATGATGCCGGGGATAGTTTTAACGTCATAAATAATAGTCTCGGTAATCTAAATATTCAAAGCCTGGCCCTGGATATTAATGGCAACCTCTATGCCGGAACAGAAAACGGCGTGTATTTTATGGCCGGACCGGTTGGTATTGGTGATAAGGGGCCGGTTGTGCCGGAATTATTCAGGTTGGGTCAAAATTATCCTAATCCGTTCAACAATCAGACAGTTATCGAGATTTTCCTGGGTGAACTCCCGTCCGGCCAGGTTGAAATCTATGATATCGCCGGTCGGTTGGTGAAAATTCTACCTGCTAATGATGGCGGCGGCTGGCAACAACTTGTTTGGAATGGCACCGATGAACAGGGCAAAGAAGTATCATCTGGTCTCTATTTGTATCGCCTGAAAGCTGAGCAAAAGAGTAAAAGCCGCCTGATGATATTGCTTAAATAGGATATGTCTGCAAATAGCATAATAAAGGCCATGTTGTTAACCCTGACGAATTATTATTCTTCAAAACAGGTAGTATGGATAGCCACTTGACAACGGGCGATAATAGTTTTACAATAACTATCTATGGAAAAACGAAGAACTTACAAAAAGGGTAAAAAACGCCTATTCTGGGCGAATCTGCTTCATTTCTATCAGCCGCCGGATCAAGACCGGCTAATACTTGAACGCGTTGTTAACGAATCATATCATCCAATATTGAGGATATTCGAACAAATACCATCGGCCAAGGCAACTATCAATATTCCTGTTTGTTTGATTGATTTACTCATAAAAACCGGTTTCGGCAAAATAGTATCCAGGCTTCGTAAGCTGGTGGAATCGGGCCAAATCGAATTTATGATTACACCCCGCTTTCATCCTTTTATGCCGTATACTGCCGATGATGAGATCGATCGTCAGGTACAACAAAACACCAAAATAAGTAAAAAGTATTTCGGTCTGTATTTCAACCCACGCGGATTCTATTCGCCCGAGTTAGCTTACACTTCGAATATTGGCAAGGCCGCTACTCGTAATGGCTGCCGCTGGCAAGCCGTCGATGAGATCGCCATTAATGGCAAACTGGGCCAGCTACCATACGACCGTCTGTATATGGATAAAGCCGCCGGCGGTTTAGTTTTGATCCCGCGTAGTCGCCGTATATCCGAGGCTATCGCCAATAGCATCTATTCTAAAGATACAATCCGAAATACTAACGATTTTATCCAGTTGGCCAATAATAAGAACCAGAAGTACGTTTTTACCGCCAACGATGTCGAGCATTTCGGCCATCACCATAAAGGCGGTCAAACCTTGCTCCGATTGCTCTACCGTGATTCCAGATTGACTTCAGTAAAAGTTACCGAACTGCTAAGTCATGTCAGGAATAAGGAATATTGTAAAACATACCAATCGGACTGGACAAGCACTCCTGAAGAGGCCAAGAGGAAACAGGTATTTTATACCTGGAAAGATCCCTCAAATAAGATACACAAGGCCTTATGGGAACTATATAACATAGCTTACACTGAGATAAAAAGCGCCGGTCAATCCGGCGATATCTTGCACAACCGGGCTCGTGATTTGCTCGGCGCGGCGGCACCGTCCTGCAGCTTTTTCTGGTCATCATGCCGACCCTGGTGGTACGGCGTGTATCCGGAGGATGCCGCCACCAATATCTGTTTGGCGCTATATTCGCTGCTTTCTCCGCCTGCCAAAATAAAGAATAAAACCTTCAAACTCAGACAGAATATCTACGATATGGTCAGGCAATTGAATTCGAAAGGCGAGGCCAAAAAACGTCAACAGAAATACCTTAAAACGCGAAATATCGATCCGAAGAAGTTCTTCGGCAAAAAGTAATATATCTTACGATTATTAAAAAAGGGCCTGATAATCAGACCCTTGTTTCTCTGCCCCATGTAATTCGCTATTATTTAAGAAGTGTCATACTGCCGGTTTGAGTTCCACTTTCGCATCTGATAGCATAGTAGTAAACACCTGACGCCTTATTCGTGCCATCCCACGAGATACTGTGATTGCCGGTATTTAAGTAACGCCGGTCAACCGAGACAACCCGTCCCATAACATCGTAAACCGTCAGATTAACCTGGCCGGGTTGAACGATACTGAATGATATCGAGGTGTATGGATTAAATGGATTGGGATAATTGATAGGTATCGAGGTCAATTCGGGAATAAGCTGTTCATCGTCTATATCGGTAATTATGGGATCATTATCGATTGAATAAAGTATATCGCCGGGGTCGGTAGCCAGCGTATCGGTATCAGGATCTGAGATAGGATCGGCCTCGCCTATATACACATAGTCATGGCCGACATAGCTTCCCAATTTGATCCTGATATCAAGCTCATTGGCCATGTTTTCTATATCGATATCGGGATTCCAATCCAGTAAATATAACCTTATCTTATTATGCCTGTTGAAATATTTAAGCACCACAGCCGAGCCGGCCACATAAGCCGCGTAAATATCGATATTGCGTCGGCTGTACAAATGGTAGAAATTGCCAAATACGCTTTCCCATCCATACACCTGACCCAGATCGGAATTTACAGTGATAGAAATCGAGTCCTGTTCAAATAATTCGACCGTAGGTTCAAGGTTAGCCCTTATCCAGGTAACATTATGGCGTCTTGGTTCACGCAGCAGGAATTTCAGCTTCTTCACATCGACGTAAAGCGAATCTTCTTCCGGCTCCGGTTCCGATTCTATCACCAATTCCTTGCTGGCTATCCCGCCGCCGAAAGTCGACGCCCATACGTTTCCTGATGAATCAAAAGCGATATCCGAGTAGAAATCACCCCAGACCAGATTCGTATCCGGCGGGATAATCGATGACCATTCATCCTCGGGCGTTATCACGTTTATGGCATAGTTGGTGCCCACCCAGAGATCACCATTATCGGGCCTGACTTCAAGCGAGTGAATGTAATTGGCCACGAGCGGCGAATTACCGGTGTTGAAGACTGTCCAGTCATCCCCGATTTTACGAGCCAGGCCAAAGCCAAATGTCCCGAAATACACGGCGGAATTGTTGGGATCGGCTTTAATCAACTGGATACGATTGGAGGGTAGACCGGTATTCGACATGTCATATGTCTGCCATTGACCGCCGGTATAAGCCACCGCGCCGCCGTTTAAAGTAGCAATCCAGAGTATATCATTCTGGGAATCATAATCCAGGCCCCGAATATAATCAGTCGGGATATAAGTCCCCGGATAGACATAAAATGTCTGTTGCTGAGAATCGGCGTAAGTAAATTCAGTCCGGAAATTAGTTTGATATCTAATCCAGCCGGTGTCATCGTAGATAGTGATTCCGCCGCCATAAGTAGAAACAGCCCGATATTGATCAGCAATTTCGATGCCTGTTATAATAGGGCTTATGCCCAGGCCATAGTTTAATTCGGACCAGGTCGAATCGGACAGGTTTAAAACCGATAAACCTTCGCCTAACGGTTGAGTATCGAGATTGCCCGAAGCCGATCCAAGAAATAAAGTATCGGCCGAGAACGCTAAACTATATGTGTAATCAATCGGGACGTCGGTGTTGAGTTGATTGTAGATATCCCAGTTATCGCCGTCTTTAACGTATAGACCCAATCCCTGGCTGCCGATCAGTATTTTCCCATCCGGATCGACCTCCAGACTCGATATATAGTCGGTTTCGAGTGGACTATTTAAGATCGAATAAGGTGTCCATTCGGCCGATGCCGCTGAACTTAGTCCGATCATTACGATTGCTATTAAACAAAATATCTTTTTCATTGGCTCCCTCGCCTTTTTAACTTCGTTTTCTTCAGACCTCGAGTATGTGCAAATACCAGACCTGCATTCGAATTATTGTCGGTTTTTCGTTTAATTTTGCAACACCTTATTCGCATTCGTGTTAGCGATAGCCTGAAGCCGTGATTTGGCCTCGGCAAAACAATCAAGTATTGAACAGATGGTCAATACTTGCACAGATTGTTCAAGATTCAAACAATAAAAATGAAGAAGTACTAACAATCCTTGCACATTTTCGGTCTGAATATAATAATCTGCAAATAATTCGCCACTTTTTTTTTGTGAAATGAATGGCATATCACGTAATGTGTTGACATTACGATGAATATATAACATTGTATACATATACTGTGAATAGCTTGCTATAGTGTGGGCCTGGTTGCCGAAGTAGTCATAGTGGCCAGGTTGAGGGGCGTGATAGTCCTATGCTCAGCAATTTTATCCGGTATTATCAATCATAGGGCTTGATTTCTGTGGCGAATCTGTATATTATAACGGCGAAAATTGAATAATCCGCTTTTACGCGCCTTTAGCTCAGCTAGGCAGAGCAGCTGACTCTTAATCAGCGGGTCGAAGGTTCGATTCCTTCAAGGCGCATTTTTTGTACTTCAATGCTATTGTGAACCTCTGACCAGACCGGTTGCCCGCCCTCTTCATTTTCATAAAAACTGAAAATGACACGATAAAAATCAAATTGTATCACCTGATCGTTCGCATCAGTTGCCCATCCCTGGAAATTGATTAAGTGTGGGACTTCAGCAAAGGAAAATTGAGTCATAGCGATAAACATGTTTAATACTAATAATCTTGCGAACATTCTACCTACCCAATCTATCAATATCAACTATTCTTGGCAATTTGGCCATTCATCAGGCGGTTCGGCAGGCAATTCATCGGATGTCAACCAGACTGGCGGATATTCGGGGCAGAATCCCACAGTAGTTAAACCCCTAAAATAGCTAACAAGCCTGGTTACATCGACACCCATAATATTACAATCGCCATTGGCATCCGCCGAACACCAGACCCCGTCAATCAAACAGGGCTGGCATGATGGGAATAACCTGAAGTAGTTGACCAGGTAAGTAACATCGCTACCAATAGCTGATGGTGGCCAGGCTCCGTTGGCCATGTTAGCGTCACCCGGGAGGTATGCTTTGGTTTGATATAAATAGTAAAACCAATTCAAACTATCCGTCCAGGCGGATGATAAGCCGTAGTTATCATCGGCTCTAACACGCCAATAATATATTGTGTTTATAAGCAGGTTGCCGATATCCTCAAGATCGCCAAGCATTATTGAAAACGATTCATCTAATAGCGTCCCTGTTGATAAACCAGCTTGGTCTATCTCCGGTGAACCGAACAGCGAATCTTCATCGATCTGCACCGTATATGAAACCACATCAAACGTGTCCGGGTCCGTACCGAGAAGCCAGGTTAAATAAGTTGTAGTATCGGCTTGCCCATCGTTTTCAGGGCTGATGATTGTTGGCATGGTGGGGTAGCCATCTATATAGAAATTCCAGGTCTCATCGCTCGATATGGGTTTAGAATGGTAATTATGTGCCAATACTTTCCAGAAATATTGAGTTGATCTGGTTAGTGTGTCCGGTAACACAAAGAATGTATCTATTAATTCGCCGCTGGAATCAGGTGCGCCAAAGGCCGGATTATCGTCTATGCAATATTTGTAATAAACCATATAACCGGAGTCAATATCGGTCGTTTGATGCCAGACGAAATATGTGGGAGCATTTATATAAACTTGATCGGATTGGGGATAAATGAGATTAAAAGGAGAAATTAAACATTGATAATAAAATATCGCTCCCAAGTCCGCTATAGTACCATCTGGATCCAGGGGACTCGAAGGATCGCCTGAATCTATACATGGCGAGTTCCATTGTAGCGAATAATCATTATTATCTGGATCGAGAAATAAAGGATCAACATAAATATTGCCTTGGCCCGGGGCGAATCCATACGTATCTCCATCGTCATTATTATAACTGCAATTGTAAATATAAGATATATTTCCTGAATCTCGACCGTATACTCCGTGAAAGTCATTTTGTACAATTATATTGTTTCTTATAAAAAGTCCGTTATTGCAGAAATCAAGAAAAATCCCCCCCGATAAACCTCCGGCGCTATTTGACACAATTGTATTATTCTCAATTCTTGAATTTGGCGAGGTTTCTTTTATGTATATAGCGCCCGCCCCAGTTCCAGTATTATTGTAAATAAGGTTATATCTGATATTAAACAATCCGCCGTATATTGCAAATGCGCTACCATCATATCCCGTATTATCGTAAAAGATATTCGATTCGATAGTCGCCTCTACAACGCCTTGGAGATACATCCCACCACATTTATAGCCGTGTCCATCAAGCCCATAATTAGAATGGAAAATATTATTTTTAATCACTAATGGCTCGGGACTGTTGACCGCTTCTAATCCGGCACCATAACTTGATCCAATATTAGATTCGATTATATTGTTGATTATTGTTGCGGAACTTAAATTACAGAAAATGCCTGTGTTAGTAGATAATTGTATTTTAAAACCGTTAATATATGAAGAGGAATCTTCGTGGTTTGCGAAAGTCACAATAGGCCTTCTATCAAATTGCTTTTCAAGTATAGTTACTTCTGGTCCTTCTTCACTAATAACAACAATAGCCTTACCAATAAAATCAATATGCTCCCGATAAGTTCCAGGTGCGACTAATACCGTATCCCCATCACTTGCTCCGTTAATCGCGCTTTGCATACGAACCGAATCCCCTGGCACATGAATCGTAGTAGCCCATGAAGGTACGGCCCATATAAATACGGTCGATATAATAACCAATATCATCTTTCTCATTTAAACCTCCGACTACAATATGAAGCATTTAAGTTGCCAGCGCAGGATGCAAGCCTTGTGAACTCTGCTAATAAGGTAGGTAATGAGGTCTGGAAAGGCAAGGGGAAATACTATAAACAATAATTCCGCATACATGCCACCAGGTTGGCCGAACTGCGAGTAGTTGTTTAATCGATAATGATATTACTCCTTAGTGGATAACATAAAAAAAAGCGGCCCGACAAAACCGGGCCGCTTCAAGCGAAAGCTTATTTTTTTCTTTTCTTTTTATGCATGTGGCAGGATTTCGATGGCGGCGTGGCCATGAGTTTGCATCTCTTACCATCTTTCGTCTTGCCTACGCAACGAGTTTTCTTCTTCTTGGCTTTCTTCTTTACTGGCATTGGTTTTCCTCCTCCAGTCATTATGATGCAAAAAGATCAACGAACAGTGCTTTTTTACCTTATATTTCAAATCGTGTCAATAGAAAATTACGTATTATTTGGTTTACCTCAATTTTTATTTAATATGTCTTTAGCTCATTAAACATCGGATTAAATTGATCCTTGCTAACATATGCTTCATGAATTACCATTGATAAGGCTGATGGCGAACCATCAAAACATTTCGTATGATAACAGCATGCCACATAACGAAACTATATAATTCAGATTATTAAGAGCACAGAAATTTAATAACCAAACTAACAGCCCCGACTATTCAGTCGGGGATTAAATCAATACCCTGATTGATTATTTAATTTAAGATATAGTTATACTCCGGGTGCGCACTTAATCCGATTACCCAAATTCCGAAAACGCAGACGTTCGCATGGTTTCAATCCGACTTACATCAATCGGCATATCCATGATAGAATTTGATCTTGACACTTTTTTTAAGTTTATTATATTCAAACAAGGTGAATTCTATTGATTAGTGTAGTAACTTCAAAATCGAAATTATCGTCAGGTGACATTTGATTGATGCAGTAAATAAGACCAGATTGTTGGTACTGGCCGTTTTAGTATTTTTTCTATTCGGCGTAAACGTGGGCTACGCCCAAGAGCCGGAGGATCGGGATACGGTCTGGATTTGGTACGGTACCCCTGGCGATACCGCGATTCAGGCCCAAATCAACGACACCCTTTATGTCGATATATACGTTGAAACCGCCCCTGCCGCTTATGTAGCGGATATTCTCATTGTTTTGGGCGTTAATGATTCATTTATTGATACACTATTAAGTGGCGCTGTTGATACAATGACCAATGATACGTTAGGTGCAATATTGTATCCATTTAGCGAATGGGTTTATAAATATTTCGCAAGTCCCGCGGGTTCTCCTCCAAATCCTGATGGTTGGTCAAGCCAGTCGTTTTTAGGTTTTGCAAACTTTGCTCCGCCATATGATGCCCCCTGGCTTCATGTGGGATTACCTGTGCATGTATTAACAATGGCGGTAAAAACAGCAAACAATCCTGACCTTGTTGGCCAGACAGTTGAAGCATTAGGACCCGGGCAAGATCCCCAACAGGGACCATCCAATGCCGGTGATACCTCAGGCGGTGCCGGCTACGAAGTTGTTGAATACCATAGCCTGGTGCATTTCATCCAGGAGATCGGCTATGTCAGCGGTACTGTTACCGACGCTGGAAGCGGGGCAGTCGAGGGCGCGATAGTCACCGCGACCGGTACCGAGGACACCGATACTACTGATATCGATGGCGGTTATGCGATTGAACTGGGCACCGGCAGCCAGTCATTTACATTTTCTCATCCAGCTTTTTATGATACGACTATTTTTAATGTATTAGTGGATTTAAACGATACGACATATTTAAATGTTTCGATGACTTCGCTTCCGGGCGGCTATATAGCCGGCACCGTTGTCGATTCAATCGGAAACCCAATCGAGGGCGTGATCGTCTCGGATCTCGACAACACCGATATCTCAACCACGGATAATCAAGGCGCCTATATATTACAACTGCCTTTCGACACCTATGATATTTCTTTCTCGCATGCCAACTATTTCGACACGACGGTCACCGATATCACGATAGTCACCGATGAAACGATCATTCTGGACATGGTTATGATCGAAGGATCGGATTATCCTGACGATATGCCCGAGAATATCGAAGTCCATCAAAACTATCCCAATCCGTTCAACCAGGGGACATTTATCGAATTCGAACTCGATCGTCCGGCTCACGTCGTAGTCGAGGTATTTGATATTCTGGGACGTAAAGTCGAAACGGTCGCTTCGTTCCAGGGCCGGGAGGGAATGAATACGGTCAAGTGGAATTCCGATGGCAAATCATCGGGAATTTATTTCTGCAGAGTCCGTTCCGCTTCCGAAAGCGAATCCCGGGCGATGCTTCTGGTCAAATAAAATTCTGAAATCGATCCAGTAATTTTAAATTCATATAAAGAGTATACCCTCTATTACCTTAACGATAATGGTTGATTTTCAGGTTGAAATTTATTATATTTAAGTGTAATCGAATTTATCAACATTTTTATAAAGGGGGTAAGCCATGAGGCCTATCGAATTGATCGTTGATCGTCAGATCAATCGCTGGGAGCTTGAACGTAGGGGATCTCAAGAAGTGGTGGAAGAGGCTCCCAGGCCGGGTCCGATAATTACCATATCGCGCCAGCGCGGATCGGGCGGATCATTAGTCGCGACCAAGCTGGCGGAACTAACCGGATTCAGTCATGTCAATCGCGAATTTATCGACCAGATAAGTCATGAAATCGGTACCCAGAAAAGGCTAGTCGAGTCGTTGGATGAATCCAAGAGATCGGGCTTTCAACTCTGGGTCGATGGTATCATCGGCGGCAGGATTATTGATACCTCGGATTACATGCATAGCCTGGTGAAAATTATCGGCGCGGTGACTCATCACGGCAAAGCTATCCTGGTTGGCCGGGGAGCCAACTTTATAGCCCGGGGCGATAACGCGTTTCATGTAAGAATAGTTGCCGATCTGGAATTTCGAATCAATACGCTGATTAAAAGGCGAAATTTAACATCCGAGCAAGCCGACCATGAAATCGCCGAAAATGATAGGCAACGTAAGAAATTTATCGAAAGTTGCTTCAACAGGAATATCGATGATTTGACCGCGTACGATATGGTGATAAACAGCACACATCTTGATGTCGATAAAGTCGCCAACATGATATTAAATGCTTTTCCACAGAAGTTCGCTAATAGCGATTGAGCGAAGGAACTATAGCCTGACTAAAAATAGAAATGATTATGTAAGCTCTTATAACATGATGTCATGGATAGTTGAAGAAGTCTTATCGTCGGCAAATATACTCAATAAAAAAAAGGGCTTAGCCATTCAACTAAACCCCCTAAACTAAAATTATTGTCAAATTTTAGCTCTAATGTCGATTGAAAATCAACCCTAAATTAATTGGATTTCCTCAAGTAGGATTTAACTCTGATTTTTTTACCGCTGGGCAAAGTACGAGTATATCCTTTTACGCGAGTTCTCCTGGTCGGTTGCTTACGTGGCATTTAATCACCTCCTGATAATGAGCGATAAATGTTCTTGTTAACGTTTACTTCTAATCTATCGGAAAAGTTGTCAACAATATTAGCGGAAATAGCGATATTTTATAGACTTAGGAGACATGGAATTTAAAAAAATCGGTTTGAAATGACTTAATTTCTGCTGGACCAAAAATCGAAGAGCATAATAATTATTCTCGAAACGAATTGCCGGAGTTTGTAGTTTTATTTAAGAAGATAATTATATGGTCTGATATTTAAAGGAGAAAATTATGAGAATATCTGATTTGCTGAAAGTTAAAGGATCAGGAGTAATAACCGCCCAGTCACATATAACCATGCGCCAGGTATTAAAACAGATGATTGACAATAAGGTAGGATCAGTGGTGGTTTTAGATAAGGATAACAACCCGATCGGCATCTTTACCGAACGAGATACTATACGGATGGTATATAAGCAGGATGGTCGGGATTGGCAAAGCAAGGCCATAAGCGAATTCATGACAACGGAGATTATGATTGGTGTTCCCGATGATGATGTTGAGTATGTCATGGCCCTGATGACCGATAACCGTTTTCGTCATGTCCCAATCATGTCTGAAGGCAAATTGATCGGTTTGATATCGATTGGTGATATAGTAAAATCTCTATTGAAAAATATAAAAATCGAAAACCGCTATCTTTCCGATTATATATCAGGCAAATATCCGGCTTAAGTTAACGATTTAGACCGAAACCGGGCGGACTTCAATGGTCATCCGCGCCTGATCTGATCGATATTTATCTAATAATATTGGTCGGCGGTCGAAAGTTGCATGATATTCAATATATTTCTCCAAGCCTGGCCGACCGATTGCTGAACGTCTCCGGGCGATATAATTTTGGTTTTCCAATTATTCTCATACTTGCGTAATTCGATTTTTACTCCTATAATGTTTCCAACGAAACTATGGAGGTAATATGCTTAACTTCGGATTTACTTTACCGACAAAAATCATATTTGGTCCCGGAGAATTAATAAAACTTGGCAAGGAAGTAAAAAAAATAGGCCGTAAACCGCTTTTGGTTACAGGTAAGAACTCAATGCGGAAAACCGGTATTTTAGATCGAGTACTGGAAATATTAAGCCAGGTTAAAATTGAGCCGGTACTGTTTGAAAGAATCGAACCTAATCCGCGTGCTAATACTATCGACGAGGCGGGCGAGATCGCCCGGGAGCACCAGTGCGATCTGGTTATCGGCCTGGGTGGTGGTTCACCTATGGATGCCGCTAAAGCCATCGCCGCGGTGGCAGTGTCGAAGCGACCTGTCTGGGATCATATATACTCTGGCGAGAATGAAACCTGTATTCCGATTCGCAAGGCCTTGCCGATAGTGTGTGTTCCCACGATAGCCGCTACCGGCAGCGAGGCCGATCGCGGCGGCGTTATCACCAATACCGAGACAAATGAAAAAGCCGGCATTTTCGGACAGCCTCTGTTCCCGACTGTCTCTATCGTTGACCCCCAACTGACTATAACCTGCCCGAAAGACTATACCATTGACGGCGGTATCGATATAATTTCACATGTAATAGAAACGTACTTTACCGGTACTTCCTCATCGTTTCTTCAGGATCGCCTGGCGGAATCGGTTATCAGAACAGTTATGTATTATCTTCCAACCGCGGCCCAAAATCCCGAAGATATTGATGCTCGGTCTCATTTGTCGTGGTGCTCATCGGTGGCTTTATCGGGCCTGGTCAATTCTGGCCGCGGCGGCAATTACCCGCTTCACGCCCTCGAACATGCTGTCTCCGGCCATTACGATATTTCGCACGGGCGCGGATTAGCATTACTGCTGCCGGCATTGATGGAGTATACCAGGCCGGCCCGTCCGGAAAAATTTATCGAGATGGGAATAAATTTATTCGGCTTGCAGTTCACAACCGAATCGGTCGAACTCGCTGCCAAGCGAAGTATCGAAGCCATGAATGGTTTTCTGGCCTCGGTTGATCGATTTTTGCATTTTACCGAATTGGGTATCGGGGATGAAAAATTCGAAACTATGGCCGATGATACGTTGAAGCTTTATGCCCGCGGTAAAGCGTTCCTCGAAAATCCCAGACCGATCGATAAAGCCGGTATTCTGGAGATTTTCCAGTATTCCCTGTAAAATGCCTATTCCAAACGCAGGTATATATTAAATGATGATTACATCAGACACCTGTGTTGACTCAGCTTTTTGGGTTAAGTTGAAGCAGTAATTTCCCCTTGTAATCGAGGTGTATTCAACGCTCGATATCCGATCATGGGCGGAAAATAACTAGCAGCCCTGCTCTTGAAGTGATTCATTGATATTTACGTATTTCTTGATTGCAGATTTGAGTTCGGTCAGATCCGGTGATTTCAAAACATATTCATCGGCTATCCAGGTCGAGAAATTCGCCTTGTAGGTGGAGTAGGCCGTATTAAGTATTACCGGTAAATTGAGATCATAGTTTTTAATTTGCTCTAGTACTTCAAGTCCTTCGATATCATCCAAAAGAATATCGAGAACTACTACCTGAGGTTCGGAAGCCTTTATGTTTTTGAGGACGTCTTTACCGTTATTTAAGGGTATCACGGAATAACCCTCATCCTCCAATTCACTGGTATAAAGCTTCAAGAGATTTTTTTCATCCTCTACTACCAGTATTTTATTCATAATTACCTCCAATCAATATTCAGCCCTCACCTTTTAAAACTCCTAAATTTACTTATAGTTTCGATAATTTACTTCGCCGGAAGTCTGACTGAAAAAACAGACCCTTTTCCGGGATTTGATTTTATAACTATATTGCCTCCATGATCATCTATTATTTTCTTGGAAACGGGCAAGCCAAGCCCTGTTCCGCGATTTTTAGTAGTATAGAACAGATTGAATAAATTATCAAGTCCACGTTTATCGATTCCTTCGCCGTTATCGACGATATCCAGGACAATATATTCTTTATGTCTGGATGTTTTAACTTTGAGTTTCCCGCCTTTATCCATGGCATCTACCGCGTTATCCACCAGATTAAGAACGACCTGCTTGAATTTATCCGGATCGACTTTGACAGTCAGGTTTTTTCTGATGAATTTTTTCTCCGTCTCCACGCCTGAAGACACCAGTTTTTCCTCCAGTTGATCCAATGATTGCGTAATTATATCATTTAAGTTACAGTTTTTTATTTGGAGTTTGGCGCTGCCGGAGTATTCCAATATCTCCGATGATATATTAGTTAGACGGTCGACTTCCGAAATGATTATTTCCGCCATCTGCGGATCGAATTTATCTGTACCGATCGTTTTTAATATCCGCCTCGCATAACCGCCGATTGAAACCAAAGGAACTCTGAACTCATGAGCTACCTTGGTAGCCAGCATTCCGACATCAGCCAATCTTTCATGCTGAACCAAATAAGCCTGGTTTGCCTTGAATAGCTCATTAATCCTCTCCAATTCCCGTATTTGGACCTGGAGCTTATTGCGTAGGATGGCATTCTGAAGGCCCGGAGCGCAAGCATTTGCCAGCGACTTCAGAGCTTCGACAGATTCCGGTGTTATATCCTCGCCGGTGATGGCATTGTCGGCCAAAATCAGACCTAATGGCTTTCCCTCGGCCACCAAAGGTACTGTAGTTAATTGTCCGGCTTTCGGCCACCATGAATAATCATAGTGGTTATTCGATGCGTCCTTTGTGTTAATAACCATCTCTTTAGCCGCATAGAATGTATTTCTAAAAGGATTGCTGCCATTTTTTAATGATAGCTTGACCTTGGAAATCGCCGATTCTAATGAGCAGGGAATGAATTCATCTTGAATTAATATTTCTTCCAACAAACGGCTAATTGGAATTTTAGATATCTCCGACCAAATCCTTTTCGCTTCTTCGCGATTTTCCGGACCGATTGCGCATTTGCCCTCCAGCATACCTGTTTTATCATTAATTAAAAAGACAGCCGCGCGATTGAAGCGAAAAGCATCACCTGATGTTGCCCCGGTTAATATAATACGAAGGCTTTTCTCGAGTTTATCGCTGCGAGCAAGAGTATCGGTTATATCGTTAAGAAGACTGAGTTGGGTTAAGCTATCTCTCAATTGATTCGCGGTATGTTCAAGATTATCTTTTTTTATCGCGAGTTGTTCCATAAGCTTGATGGTCGTTAAAATTATTGCCTCGTCCGCTGCCCGTCGACCAAAGCCCCTGGAGGTTATATCTTTAAATTGATCACATTCATGGCAAATCGTGATATTGTCCTGAATATCATCAGGTAATGGAAACTCTTCTAAATCCTGCCTCGGATTGGCTAACATAGATATCCAGCACAATTTATGTTTATGACTAGCATCTTTGCATAGGTTATCGAAATTCATAAGTACCTCTGGCTTCAGTTACTTACATAATATATACTTTTTGTCTTAGTATTGTCAACTCTTTTCGTATTGACAATATATTAGATGTTGTTTAAACTTCATAGCTATGGATAAGATTAGTCAACAAGTCATAAAGCTGGCTTACCAGGAAGATATTCAATCCGGCGATATAACATCCGAAGCTACTATTCGTAAAAGGTTACCCGGCAAAGCGCTTATAATCGCGAAATCAAGCGGCATTCTATCAGGAACCGAGGCATTCCGTTATGCATTCAAGCTGGCATCGCCAAAAATCAAAGTGGTGTTTCATATAAGAGATGGCAATAAATATTCACCTGAAGATAAAATCGCCACAATTAAGGGGATTTCTCAAGCGCTCCTTAGAGGAGAACGGTTGGCCTTAAATCTTTTATCACATTTATCCGGTGTGGCCACTATGACCTCAATGTTTGTTGCCAGAGTCGATGGACTTAAAGCTAGAATACTCGATACGCGGAAAACCACGCCGGGGATTCGCTATCTCGAAAAACGCGCGGTCAAACATGGCGGCGGTCGTAATCATCGCATGGGGCTGTATGATATGGTACTGATTAAGGATAATCACATAGCAGCCGCTGGCGGTGTGGGTGAAGCGCTGGAGAAGGTTTTGGATATCCGACGTAAGGTGGAAATCGAAATCGCTGATTTTTATCAATTAGAAACCGCCTTGAACTACTCCCCTGATATTATTATGCTGGATAATTTCAATATCAGGAGGCTTGCCTGGGCCGTAAAAATAATTAGATCATCCAGTCAACGTATAAAGATCGAGGCTTCCGGAGGAGTTAATCTTAAAACCGTACGCTCTATAGCAAAAACGGGCGTAGATTATATTTCGGTTGGCGCCTTGACTCATTCAGTACCGGCCGCCGATTTTTCTATGAGATATGTCTGATGATTGGATCTGTTCGTGAAGGCAAACCGGGCCCACCGGCCGATGTGCTGGCCTACCTGAAAAGAGATGATACCAGATTTATAACATCACGCGAACTCGCCGAATCGCTGAATTTAAAACGCCAACATGTTTATGATTCGGTTTCCTATCTGAGGACCAGCGGCTATGAAATCGAAGCCGGCCGCAACAAGGGTTACAAGTTGATCAGTTCGCCGGACCGGCTTTTGCCCATTGAAATTGCCGCCAATATGTCTTGTCGATTTTTCGCGCGGAGAATATTTTGCTATAAAACAATTGGTTCAACAAACACAGTAGCCCAGGATTTAGCTAAATCGGGTTTGCCCGAGGGCACGCTGGTGACGGCCGAGACTCAAACAAAAGGACGAGGCAGACTGGGCCGTAAATGGTATTCGCCGCCCGGAAAAGGCCTCTATTTTTCTATAATCCTCAAGCCTGATTTGGCAATCGATAAAATCGCCGGATTGTCCCTGGTTGCCGGGCTTGCCATTACGCGGGCCGTTTATGATATTATCGGTATTCAAACCAAAACCAAATGGCCAAATGATGTGCTTTATAAAACCAGGAAATTGGCCGGCATTTTGGTTGAAGGAGCCGCTGAGCTTGATAAAATCGACTATATGGTGGTTGGCTGTGGAATCAATGTTAATCATCTAAGAAAGGATTTTCCGTTAAGCTTACAGAGAAAATCAACCTCATTGAAAATAATCGTTAAAAAGGATTTATCCAGGGTGGCTCTGTTACAGGCGGTTCTCAGGCAGTTCGAGAGCCTTTATGAGAACTATTGTCGTCATGGATTCAGGTATCTCAGCGCCGAATTGATAAAGAATTCGGTCTTAATCGGAAAAAAAATTACGCTTAAATCAGGCAATCAAAAAGTTGCCGGTCGGGCTATGGGTATTGATAATAGCGGTCGTTTGATAATTAAAAACAAGAAGGGATTAATGACCTATCCGGCGGGTGAAGTAACATTACGATAGACTGCGGTACTTATTTAATATAGCCTTTTAAAATTATTACCAATCCGATTATAATCAACGCCAGTGGCCAGAGGAAAAATCCCCCGCCGGCGATTACGAACAATACTATTGATACGGTTCCGATGATTTTTATAGCGGTCTGTAAATCCGATCTGGCGCGATCCGGCTCACTTGGTCCGAATTTATACATGGCAAGCAACGATATAGGTACGCCAAGTATAAAAGTCGGCCACATGAAACGCATATTATGCCAACCGAATAAATTCATTGACAAAAACAGCAAACCCAGTACGATTAAATAGGTTCCGGGAAAAAGGAGCCCTTCATAACCGATCGGTTTTTCCGACCGGGCATAATAAGCGGCATAGAAAATCAAACCGCCAACTACCAGAAAGAACGGCCAGAAATCGCTGATAAACCATTGCCCCAGCAATCTCGAGAACAGGAAGATAGCCCCTAAAATAATCAATAGAATGCCTGTAATTAGTTGGCCGGTGGCAGGCCAGCGAATTTTTTTTCTGATTTGAATGTCATGGTTGTTCACATTGTTATTATCGAATCAACCGGTTCTTCAATCAAGTGTTTTTTTCTCTAAAGAGTCAATGTTGACAAAGATATAATAAGAAGTTAGAATACTATGTACAAGATTGAAACGATGACTTTTTCGACGAAGGGGTAAGTAACTAATGGAAAATCTCCCGTTAGAAGGTTGTGAACTGTTTGAATATTTAAAAAATTTGGTGACTGAGGCTTCGAATCCGAAAAGCCTTGATCTGGACCGTTTTACGACTACCGGGATTCTCGAGTTGATTAATGCCGAGGATGCCACGGTTGCATTGGTAGTCCGCAAGCAGATACCTTATATTGCTCAAGCGGTTGAAATAATATATGAGGCTTTATCCGCGGGGGGACGACTGATCTATTTAGGCGCCGGAACCTCGGGCCGGCTGGGTGTTTTGGATGCCGCCGAGTGTCCGCCCACTTTTGGTACCGATCCCGACATGATAGTCGGATTGATCGCCGGCGGGGCGCCGACTTTGATTCGTTCCGCCGAAGGCGTCGAGGATGATGTAGATGCCGGCCAGAGAGATATTGATAAAACCGAAATTGGCGCCGGGGATGTGGCAATGGGACTAACCACATCGAATCGAACTCCTTACGTTATTTCAGGCCTTAACAGAGCCGCTGAAAGAGGAGCCAAAACTATATTATTGTGCTGCAATCCCGCCGATGATATCAACTCCGGCTACAACTTAATAATAACACCCATTGTCGGTCCTGAAGTATTGTCCGGCTCAACCCGCATGAAAGCCGCTTTAGCCGAGAAAATGGTATTAACGATGTTGACGACAACTGTCATGGTTAAGCTGGGCAAGGTTTATAAGAATATGATGGTGGATCTTCAGGCCACATCACAAAAACTCCTGGAAAGGTCTAAACGAGTCATAATGAAATCGGTGGATTGCGACTATAAGACCGCCGGCTTGCTTCTGGATAAAGCCAAAGGCCATGTTAAAACAGCAATAGTCATGGCCAAACTTGACTGCGATTTGGAATCCGCTACTCGTCTGCTTACAGAAGTTCGGGGATTTGTCTTCAAAGCAATAAAATAGCATCGCTACTACTTAGATAGTGTTGCATTTTGAATAGTCTACGTGTTCGGCTATTAGGCGGTAAGAATTTTAGTTCACCCGCGATTATAGTTGATCTAATCCTCTATCCTGTTGACTAATAGCGTGTTGTGAAAAAATGATTTAGATCTATCGAGTCAAAAGAAAGCATTCCTAAAGCGTTAATTACAGAGACAGTCGTCCAATATTTCCGTCTATATTCTTATAAGATGAATAGGACTATAATATATTTCATTTTCATGAAGTTGGAATTCGGAATGCCGATATGTATAAGTGAAGGTAAATATCAATTTCATGTTTAGGATGTTTTAGCGTTATTATGGAACAACAATTAGATGCACTTGAACACGAATTAGATTTAGTTGGCAGTCCATATTTCCGGGAAGCCACCGATTTATTCAATTTTCTCATGAAGGCAGTTAAGGCAAAACTGGTCTATCCTTCAAGTTCAAAACTTCCCAGCCAATTTAAAGGGGAATTGGTTAAAAAAGCCGACGCGATTTTCACCGATATTGAGACGTTAAGCTATAAAATCTCATCAAACACAATAAATTACGGCGATAAGACTGTGTATGAATCAACCAGTAGAACCGAAAACTTCGCCCATGTCCTGTTCCGTGATGGATTGATAGGCCTTGATTTCCATGAAGGCGTTAATGAGGATGAATTAGGGCGCTTGATTGACCTATTATCAAAAATGCTGCGGACCGTATATGTCGATGATGATCTGGCCACGCTGCTCTGGGAGGAAAATTTACAGGGTATAACCTATACGCTTATTGATGATGGTCTGGATATCGACACCGTGGAGTATTCCTCTAACATCCTTAAAAGCGATAGTGATTTCACCAACGATGATGTTCAATCGCTATATATCGATGAAGGCGAAATTACTTTTGAAGATGATGATTTCGCTGATGCCGAGCATGAGTCCGGCCTCAGCAGCCATAGCAAGGCATATGCTCAGATGCCCCAGGAAACCGGTGAATTTCTAAATCGCATTACTGAATTCTCCAATGAAGAGGAAGATCAAATCGCCGATCTTTTAGTCGAAGATGCCAAGTTCGAACATACTGAATATCTAATAACCGTGGTTTTTGAAATCCTTGGTATGGAGAAAGAAATACCGGGGTACGTTGAAACTTTGGGCTTTGTAGGTAAAGTTCGGGATAACTTTATCGGCTTGGGCAATTTCGCCGGCGCTTCTGCTCTGTTAAAGCGAATGACCGAGATGTTGGAAGTGTTAAGCAATCTCAAGAGTTCAAGAGCCCAAAAAATAGAGGGCTTTTTTCTGGATTGCGCGTCCAAAGACAAAATCGAGTCAATTACCGAAGCGGCTAATAATCTTAAAGATATTGACACCGAAGGGCTGATATCATATCTGGAGCAACTTCCTTGGGCCGCAATCGACCCGCTTTTAACTAGTTTGGGAGATCTGAAATACTTTAAATCTCGCCGTGCCGTATGCAAGGTTTTGGCTGAAATCGGCAAGGATCAAATCGACCTGGTAGCTCGCGGTCTTGATGATGAGAGATGGTATGTCGTCCGCAATGTTGTTCAGGTATTGGGCGAAATCGGCATCCCAAGAGTAATCAACCATCTCAAGAAAACAATCCGGCACCCTGATTATCGGGTTCGTAAGGAAACGCTTAATGCCGCGGCCAGAATTACATCCTCTGAGGTTATCGATTTTATGATAATTGCGCTATCGGATCCAGATGTGAAAATCCAGTTGGGCAGTTTGGATTATTTAGCGCAAAATCATTGTGTTAGGGCTTTTCGAGCGATAGAACATATTGTAAAAGACAAGAAATTCAAAGACCGGCCGCCTGAGCAGGTTTTAAAATTCTATGAAGGCCTGGGGCTTCTTGGCCAGGATAAAGCGATGCCTTATTTGAAGCCACTAGCTACTAAACGACAGATATTTACTTCCAGTAAAGATGAGAGAATGAGAATTATCGCGATTAAGGCTCTGGGCTTGGTCAATACCGGCGAGGCTCACAAGATTTTAGTTAAGCTGACAAAAAGCAAGAATAATAAAATCGCTTCGACGGCCATGCGATCGGCAAGCCGCAAGAAGAGGATTAGCTAAATGAACGAAATTAATAGCGAAAAACTTGCGAATAAACACGATGAAATGGAACAACGATTCACCAGACTTGGTCTGGATTTCTTGCGTTCATTGTATTCAACATTGAAAACCGCCTCGCTCTATGAAGCCAATAACAATCGCTATATATCACAGGCCGCCAAATTCAGGCAACATGTAGCCGAAGTTTTCACCGAAACTAAGTTAGTTTCTTTTGTCTTTAAGGATGGCTACTTCTTCCTAAATAATTTCAGAATTACCCTGGATACCTCGGATCAGGAAGCCTCGGAGTATTATATCGAGAAATTCAAGCGTGTGAGTATAGGTGGTTTTGAAATCAGTTTCAAAGCCGATGCCCGGGAAATTGACAAATTCATATTTTGTTTCAGCCACTTTAAAGCTACCGAAGATGTCGATGAATCGCATGAACTTTTCCGGGAAAAACTGGATAATCTCGCGATTGAGAATATAATCCCGGTGAAAATTGCCGAATCCGATAAGGAATTCGACCCGGCGAAAGATAAAGAATCGAAAACCAGGGCCAGGAAGGTGTTTTTTCAGGCTATCGGCGCGGTCCAGGATATAATCAATCAAGCCAAAGCCGGGGCCACGATAAATTTGGCTAAAACCAAGCGGGTAGTGCAGAGTATGGTCGATCGAATAATCGAGGATGAACCGGCTATGATGGAACTAACGGTTCTGCATAACTTCGATAATTATACCTATATTCATTCGGTTAACGTATGCGTATTATCATTGATAATGGGCCATCGTTTGAAGCTGGACAAGAAGCGCTTATCCGATCTGGGAGTAGGCTCTCTGTTGCATGATATCGGTAAGGTCAATTTATCTATCGATCTGCTAAACAAATCCGCTCCGTATGACGATTCGGATTGGCTACAGATGAGAATGCATCCCGTGTATGGCGTTAAAGCAATCATTAAAACTCGTGGAACCGATCGATCGTCTGTCAGGGCTATCGGGGCCGCGTATGAACATCATATTACATATACCGGCACCGGCTACCCGCAACTTCTGCAGAAACGGACACCCTGTTTGTTTGCCCAAATCGTCTCGATCTGCGACACCTTCAACGCTATGACCTCGGGCCGGATATATCATAAAAGGCGGATGTCGGGCGACGAAGTGATCACGAATATGGTTAATCGGTCAGATATCGATTTCAATCCGGTTCTTCTGAAGGTTTTTATCAATGTTATTGGCGTCTATCCGGTAGGCAGCGTTGTTCGATTAACCAACAATGAAGTCGCCATAGTATCCAGGACAAATCCCGAAAATCTGGAAAATCCCGAAGTTAAGGTTATTGCCGACCGTACCGGCTTGAAACCGATGGTGCAGGTGATTGATTTGTCAAAGGAAGCTACGGACGGAGTACATATTCAAAGCGTTATCGACGGAGAGAAGTACAATATCGATCCGGCCAATTTTATCGACCTGGGATAAAAAATCCGATGAAAATCCACTTTGGTGAGAAATGATATTGCCCCAATGGCTATCTAGAAAGGGCTATAAAGTATGGGGGAATTCCAATATATCGATGCCATATGCCTTCACAAAAAACAACATGATTTTATGATCACATCGTTAATGTTTTGGCGGTCAATCGGTTGCGCGCCTTTTTTATCAATCGATGTTTAATTGCGATGTTGGCATACAGGTTGCATGAAAGAAATGTCAGGAAGGTGAAAAAAATGAGAAAAAAACTAATGAATAAAAAAGGCTTCACACTACTTGAAGTCCTGGTAGGAATGATAATACTGTCGGCGGGCATGCTTCTTTTATTGCCCATGATGGTAGTATCGATGCAGGCCAATGATTTCGCGCGAGGCTTTACTGAGGCTTCAATGCTTATTAAAGAGAAGATGGAAGAACTCAAAAACATGAGTATTCCCATATCGGGGGCTGATTCTGTCGGAGTAGTCAATAGAACCTGGACAGTCACCGATGCCGGTAATAATCTTAGGCGTCTGCTGGTGAATATCGACTGGATCGACAAAGAAGGCAAGGCCCGGTCAAGCAGCATGATGTCGTATATGATGGTAGATTGATAGGCGGTGATAACATGAGAAACATTAAAAACAGTAAAGGTTTTACGCTACTTGAGTTACTGATCAGCGCCGCAATCTCGATTGTTGTTGTCGGCGCGGCGCTCAGTGTTTACCTGGCCCAGCATAAACATATGATAGTCCAGGACCAGATCTCCGACATGCAGCTAAATGTCAGGGCCGGCATGCAGGAACTTTCCACCAAGATCAGGATGGCCGGCTATAATGTGCCGACGGGATTGGACGCGATTCAAGCGTATAATACGAATCCTGACTCGATTGTGGTGATGTACGACACCGAATTACTTGAGGGTGTGACAATCAATCACGCTATGCCTCAACCTTCAGCCGAGCTTCGCTGTGACGGCGATATATCGCCGCTTCAAGACGATCAATGGGCCTATATATATAATCCTACTACGCAATCCGGCGAATTTTTCCTGATCACTCATGTTCAGGTTGCCGCTGGCCATATACAACATAATACTATGCCACTATCTACGACGTACCCTGTGGGCAGTATTATAATGGCGATGGAAGCTTCGAAATACTTCGTCGATGCCACTACCGATCCCGATCATCCGCGTCTGATGGTTCAGAATTTCAGCGATACACCTCAGATATATTCAGATAACATCACCGATCTTCAATTTCAATATGTGCTCTCATCCGGGGCTACCGTCGATGTGCCGCCAATGTCCAGTATGATTCGTGAGGTCGTTATCAATATGGATGCGCGGACAGAACGAACCGATGAAGTCCTCGATGGTGATGGATATCGGACACGAACACTACAAACCAAAGTCATGGTAAGGAACCTGGGTATCAATTAATCTAATAATAGTATCATCTGCTGATCGCGGATTTGTCGAAACACCGACGTATTCCGCGATCAGCATTTATTTTATATCAATGCAAAATTAAATCAGCAGAAAATAGAGGGAGAATAATGCTGACTTTAGAGAAACAAACAAAGCTTCCTAAAAACGATGTACCGATTATAAATATCCCCGAACTCTGTGTCGGTCCTTTAACCGGGCCAAGCGGCGAGACTAGTAAGATTCATTGCCGCCAGAACAAACGGGGTACCGCGCATATCCATATCGGACCAAAATCAAATTCCAAATCATTTCTTGAACTTTAATAATTTTCGTATAACTAAGAGATTATAAATCCCTCAAGCTTTTGAGGGATTTTTATTTATATATTGTTGAATTTAGGAGCGTTTCGCCCGTAATCGGGCATATTTTTCATCTAACCGATAACGTAATAGTTTATGAGTTATTAAGTTGCGTATTTTTCCTATTGGGTTTTTCCCATACATCTTTGTCAGTTCACAATAAAACTATTACATCACTTATTAATTAGTCCGGAAATCCCGGCTGTTGTGCCACTAAACTCTTGATATTTATAGGATTAGAGAATATTGAATTCACCGGTCCGCTTGGCATTGTATTTGCACTTATGATAGAAAAATCAATAATTGGAAAGGACATAACATGGCACAAAAACTAAAAAACGAATCAGGGATTGTACTTCTGGTCTGTCTGGCAATCCTGTTCATGTTATCGTTGATAGGTATTGCCTCGATTACTACATCAAACAACGATATGCAAATTGCCGAAAATGAAAGCCGGGCCACCGGGGCATTCTATGCCGCCGAATCGGGCCTGGAGATGGCCGCGGCCGCGATAACAACCAGTTATGAGGCATCCGGTGTCCCACCTGATCCTTTGCCGTCGGGTTCCGCCGAAGAATTGCATTACATATACAAATACACGACAAGCGATGACGGACCGGCAGTAAATAAACAACTTAGTGATGGCTCTTATAAGGGCTTGTATGGCCTGATGAAGACGTTTACCGTAAACTCATTCGGCATCGATAATGCCAGCAACTCCGGTGTCGAGCTTCAAATGCAAGTCAGTGACGCCCTTATTCCCTTATTCCAATTCGCCGTATTTTATGAATATGATCTGGAAATCGCCAACCAGCCGATAATGACTCTTGGCGGCAGGGTTCACACTAATGGCGATATGTACCTAAACACATGGTCGGATTTATACCTTGATTCATATGTTACGGCCGCCGGCGATATTTATCATGGCATGAAAAGCGGTTCGAACTTAAGCGCTACTTCAAATGATGTCTGGATTAAGGATGAAGATGGAAATTACCAGTCGATGAAAAACGCCGATAATTCGTTTCTGGATTCCGATGAAGATAATTGGGTCAATGAATCACTCAATCGCTGGGATGGCCAGATTGAAGACGGTAATCATGGTATCACCGAACTTTACATGCCGGTGGTCAGCGATGGCGATCCGACCCGCATGATCGACCCGGATAATGGCGGCAGCAATCCCAGTAGCTACGAGAATCAGGCCGGCTTGAAATTCATAGGCGGCAATGCTTATTATAAGCAGGTAAATGGAACATGGCTAAATGTCACGGGCTCATTAACAGCTAGCGGCGCTTTGAGTCTTGCCCCCGCTGGGCCTCAATTCCACGATGACCGGGAAGGCAAAGACGTGTATGCCTATGATATCAATATG
Organism: Candidatus Zixiibacteriota bacterium; assembly: GCA_024231855.1. Taxonomy (GTDB): domain Bacteria; phylum Zixibacteria; class MSB-5A5; order UBA10806; family 4484-95; genus JAAEQD01. Next base: position 58,135 of record JAAEQD010000246.1, read on the forward strand.
GATAGATTGAACTCATCGGGCTATTTCCCGTCAAATGGCATTATTTACGCTTCATATGATTATCCAAACAACAATTCTTATCTGGTCGGCATAAGGCTTTTGGATGGTGAGGAATTGAACGGCGATTTAACTGTGGCAACAGATCTACCTCTATATACTCATGGCGATTTTAATACGGTAAATAAAAAGGCCGCCTCATTAATGTGCGATGCTTACACTGCTCTTTCAAACAACTGGAGTGACGGCAATAGCTGGACTGGCAACAAATGGCATCGTCAAGCAAACGATACGGAAGTAAACGCCAGCTATATTGCCGGAAGTACCGAAACCGGCGCTTCCGGTCATACTTTTAACGGCGGCTTTAACAACCTGGCCAGATTTCTCGAAGACTGGGGCAATGAGGAATTCAAATGGAGAGGCTCGGCGGCTAATCTATGGTATTCCCGAAAGGCTGATGAAGCGTGGCGCGTACCGGGCGGCGGGTACTATACGCCACCCGATCGTAACTGGGCATTTGATGAGGACCTGCTCGATATCAATAAGCTGCCTCCGGGTACGCCGATGGTCAATATCGTCCAGCGCCTGAACTGGTCGCAGAAAATCAGCCATAACCTGGCGTATAATGATGGTGAGGAAGCGGAAAACGGCAACGGGAATGGCAACGGTAACGGCAATAATTAACTTTTAAATAAAAATATCCTGTCTCAAGGCCGGGGAGAAATCCCCGGCTTTTTATTTGCCCTAAATCAGAGGTTGCGTCAGATTACGACCTGATAGAGATTTGCAGGAGGATCACGCTCCGACAAGAACTGTCTGGAGATACGACATGGAACATGCTGTCCTGTTTAATTATGTAACATGTTATTTGGTAACAAGTTGTGGTGTTGACTATTGTCTCTGCACAATACTTTTGGTTGTTTTCCTATACAATCAAATAAAAATGACAAATAAATTATTATATTATTAATGATACTATCCCACTAATCCCATGATAATCAATGGATTAAAATAAAATATTTTAGTTGAAGGGCCGCCAGGCATCGTTTTTGCATTAGATACATCATGAATATCAACATTATCACTGGGGGAATATTGCATGACACAAAAACTTAATAACGAATCCGGGATTGTATTACTTGTATGCCTGTCAATCCTGTTTATGTTGTCGTTGATAGGAATTGCCTCAATGTCGACATCAAACAACGATATGCAAATCGCTGAAAACGAAAGCCGGGCAACCGGGGCATTTTATGCGGCCGAGGCCGGTCTTGAAAAAGCCGCCGCCTCTATCGTTACACATTATCAGGCCTCGGGAACTCCGCCTGATCCATTGCCAATCGGCACAGAATCGGAATTACATTATACATATGGCTATGCTACTATCGATAATGGCCCCGCGGTCAATAAAACGCTTAACGCCGGTAGCTATAAGGGCCTTTACGGCTCGGTGAAATCATTTACGATTAATTCGTTAGGAGTTGATAACAGCTCCGCCTCGGGTGTAGAACTGGAAATGCAAATCAGCGACGCGCTCATCCCTCTTTTCCAATTCGCGGTATTTTATGAGAATGATCTCGAAATCGGCCCCGGGCCGAATATGACGCTTGGCGGACGGGTCCATACCAATAGCGATATGTATCTTGTAACCGGAAGCGATCTCTATATCGATTCATATATGACCGCTGCCGGTGACATCTTTCATGGAATCGGCACCGTGGTTAACAATAACGATATCTGGATAAAAGATGATAATGGGAACTATCAATCGATGCGAAATGCCGATAATACATTCCTCGATTCAAATGATCCCAATTGGGTGACCGAATCGATGAATCGTTGGGGTGGATGTGTCGAGGATGGAAATCATGGCATTACGGAACTCAGGATGGAAGTCGTATCCGACGGCGACGCGACGAATATAATCGATAGATATGACAACGGTAATAATCCTTCCAGCTATGAAAATGATGCCGGACTAAAAGTAATCGATGGTCAGGCATATTTCAAATCCGGCAACAATTGGATGAATGTTACGGGTAATATGATCGCCGGCGGTATTCTCACGTCTGGAACTTTCTATGATGCCCGCGAAGGTCAAACTGTTAATTCTATTGATATTGATATCGATAAGCTAAACAGCTCGGCATATTTTCCATCGAATGGCATTGTCTATTGCTCAACTGTGGACAATGGCGCTTCCGTGGCCGCGGTCAGGTTGAAAAACGGCCAGAAATTAGCTGATGGTTTGACTGTTGCCACGGATAATCCGCTTTATACACTTGGCGACTACAACACGGTAAATAAAAAACCGGCGGCCCTGATAGCCGATGCGGTTACAATCCTTTCAAATAACTGGGATGATGCCAATAGCGGATTAGGCCTTGGAAGTAGAACGGCATCGCCTACACAAATGAACGCGTCATATATGACCGGCAATACATTAACGATTCCCGATGGCCATGGTTATAATGGTGGGTTGGAAAATCTGCCGAGGTTTTTAGAAAACTGGAGCGGGAAAGACTTTACCTGGAGAGGTTCGGCTGTGGACCTTTGGTATTCGCGCCAGGCCAATTCGGATTGGGGAGGCGGATATTACAACGCCCCAAATCGTGACTGGGCTTTCGACCCGGACTTGCTGGATATCGATAAATTGCCCCCGGGAACACCGTTAGTGAATATCGTTCAACGTATGAACTGGAGCCAAAAAATCGCTCATTGGATTCCCGATGAGTCCGGTAATGGCAACGGTAACGGCAATAATTAACTATAAATAAAAATATCCTGTCTCAAGGCCGGGGAGAAATCCCCGGTTTTTTATTAGCTGAAATTTAGTTTAAAACCAAACCTGAATCTCTAAAATAAGATAATAACTATTTCTATAGCAACAAGTTGATGGATTATACAATTGGGATTTTCCTATATTTCAGGCTCTGAATACTATAGCTTTTTGCAAAATGCGAAAAGGATTTGGATGAAATTCCTTAAAAATTAATGCGCTAGTTTTGCAACTGTTTGACGTATAGGCCGTTACAAATCCCGGGTTTGAAAGGCATCGATTTTGCAATACGTTTAGTAGTTGAAAACAATAAACCATTTTAAGGGGAAATAATAATGACTAAAAAACTAAAAAACGAATCCGGAATTATATTACTCGTTTGCCTGTCAATCCTGTTCATGTTATCGTTAATAGGTATTGCCTCGATTACTACGTCAAATAACGATATGCAAATAGCCGAAAACGAAAGCCGGTCAACCGGGGCTTTCTACGCGGCGGAATCGGGTTTGGAACAAGCCGCTGCTTCTATTAATCATAGTTATGGCACTACGGGTAATCCACCAAGCCCATTACCCTCCGGTGCATTCAGCGAACTGAATTATACTTACAAGTATGCCACAACAGACGACGGTGCTGCTGTTAATACACAAATGACTGAGGGAGCCTATAAAGGGCTTTATGGCCTAGTAAAGACGTTTACGATTAACTCATTCGGCGCGGATGTATCCAGTAATTCAGGTGTTGAACTTCAAATGCAACTCAGTGATGCCCTGATACCGATATTCCAATTCGCCGTATTTTATGAAGACGACCTTGAAATCGCTCCCGGCCCGGATATGACTCTAGGCGGCCGGGTCCATTCTAATAAAGATATGTATATTCAGGCCGGCAGTAATCTCTATATCGATTCTTATTTAACCGCCGCGGGTTCGATTTATCATGGACGCAAACCGGGTTCCGGACGAAGTACATCAAGTAATGACGTTTATATTCTGGATGAGGATGGTAATTATCAATCGATGAAAAACGCCGACAATACATTCCTTGACGCTAATGATAATGATTGGGTCAATGAATCACTTGGCCGTTGGGATGGTTTGGTTGAGGACGGCAATCACGGAATTACCCAACTTGATATGCCGGTTGTAGTCGATGGCCCGGCCACAAATTTGATCGATCGAGGCGATGGCAATCCCGATAGTTACGAACATAAAGCCGGATTAAAATTCACTGATGGGCAGGCTTATTACTTATCGGGCGGTACCTGGCTTAATGTAACCGGCAACCTTATAGCCGATGGAATTATAACGACGAGTACATTCCATGACGGGCGCGAGGGTCAGGACGTTAAATCTATTGATCTTGATATGGATAGACTAAACTCATCGCCATATTTCCCGGATAATGGCATCATATATTCAACCCTTCCGGAAAATGGAAGTTACGTTAGCGCTCTCCGGCTTGTTAACGCCACGGAATTAGCCAATCCATTAACGGTTGTTACCGACAATCCGCTTTACACTCTCGGTGATTACAACACAGTCAATAAGAAACCGGCGGCTGTGATTACTGACGCGTTGACTATTTTATCGAATGACTGGGATGATCTCAATAGCTGGAGTGGTCGTAATGATAGAGTAGCGGCCAATACTCAAGTCAATGTCTGTTTCATGACCGGCAATACCGAAACCGGGTCTCCGGGACATGATTACTCCGGGGGATTCGAAAACCTACCAAGGTTTCTGGAAAAATGGTCCGGAAAAACATTGAAATGGCGTGGCTCGGCAGTCGATCTATGGTATTCACGCCAAAATACCGGCGCCTGGGGTGGAAGTTATTATAAACCGCCGACTCGGGACTGGGCGTTCGATCCAGATTTGCTCGATATCGCAAACCTGCCTCCGGGCACGCCTCAAGTTCATGTAGTCCAGAGGATGAATTGGAGCCAGAAAATCGCCTCGGTGGCCAATTATGAATCAGATTATGGCGACGAGGAAGGCAATGGTAACGATAATGGCAACGGCCGCTAATAGAATACAATAAAAATATCCTGTCTCAAGGCCGGGGAGAAATCCCCGGTTTTTTTTATTAACCGAAATATGGCTGAATATAACCGTTGGCTAGCCCCGCCTCATCAAACCAGGCTATGGCTTCATCGTATTCCGCCTGGGTGAGACGTTTTGATATATCGGGATGATTGCAGGCATTATAGGCCGGGAAAAACTGGCTCATTACCGCCACGAACGTCTCCGCCGATATCTCCCCGGCAATGAAATCGAAAATAACTTTCGAGCCGGATATCCCTTTCGGTAATACCAGATGACGAATCAATAGCCCCTGCACCGCAATTTCATCCTCAACACGCAGTACTCCCACCTGGCGATGCATCTCCCTGATTGCTATTCGGTTTATTTCAGGGTAATCGGTCACATCGGAATATTTTGCGGAATTGGATGGATCATCATAGCGCATATCGGGCATATAGATATCGATGATGCCATCTAAAAGCTTCAACATCTCCAGCGAATCATAGCCCGATGAGTTATAAACTATCGGCATGGTCAAACCGGTTTTGTAGGCGATCAACATCGCCTCCATCAACTGAGGTACATAATGGGATGGCGTGACGAAATTGATATTGTGCGCGCCGCGTTTTTCGAGATCTATCATCATCGAGGCGGCCTCCGCCGATGAATAAAACTCGCCGTTGCGATACTGGCTGATCGGGTAGTTCTGGCAATATTGGCAGTGAAGGTTACAGCCGGATAAAAATATCGTCCCCGATCCGCCGGTGCCCGATATCGGCGGCTCCTCGCCATGATGGAGGTTGGCCGAGGAAATCCCCAATTCGGCAGGCATACCGCATTCACCCGAATCATCCGTTGTGCGATCAACATGGCACTCACGCGGACAGATAGTGCAATCTGACAGATACTCCAGAGCCAGGGGCACATTTTTTTCAAGTATGGCTATTTTCGATTCTATTGAAAAGCGTTCGTGTCTCATATTATTATAAATAAATTAATCGGCTTTTGATTTCGCCTTGAAACATTTGCTCCATTTTTCAAGCGTTATCTGTGGCTCGCCTAGTAGTTCATCGGTTAGGGTTGGATCGCCCCGTTCGCCGAATTTTTCGAAATACTTCATCAATGGCAGTACCTCTTTCAGCTGCTTGGAGAAAGTAACAGTCGCGAAAAATTTCAATACGCCCAGAGGTACGTTATTTACTTTAACATCCGGAAAGGCGATTTCGCAAAATTCCTCCAATGCCTCTTTGAAAGTATACTCATCCGGCCCCCAGGTAATTAATATTTTATTGGGCGACTGATCCAGAAGATACGCCTTGGCGACTATCCGGGCGTAATCCTCGGCGGCCAGCCAGTGGATACCGTTGGGCTGCTTGCCCATAACAGTCGCCTGCGAATCCCTAACGAAAAATGGCAGTGATTCCATGAACCAGGTAGCCCGAAATATGGCGTAATCAAGCCCGCTGTTTAAAATCACCTGTTCGGCGTTATACTTGGCTTTCGTCGGGGCAAACCATTGGCGATCTTCGGCCACCGACGCGCCCGATAGATAAGTGACTCTCGATACGCCGCGTTCTTTGGCCGCCTCAACAATCGCCACCGTTCCTCGATTTTCGATCCGGTCGAAATCTTTCGCTCTCGGGCCGCCTTTTAAATTGATATGTACGCCAAAGCAATCTTTGGCCGCCTCTTTAAGCGATTCGTAATCGGCGATATCGCCTTTGACAATATCGAAATGCTTGCCGAATATCTTCTCCGCTTTGGCTGGATCGCGGGTTAGAAGGCGTACCGGGAAGCCGAAATGATCGAGCATATCGACCACCGGCCGGCCCAGAAAGCCGGTCGCTCCGACTATCAGGATTAATTTATCATCCAACGACATATTCTTATTTCATTCATGCCCCGACCGGATCGTCGCGCAGGCTGTTCAATATTTTCTCCAACCTGATAGGACAGGTGTAGGCGATCTCGATACCCCTCAAACAATAAAAGCGGCGGAAACGATTCTCTTTCGGCGGCAATTCATGAATATCCATTAGCGCTCCGTATGGGCAATCGCGGCAGAGCCTGATATCATCTGTGACTATCGCCCCGGTGGTCTTACCGACCAAGGCTTTGGAGCAATCGATAAGCGGCATTGCGCCGTTTCTGGTGATATCCACTTGCGTTGGCTTATATAAAACGATTCGGCCTCGGTCGTTCTTGATTTCGGATTCGCAATCGATCTCATCGCCCGGCGCGGGTTGCCACTTGCTCAGGAAATTCGATCCCATCTGAAGGTACAACGTGTCATCGAAAATATCATTATCTATATGACCCGCCTCGAACTTGATCAGAAAACCATTGAGCCGCGTATTCGATTTGCTATCGTCGATTGTCCTTAGAAGCGCGGGGTATACCGATGACACCTCGCCGGAAAATTTCACCCGTTTGCCCTCGACTGTTGACAGCCAGTACTCGTACTCATCCAGGTCCCGCATAAACGTCTTGAGTTCGGTCTCATCAACTAAAGCTGACGGCATCCGGCAGATTTTCTCCTCATCGTAATATTTGCAGGAAAAGCAATTGCGCCCGACATGCTTGTAGCCTTTTGGGCATTTCTTACCCTTGTTGCCGATATTGCACAGCCATTTGAATTCGACACAGCCTTCCCCGAAGCATTTTTTCTGCCTCAGCACATGAAACGGGGAGATCTTGAAATCGAACCGCTCATGGACCGGATGTTTGCAGACAAACAGCCCCTTGACCTTGTACATATTACGGATGACATTTTGCATATGGTTATTATACGCTTTTGACCGCCGATGACAATAAAAAATCTATCGATAGGGGAGGAATTGGTAGGCGTTTGGGATGATATACTATCAGCGTTGTAGGGGCACGGCATGCCGTGCCTCTACGGTGCAGCCATTTGAAATGGTTGTAGGTCGGCGTTTCTCCCAAGCGATAGCGAAGGGAGTAACCCGACATTGGCGATTATGCGAAAAAGTGTCGGGTTCAGCGTTCGCTTTGCTCACGATGAACCAGACCTACTAATCTACTATGTGAATCCGTTTTCGTAGTGACATGCCATTGGAGACTGTCTCGCTCCCCCAAAACTCCACCCCCGGGTCGAGTCAAGCTACGATCCCTACAAAACAAGGGTATCGTAAACTATTATGCCAGAACCATCGCCTCAATCGGGCGTATTAACATTTATGCAAATACGCTTTGAAATTAGGATATTTATGGGTATATTATTTGCACATCTATAGTGAGGTTAAATTATGCGGAGATATGCGATAATAGCGGCGGTCATGGCAATCCTTTGTCTGGCAACCGCATACGGACAAGACGACTGGGAACTCCAGATCGTCGGCGGGATGTTTACCCCCGGGCAAGCGCAAGCCGTTGCAAACTATAGTTACTATGCCTTAGTCGCCGACATGGAACAGGGCCTTAATATTTATGATGTCTCAAATCCCACCTTCCCGGTTTTCGTCGGCTCGTTCTTTAACGGCGGATGGGTAAATGACATGGTTTTGCGGGATAATATCGCTTATCTGGCCAATTGGAATAGCGGCGTTACGATATTGGATATCTCAAATCCGGCCCTGCCTGAATCACTGGGTGCTTTCAATACGCCGGGTACCACTACGGATATCTTCGTTTCCGACAACCTTCTGTTTGCCGCCGACTTCTTCAATGGCCTGGTTATTCTCGATATCGCTGACCCAGGTAATATTAGCCAGGGCGGTTTCATCTCATCGATGTCGTTTAGTTCGGTTGCCGTCGATGATACTGTTATTTACATTTCGGAACTTGGTAGCGGCATCCAGATATATTCGATAGCCGATACCGCCAACCCGGCGTACAAATCGACAATCCCGCTGGCCACCGATTGCAATGATATACTTCTGCATGATAATTACCTGTACCTGGCCTGCGGTCAGGCTGGCATGCTGGTTTACGATATCACCGATAATCTCAATCCGGTCAGTTTGTCATCATACAACACCGTCGGCTCGCTGACTCGTATCGGTATAGCCGATACAATCGCCTACTTAGCCGATAGCGAAAGCGGATTGACGGCGATTAATATTACCGATCCGGCCAATCCTTCCCTGATCCAGACACTGGATACGCCCGGCACCGCGAACGGTGTCGCTTTCTATAATGGTTTCACGCTGGTCGCCGATGGCAATATGCTGTTGATTGTATATCACGAGGAATACGTCGATATCGATGAGGTCAAGGCGACGACGCCATCGGATTTCAGTATAGTCAACTGCTATCCCAATCCGTTCAATCCAGCCACGAAAATCAATTTCTCGCTGGCCCGGGGATCTCAAATCACGATAGATATCTATGATATTCGGGGGCGGCATATCACAAATCTCACCAGGGGCTACTTTGAACCCGGCGAACATTCGATAGAATGGAACGCCTCGGGGATGGCATCGGGTATGTTTTTTATCAGGATATCCGATAATCAAGCGGGCCTTGATGGAAGTCAATCGGCTGTCGCTAGGATTTTATATCTGAAATAGCTTTCAACTAATATCTTCAATGGAATCATAATTAAGTATTAAATGTTTATTTATATTATAACCAAGGAATTGACGGATTGCTTCGCCTTTGGCTCGCAATGACATATAGAACTGTCATTATTGCGGGCGGTACACCTCCTCGTGTGCCCCGGCTTTGGAAAGGAACGGGCAGACCGGGAGGTCTACCGCGGACTAAAATTTATTTGCATCAACTATTTGTGGTAGTGACAGCCCACATGGGCTGTCACTACAAATACTGCAGTAAATGCCCTCGGGGAATGGATAGATTACATGTTCTGTTTTGTCGTAGCGAAGCGTGACCTGACTGCCGATCGATCAACCTGAATCTTTACTGGTCCGCAAAAGCAGCATAATTACCAACGCCGCTATGCCCAGGGTCAAACCGAATATGTTCTCATCGAAACCGCGCGTGATCATGAAATATGCCGATGAGCCGGCCAACGCAAGACCCTCGATTGCCAGTACCGCCGTTATTTTCTTCCTCAGGTTGGCTTCAACGGTGGCATAGCCGAAACCAACGCCCCAGATCACGAAGAAAATCAGGAACAGGGGTAGATTGAGCATAGTCCGGCCGGGCGTGTAAACATCCACCAGCGCCAGAAGCATGATTGCCGAAAGAAACGATCCCGCCAAGGCGATAACTATTCTCATAGGAACTGATAGACTCGCCAGCCTCCGGCGCCTTTGTAGAGATGTACGGTCAGGTATTGAATATAACCGGTATCCTGATCCATCGATGTCAGTTCCACGTAAGCGGTGTCGCCATCGACTTTCTCATCACCCACCACCAGTCGCATATCCATCCATAGAGCGCGTGTACCGCCATCGCCGGTAAGATTACGCATAATCGTATCGCGGAAATACGCGTGCGTCTGGGTCGAATCAGTCGGCGGAATTACCAGCATCCTTCGCTGGACCATCAGATCGAGGTCCAGAAGCTGTTCAATCGCCAACGAATCATCCTCGATTACCGAGCCGACGAATTCCATGGTCACGCCGCGGGGCGTGTCATTAGGGCCGCAACCGGTTAGTATTGCCGCCATCCAGATAAATAATAGTAAATACTTAAACATGGTTCAAAGGTAGCACCATTTGAAAATTATGTCAAATGTATAATTGTTTGATATCGAGATGATTCAATCGGTTAGTTAATCGGCATCCTGATCAGTACATTGTATGTCTGGCTGCTTGAGTCATACTTCCTGGCTACGATCCGCCAGTTTTTTAAAACGACTTCGCCTTCCTCCATCACGGTCTTGTAGACATTCTGCGCCTCGAACTTGTACAACGATTTAATTTCGGTAGATATTTGATGGGTCAGGTCGACCAGCGCGTTTTCCAGGGCTCTTTTCCAACTGCTGCTCTGATAGTAATATTTAGGAGCGCTGCCGAGGGCATATAGATATTTGCCATCGCCGGGGATCGTATGAATCCAGTCGCCGAAATCTTCTTTTTCGTAATCATTATCGAAATTTGCTGAATCACTTTTAGGGCCGACCAGAACGACCATCAGGTAATCTTTTTTACCGTAAAATTTATCAAAAACCGCGAAATCATTTGAAATGCCGTCATAACCGAGTGAGTCTATTACGAATTGAGGTCTTTGCCCGACATACAATAATCTACTATCGATACCTGTTAATCCCGCTTTGGCGGTGACCTTATTTCGACTCTGGCTGAGTATATTCCAGATACCGTCGCTTTTAGCCATAGCCACCGATGAGTCATTGTCGAGGCAAGGCTGGAGAAAGCCAACCGTCGAATTGGAGTGTTTGTTTACCGGTGGATATAAAAACCAGGCCGGGTAATCGGCCTGGTTTTCTTTTGGTTGGCCAAATGAATTCGCGGATAATATAGCCAGAATAACAATGCTGAATATCCGAATCATATTGGCGAATTTTACCTAATCATTCCCTGGTCTTTTTTGAACTGCTCGTATTTTTCCACTTCTTGCTCTAACTCGTCGAAAGCTTGAGTAGCGCGGAAACGAGTATACAAATTCTGTTGATTCTTAATCTGCTGCATCATAGCCACGTTGGCCGCGCCCAGCGGAAGCTCCATCAGGACATAAGCCCGGTAGATTCCCTGATCGATTATAATTTCTTGCTTGTTTACACGGGTACCATTCATCGTTGTGGATACCACCGCTTTACTGACCTCGGTAAACTGGCTTAGAATTTCGGAATCTTCTCCCATCCCGACTTCTTCGGTGAAGCTCGTGGTTAAGCCTTTTACCTTAACCTCCAATTGGGACGCCAGATCGGTTCGGGCTTGCTGTTTGGCTTTATCGACAGCCAATTGCATATCTCTCGAATTAGCGGTATTCGCCGCGAACAGGTAATTGGGGTCCTGAGGCGGAGCGGAATACCACTCGGGAATCGTCACCAGCGTTGCTTCAGGAGTGCCCTCTACCGGCGGTTTGGGGCCGCCACATGCTATCATGCCTACTACGAAAAATACCAGTACAAATAAGGAAATCAGTTTCATTTCAACCCTCCATAATTGGATTTAACTCTTCCTTCAAATTTCTAATATATCCTTACTTACGAATCCTCCTTTCGCGTTCATAATTTACTAAAGCTATTATTCTATTCAATTAAACGGTCAACTTAATCTGATCCATTAAGGTTTTATCCCACAGTATTGGCTTGTCAGGCTTAATTATATAATATTAAAGCTAAACTCAACAACAAAATCAACAAATTTTTCGGCTAATCGATTCCTGACCTGATCCATAGACTCCAACTAATTCCACTGGGCGTAATTCCCGCGGCGCGATTCGACCTTGACCAGGTAGTCGCGAGTTTCCTTGAAAGGGAGATCATCTTTTAAAACTTCGAAAAGCTCATCTGAATCCATATCGTTGATTTCGGTCATGGCCGGCTTGAGTTTTCGTTCACCGACAATCGCCTTGCAGACATTGCCCGGCCCGGTGTTGTACGCGGCAATCAGGCATAATCGTATCTTATTTATGTCTTTTATGCTCTTGAATTCGTAATCGCGCATCTTGGCCAGGTAAGCGCATCCCAGGTGAATATTGTTTTCCGGCGTGTAGAGATAATTGGCTTTCACGATCTTATCTTCCTTGTGGACAAATCGATAAGCTTCCCGGGCGCCGGAGCGTGGCACTAACTGCATCAGACCAAATGCCGGTACTGGCGATTTAGCCCGGGGATTGAAAAATGACTCTGTTTCCATAATAGCCATCACCAAAGGAATCTCGAGTTTATATTTGGCGCAATATTTCCTTACGACCGGTAAATATTTTTCAGCCCTTAATCTAATGTGATCGGGAACCATCTCAATCGTTGCCGTAACTTTTACCCGTTCGATCCCATCGGAGGATTTTACGGTTTCCTTCTGGATTTCCGCGGTAGATAAGACTTTCTCGCGGGCGAATAACCTGGCATTGGTGCTATCGATTATCGGCGGCGAATTGAATTCCACCTGATTTTCGAGTATGACGTCGTGCGTTAGCGAATCAACCTCGAACAATCCGGCTATTTTGTCTTTAATATTCCTGCTTGCCCGCTCCATCGGATCACCGGCGCTTTGCTCCACCAGGGTTTCGATTATTATCTTGCCTTTTTCGAAATCGACATGGCTCAAGGTGTTAAGATCATGGCTATATTCAAACCAGTCGCGCTTGGTGGAATTTTGAAACTCAATCCATTTTGCTTCAACTTCGCGGACATATTTTTCGAATGCCTCATTCTCTTCTTTGAGGTAATTCGCGTATTCCTTGTCCTGTTGATTTTTATATTCCTCGAATGTTTGCTGAGCTTTCGACGTAGACAGAGCGATGTACATTGGAATGGTAAATATCGAAAACAGTAAACCGGCCAGCAAGATTCTATTTCTCTTCTCTCCCAGCATTTTCACTCCTTTTCCCGGAAGTTATTCAAATCAAAATCGCTATATATATGTCTCATATAGCATGCTATAGGCAAAATCGCCGATTACCAAATCCCGGGGTACTGAAAGATTGATTAATAGTAACATTTGTTAACTAGCTGCGTACCCCTTTAGAAAACATATATAAATCATCTAAATCATATATGTCAAGATATTTTAAATTTCTTCCAGCCATCGATAAGTAATAATGATAAGATAATGATTTGATCTTGCGCTTTTGAGATAATTTATTTATCATATTCTACTGTTTCAATATAGCCGGAGAGAAAGCTATGGTAATTATTCCTAAAAAGATATTCTTGACAAAAGGGGTGGGCGTCGATAAAGAAAAGTTATCATCTTTCGAGTTGGCTTTAAGATCGGCTGGAATCGCCGGCGTAAACCTCGTTCATGTTTCATCGATTTTTCCGCCTCATTGCAAATTGATTTCCAAGAAATCGGGATTAAGTGAACTTCATCCCGGACAGATTGTTTTCTCGGTAATGAGCCGTAACGAGACCAATGAATCTAATCGGCTGGTTTCCGCCTCGGTTGGCCTGGCTATTCCAAACGATAGATCTCAATACGGTTATCTCTCCGAACATTCCGCTTTCGGTCAAACCGAACGGATTTCTGGCGATTATGCCGAGGATTTAGCCGCCGGTATGCTGGCCTCGACATTAGGTATAGATTTCGATGTTGATAAATCGTACGATGAGAAGAAAGAAATTTATAAAATTTCAGGAAAAATAGTCAGAACTACTAATATCACTCAATCCTCTCGAGGCCATAAGAACAGCCGGTGGACTACCGTAGTCGCGGCAGCTATTTTCTTATGTGAATAATAAGCTGTGAAATGGAATCGCGACTGGTCATCGGTTATGATATAATTAATTATGACGAGTTACAATTATGAGATGTAAACAACATCACGGATGATATGGAAAGGAAAAAAATGACCGACCGGATATATGGCGAATTTGCTCGTTATTACGATTTGCTTGGCTGGAACCGATTTGCTCAATTCAGCGCCGAACGATTGAAAAATTTCGTCGCATTTCGCGGCCAGGGCAAAGAAACAGTACTGGATCTGGCCTGTGGCACGGGTGAACTCGAATATCGCCTTAAACGCACTAAAATGCGGTTCACCGGGATTGATATCTCCTGGAAAATGCTTACCGAAGCCCGCCGTAAGAACAAAAACGTCAAATTCATTCATGGCGATATGACTAATGTCCGGCTTAATCAAAAGTTCGATATTGTCGTTTGTTTTTTCGATAGCGTTAACCATCTAAGTGGAATCACCGCGATTAAAAGGTTGTTTAAAACAGCCCGGATGCATCTTAATAAAGGCGGCTTCTTTATTTTCGATATGCTCACGCCGGAGGGATTGGAGAGATGGGAAGCCATCGACATTCGCAGGGAAAAGGATTACTACGTAACAATAAACGGACATTACGATCAGGATAAAATCAAAGCGGAGGTCACAATCGAGGGATTCGTGAAATCAGGTCGCAGCACCTACCAACGATTCAACCAGGTGGTGGCGGAATGCTCTTTCACGTTGGATAAAGTCGCCGAGGCTTTGACTATCGCCGGTTTTGATGATATTTCCGTGACGTCTTTCAATAACGATGAGCCAATCGAAGAAACTTCGCGATGGTTTTTTGTGGTGCGTTGATATGTACGATTCGATACCATACAATTTTCTGGGATTGCCGATGAAGCTCGCTTCTTATGACAAAGCCAAAGCGGTGATTCTACCGATTCCATATGATCTTACGCTAACCTATGAATCAGGCGCGCGGCTTGGACCACAGGCGATTATCAATGCCAGTCGCCAACTTGAAACCTATGATGATGAGCTTGGTCTGGATCCTTCGGAAATCGGAATTGCCACCTTGCCGGAAATGGAACAGGTTGTTTCCGGGCCCGTGGATATGCAGAAAGCCATTTATCAGGCTTGTATTAATCTTCTTGATGATAACAAATATGTTATGTCTTTAGGCGGTGAACATTCGATTACGGCGGCCCTCGTAAAAGCCCATAAGATGAAATATCCCGATCTGTCGGTACTTCAAATAGATGCTCATGCCGATCTTCGTAACTCATATCAGGGCAGTAAATTCTCACATGCCTGCGTGATGGCCAGGGTGGCCGAACACGCTTCGTTTCTAGCGGTAGGCATCAGAAGTTTCTGCGGCCGCGAGAATCGGAATAAGCACGACTCCGATACTTTTTCGCCTGCCGAATTGAGAGAAGATCCGAAAAAATTTGAAAAAAGTATAGCCAAACTAAGTGAAAATGTTTATATCACAATTGATCTCGATGGTCTTGATCCGTCGGTGATGCCGGCTGTGGGTACACCGGAACCGGGGGGATTGAGTTGGGATGAGGTAATACGGATAATCGGCACATTGGCTTCGCGTAAAAAAATCGTTGGGGCTGATGTCGTAGAATTATCGCCGAAACCCGGCTTGATATACGCCGACTTCACGGCAGCTAAACTGGCGTATAAGGTGATTGCTAAAAGCTTTTTTAAAGGATAGGAAATGGACTGGTGGGAAAAATATTTCGATGATAATTACCTGAAGCTTTACTCATATACAGAAAGCAGCGCCCATCAGGAAGTCGAGGGCGTGGTCAGGATGCTCAATATTAAACCGCCGGCGGAGATACTCGATCTCTGTTGCGGTTTCGGACGTCACTCTTTGGTTCTTGCCCAAAACGGCTTCGATGTGACCGGGCTGGATCTTTCCGAAAGATTCCTGGCCCAGGCTCGCCAAAAAGCGGAAACGCTTAATGTCGACATCTCTCTGGAACACAGCGATATGAGAAATATCGAGCACGAGAAGAAGTTCGATGCCATTATTAATTTATTTACCGCTTTCGGCTTTTTCAATACCGAGGAAGAAGATCTGAAAGTATTAAAAGGCGTTGCCAAAGCACTGAAACCGGACGGCCAGTTTGTTATCGATTCGATCAACCGTGATTATGTAATTCATTTCGGCCAATGGCAGAGATGGACTGTTGAAAATGGAACGGCTATTCTCGAGGAACGTTTCTTTGATTTTTTTAAATCTCGGCTTGAGATAAACCATCGCCTGGTGAATCATAAAACCCAGGATCGCAAGCTGGAATCCTCCTTCCGTCTTTATACCTTGAGAGAAATGCTGGGTATGTTCGCCAAGGTAGGGCTGGCGCTAACCGATGTTTACGGGGATTTTGACGGTTCGCAATTTTCGGCCAAATCGCCCCGAATGATACTGGTGGCTCGACGACAGGATTGACAGGAATAAGACGATAAATTTTTAACACCCGCCCCTGATCGGCAGGCGGGTTTTTCGTGTTTATGATTCTACAAAAACTTCTAAAAGATATCGAGGCCGTTGAGCCGATTCGTCAACTGGATGAATACCTGGGCGACGACAATAACAGGGTTGATATATCCGGCCTGGCCGGTTCCGCCAAAGCCCTGGCAATCGCCTATGCCTGTAAAAAACAAATGAAATCAGCGCTGGTGATCACTTACAGCATTGAGGAGGCCGAAAAACTCTATGATGATCTGAGGGCTTTTCTGGGCCAGGGCGTGATTAATCTCTTTCCCGCGTGGGGAATATCGCCGTATGAAATCAGATCACCGCACACGGAAGTAATCGGCCAACGCCTGCTAACTTTGTATAATCTCGATAGCTATAAATCATCTAATATTGATGGACCGCTGGTGATCGTGGCGCCGGTTCAGGCCGTGATTGAACCGACAATCGCCGGGCCCGAATTGGCGAATAATTGCCTGCGTCTCCAAAAAGGCAAGCAATTCGACCATGATAAACTGATCGAGCTTTTAGCCAGGCTCAACTACAAGCGGAGCCCGATGACCGAGATGTTGGGTGAGTACTCGGTTCGGGGCGGAATAATCGATCTGTTCACGCCAAACGATAATGATCCGGTGAGAATCGAATTTTTCGGGGATGAAATAGATTCCATCCGACATTTCTCCGTTTTGACCCAACGTTCCACAAAACACATAGAATCGACAATAATTCTTCCTCGCCGGGAGATGTTTTTCGATTACTCGGTGATTAACGACTTTGCCGAACATCTGGATGAAGCGGGAGCGCAAGCCCTTCATGTAGCTCTGGGCGATAACGGCGACTACGACGGCCTGGAATTCATCTGGCCCGAACTCGGCCTAGAGATGGATGATATTTTTAACCACCTGCCTGACGATTCACTGGTTTTCGCGGATGATATCGAAGCCTGTATGGGTGAAGTGAATGATATCCAGGAAACAGCCAGGGAAAGGTTCGAATCGATTACCGATACTCCGGTTGCTTCTCCGGATAAAATATATATCTCCGGCGAGCGATTAAAACGAAAGCTGGGCAAATTCAAACTGGCCGGATTGAACGGATCATTAGTCCAACCTTCGTCCGCGATCAATCTGCATACATTGCCGCAAGAGTTTTTGAGCTCAAATATCACATATATGAAAAACCGCTTGAAAGAACTCTATAGAGAAGGTTTCGAGCTGAATATTCTATGTGAAGGAGCCGGTCAAAAAGCGCGAATAGGAGAAATCCT
This sequence comes from Candidatus Zixiibacteriota bacterium, assembly GCA_024231855.1. Taxonomy (GTDB): domain Bacteria; phylum Zixibacteria; class MSB-5A5; order UBA10806; family 4484-95; genus JAAEQD01. The sequence continues at coordinate 75,966 of JAAEQD010000246.1, forward strand.
CGATGATATTGGAATTCCGATCGGCTTGCATGTGACCCGATTGTCGGCAGGTTTCGCCGTTTCGGATCTGAAGCGATGGTATTTGGTCGATCATCAGATGTTCACCCGTCATAAGAAAAGGCGGACTTTCAGGCGCTTCCGAGAAGGTGTAGCCCTGTCATCGTATACCAATCTCAATAACGGCGACTTCGTGGTACATATCGACTACGGAATCGGTCAATTCAAGGGCCTGGAAACATTGGTAGTGGATGGCCGCAAGCGCGATTGCCTGAAGCTAATTTATTTGGGCGATGATAAATTATACGTGCCGGTGGAGGAATTCAACCGGGTTCAAAAATACGCCGGCAAGGAGGGCGCCCCGCGATTGTCGAAGCTCGGCAGCGGAACCTGGGAGCGGGTAAAAGCCCGGACTAAAAAAGCGCTTATAGATATGGCCGGCGAACTCGTGGCGCTTTACGCCGAACGACAAACTTTCCCGGGCTTCGCCTTTAAGCCTGATTCCGAATGGATGCGCCAGTTGGAAGCTTCATTCGAGTATCAAGAAACTCTCGATCAATTGAAAGTCATTGATGAAATAAAGCTGGATATGGAGAAAGCTGTGCCGATGGACAGGCTTGTCTGCGGCGATGTCGGTTATGGCAAAACGGAGCTGGCTATACGGGCGGCTCTGAAAGCCGTCGATTCCGGCAAGCAGGTGGCGGTTCTGGCGCCAACAACGATCCTGGCAACGCAGCATCTCACGACGTTTTCCGAACGGTTGGTGGAATTTCCGATTAATATAGAGATGTTATCGCGATTCCGAACGCCCAAGCAGGTTAAACTGATTAAGCAGGGTTTGCATGATGGTACTATCGATATCGTTATCGGCACCCACAAGCTTTTACAGAAAGATGTCGATTACAAGGAGTTGGGGCTTTTAATCGTTGACGAGGAACAGCGGTTCGGGGTGGCGCAGAAAGAGAAAATCAAGAAACTGCGGGCTCAAATCGATGTTCTTACGTTGACTGCCACGCCGATTCCCCGGACGCTCAATCTGTCTCTGGCGGAAGCGCGAGATATGTCGATTATTACCACGCCGCCGAAAGAACGTCTGCCGATAAATACGGAGGTGTCCAGGTTCTCCGATAACATCATATTCAACGCTGTCAATCGGGAACTGGATCGGGGTGGTCAGGTATTTATCGTACACAATCGGGTTCAGTCTATCTGGGCGTTCTATCGCTATCTGAAAAACCTGATGCCCATCGTAAGTATCTGTGTCGGTCATGGCCAGATGTCTGAACGTGAGTTGGAAAAAGTAATGAAGGATTTCCTCGATAAAAAATATCAGATTCTCCTGTCGACTACGATAATCGAATCCGGCCTTGATATTCCATCGGTGAACACTATCATAATCAACCGGGCCGATAAACTGGGTCTGGCCCAGCTCTACCAGCTCCGCGGCCGGGTTGGTCGGTCGCATTACCGGGCCTATGCCCACCTTTTGATTCCGCCTTTAAAACTGCTGACTCGTGAAGCCCGCAAGCGGATGAAAGCAATCGAGGAATTTACCGAGCTTGGCTCCGGATTCCATCTGGCCATGAGAGACCTGGAAATCAGGGGCGCCGGCAACCTTCTGGGCTCCCAGCAGCATGGTTTTATCGAAGAAGTCGGTTTCGAGCTGTATATCAAACTTCTCGAGGAAGCGGTTGCCCAACTCAAAGGCAAGTCCTCCGATGAATATTTCTCCGATATCAAAACCACTACCGATCTTGATCTGTTTTTACCGGAAAATTATATTGCCGACAGCAATCAGCGGGTCGATATTTATCGCCGTTTCAGTAGCGTCGATAAATATGAATCGATTGAGGGATTAATGCATGAATTGAGCGATCGTTTCGGTCCGCCGCCGGAAGCGGCTGTAAATCTGGCTAACCTGGCAGCTATCAAATTTTTCGGTAAAAAAATCGGCTTGCTGTCCCTCCAACTGAAAAAACGCTCTCTTACTCTTGAATTCGCCGATAGTACCGCTATCGGTAGGAAAAAGATCGAAAGCTGGGTCATGAAAATCCCTGAAAAACTGGAATTCAAATATAGCCGAAACTTTATCGTTCTAATCGCATTAAAAGAGGATGAGGAAAGAGCTGAAATGGCTAAAAATATATTGCGAAAAATGCAGGATTAGGTATTATAGTTAATTATGTTAATTTGGACCCAGAGTCAGAGGAGTAGAATTTGATGAAAAAACTATTACTTGGTCTCATATTATTAATTGTCTTGATTGCCGGTTGTTCATCACAATCGGATATGGATATGAGAATAGTGGTAAAAGCCGGCGATGTCGAGTTTACAATGTATGATATGGAATGTTACCTGGCGAGATTTAGCTACAAGGATCCCGATGATGAATGGTTCAAAAAGCAGGATTTTCTTAATCAACATCTTGAAAAATTGCTGATCGTGAATGAAGGTATGAAATATGGCTTACTCGATTCGGTTGAAGTCGATTCAACACAGGTGTCCCGGATATTATATGAAGTCGTTTATAAACGAGAGATAACCGATAAAATAAGTATCACCGATGATGGCCTTCACCGATTCTGGGAGAAATTCGGCGGTGAGGTCCACGTAGCCCAGATTCTGCTCAGTTCCGAGTCTTTAGCCGACAGCGTGTCTACGGTTCTTAAAGAGGAGCCTGACAGATTCGTTGAAATGGTAGCCACGTACTCCGAGGAAGAGGTCACCAGGGAGCGCGAAGGCGATCTGGGCTGGCGGCGAATGTCGCATATACCCGATGAACTTATTGATTCGGTGTTTGCTTTGCAGCCTGGCGAAATCTCTTCATCGATCAAATCACCGTATGGCTATCATATAATTAAGTTTAGTGAACGGCGAAAATATACTGAAGTGGATTTTGAAAGCGAAAAAGGCGAATATAGATTGTTAATGTACAAGTATCAAAGGAGTAATCTGCTAACCGCATACGGCGAATTTCTGCAAAAAGAACTCAATTTTGAATTCTTTGAAGACTCGTGGCAAACACTGGTCGATAAAGCCCTGGTTTTGAGAGAAGCCAAATTCAGCCCCGATAATCCCCTTAGCTATTGTATCGGCGAAGATGATTTGACCGAGGACGAAGCTCAAATGGTGATAGTCAGAACAGATGGTTATGATTATACCGTAAAAACGTTTATAAAAGATATGAAAAGGGCTTTCCGGCGTGAAGGTTTGCATTTTGACAAACTGCCCCAGGCCAGAAAGGCTATAGATCAGTTAATAGTACACCGAATGATGTCGCATTATGGTGAAGCCACCGGCCTTGAAGACAGTCCGCAGTTTAAACGTCAGTATGAAGATACGCGTTATGGCTTATTGTATCGCAAGTTCGAAATCGAATATATTCTGGACACGGTTACTATCTCCGATGAAGAAATCAAGCAGCATTATGAAAAACGCCTTTTCAGCTACGAAATACCCGAGCAAATAAAAGCTTCGGAAATATCGGTAACCACTAAAGACGAAGCCAGGGAAATTCTAAAGCAGCTGAGAAATGGTGTTCCGTGGTCGACCATGGTTAAAAAAACGATACGTCCAGGGTTTGCCAAAACTGATGGTAATCTTGGTTATTGTTCAGAAAAAAAATATAGACCTATTTATAACGCGTCCAAAGGACTGAAAGTCGGGAAGTATGGTGGACCGGTTGAATGGGAAGGTAACTGGTCCGTTTTCAGAGTCGATGCCAGAGAGCCCAAACGCGTTCAACCATTCGCGGAGGTAGCCGGTCAGATCAGGACTCAGCAATTAGGAGCAAAAAAATATACGGTATTGCATGACTGGTTCGATGAACAAAAAAAGCATGTCGAACATTTCCTGGATTCGGCATTAGTTAAAGAAAACCTTGAAACGGGGAAACTTGAAAATGAGATTTAATTCTACAGTGGTCTTTTTGGTAAGCCTTTTATTTCTGGCGGGTTGTTCCAACGCGCAGCAAGAGGGGCAAGTTATCGCCGAAGTAAACGGCAGTAAACTAACCTATGATTTTATTCTCGATCAATTTCCGCAGGAGTATCGATCAACATTGACCGACGAGCAACTAGCCCGGGCGATCGACGCCTGGATCGAAACGGAGCTATTTTATCAGGAAGCGCTTAAGCACAATTTACATGAAGACAAATCCATAAAGAATATCATTGCTCAAAAAAGCAAAGATATAGTCGCCTCCAGATATATCGATATGTCGATATCCGCCAACGTAGATGTAACCGATCAGATGGTCGATTCCCTTTACCAGAGTAATAAAGAGATGTTTATTACCCAGGAAGATATGTTTACTCTAAGACATATCGTTTTATCCAGCCAAAACGCCGCTAATGCCGTTCATAGTCGATTGAAAAAAGGCGATTCCTTTATCTCCCTGGTCAAGGATTATTCGGAGGATGATCAAAGCAGGAAATTGGATGGTTCTGTGGGCATGTTACCGGCCTCGGCGCTGGAAGCCAATATGATCGATGCCCTCAAGGCGCTGGATATCGGTCAGTTCACCGGGCCGCTTCAATCCCAATCTGGGTTTTATCATATCTTTTTGCTGGAAGATAGAAAAGACGCGGGAGTATTGCTGCCTCTGGATGAAATTAGAGATGAAATCGCCCAATCGGTCATTGCCGAAAGACAGCAATCAAGCTATAAAGATCTTGTAAATCGGTTGACAGTATCGGCCAATATTAAGAGGTATCCGATAAATGAAGCTGAATAACAAAATAATTGCCGCGTTAATTAGCCTGGGTCTGCTTTTAACAGTCAGTGCCCGATCCCAGGAGGTTCTTGATGGCATCGCCGCCACAGTGGACGATCAGATCATATTAATCTCCGAGGTTCAGTCTCAATTACAGCTTCTGGCTGTGGAATTGAAATTGGATATCTCCAATGATGCCTATGCTGATAGCCTGATGCGTGAAATTTTAGAACAAATGATCGACGATAAACTGATTCTTATCGAAGCCGAGAAAGATACTACTATCGAGATTACCGGCCGCGAGATCGAAGATGCGTTAAATGGCCATATCGAAAGAATAAAACAGCAATTTCCCTCCGAGGAAGTCTTTTTGGCCCAACTATCGGCGGAGGGATTAACCTTGAAAGAGCTTCGAAGCCGCTATAAAGATGAAGTGCGCAACCAGCTTTACAAAGAGCAGTTTTTGAATAAAAGTCTGTCCGCGGTGTCTATTTCTTCAGGCGAAGTCAAGCAATTCCATAGCGAATTTGCCGATAGTCTTCCCAAACGTCCGGCTGGTGTTCAACTTGCCCATATCCTGATAGCGACAGCGCCAAGCCAGGCAACTCGCGATTCGCTTCTGGCTTATACCAAGCTTATTCTGGCCAAGGCGAAAGCGGGAGAGGATTTCGCGCTTCTGGCCAAAGCGTATTCAGGCGATGGCTCCGCGAGCAAGGGCGGTGATCTCGGTTGGTTCAAGCGCGGAGATATGGTTGCTGATTTCGAAAATGCCGTATTCGATTTAACGCCCGGCGATATCTCTGATATCGTCGAAACCCAATTCGGTTTCCATATTATAAAATGCCTCGATAAACAGGAAACCAGGGCCAAAGCCAGTCATATTCTAATTAAATTCGAGCCCATGGAAGCTGATATTCAACGAAGCAAACAGCTAAGCGATTCTCTTTATAAATCCCTGAAAGATGGCGCCGATTTTACTGAAATGGTCCCAGAGTTCTCCAATGATGAGAGCTCATCTCAAAATGATGGTTTACTCGGATGGTATGCTGCCAACGATCTTTCCAAGGAATTCGTTGAGGGGATAAGAGGATTAAATCCGGGCGAATATTCCAAACCGGTCCTGAGTCAATTCGGTTATCATATATTGAAGGTTCTTGGAATAAAAAGCTCCCGGCCTTTGGATTTTAAGGATGATTATAACGATATCGAGGCAATCGCAAAGCGCCATAAGACACAGAAAGAACTGGAAAATTGGCTAAATGAAGCCCGGGATAGATACTTCATCGAGATTAAACTTTAAGCTTATGCGTCTGGATAAATACATTGCCGCGGCCAGAATACTGAAAAGCAGATCACTGGTTAAAACTGCTGCCGATGAGGATATGGTATTTTTAAACGGTAACAAGGCGAAACCAGCCTCGAATGTGAAGATGGGGGATATAATCGAAGTTGATACGCCGCGATTCTACAAGAAAATCAGAATTGTGGAATTTCCTTCAAAAAATATGCGGAAAACCGAAACCGTCAACCTCTATCAAATATTGGAAGAACGCAAAAAGGAACTAATCTGAAAAGAAGTTTTTTAGATATTGAAAGAATCCGGAAGGATAGAGTTATCCTGGCCGCGATTAAACTGCCCGACAAGCAGATAGAAACGGTCCAGGAATCTCTGGATGAGCTCGCTACTTTATGCCGGTCAGCCGGGGGAGAGGTAGTAGGCGATCTTATTCAAGCGCGAGAGCGGTTCCACCCCGGTTCATTGTTCGGCGAAGGTAAGCTGCATGAGCTTAAACAACAATGCCTGGATGTTAAGGCTCGGCTGGTTATTTATGACGGCGATTTATCCCCATCCCAACAACAAAAACTGGAGAGCTACCTTGATCTGGCGGTCATTGACCGCCCGGCCTTGATCCTTGATATCTTTGCCCGCCATGCCAAATCGCGGGAAGCCAAAACACAAGTTGAATTGGCCCAATTGCAATATATTCTGCCCCGCCTGGCGGGTCATTGGACGCACCTGGAAAGGCAAGAATCCGCTATCGGCTCCCGCGGCCCCGGCGAAACCCAGCTCGAAACTGACCGGCGGCTGGTGCGCAAGAAGATTGCCGATTTGAAGAAGTCCCTTAAAAAAATAGACTCCGATCGGAACGTGCAAAGAAAACGTCGCAGCAGTAAAATCAATTTCTGCCTGATCGGCTACACTAATGCCGGGAAGTCAAGTTTATTTAACCGACTGACGGGCGATAAAACCCTGGTAGCCAATCGGCTGTTCGCTACCCTTGATTCAACGACCCGACGAGTGCCATTGAAAGGCAAAAGCGAATTTTTGCTTACCGATACGGTCGGTTTTATCAGGAAGCTGCCGCATAATTTGGTGGCATCTTTCAGGTCAACGCTCAAAGAAGCTAATACCGCGGATATGCTGATTCACGTAGTTGATTTCTCCGCTCATGATATCGAGCATAGAATCGATGTCGTAAACGAGGTGTTAGCTGAAATAAAAGCCGGCGATTTGAAACGTCTTCTGGTATTTAATAAAATTGATGTTGCCGAAAACCTCGACATGCGGCGCTATTTGATGGCTAAATATAAAGGCTGCCGATTTGTCTCGGCCAAAACCGGAGAGGGTCTTGATACTGTAATCGAAGCCCTGGCCGATGCTTGTGCCGATATGTATACCGATCTGGAAGCACGGGTTTCACAGAAGGATTCCCGGGCAATTGCCCTGATATCCAAAATGATGCAGATAACCCACAGCGATTGTGTCGATGGTGATATGGTTTTCAGAGGTGATATCCTGAAATATGATATACCAAAACTGGAGCACGAAGGGATTAAAATTGAATTCATCAGCTCAATTCCTTAGAGGCAAAAAAGCCCCGATTACGGGAGCCACCGGTGGAATTGGCCGGGCGGTCGCACAGGCATTAGTTAATGCCGACATAGAATTTCATAGCAAAGATATTAGTCGGGATATTGCCGATACGGTAATGTATTCGTTAAAACAACCGAAGCGCGCCTGGACATTCCAGGTAAACCTTCGGCCGTTAAACCCAAATAAAGCAGTCTAAATAAAACAAGGAGGGTGCATGAAAAAAACTTTGATGTTTTTCGGATCAGGTCTACTGATATTGGTGCTGCTGGTTTCAGTAGCGGCAGCTCAACAGGCTGAATCAATGCCGGATTCGACCGAAAAAGAAGAAGTTGAAGCCGAAATAAGCGGGCTTCAAGTTGAGATGATCGCCTGCGGCACTGATATCGAAGAGCGGGAGCTTCTGGGCGAAGCTACATCATTCTCTAAGGATATCGGACAGATTTATTGCTGGACCCAAATAACGGGCGGCGAGGAACCCACGACGGTGGACCACATTTGGCATTTTGCGGGTGTGGAAAAAGCTAGGGTTGTCCTTAATGTAAAATATCCTCGAGTGCGTACCTGGTCATCCAAGACAATTCTGCCCGAATGGGTCGGCGATTGGCATGTCGAAGCAGTCGATGCTTCCGGCAAGGTTTTAGCCACAATAGATTTCACGGTTGAGTAATTCGCGCAATTTGAGTATTGGCGCAGGTTTCGTCAGGTCGTGCCCGCAAGGGTGTGATCGTCAAGACCTTGAGGCCTGATGCTGACCGGTAAACAGGTCACGCTTCGTTTCGACCAGTCTGAACATAAATTTATTAATTGGATTTGTTAAAGCGGCGGGCAATCGCCGCTTTTTTGCTTGAAAGTAGCTTAATGATTGCCTATTGTATTTAAATGAATGATAAAAACCAAAATCCTAATAACCATGATCCCGAAACCGGGGATACTATCAATTTGTCATATTCTCTCTCCAAGACAGATCTGTTCTGGTATAATCTCTTTTTTGTCAGATGGCTGTTAGTCGGCGCGATAGCATTCTTTATCCTCGCCATATCAGCCTTCATTCTGTCTTTAAACATGCTATCCGGAGACCTGAAAACTACTATCCAATGGGCAGTTATGGGTTTTGGAATCGGTTTTTCAATGTGCGGTGGTTCAATAGCGGCGATAATGCTTCAAATATTTTTCATTAAAAACAAATCAGTTGAACAGGCTATGACGCGACGAAATTATATAATTAATCCAGCCGGCGTGGCTGTTTTCAATGAAAGGGGCAAAATTGTCCGGACCTGGAAAGAAATCCGCAAAGTTGTCAAGGCCGGGCATGGTTTCTATATAAAAACAGGCGATAAAATAGCTATCGTTATTCCCCGTCACGTCTTTACCGATAAGAATGAAATAAAATTATTTGAGAAAATTGTTAAACAAGCCGCCAGATAGCCCGGTAGTTATCAACCATTTCCGTCAATTTCACATTAATTATTAAATATCGTCTCTAATTCTTGCCCGCCTGAAACTAATCGATTATATTTACAGATTGGGCCAAATGGCTTGACAATAAAAGTACTGTTCATTATAATAGTGAACATATGTTAGTATGTATATGACATTCGGCAAGAGAACAGGATGAAAGAAGATAAGATAGTAATCAAAGGCGCTCGCGAGCATAACCTTAAAAATATAGATGTCAACCTTCCCCGAAATAAGCTGATAGTAATCACCGGCTTGTCCGGCTCGGGCAAATCCTCGCTGGCGTTTGATACGATATATGCCGAGGGTCAGCGCCGTTATGTCGAATCGCTGTCGGCCTACGCGCGTCAGTTTTTGGGTTTGATGGAGAAACCCGATGTCGATTTTATCGATGGCTTATCGCCGGCGATTTCGATAGAACAACGCTCGGCGGCTAAAAATCCCCGTTCGACAGTTGGCACCGTAACCGAGATCTACGATTATCTCAGGCTTTTATATGCCCGGGTCGGTATCCCTCACTGCTATAAGTGCAAGGAACCGATCAGCCAACAGACCGTTCAGCAAATCGCTGATTCGGTTATGGAATTGCCCACAAACAGCCGGGTTCACATCCTGGGGCCGGTTGTCCGGGGCCGTAAGGGTGAATTCAAGGATGTCTTCGATCAGATCCGGCGCGAAGGTTTCGTGCGCTTGCGGGTGGATGGCAAAGTCGTGGAAATTGATGATGATAAAAAGCTCGATAAAAAGAAAAAGCATTCTATAGAGGTTGTCGTCGATCGTCTGGTAATCAAGAATGGTGTCCGTAAACGGCTAACCGATTCGCTTGAGACGGCCTTGAAATTAGGTTCGGGACTGGTAACCGTTGAAGCTCTCGGTAAAGGCGAGAAAGTATATTCCGAGCGCTATGCCTGCGAAAAATGCGGTATCTCGTATGAGGAGCCTACGCCACGCATGTTTTCGTTTAATTCACCCTACGGCGCCTGTCAGGGATGCTCAGGTCTGGGAACCAGGATGGAACTCGATCCGGATTTGATTGTACCCGATCCCACATTATCGATAAACGGCGGAGCGGTGACATCCTGGGGGATTCCCCGTGGCGGCTATTATTTCGGGCTGGTCGACGCGGTATCCAAACATTATGGCTTTTCTCTGAATACGGCCTTCAATAAATTATCCGCTAAATATCAGAAAATTATTCTCTATGGATCTGGCCGGGAAGAGATAAATTTCGTCTTCAATCATTCGAGCGGCCGGGGGCGATGGGAGCATTTCGACAAATTCGAAGGTGTGGTTAATAACCTCAAGCGGCGATATCGGCAGACCAAGTCGGATGGTATCCGTACCTGGATCGAGCAGTTCATGTCGATTAAGCCATGCGATGCCTGCGATGGCGCCCGTCTTCGACCCGAAGCCCTGTCGGTGATGCTTGCGGGATACTCTATTGCCCGAATAACATCGATGTCGGTTAAGCGAGCCAAGAAATTTTTCTCCGATCTTAAGCTAAATCGCCGTCAATCGACTATTGCTCGACAGATACTTAAAGAAATTAACCAACGTTTAGGTTTTCTTATCGATGTCGGCCTTGATTACCTTACTCTGGACAGATCGGCCATGTCGTTATCGGGCGGCGAAGCTCAACGTATCAGGCTGGCCACTCAGATCGGCTCCCGACTGGTGGGTGTTTTGTATATTCTGGATGAACCATCGATTGGACTTCATCAACGTGATAACAGGCGGCTTTTAAATACCCTGACCACGCTTCGAAATCTCGGCAATACCGTCGTGGTGGTCGAACATGACCGCGAAACTATCGAGACGGCCGATTATGTAGTCGATCTCGGTCCCGGCGCCGGCCGAAAAGGCGGCCAAATAGTCGCCGCCGGTACGCCGCTTTCTATCAAGCGATCTCGTAAATCGATAACCGGTAAATACTTGTCGGGCAAGCTCTCTATCCCATTACCCGAAAGGCGACATCAGGGAAACGGCGATAAAATTTCACTTCGAGGCGCCCGGGGCAACAACCTGAAGAATATCCGGGTGGATTTCCCACTGGGTTTGTTTATTTGTGTTACCGGAGTCTCCGGTTCTGGCAAATCGACGTTGGTAAATGAAACCCTTTACCGGGCGATGGCTCAGAAGTTTTACAGGTCTAAAAAATCGCCGCTGCCCTATGATAATCTCATTGGCTTAAGCAGGATTGATAAAGTGATTGATATCGACCAATCTCCCATCGGCCGCACGCCCAGGTCGAATCCCGCCACCTATACCGGCGTATTTACTCATATTCGAGACCTCTTCTCACAGCTACCCGAATCGAAGGTGCGGGGCTATATGCCCGGACGATTCTCGTTCAATGTTAAGGGTGGCCGATGCGAAGCCTGTGAAGGGGACGGCATCATCAAGATCGAAATGCACTTTCTACCCGATGTCTATGTGCCCTGCGAGGTTTGTAAGGGCGCGCGCTATAACCGTGATACGCTGGAGATTAAATACAAAGGCAAGTCAATCGCCGATGTACTTGATATGACAGTCGAGGAAGGGTTGGCGTTTTTCAAGAATATTCCACCCATCAAGCGCAAACTAGAGACTTTAGTTGGTGTCGGTCTGGGCTATATTCATCTCGGTCAGCAGGCGACAACGCTATCAGGCGGCGAAGCTCAGCGGGTGAAACTCTCCACCGAGCTATCTAAAATCGCCACAGGTAACACGTTCTATATTCTCGATGAGCCGACCACGGGCCTGCATTTCGACGATATCCGTCAGCTTCTGCAGGTTCTCAACACGTTAGTCGATCGCGGCAATACGGTGCTGGTGATCGAGCATAATATGGATGTGATCAAAACCGCCGACTGGATTATCGACCTGGGTCCCGAGGGCGGCGACGGCGGCGGCCAGGTGTTGGTTTCAGGCACGCCGGAGCAAGTTGCCAAGGATAAAAATAGCTACACCGGCCAGTTCTTGAAGAATGAACTATAGAAGAATAGAATTAAAACTAATGATACTTAACTTCGGGTATAATAGCTCGATTTAAATCAATCATTTTCTGATAAATTAGTTGGAGAGACTTTTTTCTTTCCAGACTTTCTTTAGATATTGCTTCATCAAACCGCCCTCGATAAACAGATTCAGCGCTCCCGATGTCATCTCCTGGTCCATGCCCCAGATCGAGACACGATTTTTCCGGTTCGCGTCATCGTATTGAATATAGTAGCGATTTTCCTCGCATATATAAACCGGCAATTCGTTGGCCCATTCGGCCGCCAACGAATTAACTCCCGGGCCGCCAATCGAAATAGTCGGGCATACCTGGATAATTTTATCGTTTATGAATAAGGCATCCGATATGACCACGCATTTGCGAAACGGAATCCTTTCGAAATCATCGATTTTATCGATCTGCTGTTGAAGCCAGTACGCCAATGGGCGATCCTTCTCTTCTGACTTCAAATTCGAGCCCACCACGATTAAAATCGTCTCATTTACATCTATTTGTTGAGTTGACATTCTATTCTCCATTCTATCTAAATCAATCAAATTCAGATAAAGAATGTTCCCGTTATAAACTATATTAACCGTGAATGTAGTATATTTTAAAGTACAGCGACCTGCAGGACTATCTTATGATTGAGCCCTATAATTCCTGTAAATAGAATCAAATAACCAAATGAATCCAGGTATAGATCAATGATTTATAATTGTATTACATAAAAAATACTTACTTAACGCCCGGATCGCCAGTAAGTATTGTACATATTGCGCACGAACATGTCATCCGGATGTTCCCTGAGCCAGAAATTCAATAAATCCTCGCCGGCTGCCCGTTTACCGGTTGTAGCATAGAGATGGATCAGTCTGTAAACGGTTATCTTGGCGCTGGGATCAAGCCCGAAAGCCTCGTTGTATAGAATTATCGCTTTCTCGTATTCATTGTTGGCAAAATGTAATTCCCCCAGGAATTGATGATAGAGGGTAATCGAGGGCCAACTCTCGACCGCTTTGCCGATATTTTCTACTCCTATATCATAAATTACCTGGCTGCTATCGGGATTTTCCAATAAGTTGTATAGATTAATCAAATTGATATAAGATTGATAGTAGATAGGAAATCTATTTATGGCATCCAGTAAAATCTCTTTGGCTTTTACTGTATCGCCTTTTTGGGTGTGGTAGTCGGCAAGCTCAATGAATCTCTCCGGGTAAGTGGTGGTCAAGCCGACATTGTTCTCGTCTTTGAACACGTTGATATCATCGACGCCCCGATAACTGTAGACATTTCTTATCAACTCTTCGGTTCTTACCGGATCGAGGTTATCATTAGACCTCTGCGGAGTTATTTCCAGGGCCATGGCCCTGCGTACCGTAAAATCATTTAGTGTCCAGCGGTTGGAAACGGGTACCGAAGTGGAGAAGTATATCGGATATTGCCATTTATTTGATATAACAATATGCTCGATCATCTGATCCTGCACTCTTACGACTTTGCCGCTGCGGGAATCCTGATAAGCCGCCAGGTAGCGGTTCTTGCCCCTGATAGGATCATAAAAGGGTTCTTCAGGACGATACAAAGTTATTTGCCCTCGACGATCCAGCGGTTTCCAGAGTATCTGCTTATCGGTCAGTGTAATAGGTACATTCATCTGATCCTTTAGCTGCATTATGTACCAGTCGGTATTCAACAGCGACAGATTGACTACCCGCACATCCTTACGCACATTTTCGACTTCCTGTAAATACCATAGTGGGAAAGTGTCGTTGTCGCCATTGGTAAATATTATGCCATTCTCATCGCAGGAGTTCAGAATATTATAAGCATAATCCGGCGGCGCGAAATCCCCGGTCCGATCATGTGCGCGATAATGATAAGTGAGAGTGTCCAGCGGCATAACCAGGATAAGGATTAAAGCGGCTGCCCAGATCAAGAAGCCCGACCATGCCGGTACACGATTATTACACCAGGCCAGGATTCGGCTTAGAAGCGTAGAGAAGCCGACACCTATTAAAATCGCGAAGAAGATGAAGCCTGGAGTAAAGAAATAATCCCGGTCGCGCACTTCGAGATGATCGGCTTTGGTACCGTCGGCGAAATTCAAATACAATATCAGGCCCACAGAGCCGATCAAGAATATCGCCGCCAGCAAAAATCCGTTTTTGAATGATTTCCTCAACGATATGAACATACCGAATAATCCAAATAAAAACGGTAGATACCTTAACAGCCCCCAAATTTCATTGGAATACTGCTCCTTGAAATAACCCCAAAAGCCCATATGAGGATAGTTGCCGAATTGATTTTTCAGTTGTGCGCGTCGAGGTAACATCCGGGTTACCATCGATTCCTGTCCGTACTGTTTACGCTCCAGATAAGCCTTGACCCGCACCCAGTTGTCGGGATTGTTTTCGTTTATTGCCGGTTTTTGGGCGGCCCGGATCGGAATATATATATGCGGTGTAAAACCGATAATAGCCACCACCATAATCGCGAAATATAAACTCCAACCTCGTTTATCCTTAGCCCTTCTATTAAATGTCATATAACCGCAAAAAGCGGCAAAACCAACCATCAGAAACATCCAGGTCTCGATCTGAACATCCATAAGAGAGGGAATAATAAGTTGAATCGGCAGATATACCGGCATAGCGAATGAAAATAGAATACCCCAACTCACCCAGAAACGCCAATCGCGAAGCTTGGTTTTGTCAACCAGGACTATAAAGGCAACCAGGGCTGGGACAATTAGAAACACGGTTAGATGTATTCCTATGGATAGAAACAGTAGATAGACGATTCCTATCAGCAGAATATCATTGCCCCCGGTTGCTTTCTTCTCGCTCCATACCAGGGCCATATAGGTGATAATGGTCATCAGAAGCATCGATGCGCCATAGACTTCGGTTTCGACGGCATTAAACCAGAAAGTCGATGAAAACGCTAATATCAGGCTGCCCGATAAAGCCCCGACGTAAATGCCTAACTTCGATAATAGAGGATCAGAATGGCTGGAATGATTATTGAAAATTATTTTTTCGGCAACCCTGACTATGATAATATAAGCCATCATAACTGTCAGGGCCGAGCTTAAAACCGAGAGTAAATTAGTACTTAAGGCGGGGGTACTTAAAAATCCCAACAGGATAAAAAACCTTCCCAGAAGGATATAGAGAGGGGTACCCGGGGGGTGAGGTACACCAAGAATATGCGAACAGGCGATAAACTCACCACAATCCCAGAACGAGAGGGTCGGAGCCATTGTTTTGAAAAAGACTATGAAGCTTAAAACCAGCGCGAAAACCGCGCCGGCGTAATATATTATCTTTAGATTAGTCGTGTTCTGCTGCATACCGAAATTATCCTCCTATCATTAGAAAGCAAGGATAATGATTCGCCGGGCGATTGTCAACCTATTACACTATACTTCATCTATTTAAAAATAACCCAATACTACGTCTACAAATGGCTTGACAGCGAAACTTCTCACCATATATCGTTTGTTAGAATGCGTAATAAACAAAACAGGAGGAAGAATGAAAAAAATTTTGGCGATTTCGATTGCTGTTTTAATTCTGCCATTAGCGTTGTTTGCCGGAGAAGCCCGTCAAATCACGCTGGATAACGGCCTGGTTGTGATTCTTAAAGAAAACCATTCGACACCAATGGTTTCCTCAATCGTATGCGTCAGGGCCGGTAGCAAATTCGAGGATATGACCAATAACGGCTTCACCCATTTTCTGGAACATCTACTTTTTAACGGAACCGAAAACCTCGATCGAATCGAACTCAATGAAGGCTTTAAAAACCACGGCGGCTATATCAACGCTTTCACGCAAAAGGACTTAACCGGTTATCTCTTCGTCATACCATCAATATATTCCGAATTTGCCCTGCAAACACAGGCCGATCAATTATTCAATTCGATTCTCCCGGAAGGTGAATTTCCCAAGGAGCGAAAAATCGTAATCGAAGAGATAAAAATGAACAATGACGATCCCGATAATAGAGTCGAGGAGTTTTTTGATTCGTTGATCTATCAAGGCACCCCATATGCCCGGACTGTCCTTGGACCTAAGGATGTCATAGAGACTATCCCTCGCCAGGAAGTTATGGATTATTACAAGGAAAGATATATCCCGAACAATATGATAGCATTGTTTGTCGGTGACTTCGATAGCGAGGAGTTTATCAAACTTGTCGATAAGTATTATGGTCGGTCCCAATCGGGGAGATTGCCTGAAATTCAAAAATTTGAGATCAATCCGCCCTATGGCAAAGAGATTCATTACCTTGAACATCCGGTGGAAGTTTCCAGAATTCATTGCGTATTTCCTGCGCCGCATGTCAGTGATCCGGATTATTACGCTGTCGATATGTTGGCCCAACTACTCGATTCGGGCGAGAGCTCACCGTTATACAAGGCTTTAACCAAGGCGGGCGATCCTTTGGTTAACGAGATGTCTTTTTATCTCGACTCTAATAAGGATTTTTCGCTATTGCATTTCACGGCAACTTTAAACAATCCTGAAAACGTGCAAAGAGTCATAACCAGTACCAGCAGTTTTTTATCGAACTTGCCGCAGTGGCCCTTTGAGAAAAAACAACTAAAAAGAATTGTGATAAAAAATAAAACTGAAAAGATATATCTTGAAGAAAAACTGCATTATTTTGGAATCATTCAGGCCCCGATGCTGGTCAATTTCGGCTATGAATATATCAGGTCATATGTGGACAAACTGAGTCAGATACAACCCGCCGATATCAGCGGAGCCTGCGAAAAGTGTTTTGGTCAAAGGAAATATCTGGCGATGGCCGTTGTTCCCCCAAAAGCGGAGGAAAATTAAAATGCGCAAAAGTATTATCATAATAGTAGCGCTTACAAGTCTGGCAATCTGCGGTTTGTCGTCAGCCGACGAAAGCGGCAAGTATCTCAGTGAGGTTTTTCCCAATGGGTTAACTGTTATCGTGAAGCATAATCCCGATTCAAGAGTATTCGGGGTGAATATTCTCGGCAAAAACAGGGCTGTTTGGGAGAAGCAGGAACAAGTTGGTATTACCGATTTCGTAAACCGGATGTTGATTAAAGGATCTAGCAGTAAATCGGCCGTGAGGATTCAGGAGGAGCTTGATGATATCGGAGCCAAGATTACAACTAACGATATACCGTATATCCCTTACGATGATAGATACACCTGGCGCGCTTTTAGCTTTATCAAGTTCGAAACTATTGATGAATTCGCCAAAGACGGTATAAAGATTTTATATGAGATTGTCGCTGATCCTGTTTTCCGGGAAGCCGAAGTGGAGAAGATGAAAGGCAAAGTCATGGGCATTATGGGTATGAAATCCGGATCGACATACCAGGTTTGCCGCGATCTGTACTATGGGAAGTTATTCGAAAATCATCCACTGTCAAAACCCGTTCTTGGCAGCCGCAGAACCATTGGCGGATTTACCAGCGATGATCTGGCCCTCCATCACAAGATGTTCTATAACCCCTCCAATTTAGTTATGACCGTGGTGTCCAATGAGAAACCCAGGCAGGTGATGAAATGGGTGAAGAAAAAATTTAAAAACCTGCCGCCTTATCCTGTCCAGCTTAAAAAATTCGATATGCCGGTAGCCGGCAAGATGATGGGCGTTATCGAGGTCAAAAAACCGATGGACAAGGAACAGGTCTATATCTATCTCGGCAGTATCGTCCCGGGTTTAACATCGGATAGCGCGCCGGCTCTGTCTCTGGCCGTGGAAATTCTTTCCTCGCGGCTGAAATTGAACCTTCGTGAAAAACAGGGATTGGCATACTCGGTTGGCGCGGGCGTACGATCTCTGGGAGAATTCGGCTGGTTTACCTGTTCGATGGGCACAGGTTTTGAGAACTTCGAAACCGCCCAGGCCGGCATACTCGCCGAAATCGAAAATTTAAAAACCGGCGCTCTCGAACAAGCCGAACTGGATAAAGCCCGTAACTCGCTCTGGGGTTCGATGCTTATGCGGAATATGAGTTGCGTAAACCAGGCTTATAATATGGCATACTATGAATACGCCGGAGTAGGACATGATTTCGATGATGGCTATAGACAGCGGATGGACAAAATCACGATTAACGATGTCCAGCAGGCGGCTAAAAATTTCCTCAATACCGAAAATTACATTATGGCATATGTAGGCAAAGTAGCCGAATCCGATAGCCTCGAAACAGAATGATTTGAGTCTGTTGATTCTATAATCTATCAATTAAATAGCCGGATTACTCAATAGGATGATCCGGCTATTACTTTGCCGCTAAATGAACAAGGGATCGCTTTCGCGATCCCTTTGCGATTGTCTTATGAATCCGACGCACAAGGCCGCCCGCGCATAGCGGGCGGCCTATGTATTCGTTAATTACTTATCGGTTTCAGAAGGTATTACCGTTTTTAGAGCCGGTGGAGGAGTTTGGCAATTGGGCCAGCCGGGAGGCATGACAGGAGGTATCGGCGGATAATCGGGCGGGAAGTCGGAACAGTTGCTGATGGTTGTTAAGCCTCTGAAATAGGTAACCAGCTTGGTTACATCGCTGCCGATTATCAAGCAGTCGCCATTGGCGTCAGCCGATGCCCAGAAATATGGAGGCGCGATCAGGGCGCCGGCATTAAACATGAAGCAAGGTTGGCTTGAAGGCATGCTTCTGAAATAGTTAACCAGGTAAGTGACATCACTACCGATTACCGACGGCGGCCAGGTGCCATTGAACATATTGGCGTCGCCTGCCAAATACGCCAACCAGGTTGATTCCTCCACTACCTCAAGTACTATCTTGGGTTTATAAAGAATTGGCGTATCGGGATCATCCGAATCGATTCTGATCGAATCGATATACGTTCCGGCGGAGAGGCCGTTGGTGTTTATCTGGACGTCTATCGGATCGTTGCCGCTGGGCGGTATATAGCCTGTTATGCCGGCTAAGGTAGCCCAGGTTGGCACATACATCACGGTGTAGCTGAGCGGGCAATCTCCATTATTGTAGATAGTGAAATCTGTCGGGTAGTTAACGATCGTATTGATATCCTGCTGATGATAAAGCGAATCCGGAGCCACCGCGATATCCTGTTCAACGACATCGACTCTGATATGCGGTTCATCAACGACAGGTTCGTCGGGATCGCTGGAGTTAACATGGAAATCGCCCATGTAAGCGCCGCTGGTGATTCCAGTGGTGTTGATTTGTATGTCGATATCAACACAACCGGTTGCCGGAATAACTATCGGCATCGTATTAACGACACTGACGAAACCTAAATCACAGGTGATACCATTGACCATAAGCGGCGCGGTACCGACATTGCAGACCTGGAATTGAGCCGTGTAGATCGTATCGGTTTCGATGCATTGTTCATATTCCACGGTATCGGGGGCAACATCGATATCGGGTTCGGGCTCGACCGGGCAGATTATGATCGCGTAATCGACGAAGGTGAATATATCACCGCCCGTATACGGCTGTGGATCAACCGGCGGGTCTGTCTGGTTTTGGAAATCGAAGTTCGCTATATCCGGGTAGCTATCCGGATAATCGGCCAGCTCGATTATTGGCGGAGGACCGCCGATAGGAATGCAAGCCGGTGGAATATTAAGCGCCACGTTATAAGGATCGTGGTGAATCGTGCCGTGTGGTCCCGATACATGATGGGCGTCATTATGAACGCCTGCTCCATGCGCCGAGCCTGAAGGCGGTTCGCCCTCGTTTCTATCGTACCACGGATCGGAAAGACAGAGCTGCCACTCTTCTTCGCAAACGCCCGCTACGGTCACATAGTGACCGCCCAAACGATTGCATTCGCCGGATGGCAGGAATTCGTAAAATCCTAACAGTAGAATGACGTCCTGCGAAATCAGTACTTCATCCCGAATCAATTCAAATGGCGGAATCGGATGAGGAGTGACTGTATAGTTGGCTCCCAATAGCTGAGTATTAAGCCAGGTGTTGGCGCCATTAACCAGGTCGAGGACAAATGTTCCGGGAGTTGTCGGGTTGCAGTTGGAGTATAACGCCAGCGAATCCACGAATGGCATTACGTTATTCATATCGTGGTCGTCCCAGATTCCACCCGGGTCATAGGACGTTACCAGCGGATAGCCATCGTTCATGCCGGGGCTTGTCGGATCAGGCCAGAACGGCCTGGGATCAACCGGGCTGGGTTCGAATTTAGAATCGAACCACCAGAAACAGTTGGCCAACGCGACAGGTCCGCAATACGACCAACCTCCGGTCGCACCGGTCCAGGCATCCTGCTTCTGATCGAAATCGGGCATGCCGTTGGGAGCGTAATCGGGATACGGCTGCTTGTAGTAGGTGCAGGTATCCAGCGGCGGCTCTTGCGATTCGCCAAGTAACTCGAACGCCAGATCAATCGATTGAGGATACATAGGATGCTGTTCCGGGTAAATCAATTCATGCCAGACAGCTAATGGATCGGTAGGCTCGATACCGTTTATCCAAACAGCATCGTCATTCCAATGATCCAGTGAGGTTTTCCAGCCAAAAACCGCGACATCCGGCATAGGAATGATAACCTGAACATCCAGCCAGTAAACGATCGGTTCTTCAGGTGTTCCTTGCTGAATGAATGGATCATCGAAATCCGTAAATCTGTATAACCAGCATTGTGTATCACCTATAGGATAGTAATCCTCCGGCGGTAGTAAGAAGCCTTCCTCCAGATTGCCGGCGAAGAGAATTTCATCATATACATTCAAAGTATCCAGCCATAGGAGTTCTCCGGGCTGACTATAGGGGCCGTTCGGATTTTCATTTGCCGGTATATCTCTATGGAAACTGAGAACGAATGTTGGTGGGGCAGCGGGCAGTATGTCATCGTACCATGAACCCCATACTTTTATCTCAGTGATAGGCCCGTACTGCGTGCAGAGGAAATCATCCGCTAATAACCATTGGCCTAAAATCCATTGATTGGAGGCGCAAACATCTATCCCCGTTGGCTCGAGGTCCGGAAATTGCTGCCACTTAAA
>JAAEQD010000247.1 GCA_024231855.1 Candidatus Zixiibacteriota bacterium
AATGCCGCCTCTCTCAAGAAATTGCTTGGTGGAAACAGTTGTAGGTTTGTTGTCAGCACATTTCCCGGATGTCTTATTGGTCGGAAATAAAAATATAATATATTTCTAATTTTGTCAATACGGGAAAACTGCTTAACTAATACCTATGCATGTATACGCATTATTACCCTTTAAGGAAGGTCATTAAGTTTACGCTTTTATTGGTTATTCCAAGCTTTCTTCTAATACTCTCTCGATGTTTCTGAACTGTCGCCAAACTTATATTAAGCGCTAAGGCTATATCCTTGGAATTCGTTCCTTCCTTAATAAGACTACTAATCTCTATCTCCCTTGGAGAAAGCTTTGAATAAATATGCCTTGAGCCGGGTGAACTCGCCAGTGATTTCAAACCATTATCCAGGATATTATAATATGTATTATTGATATTGCCATCAGCATCCACCAGCTTCTTCATTATCGGCATCAATGTTTTTTCTATCTCATTTGCCACTTGATTTTTTATATCCATTTTCTCTTGTTCAATATGGGCCAGGACCTCTCTCAGTGTAATATTCTTTTTCTCAAGGGCAAGCCGTTCGCTCTTAAGGAGTTTGAGATGTTGAATTTCATGAACTTTTTTAACGACAATGTCTACCAGTTCTTCCAGGAAAATCGCATCATCTTCCGATGGCCTCTTCCCGCTAAATGGGGAATCTACCACCAGCCAGCCTTCTGCTTTGTTATCGGAATCCATCAATGGAACAAAAAATAAATTACCATCCTGCCAATCGGAAGTGTCTTCGGCAAAGCTTTTCTTCTCCTCCAAGCAGTCAGTGCCTGTTGGGGCTGATTTATTAGGGCCAATAAACATCATACAGGAGTGATTGATAGTCAAATAATGATCGTTAGTATTCGGTTTTGAATCAAAAACAGGCGAATATTTACTTAATCTTCTCCAAACCATCGGTTCAGTAAAACCTGATTGTCCGAAATAAGAGATTTGCTCGTTCTCATCATAAATAAAGATAGTGGAGTTCTTGTATAACATGCCATCCAGAATCGTGCGACATCCCAATTCAAGGCATTCATTTATATCCTTAGCCTCGCGGAGTCTATCAAGAAGCCATGATTTCGATTTCTCACGAATCTCAAGCCTTTTTCGTTGCGTTATATCATTGGCAATAAGCAAGGCGTACGTGTGTGTTTCATCAGCATCCACAACCGGCTGAATGCTGATAGTATACCAAATAGTTCGACCTTGTATAGTTGCCTTGTTTTCATTAATGATTTTCTTTCCTGAATCTATTGACTGCCTTATATTTTTTAGCTGTTGCTCGGCAATTTCCATAGGAAACAAATCGTACAAGGACTTGCCGATAAAATCATCAGGGTGCCCTCCCAAATATGCCGACGCCGTGCTGTTCATCATTAAAAATACACCCTCTCGACTTATAGAAAAGATCGGCTGGCCCGCGTTTTCAACCAATACCCGATACTTCATTTCGCTTTGTTTAAGAGCGTCTTCGGCTCTTTTTCGTTCGGATATATCGAGGATTATCCCTCTAAAGCCTACGACTTTACCGTTATCGTGTATGGGATTTGTGAATACTGAAGCATCAAACTCGCTGCCGTCTTTGCGAACCGCTCGATATTCATTCATCCCCAGAGGTCCATCCGCCATTACCCGCTTAATATTCTCTTTAGCCTTTGACTGATCCTTAGGGTGTATTATATCCAGCGCGAATATTCCTTCTTTAAAATCTTCAGGAGTATAACCTGTGTGTTCATATGCGCGGCGGTTAATAAATGTGAGTTTAAGTCGCATATCCATTTCAAATATTCCAGCCGGAGCCATCTCCGTTATCTCTCTAAACCTTGCTTCGCTTTCCTCAAGCGATAGCTCCACTCTTCGACGCTCGGTGATATCCTCGGTGAGAATCACGACTTTATCAACGGTCCCATCATTATTACTGATAGCATAGAAATGCTGAGATACCCACCGTTCTTCCCCCATTCGCCGAAAAAGAGTTTTTGTTTCGGGGATATGCAAATACCCACCTTTTTCGTAAATCCGCCTAACTTCGTAATGCCAATTTTTCAGGTAATCATCACGTTTATCGAATTTTAATTCTGATCGATCAGTAGCTATATTAAGACGAACATCTTCATCACTTTTTCCCCAGATATCCTGCCAGGCCCGATTGCAGCTTAATAACCTGCCGTTGCTATCGCGTACCGAAACCCCAAGCGGTGATTTTTCGATTACGGCTCGATTGAATAGTTCGCTTTCCTGCAAAGCCAGTTCGGCGGTTTTGCGTTCGGTGATATCTTCGGTAAGTATCACAACCTTGTCTACTTCGCCATTCTTATCGCTTATCGCGTAAAAATGCTGCGCTACCCAGTTCCCCACTCTTCCCCTATGACCCACAACTCTGGCTTCGGGAATATGTAAATAACCGCCATTATTATAGATATTCCTTATTTCGGCTTGCCATTTACCCAAATAACTATCATTACCGTCGAATTTTAATTCCAAACGCTCACGCTCTATATCTTCACGAATATCCTCATCACTTTTATTCCAAATGTTTTGCCAGGCGCTATTGTATTTTAAAAGTTTGCCGGTCTTGTTGCGGACAGATACTCCAAAAGGAGATTTCTCAATGACGGCCCGGTTAAATAATTCGCTCTCTTGAAGCGCCTGTTCGGCCTTCTTTCGGTCGGTAATATCGGTGTTCGCTAAAACGCATGCTTGAACTTCGCCGCAATTGTATAATAAAGGATACATTCTGGACAACATGAATCGAATCGATCCATCACGGCACTGAAAAGTTATATCAATATCGTTTAAATATTCTTTCCTGAATCCTCGAGCTAACTCCGAATCTATGCCATTGCCGGTTTCTCCATCGGGCATCAGGATTTTATATGACTGCCCGATTATTTCGGAGGAATATCCAAATTCATACTCACAGGCCTTATTCCAGGCCAGGATTATCCCTTTACTATTGAGGGAAAAAATAGGATTTGGAGAATTCTCCACGGATTGACGATAACGTTCTTCGCTTTCCCGAAGTACCTGTTGATCCGCCTTATGAACTGTAATATCCCGCGCTACGGTAAGCATATAGGAAACTTCGCGTATTATTACTCGCTTATTACTGAACTCAACCGGTACCCTGGAACCATTCTTGCGCTTGAGATCGGCATAGGCGATTACCTCTTCGCCTGCCACTATCTTGTCGAAAAAATCATCATATGCCCGAAGATCTTCGGGATAATGTAAATCAGGTATTCTCATTTTCAGAAGCTCATCTTTAGAAAAACCGGTTAATTCCTCGGTCGCTTTATTTACGTCATAAAAACTCGAATCCCGTTTCGTGACAAAAATCGCGTCATTCGAATCATTAAAAATATATCGATAATGCTCTTCTGAAATCTTTAATTCTTTTTCGGTTTGCTTGCCTTGGCTTATATCTTCTATTAGGCCGAAAAGCAGCGGCTTGTCTTTGCCGCTTATTATCTGGGTATGAAGCTTAATCCAGTGTTCGCCAAGGGATTGATCTTTTAGCCTCAATTCGATATTCGAATTCCGGTTCTCAGGCTTAGTATTTGACATGTAGAAACACTTAGCGGACTTACTGAAATCCTGATGTATAGCTGTACTAAACAGCGTCTCAAGGGGTGAATTCGAAATCGCCTCGAGTGATATTCCAAGTATATCCGCGAACTTCTTGTTGGCAAATATAATAATGCTATCTCGAATGCCATAAATTCCCAGGGGGCATTTCTCTGCTACATACTGAAGGTACAGACCTAAATCGTCGCCAAACTCATTAAAATTAGTGAATACTGCCATAATTATCTAAAGTGTCAAGCCATGATGGATTTTCAGCTTGATAGCTATTTTGTTTAAAAAAGAATCAGGAGAACAGCATTTCGTGTTTATACTAATCCCTCAAAATAAACGATCAAATCCAGACTGAATCGTTAACAACAATTACTTAATATGTCAATATAAAGTAACAATTAGGCGCAAGTTGTCAAGAGATTTACCTGGAAATTACAAGATAATATATAGAGATACCAACCGAAATTCGATTCCAATCCGGCACAAACTAGCCAGTTTTTAGAGTTGGCAAGCCCTTTTCCATTGACTTAATAGTTGGTTTTATATTAATTTAGCCGCGTTAAAATGTATCCAGTGTTTTAGGGAGGTAGCTTGAGATTGTACCAGGTCGAGGCAAAAGGGAGCTTGAGATGAAAGTATTAGCATTATTATTAGCCTTAATTTTGTCAATATTGGCTTGCCTGCCTGATAGAAACTCATTGCCAAAAGGACCTTTAGAATTCACCACAATATTTGAAGGCCAACATAGCCTGGCGGATACTTCTTCGACTTATTTAATAAATAATAGTGAACATTGGGCGAAGATATGGCAATTTGCCAATGGCAAAATCGAACCAATGCCGGTATTGCCCGTGATTGATTTTAACAAGTACGCTATTATAGCGGTTTTTATGGGCCAAAAATCTTCAGCCGGGCATCGCGTTGAGATATCAGAAATTGTGCAATATCCAAAGCTATCGGTTAGTGATGGGTATTTAAGCGTAAAAGCTATTAATTACAAAAGAACCGGCGGGATGATGCTACCAGTATTAACATCTCCTTGTCACATTGTGAAGATAATGAAAAGTCAACCAAAACTAAGCGTTACGTATATAGAAGTAACAGAGCAGTAAACGCGGATTAAAAGGAAGGTCATTTAAAAGTGGCAGTACCGGTAATAAATGTCTATCGCGGGGATACAGTCGAATCGACTCATTACGGAGATTGCGTCGTCGTTGATTCCGAGGGCAAAATCCTCTACCAGTTAGGCGATACTCAAACTTTTACTTATCTGCGCTCTTCCGCCAAACCGTTTCAAACGATTCCGATTATCGAATCGGGCGCGGCCCATCATTTCAAATTCACCAGCAAAGAAATCGCGATTATTTCCGGCTCACATAACGGTGAACCTCAACAGGTTGAGATCGTTTCCGAAATACTCGATAAAATTGGTTTAAGTCCGGATCACCTTCAATGCGGAACTCATCTCCCTCACTATTATCCAGCCAATAAAATCGAACCCGAACCGGGTGAAAAATTCGAACCTATTCAACACAACTGCTCCGGTAAGCATGCCGGTATGCTGGCCCTCTGCGTATTTAAAGAGTTATCGTTAGACGACTATCTGAGCCCCGAGCACCCCATCCAAAACCTGATTACCGAGGCGATTGCCTCTATCTGCGATTACCCGAAAAAGGATATTAAAATCGGTATCGATGGATGTTCCGCTCCGGTACATGGCATGCCCATCTATAACATGGCATTGGGTTTCGCCCGGTTTGTGACACCGCCATCCGTACGCAGGGAAAAGGCCAAGATTTATTCGTCGATTTATCAGGCATTTATCGAGCACCCGGATTTGGTTGCCGGCGATCATAGGTATGATACCGAGCTAATGCGAACCTGCAAAGAGAGGTTGATCGCCAAAGGAGGCGCCGAAGGACTGCATTGCGTCGGCCTTCCTGAAAGAAAATGGGGTATGACTACGAAGGTCATCGATGGCGCCAAGCGAGCTCAGTATATATTTAGCCTGGAAACCCTCCGTCAGCTTGGCGTTGTGACATCTGAAGAATTGGAAAAGCTTAAAGAACATCATGGCGATACATTATTTAATTGGACCGATAAAAAAATCGGTTATATCAAACCCGAATTCGAATTGGAGAAAAAATAGAATATTGCGTTGTTATGTTAAGATATTGTAGGTTATTTGTTTATAGCATATTCAGTGAATCCAAATCTGATTTTAGGAGGATAAATTGACACGCTACTTCATCCTATTCTGCCTGGCCGGTATAATCGAACTGATTTTCATGGGTCTGGGATCGGGAACATCCGCGTTTAGTCTTCTAGCCGCGCTTTCAATCATATTATTTTCGAGAATAATACTTGGGAAAAAATTCGTTAACGGCCGAATTATCCGTCTGGCCCTGGGATTTTCGGCCCTGCATATAATTTTGGGCAACATCCCAATCGCGGTAGCCAGTCAGGCTGAACGACATAAAACCGTTTCGGCTGTTTTTAGTGATGGGTTTTGGTCATTCCTGGGAACTATCTTTCAAGGTCCCCTGGATCATTACATATATTTTTGGATCGCCCAGAGTTTCATTTTCACGTTAGTATTCCTGGCGGTCTTCGTAATTTTCTCAAAGCTGCTAAGGAGAACAGACAATGCAATTCCTGCCGGAACCGTACCGAACCAAAACAGTTGAACGCATAAAACTTCTGCCCCGCGATGAACGTCAGCGAAAACTGGTCGAGGCTCATTATAATGTATTTAAAATTGCCGCCGGCGATATCTTTATCGACCTGCTGACTGATTCTGGCACTTCGGCGATGAGCGACAATCAATGGGCCGGGTTGATGACAGGCGATGAGTCTTACGCGGGCTGTAACAATTATTTCAATTTCGAAAATACGATAAAAAGTATTACCGGCTATACCAATGTTATTCCCGCTCACCAGGGCCGGGTGGCCGAAAACCTGCTGTTCACTAATATCGCTTCCGATGGTGACATCGTTCCATCCAACACTCATTTCGATACCACCAGGGCAAATATCGAACATCAAAAAGCCGAGGCTTTGAACCTGGTAATCGATGAGGGCATCGATCCCAAATCGGAATATGATTTCAAGGGTGATATCGATTTGAAAAAAGTCGAGGATCTTATCAAAAGAGTCGGCAAAGACAAGATACCGGTAGGCATGCTCACGGTAACCAACAACGCCGGTGGCGGCCAACCTGTCTCGATGGAAAATATCCGGGCTTACAGCGAACTACTGCGCGAATTCGACATCCCTTTCTACCTGGATGCTTGCCGTTATGCCGAAAACTGCTACTTTATCAAGCAGCGCGAAAAGGGATACAAAGATAAATCGATTATGGAAATCGCCAACGAGATGTTTAGCTATGCCGATGGCTGCACAATGTCAGCCAAGAAAGATGGCCTGGCTAATATCGGCGGCTTCCTGGCTACCAATGATAACAAGCTCGCGTCTACCATAACCAACATGCTGATTCTAATTGAGGGTTTCCCCACATATGGCGGCATGGCCGGCCGTGATCTCGAAGCCGTAGCCCGTGGCCTGATGGAGGCGTTGGATGAGGATTATCTTCGCTACCGCACTGAACAGGTCAGGATTTTCGGCGAGATGCTCGAAGAGGGCGGTATTCCGATTGTGCGCCCGCCCGGCGGTCATGCTATTTTCGTGGATGCCAAATCGTTTTTGCCTGATTTCCCCCGCGACGAATTCCCCGGCTGGGCGCTGACCGTGGCGCTCTATCGTGAGGGCGGCGTGCGGGCTGTCGAAATCGGCGGTATCATGTTAGGCAAGCAGCCCGACGGCACCGAGAAGTATCCGGAAATGGAGCTGGTCCGTCTGGCTATCCCGAGGCGTGTCTACTCGATGGCCCATCTGCAATACGTAGTTGATGTATTCAAGAAAATCCGCGATGATAAAAGCCTTGTGAAGCCGCTAAAGATAGTCTGGCAAGCGCCGGTTTTACGTCACTTCACGATCCAACTCGACGAAGGCTAATATATAGAATTCCGTAGGGCCCAAATGGGCCCTATTTTTATATGTAATAATTTACAAAACTCTATAAATAAATGTGTAATTTCTAGCCCCCGAAGCACCCGGCAGCCACGGCAGATACAATCAATATAACTAACAAATACAGGAAATATAAAAACATGAATATCCGCGGCAGCCATTTTTCAAGAATGGAGAAGCCAAATGTTTCCTTCCCCGCTATTGGTTTAAAATGATCATTCCATTCTTTGTTATACATCCTGCAACTGCCATCGATAGAATTTTCCATTTCCATCAATTGATCATAGCGCCAGGCTATTAGCGCCTTATAGTGCTTGATAATCTTATGCCAAATCCAGCAAACAAATATACCGGCTGGTACCAGAGCCAAAGATACCAATACCAATTGACCGTCTTTAAAACCTACATCCTTGATTAAAAAGCCAAGCACCGCGAAAATCGCTGTATTCACACTGATATAAGTCTGAGTAGCCGATTGCCTCCTTTCGGTAAGGAACTGCGTACTCTCGGCAAAGAACTTGTACTCATCGTACTTATCGAATCCCATCCTTAACTCCCTTCGTTAACTATGATATGTAATCTCATCCAACTCCCGATTATCTCAAATGCTATTTAAGGCTTCACCCATATTTTTCCAAATTTTCGAGTTTAAGAAAGAGAATTTGGCCAGTCAAAGTAGCCGCCGCTAAAATCAATTGTTGGGTATCCAAGCCATGACATGTAATAGCTGCATCCGCATAAAACCTAGCTATATTTTTGCCCGATTTTATATCCCAAACTTTAAAAGTTCTATCATAGGAACTTGATATTACGAACCGGTTATCGGTGGTTACAGCAACATCATCTATCCTATCATTATGACCCGAAAATGTTTGTAACTCTTTGCCGCTTGCAATGTCCCAAACCTTCAAGGTACAATCATCAGAAACTGAAATAACAAATTGATCATTTGAAGATATAACCAATTCAGTAATTCTTCTTTTATGCCCCGAAAGCGTTCTTAATTCTTCCCCACTAGATATATCCCATATCTTTATAATGTTATCGGAAGAGCCCGATATGGCAAGGCAATCATCTGAAGTTATTGCTAATGCCATAACGCTTGAATTATGTCCTGAAAGCGTATACAAAACCTCACCACTAGTCATATCCCAAATTTTTAATGTACTATCGATATATCCAGAAATTACTAATCCGCCATTGGAAGTTGAGGCTACAGCAGTAGTTTCACTATTACCTCTAAAAATGCGTGGTTCTTCACCGCTCGTTATATCCCAGACTATTAAGTCGCTTATATCTGCACCTGATATCGCATATTGAATATATGTGATCATAGCTATTGCTGAAATATCGTCAAACTTCGAAAACATACGCAACTCTTCACCGCTTTTGATATTCCATGCTTTCAAAGTATTATCTACTGATTGGGTAATCGCTACTTGCTTATTCGAAGCTATGGCCACGGAAATAACATCATCATCCATAGAAAGCGCATGTGACTCTTGACCACTTATAATATTCCAAACCTTCACAGAATTATTAAAAGAACGGGAAATCGCATATCGACCATCCGAAGGTACGATAACGTCATTGATAAAATCACTTAACTTAGGTTTTTTCTGCAAGCGGGCATTGTCTGACACATCCCAGATCTTTAAAGTCTTATCTTCTGAACCGGAAATCGCCAACCGGCCATCAGAAGTTACGGCTACGGCGTTAATATCATTACTATGCCCCAAAAGCGTTCGCAACTCATCCCCGCTTCTTATATCCCAGACCTTCAAGGTATTATCATTTGAACCGGAAATCGCAAACCGACCATCAGATGTTACGGCTACAGCGTTAATCCAATGACTATGCCTAGAAAGCGTTCGCAACTCTTCACCACTTTCTATATCCCAGACCTTCAAAGTTTCATCCATTGATCCGGAAATCGCCAACCGGCCATCCGAAGTTAATGCTACGGTTTTAACGGCGGACCTATGTCCCGAAAGCGTTCGCAACTCATCCCCGTTTGTTATATCCCAGATTTTCAAGGTTTTATCCCATGACCCGGAAATCGCAAGCCGTCCGTTCGAAGTTACGGCAACGGCGCTAACACCAGATCTATGCCAAGAAAGTGTCCTCAACTCTTCACCACTTTCTATATCCCAGACCTTCAAGGTTTCATCTCCTGAACCAGAAATCGCAAACCTACCATCCAAAGTAACGGCTACAGCACTGACAGATCCACTATGCCCCGAAAGCGTCCGCAACTCTTCACCACTGTTTATATCCCAGACCTTCAAGGTTTCATCTCTTGAACCAGAAATCGCGAAACGGCCATCCGAGGTTGAGATTACGGTACAAATCCTATCACTATGCCCTGAAAGCGTATGTAACTCTTCCCCGCTTGTTATATCCCAAACCTTCAAGGTTTCATCATCTGAACCAGAAATCGCAAACCTACCATCCGGAGTAACGGCTACAGCACTGACAGATCCACTATGCCCCGAAAGTGTCCTGATCTCACCGGTTCCGGGAGATGTTAGACAAGGCTTTATAGGTCTCAGCCATACGCCTTTCTTCCGCTTTGCCTGCCGTAGCAGGCCCTGTATTTCAGGCTCTTTGTATTCCAAAAGACGGCCAAGCAGCTGCTCATTTAATTGGTCCTTCTTATCCGCAAGGATATGCGAAGCCAGTCTGAGAGTTGCCTGTATTGAGGTTAAGACCGAATCGCCCTTGATATAATCATAGTCACTTACTAAAGAGTTTACGTCGGCGGCGTCTAATTTCGCTTTCAGCCAATTAAAATCTATAAGCAGTTCCCTAAGTTTCGATTCCTTCTTAGCGTTTGACAAATGATGAGCAAGCCATTGCCAGGCATATTTATGTGGTAAATCGTATAGATCACCCCAGGCCTTAACGAGCTTGTTATGCGTTTCAGCCGGCTTGTCCGATTTCGCGATCAGATAATCACGCATAACGTCATGCAAGCGGATCGTTCTACTTTTCAAATCGAGCTTCTGAATAAGCGAAAGCTCATGCAATCTAAGTAACAACTCTTCCGCGTCGAATTCATCAATACCCCAGAGTTCGCTGACTACCTTAATCGGTATGTCTATATCCTCGGGGAAAATACCAAGCTGAATATAGAAATTGATCTCATCATCTTCCAGCAGATTCAAGCTAGCCTCTACAGTCAGGGCCACCGCATCCTGACGTTGTTCCGCGTCACGCCTGTCAAAAGCGGTAATGCCCTTTTTATCCAGTGCATTATTCAAATAGCTTAAGGCGGCGTCAACTGTTTCGCCGTATTTAACCCGAACTTTCAAAGCCGATCCGGCCAGTCCAAGAAGTAGCGGCCACTCCCCCATACGCTCCGCAAGTTCACCAAAGGGCTGTAAATTCATTGGCTGGGGACTCAGACCCGAAATGAGCATATCAATCGCCTCATCGGAGGTCATCTCATCAACAGGGATAGCTTTAGCATCTTCGACTATTTCACGATATCTGGTTGTTATCAGATAAGAGCAGTCGTCCTTGTTTCGCGTAAATGGCGCCAGATGAGAACGATGCCAAACATCATCAATAACTATCAGGCAGTCTTTGCCCTTCAGCTTTTCACTTAAATGATTGGCCGCTTCATGTTCATCCACGAAAGTCGCCATCTCGCCTGTAAGCGCCGAATAAAGCGTCCTGAGTTTCGACAAGATATCGGGATTTTCACCCAGGGTCACCCATAAAATACCGTCATCATAAGCGGCTATCACTTCATCATCATAGCATAATGCCTGCGCCAGTGTGGTCTTGCCAAAACCTCCGGCGCCTTTAAGCACGGTCGTTATCACAACGGGACTCTGCCGGGTTCTATCCAGAAGCGATTCCAGCAGAAGATTATATTCTTTCGACCGATTAATATATTCCCGGGGTTTCTCCGCCATGAAAGGGACCTTAGTCACCTGGCAGGAGCTATTAAGTTGCCCCAGTATTCTATCCCAATCATTGAGATCATAGATATGCGATTTCGACATCCAGCGCGGAAGTTTCTTCATAGCCTGTTTGGGCAGTTTTTTCGGCATAATCGGGCAGACACATACGCCCTGCCGCCGGGCGTAAAACCATTCCTCGCGGACATTTTCAGAACTGATCGCTTTTTCAGTGATAACCAATATCAGGTATTCGCTTTTATCGATTGCCTCGGCTATCTGTTTCCACCAACCTTCGCCGCCTTTCATACTGAATCGGTCCAGCCAAACTGCCCCATCAGGGAATTGGTTTTTTAACTTCTCATAGATTATTTTGGCGTGCTTGTCGCCATCTTCGCGGGCATAGGAGATGAAAATCTTGCGTTTTTTTGGCATATTAAAAGCGATAAATTTAAACGTTTAACTACCTGACACAAATAAACGTCAATACGAATTTTATGTCAAGGCTATTTGATCGGTACTCTTAACGATATGTTATGAGCAAGGAATAACTATTCAATAATTGCCGGGCATAAAAAAAGCCGGCCTACGCCGGCTTAAGCAATTTGTGGAAATCAAAAAAAATTAGTGAATTGTTCATTCAGGCTGGATATCACCCAGCATCGAACTAATTTTTGATTTGAGAACACCGGGCGCTTTATTCTGGTAGCAACTTCTCTGAACCAGGTTTTTCAGCTCGATTTCGAAATCGTGATGTTTGCAGCAATACTTGCATTGCTTAAGATGATCTTCTATTTCGGAATACGTAACACCTTCCAGTTGTCGATCGATATACTCGTATAGGTGTTTTAAGACCTCCTCACACCTTATCATTACTTCTTCCCGACTATCCCCCGCTCTTTGGCAAACTCGTAAAGCTGTTTCTGTAATAGTTTGCGCCCCCTAAAAATTCTTGACTTTACCGTGCCAACGCTGGCTCCGATTATTTCCGCTATTTCCTGATAATTAAACCGTTCAACATCTGATAACAACACTGCCATGCGAAATTGTTCCGGAATATTCTCTAAAGCCTTAATTATATCGTCAGAAACATATGATTTCAGGATATCCGTTATTGTATCGCTATCCCGGGCCTCGGATTTATTGGCCGGTTGCATAGATGGCTTAAACTCATCAACCAGGAAGAAATTTTCGACCGCGTCAAAATCGACCTGAACAGGCTCCTTTTGGGTCTTCCGATACCTGGTGCGGAACGTATTGGTCAATATAGTGATAATCCAGGCTTTGGCATTTGTCCCTTCTTGAAAATGGTTAAAAAAGCGAAATGCCTTGAGATATGTTTCCTGAACCAAATCCTCGGCATCGCCGGGATTTCGAGCCATCCGCATCGCCAGATTATACAGATTATCCATCAAAGGCAGAAATAATGCCTCGAATTGCTTCTTTTTATCTTGATTTGTTCCGTCAGTCACCATATTTTCCAGACATGTTTTAATTCTTGAAGCCTAGGTTATCATGTTTTACGATAAAAGTCAAGTGAATAATATGGGTCCATGCAGTATACTTACATATAAATTAATTCTCCTTCTGACTATATTTGTGGCAGCAATCTGCTTTGTAAGTGTATCCTATGCGGAAAATAGTAAATATTGGGTTTATTTCACCGCAAAAAGCGATAATGCTATCGTTAATATTTCCGATAAGGCGTTACATCGTCGCGAATTACGTGGTCATGGCTCGGGCCTGACCGAGCATGACATTTACCCCGATTCCAGCCACATACAGGCGCTTGAGGAAGCCGGGATAACTGTTCATAATGTCTCTCGATGGCTAAACGCGGCTAGCGTTTCCGGTGATCAAGATTCTTGGGACAGAGTAACTAATCTCAAATTTATAAAGAAAATTAAGCCTGTTGCGACATTCAGTAAGGATCGATTGAGTATTAACGATATCGATCAAATTATGCATAAAGGATTTTTCGACGAAAACCAGGTTGCTTTCGATTATGGTCCCTCATTCACTCAGCTGAATATATGCCAGATCGATTCGCTCCATAGCCTTGGCTTCACCGGCGAAGGTATTTTAATCGGTATAATGGATACCGGCTTCAAAATCGATCATCCGAATTTCGCCGATATTATTGCCTCAAATCGACTAATCGATACCTACGATTTTATCAATAATGATGATGATGTTCAGGACACCGGCATGCAACAGAGTCACGGCACCGCTACTTTATCAATTATCGGCGGATTCTCTGAAGGTAGTTTGATCGGTTCAGCTTATGGCGCCGATTTCATACTTGCCAAGACCGAAATCAACAGCATGGAAATCATCGCGGAAGAAGATAACTGGATTGCCGCCGCCGAATGGATGGAAGCCCAGGGAACGGATATAATCTCAAGTTCACTGGGCTACATAGATTGGTATGACCTATCCGATCTTGACGGTAATACCGCGGCGATAACCATAGCCGCCGATATTGCCGCCTCGCTGGGCGTGGTAGTCGTTAATTCCGCGGGCAATGAACGTTATAATCAAAGTTGGGGAAGTATAACGCCGCCAGCCGATGGGGATTCGGTTATCGCCGCGGGAGGCGTAGATTCCCAAGGATTACTGTTTAGCCAATCATCGCCCGGCCCTACAGCGGATGGACGCATCAAGCCGGATGTGTCGGCCATGGGCGAAGGTGTTATTGCGGCATATTACGTTAATGACGGATTCAGGGCATTCAACGGCACATCTTTTTCGGCTCCAATGATAGCCGGCGGCCTGGCCTTAATCCTTGAAAACCATCCTGATTGGAGTCTTGATACGCTTTATGATAGACTTCGATCAACCGCCACCAACGCCAATGCGCCAAATAACGATTTAGGCTGGGGAATCGCCAAGTTTTATAATATGCATTCAGGGCAAAGTTCGTTTCAAATAGAACAGGAAATGACCGTTGAGCCCAATCCCGCGGTTAACTCGGTAATC
>JAAEQD010000248.1 GCA_024231855.1 Candidatus Zixiibacteriota bacterium
CTGGTATTTAGTCTATGATGAGCCGTACCAAAATCGAATTCAGCATATAATTGCCGACCCTGAAGATTTTAATATCCAATATGCTTCGATCAATTCAATCGGTATCTTCAAATCGACAGATGCCGGTGAAACCTGGGAAATTTCATTGGATGTCTCTACAACCGGCGGCCGCAGATTGGAATTAGCTATTGCCCCCGCCGATCATAACGTTGTTTATGCTACTTTAGACAGAACGGGCATATCCTCCAGTCTTTATAAATCGACAGATGCCGGTGAAACCTGGATAAATCTGGCCGATGAAGGGATAATAATGCCCAATTGGCTCGGTTCCCAGGGCTGGTATGATAATACAATCGGCGTCAATCCCTACGACTCGGAAGATGTCTACCTGGGGGGAATTAACCTGTGGAGAAAGAGTTACGTCACCGAAGGCATCATCGACGTTCAGGAAAATGATACCCAGCCTTTCTTAGCCTTCTTTCCCTGGGGCGGTTTTAATGGCATGGGCGTGGGGACAGGTTTTCAAATTGCCTCTGCGACCGGGGCTCCGGTCACACCTTATGGACTCGATAATGATGACTATGTTTCGGTTCAAATCTTATTTGGACCCGATCTTTCCCAGAACGCTCATCGCTTTTACTTTGACGGAGATACTCCCGTATATTTGGAATATATCGACGTCCCCTTTGTGGTCTGGGATTTAACTAATGATCGACAATTAGCCGTTTCATTTTTCGACTCGGATAATAATGGCGCTTTTGATTTGCTGCCCGTAACCGATCCGAACAATCCGCCGATGGAATTAATTTTTATCAATAGCGTTCCTTACAGCGGAGAGGCTGCCGACCCAATAATCTCCGGTAATGAAATCGGATTTTTCTATAAGAACATCTTTGCTATTTGGCCCTTGTTAGCCCCGGGCGCAATCTGGGAACCGGATAATTTGCCCATATCCAATCTAACCATCATCCACGGGGATACGGGAGAACCGATCTCAACCTTCAGCCAGATATCTTTCGGCTACGATCCATACACAGAAAGCGGCACCCATGTGGATCATCATAATATCACCATAATTCCCATCGACGAAGAGAGCGAAACTTATCGGATTATGAACGGCAACGATGGTGGAGTTTACTATTCCGATGACGGCGGTTATACCTGGTCTAACACTTTGAACGGTTATAATACGACTCAATTCTATGGTGTCGACAAGAAACATGGAGCTAATGAGTATATCGGCGGGATGCAGGATAACGGCACCTGGCAATCACCGCCTGGTGAGGATTCTGCCGCAGACAGCGATTGGTTGTACCGAATCAGCGGCGACGGCTACGAAACATCCTGGCATTATGAGGACCCGAACAAAATTATCGGCGGCTCTCAATATAACGGGCTCTACCGCTCGACTGACGGCGG
The DNA here is from genome assembly GCA_024231855.1 of Candidatus Zixiibacteriota bacterium. Classification (GTDB taxonomy): domain Bacteria; phylum Zixibacteria; class MSB-5A5; order UBA10806; family 4484-95; genus JAAEQD01. The sequence continues at coordinate 1,420 of JAAEQD010000248.1, forward strand.
TGAAACCTGGACCGATGTCCGCAGTCAAATAGATAATGGCAGCGGTAATGCTCCCTTTTTCACCAAAGTGGGCAAAA
>JAAEQD010000249.1 GCA_024231855.1 Candidatus Zixiibacteriota bacterium
GGCTTTGCCGGATATTTTTAACGTCGGTGACATACCGATTCTTTGTACTCTATCTGAAAGCATGATTTTTCAATCCTTAAACTTTGAGTGAACCGCTATTCGTTATTCTCACCTTCGTTATTTCCGAGTTTCTTCAGCATTTTCTTCAGATCAACACCGCTGAGAGATTCAACAACTTCAGGAAGCTGTGCCATAATATTAGCAACCTGCCCGGTTAGTTTGGAAGCACCGCCGGCACCATCGCCAACCATGATAATTTTATCTACTTTCGATAACGGCTCGGAGATATTCTTCGCCAACTCCGGCAGGACATCGACAAACATCTTATACATCGCCGCTTCGTTAAACTCTTTGTAAGATTCGGCGCGCTTCTTCATTGCTTCGGCTTCGGCGTCGCCTTCAAGACGAATCGCTTCCGCTTTCGCTTTTGCCTGCTGGATAACCTTGAAGTTGTTGCTCTCCGCTTCGGATTGAGTGCGGTATTTATCGGCGTCAGCCATCTTCTTCACTGTCGCTTCAAGTTCAAGTTCTTTGCGTTTAATTTCCGCTTCTTCGACTTTGATACCGGATTCTTTCTCCACGAGACGAGTGGCTAACTCTTCCTTTTTCATCGCCTGATTCTGTTTGTGACGTTCAAGGTCATAAGCCATATCAGCAGACGCTTTCTTTTGATTTACCATACTGGTATATTCAGCACGTTTGACTTCGTAATCACGATTCGCCGCGGCAACTTCCGATTCGGCGGCAAATTTAGCGATATCCCCTTCCTTGCGGGCGTTGGCGGCATTGATAGTGGAGTCCCTATCAGCCTCAGCCTGCGCGACTGCGGCATCGGCTTTTACACGGGCGATACGGGGTAGTCCCATTGCTTCAATATAACCCTGCGCATCGGAAATA